>MPNJ01000007.1 GCA_002238965.1 Nitrospinae bacterium bin107 | reverse complement strand
GTCCGGGCTTCCAGATCGCCGGGTCGCCCCGTACGTCTGCCGGATATGACTACGGCGCCAAACTGAGAATTGCGCCGGCGGGACTTTCACCCGCTAGTACCGCAGCTAGTCTCGCTGCACCCCTCCCGCCGGACTTCCACCGGCTGCCCTTCCGCCAGTTCGTCTGGCGCACATATACCTCGGCCAGGGCCGACCAGAGCCCCAGACCCCCGTCGCCTACCGCCAGCTTCGCCGCCTTCACGCCACGGTCCCGCAGGCTCAACAGAACCGCCTTCCAGCTCTCCCTGGACTCACGAAAGCCTTATTCCAGGGCCAGGAAGCGCTTGCGGCCACGCGTGTCGCAGCCCACTACCACCAACAGACAACGCCGCTTCTCGCCGCGCACGTTCATGTAGATACCGTCTGCCTATAGATACACGAACTCTTCGCCATGCCAGTCCCGCTCGCGCCACTGCGCGTACTCGCGTTCCCAGCCGTCCTTGAGCCGCGCGATCGTCGTCGGGGACAATCCCTTCACCGACTCGCCGAACAGCGCCTCGTCGAAGTCGTTCGTCGATACCCCCTTCAGGTACAGCCACGGAATCACCGCTTCAACACGCCGGGTCTTCTTCAGATACGGCGGCAACAACTCCGAGCGGAAGCACCGGCCCGCGCCCGACCTGTCCCGCGTCCGCGGAACCTGGACACGGACCGGGCCGACCCCCGTCAACACCTCCCGCGACGGCAGGTAGCCGTTGCGGACCACCGCGCGCCGACCACGCGCGTCGCGCTCGCCCGCGTGCTCTTCCAGAAAGGCCCCCAACTCCGTATCCACGGCCTGCCGGATGTTTCGCCGTGCGCCGTCGCGCACCAATTCGCTGAGTTCGTCCCGAAAGGCTGGATTCGTAAAGGAAATCGTCGTATCTTCTCTCATGGTGGCGCATCTCCTATGTGCTGAATGACCGGGCTTTTGACAACCCTATTTCAGCAGGAATGCGCCGCCTTCTTCAATTCAGCCCATACACCAGATCTGAGCGTAACTCCCGTTCAGCTATTGGAAATTCTTTAAAAATTAAACTTCACAAGCAATGTCCGCATACTCGATTTTCGTCAGCATAATAGGGTGAACCTTAAGTAGCCGTCCAAGACAAGGAGAACAAGAAATTGGATAACAAACATGAATACAAAATCCAGATCGATAAAGATATTTATTCGGTAGACCACCCAATCCTGACCGGAGATGAGCTCCTCAAAATTGCGAATAAGGAACCGGTCGAACGGTTCGCGATTTATCTCAAGATCAAGGAAGGATCACCTCAACGCATTGGAGCTGATGAAAAGGTGGATCTGCGAAATCCAGGTGTTGAACGGTTTGTGACCCTGCCACTCGACCAGACAGAAGGATTTGACGATCGTCGGGAGTTCACGCTCCCGCAAGGTGACCTCGACTGGCTTTGTAATACTGGATTGAGCTACGAACTCGTTTCCGAGAAGAACGTGCTTCGAGTGGTGTTGTACGGTTTTCCTTTACCTCTCGGTTATAATCATAACGAAGTCGATGTGAACGTCCGTATCGACCCCGGCTATCCTGATACTCAAATCGACATGGTATATGTATATCCGCCAATAGCCCTAGCAGATGGGCGGCCGTTGAATGCACTTTCGCAAGATCAGTTCGATGGCAAAATCTGGCAGCGCTGGAGTCGTCACCGGACTCCGGCGAACCCTTGGCGACCTGGAATCGATAACTTATCAACTCACTTTGGTCTTATTGAGGAATGGTTCTCCCGTGAACCAAGAAAGGCATAACACAGTGACAGAAGTAACACTTACCCTAACAGCAAACCAACACGCAGAATTGATGCGACACCTATTTCCAGATGATGGTTGTGAAGCCGTAGCAATCGCACTTTGCGGACGACGGGTCGATCAAGAGCGGCATCGACTGCTCGTTCGCAAAATCGTCCTTATCCCTTATGATGTCTGCTCTCTGAGACAACCGGATCGTGTTACCTGGCCTACTGACTTGCTACCGCCACTTCTAGATGAAGCTTGCCGCCTTGGGCTTGCGGTCGTAAAGATTCACGGTCACCACAGTTTTTCATATTTTTCCGATACAGATGATGAATCCGACACCGCACTCTTTCCATCGATTTACGCATGGACCGAAAACGGGCCCCATGCTAGCGCCATCCTTTTTGGCGATGGGCGCATGATCGGACGAGAAGTGGACGAGAGTGGTAAATTCCGCCCGCTTTTATCCATCAACGTTGTTGGGGACGATCTTGTCTTTTGGCATTCAGAGAGCCAGAGTAGCTTGGTTCCAGAATTTGGACGAAGAGTTGCACAGACGTTCGGAGCAGATACCTATGATCGGCTACGCAAATTGCGAGTTGCAGTAATCGGTTGCTCAGGTACGGGAAGCCCGGTCATCGAGCAACTCGCACGAAACTGTGTTGGTACGCTCGTACTTGTCGACCCTGATCGTATAGAAGAGAAAAACCTAAACCGCATCCTCAATGCCACAATGATTGATGCAAGAGAACAACGGTTCAAGGTAGAGGTTGCAGCCCGCGCCGTTTTGGAAATGGGGCTTGGGACGGTAGTGGAAACACACCCGAGAAGTCTTTTCGACCAAAACACTGTATTGGCTGTAGCAAACTGTGATGTCGTTTTTGGTTGTATGGACTCTGTCGACGGTCGGCATCTTCTCAATAAACTTGCTACCTTTTATCTCCTCCCGTACTTTGATCTCGGGGTCAAGCTCGAGGCCGATGGTTCTGGCGGGGTAGACCAAGTTTGTGGAACGGTTCATTACTTGCAACCCGGCGGTTCAAGTCTCTTAAGTCGACATGTCTACACTTTAGAACAAGTTCGATCAGCAGGTCTCCTAAGGACCGATCCTGCAGCATATCGTTCGCAGGTGGATGATGGATACTTACGGGGTGTTCAGGAGGAAAGACCAGCTGTAATTCAATTGAATACTTTGATTGCCAGCTTGGCTGTCAATGAATTTCTTGCTCGGCTTCACCCATATCGGATCGATTCGAATAAGGAATATGCTGTACACCGCTTGAGTTTGAGCCATGGTATATACGAGTACGAGAGTGACGGTGAGCCATGTTCGTTACTTTGTCGGCATGTTGGGCGGGGGGATATTAATCCGTTGCTCGAATGGGCTGAACTTAGCTTCGACGGAGCAATAGTGTGAATTTGGCGGTACGCGCTTGGTGTTGGTTTGTCGGTTTACTTCGTCCTCATGGTGCCTTCGCAACAGAAGTCGTAGACACTCTTCCAGAAATACTTGAGGCTGATAGGGTCTATTTGATCGGCTGTAGTTCAGACCCATGGTTCGCTGCTCTAGTCTGCCCCTGCGGTTGTGGGTCATCTATTGAACTGAGTCTAATAAAGAATGATCACCCGCGATGGCGTGCAAAACGTCATTTCAACGGCACAGTTACTCTGGAACCATCCATTTGGAGAAAAATAGGTTGCCGAAGCCATTTCTTTCTTAGGCGCGGTCGGATTATTTGGGCTCGATAAAACTCAGTATTACATCACTGGGGAACTTGAGACGCCAATTTCGGTTCTTTACAATAATGCATTCATGATACTGTGTTATACAGGCTTCAATCTATCTACGATCTGGCCTAGGCAATTAGAAAATAGGCCGGATCAGGGTCGAGTTCCAATCACCAGCAGCATAATCATTAACTGGAAACAAAGTAACATGGCTTCACAACAATCTAGAAGCCAATATCCGAGGGCAGCGAAACTACCATCAACCAAGAAGCCACCAGCTACGAGGTCAAGCTTAGGCGCATTGCCGACATTCTATGTGGCTCAATGGACGCGGCCGAATACAAGCATGTCTTTTGGGGCCCCATGAGCCTGAAATACATTTCCGACGTTTGCGACAAGATGAATGTGCATCTCGAAGTATTGCTTCAAACTAAGACACTACCACCAAGGGAAACCCTCAATATCTATCAATATTTGGTAGTAGATCAGTTTGAAATACAAAAGTCAATTCAAGCATTGCTCAGCGCGTAAGGTTAGTGTCATACTATACTAGCTATGTCCCAAAAGCCCAAAATACCACGCGACGGCAACCAGTTGGCTAAGTTTGTTGTGGATGTTGCAACTGGCGAGCGGGAAGCCGATATTAACAGTGTGCCAGTGAATGAATTTGCGCGGGCTGGCGGATTAAAAGGCGGCAAGGCTAGAGCTGAGAGGCTTTCACCTGAAAGACGTCGTCAGATTGCCAAATCTGCTGCGGAAGCACGGTGGCGATCTAATAGAAATCAGTAAGGAGGAATCTAGTGACTGTAGGTGTTGTTGTTCGTTGCAAAGACGGCATGGTACTAGGATCTGATAGCCTTGCTACATTCACTCGTGGGGTGCCAGTAGCTCGTCATACAAACAAAGTGTATGTCATCGAACACGAAGATCTTCACCATCCGGTTGGGCTTATAGGTGCCGGAATGACTGCATTTATTGATAAGTTTGTTGATCGAGTAAAACGCGAGGGCATATCAGTGGCAGCAAAGGAGAAAAAAAAGAAACTTGATATTGTGGATTTCTCGGATAATGTTTGTGAAACAATAGTATCAATACTACTAAAGGAATATGTATTTGATAAAAACAAATTTTTTGGCGCCCCTTTAGCTGATTATAGCTTGTCTATGATCGTCGCTGGGTCTACTTTTGATGGCGAACTTCGTGCCTATCACATTCATGGTGATGGCATTGCAGAATCCATAGACGGGTATGGAACTACCGGAAGCGGAGCAGCTTACGCTGAATTGTTTTTGCACGGTTTTATTCCTGAACCAGGAAGAGTGACCGTAGACGAAGCTGTTAAGTTGACTACTTATACTGTAAAGGGCGTGGAGATTATGGACCCTAATGTTGGGGGTAACACGCAAATATGCGTTCTAAAATTTCAAGATGATAAGCTAGTAGTAACTGTTTTGGAAAACAGCAAAATTCCTCAAAGTGGCGCTAAAGATAAAATGGAAGATATTTTGAGGAAAATTAGCACGGAAATGAGAAAAACTGTTTCTGAAACGCCAAGGTCGAGACAAAAGAAACAATCTGCGAAATAAGAAAGGAATTTAACCAATGCCGGAAACTGTGGAAATCAAGCGATCAGACGAGAGGTCGGCTATGGATGCTCCCAGTATTCTCACGAAAATGGCGAAACACGTTTATGTTCGCCGATTTTCACATAGTGATGAGGGGAATGAACCTGAAGGTAGCTTGAATACCTCAACCAAAAAGAACAGCGACCAGAAGACTGATCCAACGGAGTAGGATAGAAGCTGATCGCGCCAATTACACGAAAAAAAATGACTGTTAAGCATAATGGTCATATATTAGGGGTATGAACACATTACCTCTAAAAACCCAAACTCTCATCATTCGTTGCCTTGTAGAAGGAATGAGCATCAGGGCAACGGCCCGCACGTCTGGCACAAGCAAGAACACCGTAGCCAAACTTCTTGTAGATGCTGGCAAGGCATGTGGCGAATATCAAAATCGCGTGCTTCGTGATTTGCCTTGTAAACGCGTACAGGTTGATGAGGTTTGGTCTTTCGTCTACGCAAAACAGAAGAACCTACCAAATACTCAAGCAGCACCTGAAGTTGCTGGCGATGTGTGGACGTGGACAGCTATTTGTGCCGACACAAAATTGGTTCCCTCATGGAGGGTAGGGGTTCGTTCTGGCGATACTGCAACTGATTTCATGATTGACTTGCGTGATAGGCTCGCCAACTGCGTACAACTTACAAGCGATGGACACAAGCCATATTTAGTAGCCGTGGAAGATGCTTTTGGCGCTGACATAGACTATGCCATGCTCGTAAAGCTGTATGGCTCAGATGGTGGAACATCTCCTGAGAAACGATATAGTCCTGCCGAATGCACAGGCGCTAGAATGTTGCAAATTGAAGGCAATCCAGACCCGGCCCATATCTCTACCAGCTATGCCGAGCGCAACAATCTGACCATGCGCATGTCGATGCGACGCTTTACCCGACTGACAAACGCGTTTTCAAAGAAAATCGAAAACCATATAGATAGCGTCTCACTGCACTTCTTGTACTATAACTTTTGCCGCCAACATAAAAGTTTGGGTGGGATTACCCCTGCGATGGCGGCTGGAGTTACAGAGCGTTTTGGGGATATTGAAGATATTGTACGACTCGTAAACGAAGCCCGCCCAAAGCCGGGGCCGCGTGGACCTTACAAGAAAATAGTTTCAAACTGACCCACTACCCAATATTTCAATTACTTTACAAAAGTTATTCTGATAAAAAATAATGCCAGCATTAAAACCAAAACGAAGAATGTAGTTATTCCCCTCTGGATAGCATCTCCAATACATTTCCCCAAGGTAGATTCCGTAGTCCTGCCAATGAGTTTCGCTATTTCTTCTGAGTGTTTCACCGCATATTTATGTTCTACGGCATGATTTTCTTCTAGCCATTCTTCAAAATGCTCCTAAATTTCGATTTCATCAAAAAACAGTTAGTCGTAAAGAACCTCTACGCGCCAACTACATCACTAACAACAGATTCGAACATGGCCTACATCTACAAAACTGGGCGGTTGGAAATGCAGTCAGCCAGGATGCGTCCTCACCAGCGGCGAAAATGCCAAATGCGAAAGCATCTGTTTTGTGACGGGACGGCACTCACAGTGAGCCAGAGATGTCCTGTACAAATACGGAATTTTACCTGTTGCGCTCAGTTATGTTCGTTGCACAGGTCATCGCTTGTGACATGGAGAAAGCCGGACTGGAGGCCGGTTCGAAACAATCAGCCGCAACATCTCAGAAGTTGCGTTAAAATTATTGGGTAATCCAGGAAATGACTTGCTGAATTGAGCGGATTCGGGAGACGCGTAAAGATTCGGCGGCAGGGTGTTGGTCGTGCCAAAACTAGTGCCTGCATGAAATCCTGTCCGAAAGGAGTCTGACTGGCACAGTGCCCTCACCACTTCGGAAGCAGCAGGAGATTCAAGTGGTCCTGGTGAATCAGCAGCATTCTCACTCACCGTGGGGGGCATTGGCCCGCGTCGTTAGCACTCACTCCAGAAAGTCTGTGGTCCGCTCTATCACCCCACCAGCGAACGGATACGGAGACGCGACAATAAAGTGCAGGCATGCGCAGGAGTTAGAATTCGCCCGCTTCCGTTTTGATTACGTATTGGAGAAAGTGAATTCCGAACGAGAATGAGAAGAGTTGTTTTTCTCAATGATATCAACGGAATACCGGAATCTCAGAACCGTTGGAAACAGCCTAGTGTCACTAAACGGGCGGAAGACCCTTCTCGATTCATAAAATCTTCACAACTCCAGATAGGCCCGGCATTGTGGCCCGACGCGGTTCAGGTTCGGCCCGTTTCGACGACGCAGGCGGGTCCACCCGGACGCTCCATCCGCCCGCCGCCCTATCAACCGGGCGGGGTCAATCTACTTCATTGTCCGTGTCGTCGTTTTCGGTGTTTTGCTCATCCCGCCCTCCGAACCCCGAGATAAAGAGGTAAAGATTCAGGGGTCAAGCGTCCGGGCGACTCGAAACCCGAAGCCGTTGCTCCGGAAACTCGTCGTGTTCAAGATGCGAATCGCGGAGCGGAGGTACCCCGGTTCGTTGTACCAGCCACCGCCGCGCAAAACGCGGCGAGAACAATCGCCGCTCGTCCAGGAGCTCCTGTCCGATGGCGCGTCATAATAATAATTTCTGTTCCAGCTATCCTCCACCCACTCCCAGACGTTGCCGTGCGCGTCGTGCAGGCCGAATGCGTTCGCGGGAAGCGAACCCACGGACACCATTCTTCATCTTAGGACTTGAAACCATCTCTACGAACTTGGCTTCAGCAGCTACTGGCTCGCTGGTCTTTACCTCGGCTTACTGACCTCTATCCTCGTTTCTCCGTTATTTGTTCTCCACATCTTGGCGCACGAATTCACATGTTCATATTGCCCTGCTGAAATAACGTCGTCATAACATTGGACCAATACTCGAGCAATCGATAGACTGGTTTTACGATTACAGAGGGGAAGTTCGAAAGAAAATCTGTGATGTTTTTTACCGACACCGCTGATAGTGGTTGTTCTGGAAAGTAGATTTTTTTTCGTCCCAAAGCCTATGGATAGTGACGCTCCGTACGAGTCGGCAGCATACACTCGTGCGTGGATAATATCTGGTAGCTTGAACCAATACTCGTTCGTTTGCACGAAGTTGCTGTCCTTTCCCTTTCCCACACGTCTTAACGATAACTTGATTTCGGGATCAGCATATGAAAGTGAGTTTCTTATCCAACGACTTCCTACTTCAAACCTTCCGCAGTCCGCTAATTTCTCCCCTATGAACGTGGCGGTATCTCCTTCCGTTAAACCGCTTTCGAGAATTTGTAGAATGGCATTGTTCTCGCCCTTCTCGCGAGCTCTATGATAGCTGCCATATTTATTTCTCACGACGTCAAGTGTTGTTTTTCCCTTCGGCCCCTTGATCCTGGGGTCGGCGCCGGCCGTCATCAGCAATTCGACGATACCCGAACGCCCGTGCAGGGCGGCGATGAACAGCGCCGTCGCGCCGTCCGCCGCCTGCAGGTTCGGTTTCGCGCCCGCTTTGAGGAGTGGGGGAACCAGCAGCGTGTAGCCCTTGTCCGCCGCGTACATGAGCGGCGTCCAGCCGCGCCTGCCTCGCGCGTTCGGGTCGGCGCCCGCCGCCAGCGCCTTCTTGAGGGCCGAAACATCCCCCGCAGCAACCGCCCGCAGGGTCGCTCTCCCGGAGGGACCCTTGCGCACCGTCCGGCGCTGTGGCCGGGTGGCGCCCTGCGCCCTTCGGCGCGGGAGGATCGCCGTGACCCTCCGACTGCCTGCGGTCCGCCACGCACGGGCCAGATTGCGCGCCTCGGTACGTTCTTCAGCCGTCATCTCCTTCGCCAGCGCGTCGCGCTCCGCCGCCGCCTTCGCGTCTCCCCGCGCCGCCGCGAGGTTCAGCCACTTGTGCGCCTCCACGAAGTCCTGCGGAACGCCCACCCCCTTCACGAACGCCCGGCCCAGCGCCGCCATCGCCCGCCTGTCGCCCTTTTTCGCCGACGCCCGCCACTGCTTCAGCGCCTCGGCGTAGCGTCCCGACTTCCAAGCCGTCCGCCCCGCGCCTTCACGCTTCACTTTCCGGCTGGGTTTCAGTTTCCTCTCTCGCTTCCTGGCCTCGAGCAGGTTGCGTCGGCAAATGCCGGTATCCCTGTCCACGTAGCCGCCCGCCTTGTAGAGGAGCAGCTGGACCGATGAGCCTTTCTTCGCATGGTCGTAGGCCACTTTCCCGCTACGGTCGCGCAGGCACGGATCAGCCCCACCCGCAAGGAGTTCCTTGATCTCCGCATAGATGTCGTCCTCGTGCTTTGCCGCCCGGATGAGAGGGGTGTCGCGCCGGGTGTCACGCAGGTCGGGGTCGGCGCCGTGTTTTATCAAAAGTTTGATCAGTCTCTTCATATCGTAATCGGAATTTCTCGAGTGACCAGGGAGCGACAGCGCCTCGAACAGGGGCGTTTCGCCCTCGTTGTTCCGCGTGTTGGGGTCGGCGCCGTGCCCGAGAAGCATGGAAGCATGTCCGGTTTTGGTGAAAACCGTGTGGCCACGTCTGATAAGCGCCATCAACGGGGTGTCGCCTTTTACGTTCCTGATGTTCGGATCGGCCTTGGCTTCCTGCAGCAATACCTTGAGGATATCGGCTCGCGCTCCCGCCGCGCCCGGCAATTTTGGGAGTTCGCGGATTTGGAAATTGCCGTGCCTCTCCACGTTTTCATAGAGGACATGCAGCGGAGTATTCCCCCGCCTGTCCCGAACGTTCGGATTCCCGCGGCACGCCGCTCCCGTCTTGTCGCCGCGGGCGCATTCTCTTTGCACACCCGGTCTCGCTTCGCAGCGCAACAGTATCCGGAGTGATTGAGCGCCGGGGCCGAGGGATTCCTGCGCAGCCCGCGAAATGAAGCGGCGTGGCGCCGTAGGCGTTCTTGCGGTTGCAGTCTCCGCCAAGCCGCACCGCCTCGCGAAGGATGTCCAGCCGGTTCGTCACGGCGTAATGCATGAACGTATTTTTATCCGAGTCCAGAACCTCGTTCGGATCGGGAGTGCCCCATTCGCCGCGCAGCCATTTCCAAACCTTCGCCGCCGCGGCGCTGTGAGTTGGAGTTCGAAACAATTCGTCGGCAAGAACGAGGGAATCGTCTTTTTTCTGGGCCGAAACCGGGGCAGCCGAAACGGCGAACAGGAAAGAACTCAAAACAATCGCCAAGGTTCTCACTAGGCGCCTCCCTCGTCGTGTGACGGTGTGATTACATAACTTTCCAAAGATTCGAGACCCGAGTCAATATCCACATCATCCCCGCATACGACCAGCTTATATGCAGGCCGGATTTCGGTTGTTTTGATACTCTGGCGGCGAAGCGTGCGGCCGAGAGCGGGGTGTTTCACCAGGCAGGCTCGTGGACAAACTTGAGGCGGAGGCTTGGTTAAGAGGCATTCAGCCGGTCCTGCCGCCGGCCTCGCGACCCGCGTCCGGCGTAGAGGCTCTCCTCCCGCAGTGTGGCGGACATTTTTTTTCTCCCTGATCGTTCACCCCCGGCAGCGCTCTTCGCCGCATCCATTTTCTCCAAACCTCGAGTCATAAGCCCGATTCGCGCAAACTCCGCTTTTAGGCCCTCCAAGCGAAACGGGATATTTTCAAGGGGCGAGCGTCCGGGCCACGCGAAACCCGATGATGTTGTCCCGGTTTCCGGCCGTATTTTTCTCGCGGTTCGCGGCGCGCAGGAACCCGGGCTCGTCGAACCAGGAGCCGCCGCGCACGACGCGGCGCGAACAGTCACCGTCCATCCGGGCGCCTCCGTTTGCAGGCGCGCCCGCATGGCTCGAGTTCCAGCAGTCCTCCACCCACTCGCGGACGTTGCCGCGCATGTCGTGCAACCCGAATCGGATCGCCGGAAACAACCCGATGGGAGCCGTTCGCTCGCCGCCCCAGAAACTGACGCAACCATAGCAATTTGCGGGATAGTTCAGGGCCTTACCTTGCCCGGTCCATTCCCAACTGGCCCCGAAGTATTCGGCCAGAGGGTTTCGCTTCGTCTTTGGGCCTACGCGCGCCGCGTATTCCCATTCCGCCTCACTGAGCAGACGGTATTCCTGGCCCGTCTTCTCGGAGAGCCACTTGACGTACGCCTTCGCGTCGTCCCAGCTCACGCACACTACGGGGTCCGATTCCGATTGTTCGAATCCGGGCTCGCGCCACGTGATGTCCCGGCCCTGCTTCCATTTGCGCGAGAAAGAATCATGGAGCCGGCAATTTCCCGAAGCGGGGCGTCCGCTTGCGCGCGCGAAGGCCTCGAATTCGAGCCTCGTCACCTCGTACTTGCCCACCGCAAAAGGCCTGGCGATCATCACGCGGTGAAGAGGCCTCTCATCCGCGTTCCCGCCTTTATCTTCCGCAGGCGAGCCCATCATGAACGAACCGGCCGGATACGCCACCATCTCCGGGCAATCGGGGCAGTCGCGTAATTCCTTGCCCGCCGGCCATTTGCGTTTCAGTTCCTCGATTTGCGTCTTGAGACGTCCAGCCACTTCAGCGTGTCGGCCCTGCGGGAACGAAGACATGTATTCGGCATACGCCGCAGGCGTTCCTATCGAATTCGCTTTCGCGTACGCCGCATCGTCCGAATCTTCCTGCGCTTTCGCTTGCGCCATCAGGCGCCGAGCTTGCTCACTGTGACGACCTTCGGGATATGAGGACAGATATCCGGCATACGCTTTCGACGTTCCCGCCTTGCGGGCCTTCGCAAACGTCGCATCGTCCGCATCCTCACGTGTTTTCGCCTGCGCCATCAGGCGCCGAGCTTGCTCACTGTGACGACCTTTGGGATATGAGGACAGATATCCGGCATACGCTTTCGACGTTCCCGCCTTGTGCGCTTTCGCGTACGCCGCATCGTCCGCATCTTCACGTGTTTTCGCCTGCGTCTTCAAGCGCTGCGCTTCTTCCGCGTGCCGACCCCCCGGGCGAGAAGAGAGGTACCCGGTATACGCCGCCGACGTACCCGCCTTGCGGGCCTGCGTGAACGCCGCATCGTCCGCATCCTCCTGCGCTTTCGACTGCGCCTTCAGGCGCTGCGCTTCTTCCGCGTGCCGACTCCCCGGACGAGAAGATAGATACTCGGCATATGCTTTCGACGTACCCGCCTTGCGGGCCTGCGCGAACGCCGCATCGTCCGCCTTCTCTTCGGCTTGCGCATTCATTCTCAGGCGGAGCGCTTCTTTGGCGTGTCGGCCCTTCGGGAATGAAGAGAGGTATCCGGCGAACGCCGCAGACGTCCCCAGCGAGAGCGCCCGTCCGTAGGCCAAATCATCCATTCTCGCATCGAATCCGGTCTTCAGACGCCGCGCCGCTTTGGCGTGACGGCCCTTGGGGTATGAAGAGAGGTATTTGGCGAACGCCGCAGACGTCCCCTCGATGTGCGCCCGCTCGAACGCCGCATCGTCCGCCTCTTCCCTGGTTCGCTGCGCCTTGAGACGCAGCGCTTCTTTTCCGTGACGACCCCGCGGGCGTGAAGTCAGATACGCGGAATACGCCGCTGACGTATTCTCCGTACGCACCCCCTTGAACGCCGCATCGTCTTCCGCCACGGTTTTCGCCCACGTCTTGCCTTCCAGCAGGGCGATCACGCCGGGACCCTCACCCTTCTTTCGTGCCGCCTCTACGGTCCCGTATCTCTTCCGCGCCAGATCCACCGGCGTCTCTCCCTTCGGTCCCTTGATCGAAGGGTTCGCACCCGCCTTCATCAGCAACTCGATGAACTGCGAGTGGCCTTCCTTCGCGGCGTGCAACAGCGCCGTCCAGCCGCGCGTGTCACGCGCGTTCACGTCCACACCCGCCTTTAGCGCCGCCTTCACGCCGCCTACGTCTCCCGCCAGAACCGCCCGATGCAGGGCGTCGGGACGCACCCTCCGGCGGGGAGGTGCCTTTGCGACGGGTGCAGGTCTTTGGCGTCTCGCCGCAGTCCGCATGGCCCGCAGTCCGCCGAGCGTCAGCTTATCTCCCGGCGGCAGACCCGCATCGCGCAGAAACCGCCCATAGGCCTTCAACGTGCGTGCGCCCCAGAGGCCGTCCGCCGGACCCGGCTTGTAGCCGAGCGCCGCCAGCAACTCCTGCGCCTCGCGGACAGAACGCGCGGACGATGAAGACTCTTTTCTCTCTCCTCCGACCGGTCGCCACGAGCGAGCGCGCTCCTGCGCAGACGCGATCTGCCGGGGCGTCATCTTCTCAGCCAGAGCGTCGCGCTCTTTCGCCCCCGCCAACTCGCCCCGGCCAGACGCCAGGTTGAACCACATGTGCGCCTCGATATAATCCTGCGGAGCACCCAGACCGCGCATGTACAGTCGTCCCAAGGCCAGCATCGCGCGCTTGTCACCCGCATTCGTGGCCGCGCGCCACTCTTTGAGCGCCTCGGCGGGACGCATCGCATCCCACGCGCGCTTGCCAGCCTCGTAATCCGCGCGCGCCGCCGTGGCGAACGAAAGCGTCAACATCGCGCAAATCAAAATCAGCCATATCGCAGAACGATTCATGTGCGGTTTCACTCCTCTGGGAAGAGAGAAGAGGTAAAGAGGTAAGGATTCAGGGAGCGAGCGTCCGGGCTACGCGAAACCCGTTCCCGTTGAACCGGTTTCCTGTCCCGTACCTGAGGCGGTTCGCGGAGCGGAGGAGCCCCGGAGCGTTGAACCAGGAACCGCCGCGCAAAACGCGGCGCCCACAATTGCCACTGGTCCAGGCGCTTCCGTCCGAAGGCGAACCCGAATAATTATCGTTCCAGCAGTCCTCCACCCACTCCCATACGTTGCCGTGGACGTCGTGCAGACCGAACACATTCGCCGGAAACGACCCCACGGGTACCGTCTTGCCACGGTCCACGCCCTTGGAGCCTCTGCCATACGTGTGGTCCCCATCGTAGTTCGCCTGGGACGTAGATATCGTCGAACCGAAATGAAACGGGGTCTTCGTTCCCGCGCGCGCCGCGTATTCCCACTCCGCCTCGCTTAGCAGGCGATATCGCTTCCCCGTCTTCTGAGACAGCCACTTCACGTACGCTTTCGCGTCCTCCCAACTCACTTTGGTGACAGGCCGGTTCCCGCGTCCCCAACCCTCATCACTTGGGCGGTGGCCGCCGCAGCCGCCGTCCGCCACGCAGGCGTCCCATTCGGCGAACGTCACCTCGTACTTGCCCACCGCGAAGGGATTGGAAATCGTGACGCGATGACGAGGGCCTTCGTCGTCGCTCCTGTCTTTTTCACCCGACGGGGAACCCATCATGAAAGAACCCGCAGGCGCCACCACCATCTTCGGGCATTCCGGACAATCACGAAACGCCATCATAGCGAGGACGGCGAGACTCTTCCGTGCCACATCCCACGCCGTCCTGCCCTTCGGCCCCTTGATCCTGGGGTCGGCGCCGGCCTTCATCAGCAACTCGACAATCTCCGAATGCCCGTGCAGGGCGGCGATGAACAGCGCCGTCGCCCCGTCCGCCGCCCGGAGGTTCGGTTTCGCGCTCGCTTTCAGGAGCGGGGGAACCAGCAGCGTGTAGCCCTTGTCCGCCGCGTACATGAGCGGGGTCCAGCCGCGTTTGCCGCCTCTCGCGTTCGGGTCGGCCCCCGCCGCCAGCGCTTTCTCAAGGGTGGAGATATTCCCCGCAGCAACCGCCCGCAGGGCCGCGTTCCCTGGGGATACCTTGCCCGCCATCCGGCGCGGGACTATCGCCGTGCTCCTCCTCCGCCCGGCATTCCGCCACGCACGGGCCAGCTTGCGCGCTTCGGCGCGTTCTTCGACCGTCATCTCCTTCGCCAGCGCGTCGCGCTCCGCCGCCGCCTTCGCGTCTCCTTGCGCCGCCGCGAGGTTCAGCCACTTGTGCGCCTCCACGTAGTCTTGCGGAACACCCACTCCCTTCACGAACGCGCGGCCCAGCGCAAGCATCGCGCGGCTGTCGCCCTTCCTCGCCGACGCCCGCCATTGTTCGATCGCCTCGGCGTAGCGTCCCGCCTTCCATGCGGCCTGTCCCGCGCCGTAATCCGCCCAGGCCGCCGGGGCGCACGAGAGCATAAGCAGCGCGCAAAGAGGGATGAGACATGCCAAATGACGATACATTTCCGACGCTCCTCTGGAAAAATTGAGCTGATGATTTATTTCAGAAGCTGGAAAACCTGCCGTTATCTTTCGCGTACCAACTATCCCATGTTCTTACAGGCTCAATCTCCTTCGTTGTCGGTGTTGTCGTCATCCGGCGGGCTAGACGGCGGCGTTCTCTCCTTCTGGCGTCGCGTCGAGTTGATTATCATCGCTGGAGTTTCGCTCTTGTCGTTCACGGCGTTCATGTTGGCACCGTGAGCCAGCAACAGTTTGGCGAGTTTGGATTTTGCATCCCACCTAACCGCATCGTGGAGAGGTGTGTCACCATTTTTACCCTTGGCGTTCACATCGGCACCATGGTCCAGGAGCAGTTTGGCGAGCTTGAAATCTGCATTCACCCTCACCGCCGTATGAAGAATTATGTAACTGTTTTTGTCTCTGGCGTTCACGTCGGCACCGCGTTCCAGCAGCAGTTTGGCGAGTCCGATATTCTTGTAAAGCACCGCTTTGTGTAGAGGACTGTAACCATATTCGTCTCTGGCGTTCACGTCGGCGCCGCGCTTCAGCAGCAGTTTGGAGAGGTCGGGGTTTTCGTTGCGCGCCGCCCAGTGCAGAGGTGTGCTGCTATCTTTGCTCCTTGCGTTCACATCAGCGCCACGCTCCAGCAGCAGTTTAACGAGGTAGGGGTTTTCGTTGCGCGCCGCCCAGCATAGTGGCGTGATACCGTAAGGGCCCCTGGTGTTCACGTCGGCGCCGCGTTCCAACAGCAACTTGACGAGTTCGGGATTTTTGTTTTGCAACGCCCGAATCAAAGGTATATTGCCATCTTTGTTCTTGGCATTCACGTCGGCGCCGCGCTCCAGCAGCAGTTTGACGAGTTCGATATTTTTATTGCGCACTGCATTGTGCAGAGGTGTCCAACCAGCTTTGCTTCTGGCGTTCGCGTCGGCGCCATGGCCCAGCAATAGTTTGACAAGTTCGAGTTTTTTTTTACGCACTGCTTTATACAAAGGGGTGTCACCATAATTGTCTCTGGCGTTCACATCGGCGCCGCGTTCCAGCAGCAACTTGGCGAGTTTGAGGTTTTTGTTTTGGAACGCCCGAAACAAAGGCGTATTGCCATCTTTGTCCTTGGCATTCACGTCGGCGCCGCGTTTCAATAACAGTTTGGCGAGTTCGGGGTTATTCTTGGACGCCGCAAAGTGTAGTGACGTGTTGCCGTTTGCGTCGCGACCGTTCACGCCGTCTCCGCGTTCGATTAACGTCATGGCGACCTCGGGATTTTCGTTCCACTGCGTCGCCAATGCCTGCGCGGTTATATTTTCTCTCTCTCCGGATGCTCCCTTTCGCTGGGATTCGACCTTTTCCTTTGGATTCACGCCTCGCTTGAGCAGAATGGCGATTACTTCGGGATGCCTGTTGTATCTCGCGGCGGTGTGCAAGGGCGTGTAGTAGTATTTGGAATTCGGATATCGTTCGTCCAGAACCACACCTCTCGCACCGAGGTTGGCGCCCCGGTCCAGCAGCGCCTTGATGACGACGGGACCTTCGTTCGCGCGCAATGCCTTGTGCAACCCGCCGGAGGCGCCGTATTTTTTCTTGGCAGCTCTCGCTATCAGGTCCTCCGCCGTCCTGCCCTTCGGCCCCTTGATGGCGGGGTCGGCTCCGGCCTTCATCAGCAACTCGACGATCTCCGAACGCCCGTGCAGGGCGGCGATGAACAGCGCCGTCGCGCCGTCCGCCGCCTGCAGGTTCGGTTTCGCGCCCGCTTTGAGGAGTGGGGGAATCAGTAGCTTGTAGCCCTTGTTCGCCGCGTACATGAGCGGCGTCCAGCCGCGCCCCCCGCGCGTGTTCGGGTCGGCCCCCGCCGCCAGCGCTTTCTCAAGGGTGGAGATATCCCCCGCAGCAGTCGCGCGCAGGGCCGCGCTCCCTGGGGATGCTTTGCGCGCCATCCGGCGCGGTGGCCGAGCTGTACTCGGTGCCCTCCGGCGAGGCGGGATTGCGGTGGTTCTCCGCCTGCCGGCGGTCCGCCACGCCCGGAGCAGCTTGCGCGCTTCGGCCTGTTCCTCGATTGTCATCCGCTTCTCGAGCGCGTCGCGCTCCGCCGCCGCTTTTTCGTCTCCCCGCGCCGCCGCGAGGTTCAGCCACTTGTGCGCCTCCACGAAATCCTGCGGGACGCCCACCCCCTTCACGAGCGCCCGGCCCAGCGCCGCCATCGCGCGGCTGTCGCCCTTTCTCGCCGCCCCCCGCCACTCCTTCATCGCCTCGGCGTAGCGGCCCGCCTTCCAAGCGGCTTGCCCCGCGCCGTAATCCGCCCAGGCCGACGTAGTGCATGAAAAAACCAGCACTGCGCAGAGAAAGGTCAGCCGTATCACAGAACGATTCATTTGCGGTCTTGCTCCTCTGGAGAGAGATTGAATTGTTGATTCATTTCTCCAACCGGATAACCTGGAGTCGCCTCTCACGTGGTCGCCGCCCCATGAACCGGGCAGGGTCAGTCTTCATTGCCCGTATTGTCGTCATCCGGCCCGCTGGTAAACGATTGTGGTTTTTGCTTCAGGATATTGAGGTCAACGTTGTGGTGCCGCATCCAGTTTTCTATCGCCGCCCGGTTTCGTTTCTTTGCCATTCGGTAGATCAACCGAAACATACAGCGCGAACCGAACCGATGATTGTCCTCATGATGATTTCTGGGATCGAGAAAATCTTTTGCACCCTGATCGAGCAACAACGTGATTATCTCGGATTTGTCAACATATCCAAAGTAACGATTCAAACCAATGGCATCACACAGAGGTTCATCGCAAATTGCCCCTCCATCATTATATTCAAAGCAAGCCGCTCTCCGATCGAACCACCCGGCGTCTGCCCCAGCCCCTTGTTTTCTTTCAATTCTCTCTTTGAATTGCTTGTGTATATGTATACGGCCATTTCGCATGACCAATCTCCCCCTTTCATAAGGCGGAAACGCGGAAACCACCGCGCGGTTTTTAGAAAAAACCGCCTGCTCAAAGGGGTTCAATTTGATCCAACCCGCTTTCATACGCAAATCGGCTCCGTGGGCGATCAACAGCTTGACCAATGCCTTGGAGGCTTTTGGGTTTTTGTTGTTCGATAAACTATGCAGAGGTGTGTAGCCATATTTGGTAGTTTTTGCGTTCGCATCGGCACCGCGGTCCAGCAACAACTTGACGACCTCGGGGTTTTTATTGGCCGCCGCCGCCCCGTGCAGAGGTGTCCAACCATCTTTGTTTCTGACGTTCACGTCGATACCGCGATCCAGCAGCAGTTTGGCGAGTTCGGGGTTTTTGTTGGACGCCGCAAAGTGTAGTGGCGTGTTGCCGTCTGCGTCGCGGCCGTTCACGCCGCCTCCACGTTCGATTACCAACATGGCGACTTTTGGGTTCTCGTTCCACTGCGCCGCCAATTGCTGCGCGGTAGTATTTTCATTTTTCTTGGACTCTTTCTTGTACTGGTACTTGACCCTCTCGTTCAGAGTCGCGCCGCGCTTGAGCAGCAAGGCGATCACTTCGGGATGCCTGTTATATCTCGCGGCGATGTGCAGCGGCGTATAGAAGTATTTGTAATCCGGATATTTCGGTTCCAGAATTACGTCTCTCGCGCCGAGTTCGGCGCTCCGGTCCAGTAGCGCCTTGATGACGGCGAGGCGTTCGTTCGCGCGCAGGGCCTTGTGCAGGCCCTTGACGCCGCCGTATTTCTTCCTGGCGATTCTGGCGGCCATCAGGCCTTCCGCCGTCCTTCCCTTGGGCCCCTTGATCCTGGGGTCGGCGCCGGCCTTCATCAGTAATTCGACGATACCTGAATTCCCGTGCAACGCGGCGATGAACAGCGCCGTCGCGCCGTCCGCCGCCCGGAGGTTGGGTTTCGCGCCCGCCTTAAGGAGCGGGGGAACCAGCAGCGTGTAGCCCTTGTCCGCCGCGTACATGAGCGGGGTCCAGCCGCGGCGCCCCCCTCTCGCGTTCGGGTCGGCCCCCGCCGCCAGCGCTTTCTCAAGGGCGGAGATGTTCCCTGCAGCAACCGCCCGCAGGGCGGCGCTCCCGGGGGATACCTTTCGCGTCACCCGGCGCGGTGGCCGTGGCGTGCTGGGCGTCCTCCGGCGCGGGACTATCGCCGTGCTCCTCTGCCTCCCGGCGGTCCGCCACGCCCGGAGCAGCTTGCGCGCTTCGGCGCGTTCTTCGACCGTCATCTCCTTCGCCAGCGTGTCGCGCTCCGCCGCCGCTTTTTCGTCTCCCCGCGCCGCCGCGAGGTTCAGCCACTTGTGCGCCTCCACGAAGTCCTGCGGGACGCCCACTCCCTTCACGAGCGCCCGGCCCAGCGCCGCCATCGCGCGCCTGTCGCCCTTTCTCGCCGACGCCCGCCACTGCCTCAGCGCCTCGGCGTAGCGGCCCGCCTTCCATGCGGCTTGCCCCGCGCCGTAATCCGCCCAGGCCGCCGTAGTGCATGAAAAAACCAGCACTGTGCAGAGAAAGGTCAACCATGCCGCATGACGATTCATTTGCGGTCTTGCTCCTCTGAAGAGAGATTGAATTGTTAATTCATTTCGCCAACCGGATAACCTGGAGTCGCCTCTCATGTGGTCGCCGCCCCATGAACCGGGCAGGGTCAGTCTCCTTCATTGTCAACCTCGTCGTTTCCCCCGGTTGCGGCGGTTTGATTCAGCGACTGTTCCCGAATGGAGCGACCATTGCCAATCTTCTTTGGCGAGACATCCTTGAAAGTCCAAGTTATATAATGGATTTTTGGACCAAAAAATACGCCCACGCCCTCTCTCGTGAACTGCTTGCGACCCGTCAGTAATTCACCGTTAAATTCTGCTTCTGAGACGCTCCATCCCCTGCCTCCTGCCCATTCTAATTTCGTCCGCACCTTGCCATTATCCACGTTCCACGTACCTGACGCCCATCCACGCATCCATGATGAAGGGTTAGCGACTGCAGAAAGCTTGCCAGAAGGAAAGAATTCGTACCTTAATTCGTTTCGATCTGAGTCAACACCGCCAAAAGTCTTGCCAACGAGCGCCTTTTTTATCGATTCATCAAGCTGTGAATGCGCCGTCGCGCAGAACTTGCCACCAGGACACCAAGAGGCCAAGAAGTCCTTGTACGCCAATGGAGTGTTCGAGGTCTGCGCCCGCCTAAACGCGCCAGATTCTTCTCTCTCTCGCCGCATCGCTTCATCACGCATTTTGCGTTCCGCTGCTTCCTGCTTCTTTCGGGCTTCTGCTTGTTGCAGGCCAACGACCTCTGGAAGTGCAATGATGCTCATGTGCTTCAAGTCCCGCACCACCTCTAAAGGCAACTTGCCCTTCGGTCCCGGAATGGAGACATCTGCTCCCTTCCTTATGAGTTGTGCAAATATCTCCGAATGTCCGTGCAAGGCGGCGATGAACAGCGCGGTCGCGCCGTCCGCCGCCCGGAGGTTGGGTTTTGCGCCCGCCTTTAAGAGCGGGGGAACCAGCAGCGTGTAGCCCTTGTCCGCCGCGTACATGAGCGGGGTCCAGCCGCGCTTGCCGCCTCTCGCGTTCGGGTCGGCCCCCGCCGCCAGCGCTTTCTCGAGAGCAGCGATATTCCCCGCAGCAACCGCCCGCAGGGCCGCGTTCCCGGGGGATACCTTTCGCGCCATCCGGCGCGGTGGCCGTGGCGTGCTGGGCGTCCTCCGGCGCGGGGCTATCGCCGTGCTCTTCCGCCTCCCGGCGGTCCGCCACGCCCGGAGCAGCTTGCGCGCTTCGGCGCGTTCTTCGGTCGTCATCTCCTTAGCCAGCGCGTCGCGCTCCGCCGCCGCTTTTTCGTCTCCCCGCGCCGCCGCGAGGTTCAGCCACTTGTGCGCCTCCACGAAGTCCTGCGGGACGCCCACCCCCTTCGCGAACGCGCGGCCCAGCGCCGCCATCGCGCGGCTGTCGCCCGCGCGCGCCGCCCGCCGCCACTCCCTCAGCGCCTCGGCGTAGCGGCCCGCCTTCCAAGCGGCTTGCCCCGCGCCGTAATCCGCCCGCGCCGCCGTGGTGCACGAGAGGATAAGCAGCGCGCAAAGAAGGGTCAGCCATACCAAAGAACGATTCATTTCCGGTTATTTCCTCTCAAAAAGAAATCCGCATCATGGTTTTCAGTATCCGGTACGCGAGTCATTTGGACAATATTTCATAGTTCCGAATCGCATTCCTGATCTCGCCGTTATAGAAACGTCTATTGTGGTTTCTGCACCCGCTTCTTCCGCGTTTTAGCCGGTTGCACCGGGCCAAAGCCCGGTTGAGGGCATTCCGCAAACTGGCGATTTTCCGGTCGCGTTCGCGCGCCAGGCGCGCCAGCCTTTCCCGTCGTTCCCTTTCCTTTTGTTCCCTTCGCTGCCGCTCGATCTGCTCGCTTCTTTGCTGTTCGACCCTGCGCTGATGCGCAAGTTGCTCTTGCCTGCGCCGTTCGACCGTGCGCTGCCACTCAAGTTGCTTGCGTCTTTGTTGTTCGATCCTGCGTTGCCGCTCAAGCTCCCGCTGCCTCTCACGAGCCTTCCGTTTCTTCTTGTAGGTCTGCAGTTTGCGCTTGAACTGTTTGTTGGACCGATCTATTTCCTGTATCTTTTTGTGCAACTCATTCAGCGATCTTCCGAAACCGCCGAAGTTGTCGCTCGACGTACGCCTGCGCGATCTTCGCGTTTTGCTCGATCCGAGTTCCCGTTCCCAGTATTCTTTGCTTTTCGCTTCGAGCGCCGCACGACCCCGTTTCTTTTCCAGGTCTTTCGCCGCCGCCTTCTTGCGGAGTTCGGCCTTGAGGGCTTCCGATCGGCGCTCGGCCTTCAGTTCTTTCTCGCGAGCCCATGCTTCGATTTCGAGCGCCTCGCGCCTTTCCAGTTCCGTCAGCTTGGCGTCGTAGTCATCATCCGGCATCGCCGGGCGGACCACGCCGTCACCGCCGTCCAGGGCATCCACGGCCGCCTCGTAACCGTCATCTCCCTTCTGGTTGCCGTCCTCATCCACGCCCGGAAGCGCGGCTTCCTCGGCCAGGACGTCCGTATCGCCCGCATTTTCGGGGCCAGACTCGTCGGAGGCGAAGCCCTGCGCGGGCATCCTCTCGCCGACCTCTTGGCCACCCTCGAAATCCGACACGTAATACCTGCCGTCCTCGTCCAGGAAGGTCCCCCTGCCGTGCGGAACCCCGTCTCTGTAGCCGCCCTGGTACAGCATTTGTCCGCTCGCGGACGTGACCGTTCCGTGGCCGTGGGGTTTTCCGTCCTTGGCCGAACCGGTGTACGCCATTCCGTCGGGGGCGGTCGCCTGCCCGTTTCCGTGCGCTCTTCCGTCCCTGCACGGCCCCGACCAGTCGAAGAACTCGCCGTCGGCTTCCAGCCTGCAGTTGTGGGCATCGGGCTCTTCGCGGACGGGAGTACGGGCGAGCGCGCCGGCGGGAGGACTCGCCTCCACGACCGGGGAGTCCGAAGGGTCGGGGGCGGATTCTGCCCGCCTTGCGGATTCGACCTCGTTTTTCGCGCCCGGAGTCGCGGCATCTCCCGACGCGGCGTTCGCCTCGCTTGCCTTGTCCGCGTTTTCAAGTCGAGACGAGGCAACGTCTTGCGCAGGTATGTCGTCGTCGGCCTGCCGGTCGTCGCGTAAAAATATAAGATGACGCTTTCCGTCATCACCCATTTGGAGTTCGCCCGTGATGCGGATTCCCTCGGAGTCTTTCCCCACGTGTCGGCCGTGGACATCGCCATGCCGGAACTCGCCCTCGAGATACAGGCCATCCTCCAAGCGCCATTTTCCCCGCCCGTGCGCACGGCCGTCCTGCGCCGAACCCGCGTAGGTCCCGTTGGGAAAGGTCGCGACGCCCGTTCCATACGCCTTGCCGTCCTTGCACGGACCCTTCCACGCGCCGATGCCTCCCCTCAGCTCCAGGTAGCACTCTTCGGCCCGCGCGGCGCCGCCCATCAGGAGGAAAACGATTAATGTAAAGAGCAGGATGGCTTTTTTCATGGCATGTCCCTCCAGGCAACCGACGCGGCAGGCACCATGGCCCGAATCAGAGACACACGGCGAAATCGCGCCGTTCTCAAGATGATTCCTTGCAATTGAGGCGTTCAATAATAGCCGAGCGCATCACTTTTTCAATCGGCATATCAGTCCGTCGCCAACGCCGCCCTCGGTACGGCCTCCCCGGACGAGCGGGGCGCCAGTGGCAAGAGTTTCCGGAATCCGTATCAATTTCCCGTTCCACTTTCCATGACTGCGTGTAAGATAAACACGGGTATATGAAGCCATATATAAGCATTATAATACCTAATAAATTACATTAAACACAGAACGCAATACAACCACGAAATGGGGCGGGCCTCGAAACGGCGTTTTCCCGGAGCGTTATGGTGCCGCAGGGAGGCATATGTGTCCGGCATACGGGCGGCGGCTGATCTGGTGCGCGCCTCCATTGACGAGAACACGCGCCGCGCCTGCGAGGCGGCGTGCGTGGCTTCTAGGGTTCGGAGACCAACGCCGGGGTGGTGGCCTGCCTCACGGGGTTCTACGAGAAGGGCCGCCGGCGCTCGCCGGCCATGCCGGATCGCTGCGCTCAGGGCCAGACCGCGAAACAGGGCGCCGTGGCGAGGCTGCGCTACGGCCGGTGAGGGGCGCGCCGGATTCCAGGGAACATGCAATGCTCGTAACCGTTCCGGCAGGGTGTGCGATTGGTTTGGACATCAGGCTGGGACAGGTTCAAGCGGTCAGAGAAGATAGAAGGGGAAAGGCCGAATGATGCGTGAGTTCGAAGTCAGAGAAACACGAAACGGACGGTTTCACCTGAGCAATTTCGGCGTCAGGTGCGGAGGGACCGATCGAAACGAAAGCTTCATCTTCGTCGTCCGGGACCGGCACGGCAACGAGGTGGCGCGCTCCTCGCCCACCACTGCTCGAGAACTTTCGATCGCCGAGCGCGGTACACGAGACTACGATGCCAATCGCTATCACCTGACCGACTTTTTCAAAATGGATGCCGGTCCGGTACCGCATTCGGCACTCGCCCGTCGGCTGCAATGGACGTTCCGGCGGAGGAAGACGTGAGCGTGGTGTCGCCATCGGGACTATGCGGGTTATCCTCGGGGAACCGCGGCGCAGGCGATCCTCCGGCCCTTGCCGTTTCGGTGTTTGGTCACCGACGTTCCGTCGGCCCGTGGCATTGCAAGTCCGATTTCCGGGTTCGGTGCGTGCAGATGACGGATATCAAAGTAATGTGTTCCGCACCTCTGCTCGTCCGGACCTCTGGGCCATCACGGCCTGACGGAACGGTTAGCCATGCTCCGGCGACAACGACTCCCTGGGATACGCAGGCGTTGTAACGAATCCGCTTGCGGGGTGATTACAGGTTCTACGGGGTCAGTTCCGGCTCAGACCGGGATCAGTTCAAAAAATGAATATACGGCAATAAAATCAGCAAGATATGGGATTTCTACAGTGAAGGAAAAAGGCTCGATATATTCAGATTCCTGGATATATCGATAAATTCACGGGGTTTTTCGATAAATTGATGAAAAGCGCCTGCCTCGTAACCGGTTGTAATCAAAAAGATTACTTATTAAATCTGAGTGTGGCTCACTCAAATATAGCGACAAAAAAAGATTTTCGATTCCCGCGCATCTGCCCGCAACAGCCCGCATTTGCGCGCGATGCGCATCCGGCGTGCGCCTAGCCGGGCCTCCGGGAGAAGAACTCGCGGTACTTGGGCGCGAGCGGCGCGGCGCGCCAGTCGAAGCCGGTGGCGTCGGCGGCCCCCTCCATCTCCCGCGCCGTCCAGTCGTTCTCATCCGCCAGATGGTTCAGCGAGCAAATCCCGGCCCGCCCCGTGGCCTTTCAGTGGACGAAGGCGGGGCCGCGGGCCTTGGCTTCTGAGAGCGCGCGGCTCACCTCGGCCAGCGAGGCAGGAGTGAACTCGGCCGGCGAGACGGGGATGTTCACGTAGCGCATGCCCAGCGCCTCGGCCTCGGCCCTGGCGCGCTCGGGAGGCAAATCGCCCTGGTCTTCCTCGGGAAAGCGCGTGTTGATGATGGTCTTGACCCCTCTTGCGGCGAGGGCTTCGAGGTCCGCGGGCTCGGGCTGCGAGCCGAAGGATATGTCGTCCGATGCGTTGAAATATTCCATCCATAAACTCCATGTATTGATGTTAATCCGCCGTCACGCCCTCTATCTTGAAGGGCTCGCCGTTCACCTCGATGGTGGAGTTGAGCGGCACGGGCTCTGAAATGAGGGCCTCGGCGAAACAGCCGTTCTTGGCGTTCTTGATGAGGTGGGCGAGCCTGTCCGCGGGCTCGTCCGATTCGACTTTCAGGTGCGTGTCCACGCTCTCCCACTTGTTGAACACGGTGCCCTTGAGCACCGAGCCGCCCAAAAGTTTTCGGAACCGGACAGAGACGCTCGCTCCTTTGATTTCCATTTTCATCATGTGCGCGTACCGCGACACCTGAGTGAGCAGTCAGAACCCCGTCGCCATCGCGAGATAGGCCATGGGCGTGGGGTATTGGGCCGTGCCGCCGATTCCCGCGCCCTCGTCGCAGAATATCTCGAACTTGCCCGCCGTGCCGCGTTTGAGCTGCAGGGAGCCCTCGTGCATCTCCGTGTGGACCGTGTTGTCGGTAAAGAGTCCTCCGGCCGGGTGTTCGGGCTTGTCGATGACGCGCTCGCCCGGCACGGTGGAGGTGCTGTGTCCGTCGATGGGGCCTTCTTGCATGGATGTTCTCCTCATGGATGAATATGCGGTTCGTTTGATAGTGTTGATGCACGAAGGATACGACAAACGCTCTCTGAAATATAGTTTCCCAGGCGGGTTTGATTGAGGAATCGCGCCAAGCCTGCTAAACAGGGGGTCACCAAATCTATGAATGGCCGGCGCGGCGAGGGGAGCGCGTTCCGCCGCCGCGCGAGGCCGGGAGGAATGCGGATATGTTCAACAAGTTTCATCACATCGGCGTCGCGGTGAAGGACATGGACGCCGCCATCGCCCTATACGAGGGCATGGGAGCGAAGCTGCTGGCGCGGGAGACATCCGCCGACGGCGCGACCGATCTGGCCATGATGGACCTGGGCGGCGACCTCATCGAGCCCATTTCTCCCATCAGGCAGGATACGCCTCTCGCCAAGTTCATCGAAGAGCGCGGCGAGGGCCTCCACCACGTGGCCTTTGACGTGAAGAACATCGACGGCGTGCTGGCCGACATGAAGGCGCAGGGCTTCGAACTCATCGATGAGAAATCCAGGCCTGGCTTCGGCGGGCACCTCATCGCCTTCATCAAGCCCAAGAGCACCATGGGCACGCTGTGGGAGCTGGTGGAGGACGTCTAGGAAGCTTAATTTTTCCGGAAGTAACCGATTAAAGTCTTAATCGCCTCGGACGAGGCCCTCTCTCACCTTGGGCATCGTTTGCGCTATGTCCCGTATGGGGAGGCCGTGCGTCGGCGCTACGATTTCGACGTTTAACTCGGCCATCAGTTCTTCGAGTTTGTCGGCGTAGATGTTCATGTCGGTGAAGGTTGTCCAGAACAGGGCACGTTCGGCGAAAACGCCCAGCACGTCGACCAGGTCGAGAGAGGTGGCCTCCTCGGCGAACATCCCGCAGTGCCCGTCCGTGTGGTAGTGGCTGTAGGCGAAGCCGTCTCCGGGAAAAAGTACGCGACCTTTGGTCTCGAATCCCCAGAGAGAACTCCTCAAGTCCCTGATCACGGGCTCCACGGCCATGAATTGCGTATTTCCTAAGTCGATGGCGTCTCCCACGCGCATTTCCTTAAAACGGCCTTCGTGCTGGGGAAACGCCAGATGGTAGTCGCACATGTCCCCGTGGATGGTGAGGTCGGGGTATCTGTCGAGCACGCGGCCCAGACCGCCCGAGTGGGGCGTTTCCTGATGGGTGAGGAAAAGGTGTTTGAGCGGCCCGCCGCCTTTGGCAAGTATATCTCTCATCTGCCCTTCGATAATGGGAAAATCCTTGGGATGTCCCGTCTCCACGAGCATGGAGGCTTCTGAGCCGATAATGAGGAAGGCCGCGTTATAGGAGTGATAGATTTTGCCTTGTGAGTGCTGCACGAGGCAATCGCCGAGCCAGAATACGCCAGGTGAGACTTCACGGGGCAGAGGATAGCTCATGAGCGCTCCTATCTCTCTAATCCCAATGCGACGTACCCTGGTTTGACGACGCTCCGGTCGAAACCCGCCAGAACCTCATCCAGCACGGCGAATTGCTGCTCCACCAGATGACGCCCGCGCAGGATGGCGCCGTAGCCCGGAGCGATGGTCTCGATATCGTAGCGCTCGAAGACTTCGGCGATCCCTTTGCGGATGGAATCCGTCCTCGCACCCTCGAGCCACCAGTAGCGCGTGTTCAGCAGGAACGAGCGAACGAAAGAAGTCGTCGTCACCTCGTCTTCATCCAGCAGCCAGGGACCTTCCGCCCTATCCGTCCAAAGATGGCTGAACATGTCCGAGGTGAACAGCGTGCGCGTGGCCGCATCGTAAATCCAGCGGGTGCTGATGAGACGAATCGGCGCGATCATCACCTCGATGTATCTATCGCCGATTTCGATGGGATGAAGCGGTTTCAATATCGTGGTGGGAAGGATGGGATTGCCGTTGTTTCCGCCGCTAGGTTCGAGCGCTTCGAACTCGAGCCACTCGTTGATTTCCGGCACCGGGGCGAGGCATTCCACCACATTGAAGCGCTTGGCGATCGCCATGGCGTTGCCCACAGACATGAATTCGTTGATTCGCAATGGAAGCAGATGCAAGGGCAAATCGGGGTCGATGAGAGATTCCAGCTGCGCCAGAATTTCGGCCTCGTGGGCGGCGTAACCGGTATCGAGCAGAAGCGCGCCCGACTCTTCTTTCAAAAGATAGCAGTTCGAGACGCTTTGCCCGCGTGCGCTGATGGGATATGCGCTGATCCGCCCGTCCAAGGGGAAAGTATTGTGGAGGGCGAAAACCTTTCCTTCCGTGAGTTCGACGACTTTCGAGTAAGACATGCGTCCGGCGGCCTTTCCGTGTTCGGCCCGAAAAAAAATACGGTACCGAGAGGGCATCACGTGGTTAGAAGCTTGAACATTGCATTGTAACCCCATTCCAAGCTAAATGGCGATCCAAGTCAGCATTTATTCTGAGGGTTGATTCCCTCCCGTGGGCGGCACCTTCCTGGAGGAGGCACCCCCTAACGCCATGTTATATGGAAGGTTATCCGTCATGCAGTCCACCCTCACCAAAATGCCGACTCCCCCGCTTTCCAAAGGCCGGGGGACGGGGTAGGATTTCTGAAGAGCCTGCGATGAATTCGGCCGGTTGGGTCTCGTGCGGCGGGAGCCCGCGAACCCCGTCAGGTCCGGAAGGAAGCAGCGGTAAGTGGATACTCCCGGGTGCCACGAGGGCGCCTGGCCGGTCGACTTCATCGCAGGGTCTGCGCGTTGCTCATGGGGTATGGGGCCCTTTGATGACGAAAATCCTTGGGATGGATTCTTGATGGCCTTCATCGGCAGCGCCAGGAAATGGCGTCCGCAGCGTTTCGAGGAACTCATCGGCCAGGAGCACATCCGGCGAACGCTCTCAAACGCGCTCGCATCGGGGCGCGTCGCCTCCGCTTATCTGTTCAGCGGAACGCGCGGGGTCGGCAAGACGACCACTGCGCGCATCCTCGCCAAGGCGCTCAATTGCGAATCGGCAGACGGCCCTCTGTCCGAGCCGTGCAACGAGTGCTCATCCTGCGAGGAGATAACCAGGGGCAGCCATCCCGATATTCTGGAAATCGACGCCGCCACCTATACAGGAGTGGACAACGTGCGTGAGTTGCGCGAGGGCCTTCGCTACCAGCCCGCGCGCGGTCGCTACAAGACGGTGATTTTCGACGAAGTGCACATGCTCTCCAAAAGCTCCTTCAACGCGCTACTAAAGACGCTCGAGGAACCACCACCCCACGTCGTCTTTATTCTGGCCACCACGGAAGTCAAAAACGTCCCCGACACCATCCTGAGCCGCTGCCAGGTGTTCGAATTTCGGCGGATCACGACTTCGGTCATCGCGGCGCATCTCTCAAAAATCGTCGATGCGCAGGGGAAGAAGATGGACGAGGCGGCCGTCAAGTTGCTGGCGCGGATGGGAGAGGGGAGCATCCGCGATGCGCAGTCTCTGCTAGATCAGGTGCTGGCTTTCGCCGCCGAGGATCCGGTATCGAGCGTAGAAGTGGAAAAAGTGCTCGGGGTGCCCTCGGGCAGCATCCACAAAGCTTTGGTCGAGGCGGTGATCGCGCGCGACGGCAACAAGGCGCTCACCGAACTCAAAGGCCTCTTCGACGCAGGCCACGATCTCAAACTCTTCTCCGCGAACCTGCTCGAGTATTTACGCGATTGTATGGTGCTCCTGTCCGCCGGTGACGACGAAGCACTCTTCGACGTGGCGGCTTCGGAAATCGAAGATCGCAAGCAGGTGGCCACGAAAATGAGTTTCGCCGAAGCGCATCAGGCGTATTCCATTCTGCAGGGAGCAGAGTTCGAACTCAGGACATCGGACCATCCCCGAATGACGCTCGAGGTCGCGATTCTTCGCATGTGCCAGATCGAGCCGATAGCGGATCTGGGCGCTTTAATGGAGAGGCTCGAGTCTATAAGCGGGGGAGCGGCGCCGAATCCTCCCCGCGCCCCCTCGCCGCGGACGGAACCCCCCAGCGGCGCGCCGCCTCCGGCTACCCGGGAAACCACGGCCCCCGCCACGTCGCCGTCGGCGACTGAACCTGCTTCGGGGAGTTCTCCCGTCGCACAGGCAGAAGAGAGGGAGTGGGATTCCATAGAGGCGCGCCGGGTGTGGACTGGAGCGGTGGAGGCCTTGCGCCCGATGAGGCGTCCGCTTTTCCATGGCGTCGAACTCGATCTGGAGACAGAAGGGATCATCCACGTGGTTCTCGCCCGGGAAAACAGAAACGCGCAGGGCCTGCACATGGCGCAGGAAGTCCTGCCCGAAATCGAGGAATTCTTCAGGTCGCATTCCCCCTGGAGCGCCAAGGTCGAGATTGCGGGTGTGGAAAATGGAGCACAATCGCAACCCGGACAAGAGGCCGGGGAGACGAGCAATGCGCGCGGCCAGAAACTGGATGAGCATGAAGAAGCGGTGATTCAGGAAATCGTTGATTTGTTCAACGGAAAGATAGTCGACATTCGCCATGGGCGGATGCGAAAATCGGGTGGAAATTCATTCGCTTGAGTGGTGAGGGAAACACCTCGGGGAGATTCTCATGTTAAAAGGCGGCATCGGTAATCTGATGAAACAGGCGCGTCAGATCCAAGACAAAATGGCCAAACTCCAGGAAGAGATGGCTACGAAGACCGTGGAGGCTTCCGCCGGCGGCGGCATGGTGAGCGTGATCGCCAACGGAGCGGGCGACGTAGTTTCGGTGAAGATAGACCCGCAGGTGGTTGACCCCGACGACGTGGAGATGCTCGAGGATCTGGTGCGCGCCGCATGCAACGAGGCTTCCCGAAAAGGTAAGGACATGATGTCCGAGGAGATGAAGAAACTCACAGGCGGTCTGCCCATACCCGGTATGTTCTGAGTCGATGCGCGGCCTTTGCGCCGCTCATCGTTTTCTTCGTCGTTTCGGGCCGCTGCCTGAAACGCGAGTGAGAAAACGCCATGCAGTTGAGCCGGTTTCCCGCCATTGAAGAGTGCATCGAGGCGTTTCGCCGCCTTCCGGGGGTGGGGCCGAAGAGCGCGCAGCGGATCGTCTTTCACCTTCTGGGCAAGGACCCAGAAGCCGCCGGAAAAATTGCCGCTTCGTGCGAGGCGCTTCATGAAAAAGTGGGCCTGTGCGGCACGTGTTCAATGCTCGTGGAGGGTGAAGCAGGCGGCGTTGACTGCTCGGTCTGTGGCGCGCGCAACCCCGGCGTCATCTGCGTGGTGGAAGAACCTGCCGACGTGTTTGCCGTGGAGCGTGCGGGAGGCGTGAAGGGCCGCTACCACGTGCTGATGGGCGTCATTTCTCCTCTGGACGGGGTGGAACCCGAAGACCTCACCATCGCCAAACTAATCGAGCGGGTGAAGACGGGCGAGGTGAAAGAGGTGATTCTTGCTCTGAACCCCAACATGGCGGGCGAGGGGACTGCTCTTTATCTCGCCCAGGTGCTCAAGCCGCTCGGTGTGCGCGTCACCCAGCTGGCCCACGGCTTGCCCATGGGCAGTCATCTCGAATACGCGGACGAAATGACGCTCACCCGATCGCTAGAGGGCCGCCGCGAGATGTAGCCTTAAGCGAGGGCGCTGCCTGGTGAGCGCGTCGCTCCTGCTCTTGCACCTGGAAATCAGGGAGTGTGAAGCCGGATCGAGATGATTTTCACCTCTTCCTGGGGCATGCTTCCCGCCCCTACGGGTGTTTCGCCGATTTTCTCCACCACATCCATCCCTTTCACCACTCTTCCGAATACCGTGTGTTTGCCAGTGAGCCAGGGCGTGTCGATCAGGTTGATGAAAAACTGCGATCCATTTGTGTTGGGGCCCGAGTTCGCCATCGCGAGCACGCCCTTTTGGGGCGGGCGTGATTTGAATTTCTCGTTGAAGCGATAGCCCATGTTCTCATATGCATCCTTGAGCGTGAGCTCGTTGATGCGCTTCTTCACTTCTTCCCTGCGCTTGTCGAGATCGGCCTGGGAGCGGATGCCCATCTTCTGTAACAGGGGCTGAACCAGGGTGCGCTGAAAATCGCTCTGGTTCCTGATGGGCAGATAAGCATGGGGGCGGCCGTCCTTCAAAGCCTTTTGTTTATGGAGACCCAGGGCTTCGGCGTTGATCTCATCCTCGAAGTTGTAGCCGGGCCCTCCGGTACCGTTTCCCTTGGGGTCACCTCCCTGGATCATGAACTCCTTGATGACGCGGTGAAATTTCAGACCGTCATAGAACGGGCGTTTCACTTTCTTGCTGGTCTTGTGGTCAACGAAAGCGCGTTTGCCCGTGGCGAGGTCCATGAAGTTGGCCACCGTCTTGGGCGCTTCCTCGGGGAACATCTCGATGTAGAGGTCGCCGAAATTCGTCTTCATCAAAAGAACCGGGTTGGAGGGCTTTTCCTTTACGATCTCCTGCGCGAAAGAGGCTGAAGTCATGAAGAGCGAGAGGGCGATTGCGAGTATGATTTTCATTGTGTTTCTCCGGGTGGTTGCGTGAAAAGGTGCGTTTTCCCATCTTCCCGGGCAACTCGGTTGAGGTGAGTCCGGTCGGGTGGTTCATGTTCTATAGTGTGTCGTGCTCCAAGTCTATAGAATGGGGCGATTCAATTCACCTTGCCGAAGCGCTGCACGAGTACCTCTTCCCGGTAGGAGAAGATGCGGCGCAATTGCCGGCTTACTACGAAGCTGTCGGCGAGGAACGAGAAGGGCCCCAGCGGCAGCTTGTAATGGATGATGTCGCGCATCTCCACACCCCCTTTGATCGGTTGAAAATGGTGCTGGTGGTGCCAGAAGCGATAGGGGCCGTAGCGCTGCTCGTCCACGAAGAGACGGCCCTCTTCCACGTGCGTGATCTCCGTGACCCAGTGAACCGGAATCCCCAGAAGGGGCCGCACCCGGTAGCAGATGAGGGCGCCGGTGTGCATCTTTGATGGCAACTCGTTTTCGACGACCAGATGAAGTTCAGGAGGCGTAATCTCCTTCAAATTCCGGGGATTGGAGAAAAAATCCCAGGCGGCGTCCAGTTCGATGGGAAATTGCTGGGTTGCGTTCAGGCGAAAGAAGTTGCGCCGCATCGTATTCTCCCAATTGCCGGTTCCGGGGTGAACATCGTCTTCTTCCGAAGCACCGGGAAGAACAAGGCGGCGCCGGTGATGTGCCGGGAGCTAGGGTAACATCAGGCGGGCTTGCGAGTGGCGGAGAGAGAGGGATTCGAACCCTCGAGGCCGGTTTCCCAGCCTACTCGCTTAGCAGGCGAGCGCCTTCAGCCACTCGGCCATCTCTCCGCGAAGGGCCGCCATTCTATATCACAAGAAGGGGCGGTGGCTATACTCATTGCGGGAAAACACCGCCCGGCTGCCGCGATTCAGCGAGGAAGATTCGCCGCGCCAGTGTGAGGACACACACGGGGTGAAACCTCAAGACTCCTGCACCTGCTTTTTTTCGACGATTTTCAGTTTCAGGTGGCGCCGCTCAGAATCTCCGCCGCCAGCCGGCGAGAAACGTCAGCAGCGGTTCGGCGGAGTTGCTGTGGCCGGGATTATGGCTCCAGATGACGCCGAGGCGGAGCCGTCCGTCTGCGAGCGGTCTCTCCCAACTAGCGGCGACGTCGACCTGACGCTCATCGGGCGCGAGAGGCGACGCGATGGAGCTACGCAGCACCCGCCCGTCCTTGGTTCGCGCCACCGGAAGCGTAAGAGACGCACGGCCGTCCTCGACGCGCAAGGGCTGTGAGAGGGAAAAATGCAGAGTATCCTCATTCGTAATGGCGGCGCGGGCGTGGAGTGCGAACGCGCTGGTCGAAATCGGCGAGACCTCCTCGATGATCCCGCCTCGGGCCTGCGGGCGCACACTCCCCCATTCCGCGTCTGCTCCGACACGCCACGCGCCGAGCCTAACGTCTCCCTCGATGCGGATGAAGGCGGTATCCGCCGCCAGCGAACCGAAGGCTCCCTGGCCCTCACCTCCTAAAATGGTCTCATCCTCGGTGATCCAACCGATGCTAAGGCCGAGCGGCGAGCCACCCGGCCGCCAGCCCAGCGTCCCGCCCACCGCGTCATGCTCGTGGTTGGTACCGAACACCGAGGCGGAAAGACCCGCCCGGCCTTTGAGGGTCGCCATCATTCCCCCCTCGGCCAGTGCGAGGTGGCCGCCTCCAGTTTTCGCCGAAGAATTCTGAACCCTCACCCCAGACCATCTCGATACGTCGCTAATCGATCTTGCAGCGTCCTCTGCGAACACGTCCGCACCCGCTAGAAAACCCCGGACTCTCGCGTCCACCGGCGGGCCCTTCGCCGTCGCCACGAAATCACCCAACCTGTACCAGAACGGCGCGCTCAAATCGTCCAAGACCATGATTTCTCGGTTTGCGAACGAGCGGGCGAGCCCGTCGCCGAGCGGAGCCCCGAGACTCAGTCGCGTGGCGTGCAGGCTGTTCCCGACCCGGTTCACGTTCGCGACCGGAACTTCCAGAACGCCCACAGGGTGCGTGGCGGCGGCGAGGTCCATTTTGCCCCGGCCGTAGATGGCCCTGTTCGCGTAAACGCCGGTATTGTCGGCGGTTTCGAAGAGGCGGGTGACCAGTTCGGTGTTCGAGAGCTGATCCCGGAAGAGTTGCTTCATGATCGCCAAGCCGCCGGCCACCATCGGCGCGGCAACGGATGTTCCGTTGATGTTCTGGGCGATGCCTCGAACCACCATGGTGTCGTCGTTGGGGTCGGGCCCGAAATAGGCGGCTTTGACAGTTTGACCCGGCGCCGCGATGCAGTAATCCGCCGCGATGCCGCAGCGGTTGGAGAAGCCGGTGATCCGCTCATCGCTCAGTTTGAGCGCCACGACGGCGATGGTATGTCCTCTGAGTTCCGCGATGCGCGCAACGAGGCCCGGCATCACCTCGACCGATACGGCGTCGATGGTACCGTCTGAAGGGGGGTTCTCCGAGCTTCCAACACAGTGGCTGGTCACGACGGCCGGATCGCACGGGTCGCCGTGCGCGTTGCCGCCCGCCCAGACGAGAATCGCCTTCTCGCTGGCTCCCGCCTGCGCCATTGCGGCGATCGCCTGCCCCAGGTTCGCACGAAGATCGGCTTCGCTGTAGAAGTTGATGAGACCCTTATGCCCGATGCTCAGGTTCAGGATGTCCACGCGCCTTTGGCCGTCCCGCCACGCCAGTACCTGATTGAATTCTGACGCCCACGAATCGTCTCGATTCGCCAGACTCGTGAGTGAGATGGGGTTGTACTTACCGCCGCCGGTACCGGTGGGAATCGCAAACATCGCGATGTCGGCACCCCAAGCGACGCCTTGCGGGCTGGTGGAGTTAGCGGATGCGTGAACGCCTGCGGCAACGCTCGCGACGGACGTGCCGTGAGAAGACCGCGGCAGACCCGTCTCGTCCTTGGCGCCGCTCATGAACACTTCGGTAACAGTCTTACCCGCGAACATTGAGTGTAACGTATCGATTCCCGAGTCAATGAAGCCGATTGTCACGCCGGCGCCAGGCGCAGTGTTTTCACCCTTGAGCAGATTGACGTGGGCGTAGGCCGAATCTGCGCCGATGGTCGCCAGACCCCACTGGTTCTTGAAGCCGTCCTCGAGGCGGTATTCCCCGGCAAGCTGCTGCGCTCGGGTGTTGAAACTTCCGAATGGTGAACAAGTCCCGTCGTGAAGAGGAATGCATTTTTGAGGGGGAGGCGGAGCGGTGCAGTTCGGAGGCGTCCCGACTTGCCCCGGCGGACAGGTTGTTGACTGTGGAGCGGTGCAGTTCGGAGGCGTTCCGACCTGTCCCGGCGGACAGGTCTGCGGCTGCGGTTCGGGCATCACCGCGGCTTGCGGCTGTACTCTCGACCCGCCTCCTCCGCCCCCGCAGTTCGTGAGGACGAACATGGCGCAAAGGACGATTGCGCAGATCGAGGCCCGGTTCAGCGTGAACGCGGCGCGGGCACCGTACCACCCATCATCGAACCGGTTCATTACCCTTGTCACGGCATTTTTCTCGTCGCGCAATTACCATGCCGCTTTCCGGTCTACTCGACCGTTTACGTCGGTCGTCGTCCCGGTGGACTGCATGCCATGGTTCTATATTGCAAAAATTTCCCGAGCTTGTATAGGGCTACATCGCGATGCCACGCGCCCGGTGTTCCGGGGCGGCTCATGGAAAGAGGTCGGTGAAATTCAATATGTGGCCAGTGATATCCGCATGGAATGGCCAGCGGAAATCCGGTCATCCGCCGACAATCTGGATATCGTGGCGGCAAGAGGGACTGCCTGCTTCGACGGAATCATTCATCCCTGATTCGGCGTCCCGCGTCCGAATCCCCCCCCTCCCCCCGAAGCCACCTTACGCATGAACGGCGTCCCTGGAACCAGCGCGGCCTCCGCATGACGCGAGGCCGCGAGGTTCGACGGGGAGACGCCGCACGGCGCTCTTGCTTTCTCCCCTCGCCGCGCTCACAGCGCCTCGAATCGATCACGGTGGATGCTCTCTGGGCGCACGAACCCCCGTCGAAACATGACGGAACAACCCATCCTGGTCCAGATTTCCCACCCTCATCAAAATATATGATTTATATATAATTTATTGGGTATTTGAATATTTTGTAATATTATTATTCGTCACGAGGGAGGACCAAGCCATGAGTAGCCATCCTTTCGAAAATGAATTCCGCATCACCCCCGGGCAGAAGGAGCAATTCCGGCGCGACGGCTTCGTCAAGCTGGAAAGGTTCTACAACTCTGAAGTGGTCGAGGCGCTGCTTGCTCGCGTCGAAGCTGAGATGGACCGGGGGGAGGCCGGCAGTTTCAAGGCCGATTCAATGTTCAATCGAGCGAAGTATGACTTCAAGGGTGAAAGAACGGAGGTCTATGAACTGCTGGAGCGGCCTTACTTGCGAAGGGCTCTTACGGATCTGGTCGAACGCGATCTCTTTCTGACCTTCGAGCAGTGCTTTGAAATCGAAAAGAATGTCAGCAAGGGGTTTCCCTGGCATGTCGGCGTGCAGAGCTTCGGTTTTCAACCCGCTGAGGAATTCGCGTGCACGCTGTGGGCGCCGCTGCATCCCGTGGATACGAAGGGCCAGCGGGGCGGGATGGCTTATGTCCCCGATCGCGTCATATCGGGCGATTTCATCTTCCACCAGATCGAGCCGGCGGTTGTCTCGACGCTGGAGGCCAGGGAACAAGCCGGGGACAGGACGAGCGTAAGCGAGTATTTCGACATGCGCGCGGGAATCCTCAATTCACCGACCATGTGCGAGATACTCGAGAACCACCAGGTCGAAGACGATTTCGAGCCCGGCGACGCGCTCCTGTTCAACAAGATGGTCGTCCACCGGAGCATCATGCTCGGTGAGGGCGCGCTTCCCAGGCGCTCCGCCTACGTGATGCGCTTCATCGATGCGGATTCGCACTACGATCTGGAGCGGGCGCGGATGCTCGAATTCCCCGTGGAAAAGTACGGGAAGGGGTTCTTCCCGTATAAACCGTTCACCCGGCAGCATATCGAGATCGCGGAAGCCGGAGCGCAAGATGGTGACGTTCTCGCGGAATGCGCCTTTTTCGACGACCGCGAGCGTCGCACGATCCGGTGCGAACGCTCTCCCCGGGCCGGTTGAATATCGCCCCCTGAAACGCGTGAGGACGCGTCATCCGCCCGGGAGAGCGCAGCGGATTCGGGCTTCTCAAAGCGAGTTTCCGTAACCTAGGCTCGTTTGTCCACGAACAATCGTCTATGGCGCTTCCACTCGAACGGTCACGACGTCCAGACCGTGGTATTGCTGGTGGCGAACCGAGGCCGAGTGATGGCGTAAGAGCCGCAGAGACACTTCTTCCTCCAGTTGGGCTTCTTCCGTCTGCTCGCCGAGCAGCGCGACTCGGTCTTCGAGGTTCTCTCCTTCGCCCGTCGCGGCGATGAATTCGAGAACCACTGCGCCGCCTTCTTTTTTGGCAAGCAACACCAGCCGCCCTCCGGTTTGCTCTTCTCCCTCGTCCGTCCCGAGCAGCGAAAGCAGAATCTCCTCGCAGACGCCGCCAAGACGCTTCCCCATCGCCTCGTCCCACCCGCCCGTGGAGGCGAACTCGTCGAGAAACTTTCTGTAATTCGGCAGGGAGGAGAGGTCGAACGCGGCTTCCATCCGGGCGGGGCGGGGTTCGGTGATCTCCACGAACAGGGTCATGAGGATGACGACGAGGCCGCCGGCCGTCATGCCGTTGTTCAAAAGGCCGCCCGCGAAATTCGAGATAAACTCCGGGAAGACGACCCCGCTCTGAAAAGCGACGCCGAGCCAGAACGCGACGCCGACGATCAGGCTCTTGCGGTAGTCGATTCCGTCCTGAAGGATCATCTGCACGCCGACCATGAAGAGCATCGCGATCATGATAAGGAGAAAAGCGGCGAAGACCGGTCCCGGTATCGCCAGCACCAGGGCGAGCGCTTTGGGCAGAAACGCCAGCGCAGCGAACACCGCGCCTGCGGCGATCCCGACGTGCCGGGCCGCGACGCCTGTGAGCTGAGCCAGGGACGCGCCCGTCGAATAGGACGTGTTCGGCGCCGTTCCCGCAAGACCCGAAAGCACGTTGCTCAAGGAATCGGCGGCCACCGCGCCCTGCACGTCCCGGAAATCCACCGCCCGGGGGCCGCGCCAGGATACACGCTGAACCGCTACGGCGCTGCTGATCGTCCGGATGGCGCCGATGGTGGCCGCTAGCAGGAATCCCGGAAGTAACGCCCAGAAAACAGGACCGAAGCCGAGATCGAGGCCGGGCCATTCGACACCGGGAAGACCGATCCAGGATGCTTGCGCAACGCGCGCCGTGTCGTACAAACCGAAAAAGGCGGCGATGAACGAACCCGCCAGGACGCCGATAACAGGCGCCCAGAGGCGAAGCGACCCCGAAGCCTTGAGCGTGAGCCCGCAGATGACGAGCAAGGTCGCCAGCGCGCTCAGCGGAGCGCCGATAGCCGGGCTGCCTTGCGGCACGTCCTTCATCAGATTGAAGACGGCCGACATCACCGAGACCGGTATCAGCATGAGCACCGTTCCCGAAACGGCCGGTGTCAGGATCCGCCGGAACAGCGAGAGCCTGTCGGATATGACGAACTGAAAGAGCGCCGAGGCGACCACCAGGGTGGCCATGGTGGCGGGGCCGCCCTTGGTGAGCGCCTCGATGCAGACCGCGATGAAGGCCGCGGAACTCCCCATCATGAGCACATGCCCCATGCCGAACCGCCCGAACCGGAGCGCCTGGAGCATCGTGGCGGCGCCTCCAATCGCTACGGCGGCGAACACGGCCCACGAAAGATAGGCTTCGCTCTGGCCTGCGGCCCGCATGATGACCGTCGTGATCAATATCGTGGCGGAAACGCTGAGGGCGGTGAGTTGCGCTCCAAGGCCGAGAGAGACGACCAGAGGCGGTTTTTCGTCGGCCTGATAACGGAGGCCCGAATCGCTCATGCTCATCCCGCAACCGATACTTCGCCGATATTGAAATCGATATCCAGGCTGCCGGTATCCATCTTCGTCACCTGCAAGTCACGGAGTGAGAAGGTCGTGAAGCGCCATGAATTCCCGCACCAATTCTACGCATTCCTCCGGCTGTTCGAGTTGAAGAAAGTGCGTCGCGTCGGGCAGGAAATCATAGTCCATGGTCGAGATATGGCTCAGATCGAAAGTCGGCAGGAACGAGTACGGCAGGATGGGGTCTGCGCCGATGACTTTCGTCGGGCAGTGAAGCGTTTCCAAATCCACCCACACGGCGAAAGCCCTGGCGTGGTTGATTATCTGCGCTTCGTACTCGCGCGGACACCGGAGTTCGTATCCACCTCCACTCGTGGATTCACGAAGCGTCGTCCTCGCGAAGAGATCGGTAACACCGGGGACAACGCGGTCGAAAGACGGAATGTAGCGAAGAAAATCCACGCATTCCTCGATGGAGTTGAACCTTTCGGTGCGGCGCAGGGTCATCTCGGTGATTCGCCTTGTGGCTACATCGAACTCTTCGGGGTAATCATCGGGCTTGCACACCGGCGGATCGAGCAAAATTCGCGCCGCGAAACCGATGCCCTGGCTGGGCGAGAGAAGCGAAGTCAACGCCGAAACGGAATGAAACACACCTGTTTTCGGCTTCTTCCCGTACTCTCTGTCGATTTCTTCGAGAATGCGGTCGTGGTCAGCGACGAAAGAAGGAAGGTTGTGTCCCCTTTGCGGACCGACGGGGTTCCAACCGTGGTTCCTCAGGTCATAGATGATGAGGTCGAAATCCTCGGCGAGCAATGACCAGAAGGGGTAGTAAAGATCGATCGCAAGGCCGTTGCCGTGGCTCAGAACGAGCCTGGGACCCGCCGGATTCCCGTGGCGCCGCAGGATGATGACGGTCCCGTCTTCCATGCGAATTTCGTGAACGGAGAGTGGTTCGGGTATCTCCCAGACTTTTTCCGAAGTCGTCATTCAGTCCCGGTCTTTCCGGAGAGTCATCGTTCGGGCGATGGCGTCTCCATTATTGCGGGAAGTGCACGGGTTCGGCAAATTTCAGGCGTCGACCTCGCAATCACGCTGGCGCCATAAAGCTTCACTCACCCTTCGTATCGAGAGCCGGGTCCAATTCCTGAGCGATGGCGGCGGCGAAATCCGCGTTGCCCAGATTTTCGAGCCTCCATCTGGCCTCCGGTATGTGAGGAAACCGGAATATGCCCTTTCTCGCGCCTCGCCGCATTTCGGGCGGGATCTCGAAACGGGAAGGATCGAGGGAAAACCCCGTGCCGAGCGCTTTGATTAGCGCTTCCTTGAGCGTCCAGAGCTTGAAGAACAAGTGGCGCTTTTCGTATTTCTTTACCGAAGCGAAGTCGGCTTGCTCTTCTGGACCGAACACGAACTCGCCCACTCCATCGAGATCGATGCGGTTGACGCGCTCCTCCACGTCCACGCCGAGCCGCCCTTTAGGCGCTAAAGCGATCAACCCGTGTTTGCCGCTGTGACTCACGTTGAAGCTGACGGGAGCCGCCTTCCCATCCACCAATCCGAACGGTTTCCCATGCTCGAATGTCCCGAACGAAAGCCGTCCATTCTCGCAACCGAGTCGGCTGCATAGAATCGAGCGCAGCACTGCGCGGCACAGGGCGAATTCGCGCCGCGGACGATCATAGCGATATCGGCGCAGGCGGTCCCGTTCTTTCTCATCGAGCCATGAAATCGCGTGCGCTTCGCACTCCTCATCAGGACTCAGGTCGACATGCGTGATAAGAATATCGTCAATTTCACGATACGTGCGGAACCAGGAATCGAGGGCGTCGGCAGACATGGCAAATCAGTCTTTCTGCGAGCGGCGGTGTCGTAACCTGTGCGCCTCGAAAACAGGGGCCAGTCCTGCAGGACTGGCCCCTGCTCCCGATCAAAACTGGTTGAAAAATCTCCAGAAATTCGGTGATCTTCTCTGCAATAGCTTATATTTTGCTGATACCGGGACTATGCTCAACCGGCCGCCGGTTTCAAGAAAGATGGTTAATCAAATCCCTCAAGGTGGTGAAGTCTCTGGCAACGTCGGGAGAAATATCGACCCCGAAATCCTGATTGACGGTCTTGAGAAAGTTCACGGCATCCACCGAGTTCACGCCGAGTTCAGTTAAGTCCGCATCCAGCATCGCCCGATCCGAAATACCCAGATGTTTCTCTACGAGAACTCCAACACGTTCTTCCACACTTGCCATTGTCGCGCCTCCCTTGTTGGACTAGTCATACAGCGGTAATTGAAATGTAGTTGGATCATATAGCAACACGCATTGTTGTCAAGTTTTTCAAGATGCGTCGAACCAGAAGCGCTGCCGCTGAAACGGGTAAATCGGCAGCGAAATCCGGCGTCGTTTCTCTCCTGCGAACAACCCGGCAAAGTCGATCGAGAGTCCCTCCTCATACGCCCGCGCCACCGCCTCGACGAACCCGCGTTCACTTACCGAAGCTTGCCCCAGGCTCGAAACCACCACCGGCGGCGCGGCGCCGTTCCCGATCGCTCCTGCGTCGCCTCCAAGCCCGGGCCAGGCCGATGCCACACGCTGCGTCAATATCGAGTCCGCGCCGATTTCCACGACGACATCCACCCCCGATTCTGCGAGTGTCTCAGCGTATCCCTCTAACGCCGCCGGTTCACGCGCCTGTCGACGCCAGTACGCCGCATCCAGCATCTCGCCCGAGCCGAGTGCCCGGCCCGTCACCCCATTAACCATTGTAAGCGATGGCAATGCAGTCACGACGCCCTCGAGCGAAGTTTCCAGATCGTCCAGCGCCGCCTCCATACCTTCGCCCCCAGAGAGCGCCTCCATCAACGCGCCCCGCCGCGCGGCGAAACGCAAACCCTCCTCCAGCGTGAACACACCCGCCGCATGCGCCGCCGCTATCTCTCCCGCGCCTGCGCCGAACACCACGTTCGGGCGAATCCCCAGGCTCTTCCAAAGCGCCGTGAGCGCGCATTCGAGCGCAAAGGCCGCCGGCTGGGACCATGCCGAGTCGTCCAAGTCTCCGTCGCGGCCGGACATCACGTCCAGCAGCGAGACGCCGCGCTCCACCCGGAGCACCTCGTCGCAACGGTCCAGTACCGCCCGAGCCACCGGCTCGCTCTCATACAACTCCTCACCCATGCCGACCCTATTGCCACCCTCATCGGCGTACGCGAAGGCCACCTTCGCCGCCGCCCGCGGTTTTGGGAACTCGTCCGACTCCACAAGCGCTCTCAATCCTTCCCGAAGCGAAGCGGCGTCCTCGAAGGCGACGCCCGCGCGGTGCGCAAAATGACTCCGCCCCACAGCCGCCGTCCACGCCATGTCCGGCAAAAAGGACTGCATGGCGACTTCGGCGGAAAGCTCTTCACCACGCACATCGAGCCAGGAGAGATACCGTTCCGCCAGTTTACGAAGCGCATCGCCCGATTTGCCCGATAGCGGAAGCATCCGCATCCGGCGCGGGCGTAACCCCTCCGCCGTCGGTGATACCGCAACCAACTCCGGCAGTATTACGGCGACAGGCTGCGCTGAACCCGCAGGGGAACCCCGCCCGGCACCTGCCGCGGGGTCGCTCTCCGGCGCGCCATACCCCTCCACCAGGACGTGCGCGTTCGTCCCCGAAAGGGCGAATGCGCTCACCCCCGCGCGGGGCGGGTGAGCGGCGGCAGCCGGCCATTCCATTGCTTCAGAAGTCACCCGAACCGGTAGCGCGTCCCACTCCATGTGCGGATTCGGGTTATCGAAATGCAGGTGTTTGGGAATGACTCCATGCTTCATCGCCAGCAATACTTTGATCAGGCCAGCGATTCCCGCGGCCGATTCCAGATGGCCGATGTTCGTCTTCGCCGTGCCGAGCAGGAGCGGGCGGTCCGCCGTGCGTCCTCGCCCGTACACCGCCGCCGATGCGCGCACCTCAATCGGATCGCCCAGTTGCGACCCCGTCGCATGCACTTCCAGATAATCCACTTCCGAGGGCGGAAAACCGGACCGGGCGAGCGCATCTTCGAGCACTTGTTCCTGCGCCGTGCCGTTGGGCACCGTCAGCGCGGCACTCGCGCCGTTCTGGTTGACCGCCGAGCCCCGCACCAGGCCCCAGATGCGGTCGCCGTCCGCCTCCGCGTCGCTCAGCCGCTTCATGACCACGATCCCGCAGCCCTCGCCCCGCACGAAGCCGTCCGCGTCCGCATCGAAGGTCCTGCACTGCCCGTGTGGCGACAACATCCCGAACTCCGCCATGAATTTCGAAATCGGTGGCGAGAGCACTGCGTGCACGCCGCCGGCGAGCGCCAGTTCCACCTCGCCCCCCCGGAGGGCGGCGGCCGCCTGGTGCACCGCCACAAGCGATGAAGCGCAGGTCATGTCCAGCGGCACCGCAAGTCCCATCAGACCGAGCGCGAAGGCAATCCGCCCGATGGCCACGCTCGGGGCGGTGCCGAGATAGCTGTCATTCAAGCCGCTGGCCGCGACCAGATCACGGTACTCGCTGCCGCCCAGCCCGACATATACTCCTGCGCGGGCTCCCTTGAGCGGAGCGGGGTCGATGCCCGCGTCCTCGAGCGCGTGCCAGCATGTTTCCAGCAACATCCTCTGGCGCGGGTCCATCATCCGCGCCTCGATCGGCCTGATGCCGAAGAAGTTTGCGTCGAACCGGTCGATCCCCTCGATGAACCCGCCTCGCCGGTAGATGGCTTCCTCGGCGGTCGGGTCCCCGGCGACGCCGCTCCAGGAGCCGGAACCCCTCCGCCCGTCCGTCACCGCGTCGACACCCGCTTCGAGCAGACGCCAGAAGGCGGAAATGTCGGGCGCGTCCGGGAAACGGCACGCCATGCCGACGATCGCAATCTCCTCCTCGCGCGGCGCCACCGGCCGCCGCTCAGGCTCGGGCTGCGCCTGTGGAGCGGGAGCGGAGGCGGCCTCGCCGATATCGCCGAGTTCACCGGCAAGATGACGGGCGAGCACCGCGATGTCGGGATAGTCGAACACCACCGTGTTCGGGGCCGTGTAGGCATCCACAAACGCGCGGTTCAGCCGGTTTCGAAGTTCCACGGCCATGAGCGAGTCCATTCCCAGATCGAAAAATCCCACCGTGGGCTCGGGCGCGCTCGACAATCGCAGCACCGCCTGTAGTTCCTGCTGCAGGAACGACACCAGCAGACTCTCGCGCTCCGCCGAGGGCGTTTGCGCCAGACGGGACATCAGGTCTTCTGACAGGGCGGGCGAGTCCGCCTCGTCTTCCGAGTCGGTGGCGAGCAAATCCTCCAGCAGGGGCGGGCGGCTATCGAGTGTTTCTCCGAAGACCGGCCAGTCCACCGCCGTCACCACGCCGGACGTCGAATCCTGGCGCATGAGCCACTCGAACACTTTGAAGCCCTGCTGCGGCGTGATCCAGCGGACGCCGCGGGCCGCGAAGCGCTCCTCGATGCGCTCGCGCTGCTCCGCCGCCTCGCCGATCTCGGACCACGCCCCCCAGGCGATGGCCTGGCCCGGCAGCCCCATCGCACGGCGGTGGGCGGCGAGCTGATCCAGGAACGCGTTGGCCGCCGCATGGTTCGCCTGGCCCGGATTTCCCATGACGCCGGCCACGCTCGAAAACAGCACGAACATATCCAGATCGCGCGCCATCGTCGCGCGGTGCAGATGCCACGCGCCCAGCACCTTCGGCCACAGCACCTGCTCGAAACGCTCCCAGCTCTGGTTCGCCAGAGAAGCGTCCGCCAGCACGCCTACGCTGTGGATGACGCCGCCCAGAGGCGGCGACTCCCGGTCCATTCGCGCCAGCATCTCGTCCATCGCGGCGGCGTCCGTCACGTCCGCGAGTTCCACCCGCACCGTGAACCCGCGCTTTCGCAACGATTCGATGGCCTCTTCGACCTCCGGATCCGGGGGCCGCCGTCCATTCAGCACGATTGTCCCCGCTCCGCGTTCGGCGAGCCAGTCGGCCAGGGCACACCCGATGCCGCCCAGGCCGCCGGTCACGAGATAGGTCCTGTCCTCCCGCAACCGGCCTCTTTCGAGCGGCGACGCCGTAAGAACGATCTTGCCGATGTGCCGCGCCGCGCGCATGAACTTCATCGCCCCAGCCGTCTCGGCGAGCGACCACCTAGTGTGGATGATGGGGGAAAGCACTCCCTTCGCGAGCAGTCCCATCACCCGCCTCAAGGCGTCCCCGGCCGGCTGCGGGTCGTGTTCTTTCAGCACGTCGAGCTTCAGGATGTCGTAGGCCACGTCCGGGCGCGCCACCGCCATCTCCACCTCGCTCAGAATGTCGACCCTGGCCATTTCCACGAAACGGCCCCCTTCCGCCAGGCAAGATAAACTCGCGTCAATGAAACCCGGCCCCGTGAGGCTGTTCAGCACCACGTTCACGCCCGCGCCGCCGGTGGCTTCGAGGATTTCCTCCCCGAATTTCGTCTGGCGGCTGTCGAATACGTGCTCCACGCCCAGCGAGCGGAGGTAGTCCTGTTTCGGCGCACTCGCCGTCGCGAACACTTCCGCTCCCGCCGCCTGCGCCATCTGGATGGCCGCAAGCCCCACGCCGCCCGCGCCCGCGTGGATAAGCACCCGGTCGCCCGCCTCAAGCCCCGATAGATCGAACGAGAGCGCCGCCGAGACGAAGGCGGTCGGCATCGTCGCAAGATCGGTGAGCGAAAACCCGGGCGGCGCGTGCGCGACCATCTCCTGCACGGTCACCGCCTCGGAACCGAACGTGCCGAACGCCAGGCCGACGACGAGATCGCCAGCAGCGAAGCCCGAGACGTCTGAGCCGGTTTCCAGCACCCGTCCGCAGAATTCCCCGCCCAGCAGTCCTTCATCAATCAAGCCTATCGAGCGGAACACGTCCCAGAAATTGAGCCCCGAGGCCTCGATCGCGACGCGCACCTCCCCCGGCGCAAGCTGCCGCGCCGGCATGGATGCGACTCCCATCTCATCAAGAGAACCGCCCGCGTCGGGCTCCACCAGCCAGCTCGACTCATCAGGCAGAGTCAGACGCTCCACGCCTTCGACGCCCCGGACCAGGCGGGCCGCTTGGCGGCGACCGTAGCGATATGCAACGTGGTTTTCGTGATCGGGATAAAGCAGTTCATTGACGAGGTCTGTCGGCGGCGCCATCGGTTCGGGGTCGAGATCGAGCATTCTCGTCTGCAGATGGGGCGCTTCGCGGGTCATCACCTTCGCGAAACCCCACAGCGTCGCGCCGGCAAGCTCACCACCGCGTTCGCGCTCCAGCACCTGCGCACCCCGCGTGAGGAACCAAAAACCCTTCCCGGGCGCCGCGTCGGCGTCCAGGAGCCCCTGCGCCAGGGCCAATGCGCTCGCTCCCACCCGCTTCATGTCCGCCGCCATTTCTTCGGTCGTCGCTTCGGGGCTGTGGCCATCCAGCGCCGCGAGGTGCACGACGCCGGCCAGCGGCGCATCACCGGGCAAATCTTCGTACAGCGCTCCCCAGGATTCGCGGCTCTCCATCTCCAGGGACGCATGGACGACTCCGGGTTTTTCGTCCGCCGGACCCCCGTTCGTCGCTTCCCCCTCGCTCGCCAGTACGACAGTCTGGTTGCGCGCGGCCAACCCGTTCGCCAGCTTCTCGGCTTCGCCGCCGCGGTCCGCCGCCAGTACCCACACGCCGGGAGTCTCCTTCACGTCCGCCGGGCCGCTCGCCAGGATCACGCCCCGGTCCGGCTCCATGCCCGCGCCGGTCTCCTCCACGCCCAGCACCGCGACCTCCTCGAAACCCGAATCGCCGAGCGCGCGTCGCCACACCTCTGGACTCGCCAGGGCGTGGTGGGGACGATAGTCGTCCGCAAACCGCCACCAACCGTCCAACTGTCCGAACGTCAGGTCCAGCCACCCCTGACCGCGGAGGTTCTCGAGCGCGACCAACTGGCCCGAGGGCGCGAGGATCGCACGGCAGTGCGCGAGCGTCTCCTCCAGATAGCGTGTGGCGTGCAGCACATTGGACGCAATCACCAGATCGTATCCGTGCGCGTCGAATCCCTGCGCCACCGGGTCTTTTTCGATGTCCAGCACGCGGTATTCGATGGACGCTTCATCGCCCCCGAAGCGCGCCTCCGCTTCCGCAAAGAAGCCTGCAGATATATCGGTGTATACATAGTCGAACCGCCCAGCCGGGAGCACGGGCAGTACAACCGCCGTCGCCGAACCCGTGCCGGCGCCGACCTCCAGAACCCGCAGCCGTCGCCCGTCGGGCAAACTCTCCAGAAGCGCGGCCACCGCGTCCGCCAGCATCCGGTTCGCCGCGCGGGCCACCGGCGCCTTGCGGTACAGATCGGCAGCGCTCGGTTCTCCGCCGCTGAACAGCAGCGAGAGCGGGTCTTCCTGGCCGAGAAGCACCTGCGACAGCGCGCCGCCGCACCGCCTGAACAGTCCGATTTCGGTCGTACCGTGCGGATAAAGCTCGCTCATCCGATCCGCGAACTCGCTCAAATCGCCCGGCATTTCATCCGGCAGCGGATCCTCAGGCCCGACCTTCACGAGAAAACCGCCGTTTGCCTCTTCCAGGACGCCTGATTTGGCCAGCATCTCGAGCATCCGGCGGAACAGGCGCTGATGCTCATCGCCGACCTTCAAGCGTTCCCGCAATCTCTCGGAATCCACGGTCGAGCCCCCCTCGCGCTCCCACCCCAGCTTCTCCAGGGTCGCGAGCGCATAAGAGCGCGACAACCGCTCCAGATCCGCCAGCAAATCGGCCCTGCTCTCGGCTCCGACGTCCTCGTCCGCGAGATACCCGGTGAACGGCCTTGAGCGAGCCGCAACCGTCTCCGGACTCGTCAGAAAGTCCGAAGGCGGCATTCCTTCCGCCAGAAAACTCTCGCGCCACACGACCTCATAGAGCAGCTCCTGTATCCCTTCCACCGCCGATAGCAGCGCCGCCCGCGTCGCGCGCTTCACCATGAAACCGCTCAACTCGCCGATCAGGCTCCCGTTATCGTCGTAGAGGCGGAAATCGCCGACGAAGACCTCAGGCCCCCCACCCGTTTCGGGGTCCGTTCCCTGGCTCGTCGGAGCCTCTCTCATGCGCACGTGGCACAAAAGCCGATCCGGCAGCCGATCCGAGAACCACAGCCGCTCCCAGCCGAACGGCAGGTAGGTGATGCCGTCTTCGGCGCCGCCCGGATTGCGCGCCGCGCCCATCACCTGGAAACAGCCGTCGAGCAGGAGCGGGTGCACGTCGAGGGCGTTCGCGCCTAACGCCTCGGGGAAGCACACCTCGCCCAGCGCCTCGCCCTGCCGCGACCAGACCCCCCCCAGCGTGCGGAAAGACGGGCCGAGCTCGATCCCCACACCCGCCTTGGCGCGGTAAAACGCCGGCACGTCCTCCGGTGTCAAACCGGCCTTCATGCTTTCCAGGTCCACTTGCTCCGTGGCCTGTTGCGCGTTCGCACCCGAGGGCGCGCGACACTCCGCGTGCAGCGTCCAATCCTCCCCGGCCTCTCCTTTGCTGAATATCCGCACGAGGCGCGAGTGCTCATCCCCCGGAGCATCGAGCAGAACCTGCACTTCCCGCCCCGCGCCGCCGCCCTCTGAATCTTCCTCACCGAAGATCAACGCGTTGTGGAATTGCATGTCCTCGACCAGCATCGAACCGCTTCCCTCGGCGGTGGATGCCGAGATCGCCATGGCTCCATAAAGCGCGCCCGGTGCGATGACCCGGCCGAACACCCGGTGATCCGTCATCCACGGCGGGTCCGAGGGGAGCAATTCGGTCTCGAACGTGATCTCGCCGCTGGCAGATTCATGCCGCTCGCCCAGCAGGGGAAGGCCTACGCTCCGCCGCCGCCGCTTCGGCGCCTCGACCCAGTAGCGTTCGCGCTGGAAGGGATAGCCCGGCAGCGAGATGCGCCGCCGCTCTTCACCGACGAACAATCCCTGGAAAGAGAGGTCGAGCCCCGCCTCATAGGCCCCCGCCACCGCGCCCGGGAAACTTGTTTCCATCTCGTCCGCCGGTTTCTCCTCGTCTTGCGAGGGTCTTTGCAGACTCGCCAACACACGGGGAGCCTCGACATCCCCGACAAGGTCATCCCCTCCCTCATCCGGCCCCGGCCAGGCGAGAGACAGCATCGGCCCCAGCACCGCGTGCGGGCCGACTTCCATCACCAGGTCAACGCCCAGGTTCGCCAGCGTGCGGACGCCGCGGTCGAAGGCCACCGCCTCGCGGGCGTGCCGGCGCCAGTATCCTCCGCCGAGCACCTCGTCCGGCTCCACCACCCGGCCCGTCACGTTGCTCACCAATGTGGCGAACGAGGGAGGCGCTATCTGAACGCTCTCGAAAAGCGATTCCAGGGCATCCAGGCCCGGCTCCACCAGGGGACTATGGAACGCCTGGCTCGTGTTGATCGGCCTCACCCGTACTTCTTCGGCCTCGAAGCGCTCCGAGACCACCTCGACAGCGGAAACCTGACCGCTCAACACCTGGTGCGCCCCGTTTCTCGCCGCAATCGCAAGCCTCTCGCTCCCGGCCGACTCGTTGTATTCGCGCACCGCCGCTTCAACTGCCGGGTAAGAAGCGAATACCGCCGCCATCGTCCCGGCCTCCGGCGCCGACGCCAGAATTTCGCTCCGCCCCATGACGGCCCGCATTCCGTCTTCGAGTCCGAACACCCCCGCCGCATGCGCCGCCCCGAATTCCCCTACGCTGTGCCCCACCACAACGTCTGGGCGAACTCCCAGGCTCGCCCAAAGCGCCGTGACGGCGCACTCGATCGCGTAGATGGCCGGCTGCGCCCAGACGGTATCGTTCAGATTTCCCTCGCCGCGACCGAACATGACGTCCAGCAGCGAGGCGCCCCTGTGTTCGCGAACGACTTCCTCGCAACGATCGAAAACCGCCCGCGCCACGGGTTCCGTCTCGTACAAGTCTCCTCCCATGCCGACCCACTGGCTGCCCTGACCGGTGAAGAGGAACGCCACTCTGGTCGCCGTCCGCACTTCCGGCGCTTCACCGCCTTCGGCCAGCGCGCTCAACCCCTCGCGCAGCCGCGCGGCGTCGCCGAAGAGGAGGCCCGCGCGGTGCGTGAAATGGCTCCGCCCAACGGCGGTCGTCCAAGCCATATCCGAGAGCAGCGGCTCCGAGGCGGCGCTTTCGGAGGCAAGTGCTTCTTCGCGCTCATCGAGCCAGGAGAGATACCGCCCCGCAAGGTCGCGAAGCGCAGCCTCCGACTTGCCCGAGAGCGGAAGAATCCGTGCTTTACGCTTTAAGAGCCCATCGCTCGCCTTGGGTGGGTCCACCTCAGGCTCTGGCGGGGAAACGGCGACAGGCAGTGCGGAACCCACGGGTTCATTCATCGCACCGACGGTGGAATCCCCCTCCTGCGTTTCGTATCTCTCCAGGATCACGTGGGCGTTCGTGCCAGACCATCCGAATCCGCTTACGCCCGCCCGAGGGGGATGTTCGGGACGGCGCGGCCACTGCGTCGCCTCCGCCGTGACCTGCAAGGACATTCGCGTCCAGTCCACCGCCGGAGTGGGCTCCCGGAAGTGCAGGTGTTTGGGGATCACCCCCTGCTTCAGGGCCAGCGTCGCCTTGATCAGGCCGGCGACTCCGGCTGAGGACTCGAGATGTCCGAGGTTGGTCTTGACCGAGCCGATTAATAGCGGGCGGTCCGCAGCGCGTCCCTTGCCGTATGCCGCCGCCGCCGCTTCCAGCTCAATCGGGTCGCCCACCTCCGTGCCCGTCCCGTGCGCTTCGAGGTAATCCACTTCATGGGGCCTGATTCCGGCCCGCGAGAGCGCCTCCGCGATCACCCGCTCCTGCGCCGCACCGCTCGGCACCGTCAGTCCCGGGCTCGCGCCGTCCTGGTTGATGGCCGACCCGCGAATCACGCCCCAGATGCGGTCGCCGTCTGCCTCCGCATCGGCGAGCCGCTTGAGAACCACGATCCCGCAGCCCTCGCCCCGCACGTACCCGTTCGCGGCGGCGTCGAACGTCGCGCATCGCCCCTCGGGCGAGAGCATTCCGGCATTGCCGCGCAACTCCAGCAGTCGGCCCGAGAGGATCGTATGCACCCCTCCGGCCAGGGCCAGATCGGCTTCGCGCTGCTGCAGGCCCGCCACAGCCTGGTGAATCGCGACAAGCGATGAGGAACAGGCGGTATCGAGCGCAATCGCCGGTCCCTCGAAGCCCAGCGCGAAGGAGACCCGCCCGACGGCCGTATTGAAGGAGGTGCCGCTGACCGTATACAGGCTCGTGGCGGGCTCATCGGTATCGCTGACGTCCATTATCAGGTTTCGGTATTCGTTGTTGCTGACGCCTCCGTACACGCCGGTGCGGCTGCCCCTGAGGCGCTCCGGGTCCATGCCTGCGTCCTCGAGCGCGCGCCAGCTCGTCTCCAGCATGAGCCGCTGCTGGGGGTCCAGGAGTTGGGCCTCGACGGGCGATATGCGGAAGAACGCGGCGTCGAACTGGTCGATATCTTCGAGATAAGCGCCGAAACGGCAGGCTTCGCTCTGGATTTCGGCGTCGGGAAAGAGCACGCCCACGCGCCCCACACCCGAACCCGGATCTCCCCTGGTCACGGCGTTCTCGCCAGCCTCGAGCAGACGCCAGAACGCCGGGAGACCGACGGCGTTGGGAAACCGGCACGCCATGCCCACGATGGCTATGGGTTCTGCGGGCCGGGAAACCTCCGGTGCTGCGGCGTCAGTTTCTTCAGAAGGATCGAAATTATCATCCGTGCGCATCGAGTTCTCTCCCAGGTTCGGATTTCTTCGCGAAACACATCTCCTCACCGCTATGACGCCGCTCTGGAACGAGTCCATCATACAGCGCGCTTTCGGGGCGACTCAACTATTTTTCGGGAGATCTAAGACCTAATTTCCAGACCAACTCGGTTTCAATAAGATGGTGCTCGTTGCACCGGAACCAAGATAGGCGATCAAACCTTCGTGAGTGAAAACAGAAGTTCGTAAGTCGGCGATCATAATTACGTCCCACATATGTGATGTGCGAAAAATCGCAAGTGAATTCAAAAGTCGAAGTTTTTCACCGTAATCAGCAAGCTATCGAATAGGGGCTGTTGAAGAACCTTGTTTCGGGAAGGGTTATGTGTAGGATTACGTTGTGGCGTCCCGGGTACCGACCCGCCCAGGCACGCGATGTGGATTTTTAAAATCTGTTTCGCCAGAGCGACCCCGATGATGTGAACCTGTTCCATGGAACTCCCTCCCGCAGGACGGTATAAGACGCTGTCCTTCCTCAGTGTGATACTGCCGGGAGAGCGCATCCACTCCATCGCTTACCGACACCGGTAAGCCTGCCTGCGCGGGCATTATAATGAACCCGCTTTCGTTTTGATTACGGATTCAGAGGGGTCAATTCGGGAACAGGTCGGGAGCAGTTCGAGTAATGAATATACGGTAATCATATCAATGCGTTACTGAAGTTTTACGCTTGACGGAAACGGCTCGGTATATCCAAATCTTTGGATTTCATCGAAATACGATTTTTCTAAAGCCTGTAGATTTTCGATAGTTAATTTCCTACATTTCCATCGTGCGTGCAGAGCGGACCTTCCCTGTCTCTGGATTCTGCCGCTCCACGGGTTGCACCGTCTATTTCGTTCTCCGTGCGTCCCGCGGATTGTCGCCGAACGCCTCGAGCGCCGTTATCCGCCCCCCCGTCGCGGCTTCGAGCCGTTCGCGTAGGGCCTTCGCATCGTCGGTCACGAGTTTCGCCCGGTCCCGGGCGCGGCTGATCTCGACGTAGTGTGTCTTCTGGTTGGTGAGGTTGGGATGGTTGGCCTCCATGGCGGCGATGACGGTATCGAACGTCCGGTACTGGAAGGCGTGCACGGTCGAGGCCCAGGCGACGGTGACGTTCTCGGCGGCGGTTGTGGTGGACACTTCCGGCGGCACGCCGACGCTCGCGCTGATCGCGGACAGGCGGGTGGTGCGCACGGGCTTCGCCTCGGGTTCCGCTACTCGAATCCCACCGGCCTCACGGTGGAGATGGGCGCACGGGGTCTCATCGCGCACGAACAGGCGTACTATGAGGAATGGGGCGTGAGCGCCACGCTCTTTTACTCCGCAGGCTCCGGGGACAGGGGCCTCACGATCCGGGCGGGCACCTCCTGGGGCGTGGTGTCCGGAGGCGCTGAGCGCCACAGGGATACGCGCAAATTATTATCAATCCGCTTTCGCTTTGATTACAAGCATCGGTCAGCAGATTTCAATCAAAGCATAAAAAAATAAACATAATAAATACAATTAGATATAAATATGTGCCGTTCGTATACCAGGCTGAAAGAATCAAACTGGCGGAGAGGGAGGGATTCGAACCCTCGAGGCACCTTGTGGGCACCTATACGATTTCCAGTCGTACTCCTTCGGCCTCTCGGACACCTCTCCGCGGGGTGGGGCCGTGGCGTGAAAGCGCGAATTGGCCACGCGGTGGTTTGTATATCACGGACGGCGCGGGCCTGTCAGTCCGCCGCCAAGATCGCGCCTTGACTTTTCCGCTCACTTTTTCGATGATCCCAGGTACGTCAGAAAGGAGGTGATCCTAATATGAAAATAGACTGTAGGGACGAGGTGGCTGGAGCCTAGGGGAGAGAGCCCTGAGGAGATTCACCGGGTTCATCTTCGCCCAGGCGAATCCCCACCAGACCACCGAACGATGGGAAACCCCGGTCCGCGAGGGCCGGGGTTTTTCACTTCTTCAATAAACGAGAAACCTTCATCTTTCACATCATTTAATTCAAAGCATAAAGGAGCGCGTTCCATGTCTCAGACAAGTTGGACGGTCTATCTTTCGGGAGAAGTGCACACCGACTGGCGCGAGCGGATCACCGAGGGCGCGGAAAAGGCGGGTCTGCCGGTAACCTTTCTCGCCCCCGTAACTGACCACGACGCGAGTGACGATTGCGGCGTGTCCATCCTCGGAGATGAGGAAAAACCGTTCTGGAAAGACCGCAAGGGTGCTGGCGTGAACGCCATCAGAACCCGCACGCTCATCGAGAAGGCCGACGTAGTGGTCGTGCGCTTCGGTGAGAAATACAGGCAGTGGAACGCCGCTTTCGATGCGGGCTACGCAGCGGCTCTGGGAAAACCCGTCATCACTCTGCACGACCCGGGCCACACCCACGCGCTCAAGGAAGTCGATGCTGCCGCCATGGCCGTGGCCGAAGAGCCCGAACAGGTGGTGCGCATACTCAACTACGCCATCAACGGCACTTTGTAGCAGGCCTCACCTCCCCCGCACCCCGTAGGCTTCGGGGTTTACGAGGGTGGAAGGCCGCTCGCCCCGGAAGTAGGCGAGCACGCACCTGGTCGCGTGGTGGAGCGTGTTGCGAATCGCATCCTCGCCCCGGCCGCCCAAGTGGGGGGCGAGCACGGCATTCTCGAGCGCGAATACGGGATGCGAATAATCGGGCGGCTCCTCGGGGAACACGTCGATTCCTGCGCCCCGGATGACACCCTCTTGCAGAGCCTCCGTAACAGCGTCCAGGTCGAAGACGGGACCCCGAGAGGTGTTGAAGACGTAGGCATCGGGCTTCATGAGGCTTAAAATCTCACGGTTTATGATGTGCGTCGTCTCGGGCGTCAGGGGAACGTGGCAGGTGAGGTAGTCCGATTCCCTCGCCAGTTCTTCCAGGCTCACGAAGCGCACGCCCAGCGCATTCGCCGTCTCCTCATCTTGCACGACGTCGTGGGCGATCACGTTCATGTCGAAGGCGACGGCCCGTTTCGCCACCTGCTTGCCGATGTTCCCGAATCCCAGTATCCCCATGGTCATTCCGTTCAAAGGGCGCATGGGCGGCTGAATCTCCCGCCAGAGGCCCTTGCGGATGTTCACGTCCAGCCAGCCGATGCGCCGGACGGCGCAGAGCAGCAGGCCGAAGAGGTGCTCCGCCACGGACTGGGAGTTCTGTCCCGCCGAGTTCGCCACGAGTATGCCTCTCTCGGTGGCCGCCGGGATGTCGACGTTGTTCAGGCCCACGCCGGCGCGCACGATGAATCTCACCTCGGGCGCGTTGTCCATCACTTTGGCCGTATAAGGCTCCGCCCCCGCGATGACGGCGGTGACGTCCGGCAGGGCCGCGATCACGTCTTCCTCGGGCATGTAGCCCCTGCACTCGTCCAGGCGAACTTCCAGCCCCTCCTCCACCAAGGGCTGAAAAATCTCCATCGGGTCATCGAAATTCAGGATAAATGGGGTTCCCACCCAGACCACGGGTTTATCGCTCATCCGCTTTCATCTCCATTTCATTCGTTCTTGTCTGTATTGAGAAAAATAAGGGAAATTGCAGCCTATCTACCGCGCCATTCGGGCTTTCTCTTCTCGCGGAAGGCGAGGATTCCCTCTTTCGAATCCTCCGTGTTCAGGATGCGGTCCGCCACGTCGCGCGACATGTAGACCCTGTCCTTATAGCCCAGGTCCTCGCCCCGGCGCGCCGCCTCTTTGATGGCGCAAACCGCCATGGGCGCGGCTTCCAGGATTTCGTGCGCGTAGCGCACAGCCGTCGGCAGAAGCTCCTCGTGCGGTACCACCTCGGTGGCTATGCCCAGGCGAAGGCACTCATCCGCAGGGATGAACTTCCCGCGCATCAGGTAGCTCATCGCCTGCGTCCAGGGAATCGCGTGCGCGCACATGGCGGGGCCGCTCACGGAAGATATCCCCCTCAGCACCTGCGGCCAACCCATGGAGCCGCGCTCTGAAAAAATCAGGATGTCGGAGTTCAGCGCAAAGCCCGCCCCCTGGGCCAGGCAGGGGCCGTTGATCGCGCAGATGACGGGCTTGTAGAGATACCGGAGATAAAGATAGAGCTCATCGTTCGACATCACTTGAGCATCGCTCTCGGGCATCTTCTCCACGATGTCCTTGCCCGAGCAGAAAACGTCTCCCGCCGCCGTGATGATGGCCACCCAGATGTCCGGGTTGTGCTTGATGTCCACGTAGGCGTCCTGCACTTCCTTGCGCATGGCGTAGTTGATGGCGTTTTTCTTCTCGGGCCTGTTCAGGGTGAGATACGCGACGTGGTTTTTCACTTCATACGTGGTTGCTTCTCGATTCGCCATGGCCGGGTTTCCTTTTGCTGAAAAGTCGCTATCGCTCCGTGAATTTTCACAAGATGGGCGCGCATTGTAGCGAAATCCGCCCGTGCGCGCTCCCGTGCGCGGAAATTTCCTTAAAGCACAACTTGTGAGAAACTCGACCCACCGGACGAGACACACCCACCGAACCGATAGGAGAAGCCACATGCGCGTCGTCGACGTCATCGCCGGAATCCTGAAGCGCGAAGGGGCGGAACATCTGAACTGCTACCCTACCACCGTCCAGATCGAAGCGGCCGCCGCGGTCGGAATCCGCCCTATCGTCTGCCGCCAGGAGCGCGTGGGGGTGGGCATCGCGGACGGCTTCGCCCGCGTCACCAACGGCGCAGCGCCTTCGGTGTTCACCATGCAGTACGGGCCGGGGGCGGAAAACGCCTTTCCAGGCATCTCCACCGCGTATTCGGATTCCACACCCATGCTGCTGCTCCCCCTGGGCCACGCCAGGGGGCGCGACCGCGTGTTCCCCATGTTCAGTTCCGTCGACTCCTACGCCTCGGTGACGAAATCAGCCGAGCAGATCAACGTGCCCGAACGGGCAGCGGACGCCATGCGCCGCGCCTTTCATGCGATGAGGAACGGACGTCCCGGCCCCGTGCTCGTGGAGTTGCCGGAAGACGTGGCCGGCGCGGAAGTCTCGGAAGATATGCTAAACGGCTACAAACCCGTGAAGCGAACACGCGCACAGGGCGACCCAAAGGACGTCGAGAGCGCAATCCAAGCGCTGCTGGTGGCTGAGCGCCCGGTGATTCTGGCGGGCGCGGGCGTGCTCTACGCCGAGGCCACCGATGAGCTGCGTGAGTTGGCGGAACTCCTCCAGATTCCCGTGTTGACCACCATGGAGGGCAAAAGCGCCATTTCGGAGAGGAACCATCCCCTCGCCCTCGGCGTCGGCTCGAGCGTCATGGCGGGTCCCGCCTATCATTTTCTAAAAGACGCGGACCTCGTATTCGCCGTCGGCACGAGTCTAACCGACCACGGCCTCGCCACGCGCGTGCCCGGCGGAAAAACCATCATCCACGCGACGAACGACCCCGTCGACATCAACAAGAACTACGCCGCCGATCATCCCGTGCTCGGCGATGCGAAGCTCGTGCTGCGCCAGTTCATCGACTGTTGCGCCGAGCAGGTGAAGGGAACAGAAAGAAGCGAGCGCGAAGGGGTGCAGGCGCAGGTGGCGAATGCGCGAAAGGCCTGGCTCGATGAATGGGCGCCCAAGCTCACCTCAAACGAAAAACCCATCAACCCTTATCGCATCATCTGGGAGTTGATGCAGAACATCCCGCCCGCAGAAGCCATCGCCACCCACGATTCGGGGAACCCGCGGTACGAGATGCTGCCCATGTATCTGTGCGACACGCCGAGGTCTTACCTCGGCTGGGGGAAATCCCACCAGCTCGGCACGGGACTCGGCCTCGCCATGGGCGCCAAGCTGGCTGCGCCTGATAAATTCTGCGTGAACTTCATGGGCGATGCGGCGTTCGGCATGACCGGGCTCGATTTCGAGACCGCCGTGCGCGAGAACCTCCCCATCTGCACGGTGGTGCTCAAAAACTCCACCATGGCGGTCGAGACCAGCCACATGGCGCTTTCTCACGAGAAATACGGCACGCGCGACGTGGGCGGCGAATATGCCGACATCGCCAGAGCGCTGGGCGGCTGGGCGAAGCGCGTGGAGGAGCCTGGTGAGGTCGGCGCAGCGTTCATAGAGGCGAGAATAAAAACCGAAGAGGGAACGCCCGCTCTGCTCGAGTTCATCACGAGCGAGGAGATGGGCTACTCCCACCCCCGTCCGTTCGGATAGACCGGCCTACACCTCGACGACTATCTTGCCCATCTGCTGGTTCGACGCCATGTACTCGTACGCCCCCGCCGCCTCGTCCAGCGGAAACGTCTTGGCGATGATGGGCTTGAGCGCGCCCGATTCGAGGCCGTCGTAGATGAATTTCTTCCCACGCTCTCTTTTTTCCGGGAATTTGGTGATCTCCATGATCGTATAGCACCGGAAGGTCAGCCCTCTCCGGAGAGCCGGGAACAGTGGAATTTCCGCAGGCTCGGGTGAGAGTCGGCCATAGAGGAAAATCGAGCCCTGGTATGCCGCCGCATCGGCGAGTTTCGGCAGCGTAGACCCGACGACGGGGTCGAAGACGACGTCGGCGCCCGCGCCGCCCGTGATCTCCATCACCCGCTCGGCCAGATCCTCCTCATCCGTCACGACAACGCGATCAGCACCGATGTTCAGGAGAAAATCCTTCTTTCCCCCTCCGCGCGTCGTGGCGATGACGCGCGCGCCCACTGATTTCGCTATCTGGATCGCCGCGACCCCGACGCTGCTGCTCGCCGCGGTGAGCAACACGGTGTCGCCTTCCCCCACCTTCCCGAACTCGATGAGCGCGCCGTATGCGGTGAAATACTGCATCCAGATGGAAGCGCCCTCGGCGGGCGTCAGTCTGTCCGGATAGCGGGCGGCGGCGAACGCCGGCACGACCGCCTGCTCACCGCACACGCCGTACTCCACCATCGAGAAGCAGGGAATCGTACTCACGCGATCGCCCAACGCAAGGTCCTCCACGCCGCGCCCCACGGCGTCTATCGCCCCGCAAGCCTCGTAACCGATACGGGAGGGGAACTCGGGCTTGTCGTGGTAGCGGCCTTCGCGGAAAAGAATCTCCGCCCGGTTGAGTCCTATCGTCTCAACTTTGATGCGCACCTCGCCCTCTCCCGGCTCGAGCTCCGGAACCTCCGCCACGCGGAGCACGTCCGCGCCGCCGAGTTCGTCAAAAAGTACCGCTTTCGGCATTCCCTCATCCTCCTTTGCTGTCGCTCAAAGAGCAGGCCCGATGGGCCACTCGATTACCGTCACCCCCAGAAACCACAGGGGTTCTATCCTGTATACCCAAAGATTCGCCTCCGTGTCCCCGCTCATGGCGGCGGCGGATATCCACGTCCTGATCTCATTGCCCCCGTTGCCGCCCTCATCGATTCTGGCCTGCGGCCACGCGGAAAGACCCTTCGCGTCCGCCCGGCAAAGCATGTCGATCACATCGCGGTCCCACGCCTCGTCGATTTCCCCCTGCTCGGGGGTCCCTATCCAGTGCGAAGGCGCGCCCGTCGCCACGACGGCCACGCGCTCTAGGCCCGTATATCCTTCTATCAACCGCCTGAGCGATACGCCGAGCTGGTATGATCGCGCGGCGGGCGGCAGAGGCGGGGCCACCGTGTTTTGAAGCACAGGCACGATGGGGAGACCCGTATCGCCCATGAGCGCCAGTGGCGAGACGAAGGAATGATCGAGCGGCAGTTCGCGGCAAACCAGGGGGTCGAAGCCGTTCGCCAGCAGACCGCGCGCCAGGTGGGAAGCCAGCTCCTCGGCCCCTTCGTATACATCGCTCGGCAGGAAAGGTTCCGTCTCGACCGGCCCGAAGCGAGGCCCCGCGCCGATTGCCAAGGCGGGGTATCTGTCCATCGAGAAGGCGTGCAGGTGGTCGTTTCCCAGAAGCACCATCGCCTCGGCCCCTCTGTCCACAATCTCCCGCGCCATCCGGCGGTAGGCGGAGAAAACCTCTTCCCTCACCTCCTCTGCGGGCGCATCGTGCCGCAGCAGGAACAGGGGCGTGTGGCTGGCCGCGAAGGCGCCTACGATCTCGGCCACGCTATATCTCCCCCTCATCGGGCCTCGGATAGGAGAGGCCCACCAGCGCCGCCCGGAAGTCTTCATCCGATATGCCTGAGCGCATCTGCAGCACCCGCAGCAGGTAGGGGTTCGCGCCGAAGCTCCACAGCGCGCGCATGTCGGAATCGCGGACCGCCGCCAGTTCCGCATCTGTGACGTCATAGCCGTGCGCGAACTCGTGCGGGTCGCGCAGGAACGCCTCGCGCTTATCGAGCGGCTGGATGTCGTGGATCAAGCGGTTCAGGGATAGTTTCGGCATGGAGGGAGCCTACATAAAAAGCCCGTGAAAATAAACGGGAATTACATACATGTCCCGACCGTGGGGGAGGAGGGTCCGGACCTGACAGGGAACGATGCAGTCACTCCCCCCTGGGGGCTGTTGAACGACCCGGCTCACGCGGCGGGCGGCATGGCGGCTCACGCGGCGGCCCGCCGAGCCTTCCTGCGGGCAGTTGCGGGCAAATGCGGGGAGAGCCGCGCAATTCATCGCAAATGCGGCGCGCGAAAAAAATTTGCGCTCATATTTGAATCGCCCGCGCTCGGATATATGAAACAAATCATTTTATTACAATGCGTTACGATATTTTCCGCTTTCTTTTTTTATCGAAATACCCCGTGAATTTATCGATATTTATCGTATTGTTCGGAATTTTATCGAAATTCCCGGCGCGTTCTTCGCGGCCGGTCCCCGGGCGCGAAAGAGCGGTCCCGAGCACCGGGAGAAGGATTGCCGGCCGAACGGAGCCGGCCGGTCTTCCCTGGTGAGGGGCCTGCCGCCGCTTTCCCTTTTCCGGGTTCCTCGCATCCATGAGAACGTCTCCTCTTCGCTCCTTGGCGGAGATTCTGCCGCACCCCGACGCCGGGCGATAACCGCAAATGCGCGCAAATGCGGGGTCGAAGCGGGCCGGGATGAATTCCGAGCAAGGAGCGAGGAGAGATTTTTCAACAAACCGCCTTGGTCGGAATTGACCTTCAAGGGGTTGTTGAAAAAGTCCTACAGAGGGAGCGCGCTGAATTTCACTCCCCCCTTGAGGGGGAGTCAACGAGACAAGGGCGAAGCCCGCAGGCGAGTTGGTGGGGGGAGCTTTTATCCGTGGCATGTCCCCCCACCGATTCAGCCTTCGCAAAATTCGCTCGGCTTCATCGACTCCCCCTCAAGGGGGGAGTGATTCTTCTCTCTCCCCGGTAGGTAATATACGCCCGGTCTCGAAACGGGGTTTTTCAACAATCCCCCTCAAGGGAGGAGTGAAAAAAAGCCAATCCGCACAAAAAAGTCGTCAACAGAAATATATATTATCCGATAAATCATCCGAGAACCGCAGACATCACTCGAAGATGAGAGCCCGCCGGGGCAAAGGTGCTCTGGCCGATTCGCCGCAGGCGCGGGTATAATCCCGCCATCTCATCGAGCAAGGGGAATGACATGGAATGCACGCCGGACCCGGCCATCCCGCCGGGGCGCGGGAAACCGGGCAAAGAGATGACCCCCGAGGAAGCGAACGGCTTCAAGCTCCTGGGCCACTGCGATTTCGGCGGCCGCAACAAGGGCGACGTCATGCAGCTTCTCGTCAAGGACGACTTCATCCTCTGCGGCCACGTGGGCATGTCCGGCGCGGGCACGAGCGTCATCGACGCCTCGGACCCCCGGAAGCCGAAGGTCGTGAACCAGATACCCGCCCCGCGCAACACGCACAACAACAAGCTCCAGATCGTCGGCGACATCATGGTCGTGAACAACGAGCAGTTCGGCGGACGCGGCCCCGATTTCGAGCCCTTCAAGGCGGGCATCGACATCTACGACGTATCGAACCTGCCCGAACTCCGCCCGCTGGGCTATTTCCACACCGGCGGACGCGGGGTGCACCGGTTCTGGTTCGGCGACGGGCGCTACGCCTTCCTGACCGCGGGCGATGATGATTACATCGATCAGCTCCTGAAGATCATCGATCTCAAGGACCCCACCCGGCCCAGGGAGGTGGGCCGCTGGGCGATGCCGGGCATGCGGAACGACGAGGAGCGCGACTGGTACCAGATGGGCCAGTTCCGCTTCAAGAAAAACAGACAGGGCGAATACATCCCGCTCGGCGGCGAGGCGCCCGAGGGCGTGCGGAAAAAACGCGCCTGCGTTCACATGTCCATGAACGTGGGCGAGAGGTGCTACGGCGCGTGGTGGGATTCGGGCTTCATCATCCTGGACATCGCCGACATCACGAACCCAACCCTCATCAGCCACACTCAGTGGCCGCCCGAGGAGAGCTCGGCCACCCATTCGATATTGCCCCTCCCCGAGCGGAACCTCTGCATCGTGTCGGATGAATGCACGGCGGAGGATATGGAGGACATCGAAAAGCAAATCCGCGTGATGGATATATCAGATGAGAAAAACCCGAAAGTCTTATCCACCTTCCCGCACCCCGAGGGCGATTACGCCGAGCGCGGCGGACGCTCCGGCCCGCACAACCTGCACGAGAACCGCCCGGATTCGCTGATCGATCACAACCGGGTCTACATGACCTGGTTCAACGGGGGCCTGCGCGTATTCGACATCGAAGACCCGCTGAATCCCAGAGAAGTCGCCCACTACGTGCCCGAAACGCCAAAGCGCGACCCCATCCGCCCCCTGTGGGGGAGAGACTACGAACTCCTGCAACTCCAGGTGGACGACGTCTACATGGCCGCCGACGGCAGGGCCTACATCAGCGAACGCCTGGGCGCCGGCGTGTGGATACTGGAGTCCGATTTTTAGGGGGAACACAACACAGGCAAATTGGAACCCTTTGCAAGTCTTAAATCACATATGATAGGTAAATCCACTCTTCTGAAAAATCTATACTGAATTCAAAAAGAAGGACGAATGTTTTTATGGAAGCTTTCGCCGTTGTATTTACTCTCTCCCTGATTTTTCTTCCTTTCATTTTGTTCGTGCTCTGGTTTCGATCTCGAAAAAGACTCAAGCATTGCATTGCCGAAAAACGAAAAATAGAAGAGCGCTTTTCTTCGGTCATTGATGTTGAGAAAGAAGTCGATGCTGTGAAGGAAGAAAAAATCAAAGTCGAGCAATCTATCCAAGACCTTAGAACTTCTTATGCAGATAAAAAGAAAATCTATGACGAACTTATCAAGGAAGTTGCAATCTTTGATGAAAAAATCGCGATGTCCCAGCTAGGTGTATACAGCCCTCACTTCGACTTCTCCGATTCCGATCAGTTCAAGGCACAAATCGAAACCGTTCGTGCTGAGCAAAAAGCATTGGTATCTGCGAAGACTGCCATCAAAGCCTATACCGATTGGGAAGTTGGTGGTAGCAAAAGTGAAGGTAAGAAGATGACAAACAGGGCGGTTCGGCTGAGCCTGCGAGCCTTCAATAATGAATGTGAAGCTGCACTGACAAACGTTCGTTGGAATAATGTATCAACCATGGAGAAACGCATCCAGCGGGCCTTTGAGCAAATTAACAAACTTAACGAAAGCCTGAATATCGAAGTTACCATGGAATACTATCAACTAAAGCTGAAAGAACTTTGGCTCACACATGAATATCGCGAGAAACAAAAAGAAGAACGCGACCATAAAACCGAAATGAACCGGCTAAAGCGAGAAGAAGAACGTCTTATCAGGGACGCAGCTGCGGCTGAGAAAGAAGAGATCCGCTATCAGAAACTACTCGATAAGGCCAAAAGGGAGGCTGCTCAAGCTGTTGGTGCAGATGCAAAAAATTACGAAGCTCAAATTGCTGAGCTTACGAAAGAGTTGGATGCCGCCCATGCAAAAGCCTACCGAGCGAAATCCATGGCAGAGCAAACCAGAGCGGGCTATATTTACGTCTTATCGAATATCGGGTCTTTCGGAAATGGAGTACATAAAATCGGTATGACCCGTCGCATTGAGCCAACTGATCGCGTTCGTGAACTTGGGGATGCGAGTGTACCATTCCTTTTTGACACTCACGCCATGTTCTACTGTAAGGACGCTCCGACAGTTGAAAAAGAGCTTCACAAATTATTTGATAAGAATCGTGTAAATCGGGCCAACGGGCGCAAGGAATTTTTTAAAGTTTCTCTTGAAGAAATAGAAAACGAGGTTAGCAAGATTGACCCCCGCGTTGAATTCATCAAGGGCATTGAGGCGCAGGAATACTTTGAAACCCTTGCTATAATGAAGGCTGAAAACCAAGTAACAACTGAAGTTTCAGAAAAATTCCCTACGGAAATCTGATGTCTTGAGACAGTGGATACTTTAGTTTCCCCATTTTGTTCAATTTTAATTTGAAAGACCAGCCTCTTTGACAGGAAACCTCTTTGCTATCTTGAAACTAGGTACGCAACGCATCAAGAACATCCTTCGCGAGACCAAAAAATGACGGATTTGATCACTGACCCCATACAGACGCGCCGGGCTTTGTTGACGTGGCAGCGCCCTCTGGAGCAGCCCGGTTCCCGCGACAGGTTCGCGGTGGCCGAGTTGGCGCAATGCGAAGAAGGCGTGGCGTTTTCGTATCTGGATGAGGCGCGCCTCGCGCCTGCCCTGGAAACCGGATTCGGCGGTTATCCCGGCCTCGCGCTCGGCGATGCACACGAAGCCTATATAGCGCTCGACGTGCTGGCGCGACGACTCCCGCCCCGGGATCGGCCCGATTTCCATGACTTCATGGAGACGTTCGGCCTCTCTCCTCAAGCCGATTTCTCCGACCTTAGCCTGCTGGCCTATACGGGTGCCCGCTTAACCGGCGACAGCTTCGGGGTCACCGAGACTTTCGAGGGTTTCGACCGTCCTTTCCGCTACGTTTTCGACATCTCGGGCTATCGACACTACCGGGATGGCGCGCCGGATATCTCCATCGACGAACCGGTGGTCTTCCAACACGACCCGACCAACGAGTATGACCCTCATGCGGTAGCGGTGACTCGCAAGAGCGGCGTTCGGCTCGGCTACATCAACCGCCTGCAAGCTCAAACGGTTAGCGAGTGGCTCAATAGCGGAAGTGTGGACGCCCGCGTGTTCAGGGTAAACGGTCGTTCCGCCTATCCACGGCTATTCGTCATGGCCGATATCGAACCGGTTTTACAAGGGGTTCATGCGACCTGAGAATCGCTGCGGCGTAATCTCCTTCAAACCTCCCCTCACCCCAGCTTCTCGGCGAAAAACGCGAGCGTTTTCTCCCAGGAATCCTCGCTCTGTTCGGCGCGGAAGCGCTCGGGGTTGTCCTCCCACTGGAATGCGTGTCCCGCGCCGTCGTAGCGGTGGAAGACGTATTCCGCGCCCGCGCTCTTGAGCGCCGCCTCGTAGTCGTCCACGTCCTCCGGCGAGGGGTTCTGGTCCTCATTGCCGAAAATGCCGATGACCGGGCACGCGATGTTTCCCGTCAGCTCGATGGCGGGCGGGTTGCCCGCACCGCGCACTTCCTTCACCCCCCCGCCGTAGAAGACCGCGCAAGCGGCGTAGCGCGAATCCGTACACGCGGCAAGCCAGCTCACACGCCCGCCCCAGCAGTGCCCGACGACCCCGATCCGGCCCGCATCCACGCTCTCAATCGCCGCCAGGGCGTCGAAGCCCGCTTTCAAGTCCTGCGCCGTCTGCGCGTCGTTGAACTCGTCGCGCTTTATCTGCATGTCGTCACTCTTCGACCACCAGTGGTAGAGAAACGGAACCGACACCGCGTAGCCGTTCGCCCGGAAGCGCTCCGCCGATTTCACCGTGAAGGGGTCCCCCTCGATTCCCCCGTGCCCCGGAATGTGCTGGCAGAGCACGAGTCCCGGATGGGGGCCGTCGCCTTCCGGCTCATACAGGAAAATCTCCATCTCGCTGCCCTGGACTTCCGTCATCTCGATTCGGTAGCTCATCTTTTCCCTCTCTTTTGAAAAATAAGAAAACTTAAGTTTTCTTCACATTACTATAAGTCATTTTAATTTACGTGAATGGTTGAAAACGCCCCACACGCGAAATACTAGGCGTCCTCGAACACCAGGTTCTCAGGCTCTCCCCGAATGAAAGCCTCCACGTTGTCCACAGTTATGCGCGCCTCCCGCTCAACTGCCCCCTCGGTATGCGCGGCGACGTGCGGTGTGAGGATCACGTTATCGAGCGCTCTGAACGGCGAATCCACCGGCAGGGGCTCCTCCGGCTCGAACACGTCCAGGCCCGCCCCCGCGATCCTCTTATCCCGCAGCGCTTCGAGCAGGGCGTCCATGTCAACCAGGCCCGCGCGCGAGGTGTTTATCAGAAACGCCGTGGACTTCATCCCCGCGATGCGCTCCTTGGATATGATGCCCCTGGTCTCTGGTGTCACGTGAAGCTGTATCGTCACGAAATCACAGCCCATGCACGCATCGAGCGATGCCGCGCGCGCTCCTTCTTTCGCCGCGCGCTCAGGCGTCATGCGCTTCGACCACGCGAGCACCTCCATCCCGAAGCCCCGCGCCATGGGGACGACCTTGCTTCCGATGTGCCCGAAGCCGATAACGGAGAGCGTCTTGCCCAGAAGCTCCACGCCCTGTACGCGTTCCCACGCCCCCGCCCGCATGGCCGGTCCCTGATAGGGCAGCCGCTTCGCTAGGGCCAGGGCCATCATCATCGTGTGCTCGGCCACCGAGGGACTCCCCGCCCCCGGCGTCACGGAAACCGAAACGCCCCGCTCACCGGCGCGCTTCATGTCCACCACACGGGGGCGTGTACCCCAAATGGAGATAAAGCGAAGCTCCCGCGCGGCATCGAGCAGCGCGGTGTTCTTGAAATCCGTCTGAAAGCGCACGGTCAGTATAATTTCCGCATCGGCTATGCGCTCGGCCATCTCCTCTTCACTCGCAGGCCGCCCGGTGAAATGGGCCACCTCGCCCAGGCTCTCCAGGCGCGTGAGCTGGGCCGAGTTCGAGAAGACGCCCCCGTAGTCATCCGGAATCACGATTTTCACATTCACTCGCCTTAAGTCTCAGTTTCGCCGGAGGCAATTCGCCCTGTCCGTTCATGGGTTTACGCATCCACGGTATACCCCAATATGATTGACAGAACATAGCGTCTCAAGTAGTGGTACGGAATCGGGCAAATCACCATTGACTTGTCTCGCTTCCAGAAGGATGCGCCTAAACGCCATGATGCCGGACCTAAGCCCCGAAGAATCCGAGATGGTACGCCGCGCGCGTGCGATTGCGCGTGAGGACATCCTGCCCATCGCCGCGGCGAGGGACAGGAACTACGCGCCCGGCGAGGCCTATCCCTGGCATATCGCCGATAAACTGGACGCCGCGGGCTTGAGAACGCTCACCGTACCCGAAAAATACGGCGGCTTCGGCGCGCGCCATCTCGTGCAGGCCATGGTGGCCGAAGAGCTCGCATACGGCGATCTCGGCGTCGCCGTCTCGATGGACCAGACCTACAAGTTCGCCCAACTGCTCACGGTCGAGACCACCCAAAAACAGCGCGACTTGTACCTCGATGACTTCATGAACGACCCGAGAGCCTTGCTCGCCCTCGCCACCACGGAGCCCCAGAGCGGGACCGACACCTTCTTGATGCACGACGAACCGGGCGCAGGCCCGCGCATGACGGCGAAACAAGAGGGCGGCTTCTATATCCTGAACGGCACGAAGCACTACATTTCAAACGGCGGCCTGGCGAAATATTACTTCATCTTCGCGAGGACGGCGCCCGAGAAGAAGATGAGCGAGGGGCTCACCTGCTTCCTCGTGCCGCGCGATACGGAAGGCTTCGAGATCGGTGAGGCGCACTCGAAGCTCGGCAGGCGGCTTCTTCAAAACGGCGAACTCGTGCTCAGGAACTGCCGCGTGCCCGCGCATAATCTCTTCGGCGAATGGAACGGCGGCCTCTCTATCCTGAAGCGCATGGTGAGCGGCGCGCTCATCCCGGTGATGGGTCCCTCGCGCCTCGCGTACGACCTCGCGCGGACGGCCGCGCAGGAGAGCGGCGCGGCGAGCGAGCAGTGGGCGCAGATGGCGCTCACGGAAATGTATATGCTGATTGAGGCTTCGAGAACGTACCTGTATTCTGCGGCCTGGCATGCGGAGAAGCCGACGGACGATTCGAAGCGCCGCCTCATGTCCAAGGTGTTCGCGTCTGAGGCGGGCATCAAGGTCTGCCGCACCGCGATGGAGGTCTGGGGGAGATCGGGCGCGACCTGGCGCGACGACAGGCCGACGCCCGAGAAATGCTGGCGTGACGTGTTGAGCTATCTGCACGGTTTCGGCACGAACGAGGCGGTGAAGCTCAAGGCCGCGCCGCTTCTCGCCCCCGCCGGTGAGGATGAATGGTAAACTCAAATTGACGGATGTTTCCGTCACACACCCGAGAAGGAGACAGCAATGCCCTCTTACAGGAAATCGGACTCACGCGCCTACTGCAAGGAGAACATGCGGGGAATCTGGGCCGCCATCCCCTATCCCTTCGATGAGAACGACAACATCGACGAGGCGAGCTTTCGCGCCGACATCCGACATTACATCGACAACCTCGACATCAAGGGGTTTTTCGTCGGCGGGATGATTGGTGAATTCTGGTGCCTCACGAAAGAAGAGCGCCTTCGCGGACAGGAAATCGCCTGCGACGAGGCGGGGGACGTGCCCATCATCGCGCACACCGGCCACACCTCGGCCAAAGAGGCCATCGAGCTGACCAACGCGGCGATAGACGCCGGCGCGACCTATGCCATTCTGGCGAATCCCTACCTCGGCGCGCAGGGGATTCCCGAGCGCGTGCGTGCGTTTTTCAAGGAATTCTGCAGCAACGTGGATATCGGCGTGTCCCTGTTCAACACGGCGGCGACCGGCTATTCCCTCTCGGCGCCCCTGGTCAAGGCGATCGTAGAGGACAACGAGAACCTCTGCTGCATCAAGAACGCGCAGCCCAAGTATCATTGCGACGAGGTGCGCGAAGCCGTGGGGGATGACATCGTCGTGAGCGACCCGATGGAGACCCAGTGGTTCTTCAACCGGGCATATCACAAGCAGCAGACCTATATGAGCGGCCCCGACCCGTTTCTCTTACAGCGCACCGGCAACCTCGGGATGCAGAGATACACCGACCTGATCGACGAGGGGAACCTCGAGGAAGCCTGGACCGCGCGCGAGTCCATGAACCCGATCCGCCGCGTGGCCGACAAGTGGCTCTGGGAGCCCTGGGCGCGGGGAGCGTTCCCCATCGCCGCCCTCAAGGACTGGATGGACCTGATGGGCATGCACGGCGGCCCCTCGCGCGCGCCGATGATTCCCCTGAGCACGGATGAGAAGGCGGAGCTTACCTCGGACTTGAAGAGCGTGGGCCTCATCGACTAGCTCGCTGAACTTCTCGCGTTCATAAGGGTTTGCGCATGGACTTCGCTCCCGCAGAGGCCACTCTTGCGCTCCAGGGCTTGGCGCGCGATTTCGCGCGTCAGGAGATCGCTCCGCGCACGGATGCGCTCGATCAGGAAAAGGCCCCGGAAAACCGTGTTCCCGGAGATATTCTGGAAAAAGGCGACACGCTGGGCCTGCGCACCCTGCCCGTCCCGGAGAGCCTCGGCGGAGGAGGGGCTGATCTGCTGAGCCTTTGCTTCGTGGCGGAGGAGATCGGCTGGGGTGATCTGGGCGTCGGCGTCATCTACGCGCAGGACTGGGCGCTCGCAAACGCCGTATCCCGCCTGTGGGACGAGGTGAGGTTCGATGCGTTCGCGGAAAAATTCACGCAAGATCATACGCTCCATCTGGCCCACGTGAAAATCGCAGATACGCCCGCTCCCGAGCATAAAAGCCCCTATCCGACGGAAGAACGCCAGGGCGCATCCATCGCGCAAAATGGAGGCAGCGGACTTCTCAATGGCGGCGCGCGGCACGTGCTGAACGGCGCGGCCGCCGGCCTGTATCTGCTGGAATCAAGCTCCACGGATGGGACTGGCAGGCAGGTTTTTCTCGTTACAAACGACGAGGCCGCAGGAATCACTGTCGCCCGTTACCATGACCCGATGGGGATGCGCGCCTGCCAGGACGTCGACCTGGGTTTCAATGACGTAAAGCTCGACCACCCGTTCGATTGCGCGGAGGAGGATTGGCGGGACGCTACGCACGCCACCCGCATACTCCCTGTAGCGGCGGGGGTCGGAACGGCGAGGAAATCCCACGATCACGCCCTCGACCACGCGCGTGAACGGGTGCAGGGGGGGAAACCCATCATCGAGCACCAGACGGTCGGCTTCATGCTCTGCGATAATTTGATGGAACTAGACGCCGCCAGGAGAAGCCTCCAGGCGGCGGCCTGGGCGGCGGAGCAGGGTGGGGACGCGGAACCCTGGCGGAGTTTTCTCGCAAAAGCCTTCGCGGCGGAATCATGCGAGCGCGTCGCGCGCCGCGCGATGGAGGTCTGGGGAGGCGCCGGCTACATGACCGAAGCACCCATGGAACGTCTGGTGCGTGACATCGTGGCCTTCTCCCACGCCTTCGGGGTGGGCCACGCCGCGCGCTCCGCCGCAATGGACCTGCTATAGGACAAACCCGGAATGACGCGATGATGCGAAACGATGGAGGATGCGAAATTGAGTGAGAGAATCGCCTACGTCAAGGGCCGGTTCGTGCCGGAAACCGAAGCGAACGTGTCCATCCTGGATCGGGGCTTCCTCTACGGCGACAGCGTGTACGACGCATCGCGCACCTTTGGCGGCCAGCCCTGGCACCTGCGGGCGCACATCGACAGGCTCTATCTTTCGTGCCGCTACGCGCGGCTCGACCCCGGCATGAGCGCAGACGAGATGGAATCCCTAACGATGGAACTCATTGAGCGAAACCGCGGCGTTTACGTCGAGGGAGAGGAATTCCGCATCAACCACTGGGTGACGCGCGGGGGCGGCATCAGCTCCGCCGCCACCCACACGCACGGCGCGCACACGCTGGTCATCTTCACCCTGCCGATGGACTATTCGCGCTACGCCCACGGCTACAGGGAGGGCGTGCCCTCGGTCGTCACCGGCGTGCGCCGCATTCCGCCCGAGTGCATCGAACCGCGCGCGAAGGTGGGCAACAAGATGAACCACGTGCAGGCCGACTTCCAGGCGCAGGAGGCGGGCGCATGGCCCATCATGCTCGACATGAACGGCTTCGTGGCCGAGGGGTCGGGCTACAACTGCTTTTTCGTGAGAGACGGCGAAATCCTCACCCCCACGGATTACAACTGCCTGGTCGGCGTAACGCGCACCCACGTCATCGACATGGCGAAGGAGCTCGGCATCCCGGTCCGCGAGATGAACTTGACGCGCTACGACCTGCTGATCGCCGACGAGGCCTTCCACACCGGGAACAGCATCTGCATCCTCCCGGTCTCCTCGGTCGACGGAACCAAGATGGCGCACGGCGCGCCCGGCCCCGTCACCAAGCGCCTCATGGATCTGTGGGCGAGCCAGGTGGGCTGCGACTGGGCGGCGAAATCCTTGGCCGCCATCGAGGGCTGTTGAAAAGTCCGCAGAAGGAGGAATGGCGGTTGTAGGGACAACCCTCCGTGGTTGTCCTTTGCAGGATGGTTGCAATCAAAACAGGCGCGGGGGACTTCGGACAGGCACGGAGGCCTGTCCCTACGCGATCATCATGTCGCCGACCGGACGTATAGTGGGCTTTTTCAACAACCGCCATAGAGAGGAAGCGAGCAAGACACTCCGCTTACATGCAGGATGGATAAGAAACGGAGCTCGTATCGAGCGCCTACCGCTTGCCCCCGAAACCGGCGGAGATATCGCTGCGTTCGAGAACGCCGCCCATCCCCTCGTGCCGGAACCCGAAGAAGGCGCCCGTGACCACCCCGTCATCCCCGCCCGTGCGAATAAAGGTGTTGCCGCGCACTTCGATAGAGTAGCCGAGATCGCCGTCCCCCCAGGTTCCGCCATCGTCGTACTGCATATTTGTGAAATCGAGTTGCCCGTTCAGGTTCGCCAGATTGACGTCGAGGCTGGCATCGCCGGCGACCACTTGCTCCGAGGGCGTCATGCCCAGCAGCGCGCCGCTCCAAATGGCCGTCCCCGACAACCCCCTGTTTTGCGCCAGCTCTATCGACGGCTCCGGCCCCGAGGCCCAGGGTTGCGCCAGGCCGTTACGGTATGCGACGCCGAAGGAAACCGCCCCAAACGGAATCCCCAGATCCCCCCGCACGTGCGACGACGCCTCAGTCCAGGGTCCGAGGCTTTGCGCCGATATCTCTTCGGGCTGCGCGCCGGGCCTGAACCTTGCATACGCCGCGAGCAGCGCATCGCTGTCAATCCTGGAAAGCAGAAACCGCGGCAAATTCCGAGGGACATAGGGGTTCAGGGTGGCGTCCGGAAAGCGCGCCGGATCGGTATGGCCGGAAAACCCCAGGGCGTGGAGAAGTTCGTGAACGAGGACGTAGACGGTTTTTTCTTCAGGGAAATTTCGAACTTCTGCGCTGTCGATCAATATATGAGAAGAGTCGGCTTCCACGACTTCGTTCCGTTGCGTTCGGGAATGATAGGTGATTTGGGATTGCGTATGGCCGACCGCCCTCTCGCCCTTGACGCTCCCCTCCGGCCATTGCGCCTGCGGGATGAACTCGACGTAGAGGTTGCCGCTCGGCACGTCGTTGACGTCCAGCGGATCCGGAGCGGGGGCATCGCCAAACGAAATGCGCGCATCGTGAGGCAGGGCGGCGTTGACGATCTGAACGGCGCGCATCGCATAGCCGGTGTATTTCTCGCTCGTGCCCTCGACGACGCTGACTGTCGGCGGGCGAGTGAACGTCGCGAGTCCCGTGACTTCGGGATGCATCGTTCTGGGCTCTAGATACGCGATGACGTCGGCGGCTCTCGAGCCGTCCCGCACCGACCCCTCCGAGACTTCCGCCCCGTTGCGCTCGCCCGTCTTTTCAAGTGCATAAGCTGGAGGCGCAGCAACCATCCCGATATGCAGGGAAGCGCCGAAATCGAAAAGGGGCGCCTGCGCCGCCAGATCGGAAGGCTGCAGCGTTGCCGGCGGCGTTACCGGCAGCGGCATTACTGGCTGCGGCATCACCATCGGCGGAGGCGCACTTGCGCCGCCACCTCCTCCACCGCCTCCGCAGCCATTCAGCGATGTGATGACGAGAAGACTCGTAAGGATGATGCCCGGAAGTTTCATCTCCCCCCCTTTCTGAGAGATACACGAAACTGACTCTTAGACATTACCTGCTATGATAAAAGCAATACAAGTTATGCGCAGAGCATTTCCATCCACACCCATTCCACTACAAATCTCGCTGCTTTCTCTTCTTCGCTTCTTCACTACTAATTTTTTCACAATCCCGATATATTGTCCGCCGTCAATCACACATGCTCGCGTCTTCGCATTGCGCGCGGAGGTTCTCTCGGAAGGAGGCTCTCATGAAAGCCATGGTGTTGCGGGAAAAAGGAGCGCCATTTTCATATGAAGACGTGCCCGACCCGACGCCCGGACCGGGCGAGGCCGTGGCGCGCGTCATCGCCTGCGGCTCGGGCCTCACGATTCACCACGCGCGCGCGGGCCGCGTGGACATCGACTACCCCATGATCATCGGCCACGAGGTGGTGGGCGAGATCGTCGAGACGGGCGCCGGGGTCTCGAACGTAAAAGCGGGCGACATTGTCACCTTCCACTGCTATCTCACCTGCGGGTATTGCCGCTGGTGCCGGGTGAACAGGGAACCCCTCTGCGACAACATGGCCGGCTTCGTCGGCAGGCACCGCGACGGCGGCTATGCCGAATACATCAACCTCCCCTCGCAGGTTTACGTTCACCTGCCCGAGAGCCTGGACTACAAGGCCCATCCCGCCGAGGCGGCCGTCATCTGCGACGCCATCGTCACCCCCTACAAGGTGGTGCGCCGCGCGCGGATCGAGCCGATGGAAACCGTCGCCGTCATCGGGGCGGGCGGCGGCGTGGGTATCCACATGGTCATGCTCGCCCGCTGGGCGAACGCGCGCGTCATCGCCGTGGACGTCTCCGAACAAAAACTGGCCCAGTGCAAGGAACTCGGGGCGGAAGCCACGGTCGACGCCTCGAAGGACGACGTGAAGGAAGCGCTGCTCGAACTCACGGGCGGCGTAGGCGTGAACGTGGCTGTCGATTTCGTCTCCCATGACACCACGCTCGAGGCCGCTGCCGAGGCTCTCGACAAGGGCGGCCGCCTGGTGACCCTGGGCGGGTTTACGCCCAAGCCGTTCCGCCTATCCGCCGGAAGCCTCCTGAACGGAGAACTCGAAGTCATGGGCAGCCGCTCGTTCACCAAGCAGGAGATCATCGAATCTCTCGAGCTTTGCGCGCGCGGAGAAGTCTGGCCGCTTGTCACGGAAACCTACCGGCTCGAAGAGGCCGAAAAAGTGCACGAACGCCTGGAAGCGGGCGCGATTACGGGCCGCGCGGCCATCGTGATGGACTGAGCGAATTTTCTCCTTAACCTGAAGGCGAGCGATGGATTTCACCCTCACCGAACGGCAGCTTGAACTGCAGAAACTGGCGCACGACTACGCCAGAGATGAACTCAAACCCCACGTTCGCGAGCGCGAGCGAATTACCGACCCGGTAGAGAGATTCCCCTGGGACATCCTCGAGTCCGGGAGCAGGCTCGGCCTGAGAACCCTCTCCATCCCCGAGGAGATTGGCGGCGGCGGGGCCGACATTCTCACGCTCTGCATCGTGGGGGAGGAGATCGGCTGGGGGGATCTGGGCGTGGCCGTCACCTTCGACCAGACCTGGAAGATCATCCATTTCCTCGACATCGTCTGGAACGAGGAGCAGCGCGCGAAATTCCTTCCCCGATTCCTGGAGGATCACCGCTTCCACCTCGCCGTCGGCATGACGGAGCCCGAGGTGGGTTCGGAGAATTTTATCCCCGAAGAAGGCCCCGACCTCGGCGTCCGCACGAGCGCGGTGCGAGACGGGGAGGACTGGATCATCAACGGCAAGAAGCACTACATCAGCAACGGGGGGGTCGCCAAGCTCTACGTGCTCGTCTGCCGCACCGATCCCACCGTCGGCGTCTCGCAGGGCGTCACCTACTTCATGGTCACGCCGGACATGGAAGGATTTTCCATCGGCAAGATCCACGAGAAGATGGGCCAGCAGCTCTCCCAGAACGCGGAACTCATTTTCGAGAACTGCCGCGTTTCGGATGACTACCGCGTCACGCCGGTCGGCGGTGGCGTGGCGGCCCGTTCGGGTCCTTTCTCGCGCGGCTCGGTCATCGAGTCCGCCGCCACGAACCTGGGCCCCGCCCGCGCCGCCTATGAAGACGCGCTCGAATTCGCCAAAACGAGAATCCAGGGCGGAAAACCCATCATCGAACACCAGGGCGTGGGCTTCATGCTGGCGGATTGCTTCGTCGAGTACGAGGCTTCACGCCAGTTGCTCCACTACGCCGCCTGGCGGGCGATGCGCGATAACTACGACCCCAAGCTCGGCTACATGGCCAAAGCCTATACTTCGGAGGCCGGTTTCCGCATCGCCACGCGCGCGCTCGAGGTCTGGGGCGGAACGGGCTATATGACGGACGCGCCGATGGAGAAATACCTGCGCGACGTCATCAGCTTCCTCCACTCGGCCGGCACCAACCAGGCGCAGCGCATCCGCACAATGAAGTATTTTTAATCACGAAACGCATGTATTCGTCGCGATTCTCATTCTCTTGAGGGCGAAAGCCCCGAAAGGCAAGGTGCAGCATGAACAAGAAGATCGCCGTTCTCGGCGCAGGCGCCATCGGCGGCAGCGTGTCCGCCGATCTGACCGACGCCGGTCTCGACGTCACCGTCATCGACCAATGGCCCGAGCACGTGGAGGTGATGCGCGAGAAGGGCCTGCACGTCCAGATGCCCGACCTGGACCTCAAAACGCCGCCCCTGCGTGCGCACCATCTCTGCGAGCTGGCCTCGCTCCGGACGACCTTCGACATCGTCCTCCTCATCGTCAAATCCTACGACACCCGCTGGATGTGCGAACTCATCAAGCCCTACCTCAAGAGCGACGGTATATTCGTCGGGGCGCAGAACAGCATGAACAACGATATGATCACCTCCATCATCGGGCGCGAGCGCGTGGTGGGCTGCTGCGTGGAGCTGTCGGCGGAGATATTCACGCCCGGCCTCATCCAGCGGAACACCCCGCGCAAGGGCACCTGGTTCGCCGTGGGGGAACTGGACGGCTCGGTCACCCCGCGCGCGGAAGAAGTGCGCGACATCTTCGCTCACGTCGCCGTCACTGAGGTAAGCACGAACATCGAGGGCACCAAGTGGACGAAGCTCATCGCCAACTGCATGACCATGGGGCCATTCGGCCTTCTGGGACTCAAGAACGCCGAGACTCGCGAGCTTCCGGGCGTCATCGACCTTTCGGTCGGGCTCGGGAAAGAGGCGATGGCGGTGGGCGAAGCGCTGGGCTACGGGGTGGAGCCGGTGTTCGGACTCTCTTCGGATGATTTCGCGGGTTCGGACGATCAGGTGCTCGTCACGGCCATGAAGACGCTGCTCGGCCATGTGGGGCCGCGTTCGCGCACGGCCCCGATTCAGGACCACATCAAAGGCCGGAAGAGCGAGATGGAATACATCAACGGACTCGTCTCGCGCAGGGCCAGGGAGCTCGGCATCCCCACCCCCTTCAACGACTCGGTGACAGAGATCGCAAGGATGATAGACGACGGCGAAATCGAGATGGGCCGCCCGAACTACGAGCTTCTACAGGCGAAAATCGCCGAACTGGTCTAGTCCGTACGTCTCTCGCCGATAAGAGAAGGTGCCCGCCATGCCCTTTTACCGCTGGGACGACATGAAAAAGCGCAACATCGTCTCCACAACGGATTCTCGCGGCAGCATGGTTCTCGGCGCGTTCACCACCCTGACGCGCCAGGAGCAGCCGCCCGGAAAGGCGACCCGACCGCACAGCCACGGTTGCGAGCAGATCATCCACATACTGGAAGGCGCAGGCTGGTTCCGCGTCGGGGATGAAGAGAAGACCCTGGGCGCGGGCGAGGTGGTCCACATACCCTTAGGCGTGGAGCATGAATTAAAGAATCCCGGCGACGACGTTCTCGTCTATCTGTCATTCAAGAACCGATCCGGAGACTGGCCGCCGCGAGAGGCGCTAACAAGTGAAGCGGACGGAGAATGACCGGCAGCACCGGGCTGTTGAAAAAGACCTCATTTCGTGATTCGGGGTATGGAACCGAGCGATGAGAGAGGAGACAACACTCCTTCCTTGAGGATCTTGAAGTTCACTCCCCCCTTGAGGGGGAGTCGAAGAGGCCGAGCGGTTTATGCGAAGGCCGATTCGGTGGGGGGACATGCCACGGATAAAAGCTCCCCCCACCAACTCGCCTGCGGGCTTCGCCCTTGTCTCGTTGTCGGTCTTCCCCGAGGGAGACCGACCCTCAAGGGGGGAGTGGTTCTGTCCATTCTCGTGAATTGAAGACGCCCGGCAAGGGCTTTTTCAACAGCCCCTTGCCGGGCCGAATGAAAACTTCCAGAAGGAGAATCCAGCCATGATCGATCCTTTCCGCATGTCCGCCGTGCCGCGCGTGCGCTTCGGCAGGGGGGAGGCCGCCTCTATCGGCGCCGAAGCGAAGAGCCTGGAGATGACGCGCCCCATGCTGCTCGCGGACCCAGGTCTTTCTGGCGCCGGTGTGCTCGACTCCGTGACGGAGGGCCTCGTTGCAGCGGGCGTCGATTACCGCCTGTATGAAGATGTGGAGCCCAACCCGTCTGACCCGAGCATCACGCGCGCACAGGCGTTTTATGAGGCGAACCAATGTTCCGGCATAATCGCCGTGGGCGGAGGAAGCGCCATCGACACCGCCAAGGCGATGGGGGCGCTCCTCGCGAACGGCGGGAAGATAAGCGATTACTACGGCGCGGACAAGGTGGAAAAATCCATTCCGCCCTTCATCACGGCTCCGACCACGGCGGGCACGGGCAGCGAGGTGACGCGCGCCTCCATCATCACCGACATCGAGCGCGGCACCAAATCGAGCATTCACTCGGATGCGCTCTACTCCGACGTGGCGGTGGTGGATTCCTCCCTGCTCGCCACGCTGCCAAAATTCTTCGCCGCGGGCGCGCTGATGGACGCCCTGACCCACGCGGTGGAATCGCTCGGCTCCCCGCGCGCGAACCCCTGGTCACAGGCGCTCTGCTTCCAGGCGATCGGCCTGATCGGACAGAATGCGCGGCGCTTCGTCGCCGACCCCGCCGACCCGGACGCCGCAGACCCCGTGGCGCTTGGAGCTTGCCTCGCGGGCGCTTCCTTCACGAACACGGGCCTCGGCATCGTCCACGGACTCACGCACCCGGTCTTCAACTTCTTCGGCGGTCACCACGGCACCACGAACGGGATACTCCTCGCCCCCGTGATGCGCTTCAACCTGCCCGCCATGCGCGAAACCTTCGCCCGGCTGGCCCCGCTCCTGGCGAACCCCGAGGAGGGCGCGGACGACACGCAGGACGCGGAACTAGCGGTCGAGCGCGTACGCGCCCTGGCGGACGACATCGAGGTTCCCGAATCACTCGCGGCCATCGGCGCAGAGATGGAATACCTCGACCGCATGGCGCACGAGGCGGCCGCCAGCACCACCGTGGCGACGAACCCCGTACCCGCAGACGCGGAGGACATGAAGCGGATTTATCTGGAGTTGATGTAGGCTTTCCGGCGCATCACGACACCCAGCGGCGCGCTTCTTCCCGGATAGCCCGCGACTTTTCGGTTCCTTCCATCACCAGGTTCTCGGATGGCGGGCTGCCGCTGAATTTTTCGTTCCGCCAGCAATGGTAGCGAAGCGCCCTGGGGTAGGGCGTCAGGTCCATCGCCTCGAAGTAGGACGCGGGCACCTCGCCGGGCTTGTGGGGGTCCATCCTGTCTTTCTCGTATATCATCGTGCGCTTGATGACGCGCCACCGCCCGTCCCTGCGCTCGAACAGATCCACCACGCTGCTCCAGGTCGAGAAGTCGAAATCATAGCCGTCCATCGTCCGCCTCTGGTGGAGGGTCAGGTAATACTCACAAACCCCGCGCTCACCACTCACGCGAACGCGCGTGTTCCCCGCAATGTGTTTCTGGGTGTCATCGGTGTGATGGCCTTCCATCATATCGCGCGATTCGGTGATGAACGCATGCGCGTTGCCCATGAACCACGAGGTGGTGATGTCCGCATCCGGGTGAAAGCAATCCAGCAGTCCATCCCAGTCGCCAACGTCCCGACAGACGTGCGAGAACATGCACACCTCCATCATCTCGAGCTTGTCCGCCGCCGCGCGCAGCCTCGCCTCATCGTTCATCTATCCTCTCCTTTTGCGGGCATAACCCGCTATCTATCACTTCACTAAAGAATGGTCCGCTCGCCGATAGCTGGTTCTCCATACCCCAGGCCGGGCAACTCCCAGGCGCCTGCGCCGCTTGGATTTTGCTCTCCCTGGATGTTCGCGTCGATCACGTAGGGACGCCCGGCCTTCACCGCTTCATCCACCGCCGCACTCAAATCGGCCGCCTTGTCCACCCGCACGCCCGCGATGCCTGCAGATTCGGCCATGGCGGCGAAATCTGGATTATACGGCGTGGCGGAGGCGTGCTCCTGAAAGTCGGTGGCGAGCTCCCGGCCTTCCAGATAGCCGCGCTGAAGCCCCCGGATGGAGGCGAAGGCGTAGTTGTTCCATACGACCCAGACGGCGGGGATGTCGTACTCCACCGCCGTCATGATGGCGCTCAGGTGCATGGCGAAAGCGCCGTCTCCGCACACCGCGACGCAGGGCCGCTCCGGCGCGGCCAGCTTGGCCCCCAGCACGCCCGCGACCCCGAAACCCATCGCGCCGAAGCCCATCGAGCCAATGAGTGATTGCGGCCCCTTGGGGCGGCAGCACTGGATCAGCCAGTTGTGGTGGACGCCGACGTCACTGATGAGGATGGCGTCGTCGGGCAGGGCCTTGTCGATCTCAAAAGCCGCCCGCTGGGGGTGGATGGGCTCGGTGTCCTCGCGGTAGCCGGGAGCCGTGAACTCCTCCCACTCGTTGCGCCAGCCGTCGATCCGGCGGAGCCACGCCTCCCGCGCTTCAGGGATATCCACGCTCTCCCCGGCCCCGAGCGCTTCACCCACCTGATCGAGAAAGACGTCCACGTCCGCCATTAACCCTAAGGCCACCGGGTAGTTGCGGGCGATCTCCTCGGGGTCGATATCCACGTGAATCAGCTTCGTGGGCGGGATGTTGAACGAATAGCCGGGCAGCCAGCTGCTCGAGGTGCGATCGTCGAAGCGAACGCCGAGCGCGAACAGAACGTCGGCCTGGCGCGCGGCGTGGTTCGCAGGATAAGTCCCGTTTCTCGCGATGAGGCCCAGAGCCAGAGGGTGTTTCGCGTCGACCGCGCCCATCCCGCTCGATGAACAAGCCACCGGGATGTTCAACTTCTCGGCGAGCGCGACCATTTTCGCGGCGGCGCCTGCGTATTTGACGCCCTGGCCCACGAGAATCACGGGCCGCTCGGCGGAAGTGAGCATTTCTACAGCCTTTTTCACACCATCGGGGTCCGCCCCGCATCGGCAGGAGATGTTCGCGTTCCACTCAGACGCCTGGGGCATCTCGACTTCAGTTTCCTCCTTGAAGATGTCGAAAGGCACGTCGAGCACGACGGGGCCGCGCCTTCCCGTCATCATCGTCTTCCACGCCTGGCGGGTGAACTGCGGCACCATCTCCGCCCGCGTGGGCTGGTACACCCGCTTGCAGTAGGCCTGCACGGTGGAGGGAAAATCCGCCTGGTAGTGGCGGTAGGTCTCCTGGAACGCGCCCCGGTTGAACTGGTTGGTGGGAATGTTGCCCGTCACGGCCAGAAAGGGGACGGAATCGAAAAATGCGTTCGCCAGGGAAATCGGCATGTTGGCCGAACCCGGCCCGCAGGAGGTGAAGGTAGCCACCGGCCTGCCCGCCACGCGGTAATACACGTCGGCCATGAAGCCCGAGAGCGATTCGTGGCGCACCGAGAGCGTCTTGATCTCGTCGGCGCGCTCATGGAGCGCATCCAGAAAGCTGATGTTCCCGTGACCGCACAGACCGAAGACGTAGGGGACGTCTTCCTGAACGAGATAATCGACGATGATCTGGCCACCATTCATGCGGGTCAAAATACATCTCCTTGTAAGATAAGATATGGAGTTATACGATGAGACTGTAGAAAGTCATGTGAACCCTGTCAATTTGACGATGCGCCCAAGGGCGGATGACTTCTCTCTTCGCCCGGTGCACAGCATTTGAATCTTGCCGGTTTTCTCGACCGACGTTCGAGGTAATTGGTTCAATCAGTAGAAGTTTTCATTCCATCCATTCATCAAGGAGAACAGAACCATGACCAGAACACGATGGGCCTCACTACTGAGCGCGGCAGCGTTCATGTTCCTCACACATTTCGGCGCAACGCTGCCGGACGCTTCGGCTCAACAACGTATCACGATGAAGGGCGGCCAGATTCGCGGCGCCTACAACCGATGGACCAGCGCGTACGCCGTATACCTGACGAAAGAACTCAAGGGAGTTCAGGTTTCCTCCGAGTCTTCCACAGGCTCTGTTGAAAACGTGCGGGCGATCCATTCAGGCTCCGTGGAAGTGGCCTTGACGTTCTCGAGCGACTCCTTCCTGGGCTACCGGGGCCAGGGACATTTCAAGAAACCCCAGAAGAACATGCGAACCATGACATACCTTTTCGGTTCGGTCGGTCATCTGCTGGTGCCCGCGAACAGCCCGATCAAGAAAATCGAGGACTTGAAGGGAAAGACCATCTCGATGGGCGGTCCGGGCTCGGGCTCGGCCAAAAACCTGACGGCGCTTCTCAAGCACCTGGGCATCTGGGGCACGTTCAAGCCCGTTTACTTGGGTCGTAAAAGCCCCGAAGCGATGCGCAACGGCAAGATCGCCGGCTACAACTGGCACCCGGGTCTCGGCAACGCGATGATCCGCGATACGGCCACCATGATGAAGATTCGCTTCATCAACATGGACGCTCCGGCCGGCAAGTCCGGATTCTACAAGAAATTTCCCTTCTTCGGACCCACCATGATTCCCGCAGGCGTCTACCCCAACGTGAACGTGGACACCCCGACATTCGGCACGGGCACCGTCATGATCGCGGGAAGCAAGGTTTCCGCCGATCTGGTTTACAACATCATGAAAGCCATGTACTCCGAGAAGGGCCGCAAATACATCGTCTCCGCCGCCGGCAAGGTGGCGAAGGAACTCTCCATTAAAAACGGCCTCAAGCTCATCAACGCGCCGCTCCACAAAGGGGCAATCCGTTTCTGGAAAGAAGCGGGCAAGAAGATTCCGAAAGAACTCATGTAGCCTCCTCGTCACCGTTGTGACACGCACGAACCTCTCCGCGCGGGCTTGCCCGCCCGCGCGGGGAGATTTCGGGGATCTCCATGACCGCAAGCGATGAAATCCAAGTCGCGCATGACGCGAGCGGTAGTCGCGCTTCGGACTTGAGCGGAGCCTGGAAGTATTTTCACCAGGCCGTCTGCGTCGCTTTCGCGTTTTTCGCCCTCTGGGCGGCGGGACCCGGCATCCCCGAGGACAATCTCCACCTGGGCATCTTCACCCTCGTCATGTGGATCATGAGCTTCCTCGTCTACCCCTGGCGCAAGGGAACAACCTGGAAACCGCCGGAAATCCTGGATTGGGGCGTAGCCCTCCTCCTCGTGGCGCTGCTCGCCGTTGCGATCTACCGCGCGGAAAGTGTTTCGGAAGAAGGCGCACTGATGGTTGATTGGGCTGCGTGGAGCGGCTGCATCGTCCTGGGTGCGGTCGCGCTGGCACGCCCGCGCGCCCTGAACCTCACCCTGATGGGCCTGGCCTGCCTTTGTCTGAGCTATTTCGTTTTCAACTACCTGGAACTCCAGGACAGGCCGGGCGCCTGGCATCAGACGGACTTCTGGATGGCCTTCGTCGCCATCGTACTCGCCCTGGAGGCGGCGAGACGCGGACTGGGGCTATGGATTCCGGCCCTCGCCGTCATTGCGCTATTGTTCGCCCATTTCGGCGCTTATGCGCCCGGTCCACTCGCTCACCGGGGCTCCACGGTTCACCAGATCGTGAACTACACCTTCTATTCGCAAGAGGGCATCTTCGGCGTCATGACTTCCGTCATGGCCAGTTACGTCCTGATATTCATCTATCTGGGCGCGTTCATGAATCAATCCGGGATGGGCAGGTTCTTCATCGATATGCCCATGGCGCTCGCCGGACGGACGGTGGGCGGACCCGCCAAGGTGGCGGTCATCGCCTCCGCCATATTCGGCTCGATCTCGGGCAGCAGCATCGCAAACGTCGTCTCGACGGGCACCTTCACCATCCCGCTCATGAAAAAGGTGGGCTTCCGGCCCCATGTGGCGGGTGCTGTGGAAAACAGCGCTTCTCTGGGCGGCCAGCTTCTGCCTCCCGTCATGGGCTCGGGCGCATTCGTCATGGCGGAGATAACCGGCGTGCCCTACGTGCGCATCATGGCCATCGCCGCGGTGCCCGCGCTGCTCTACCTGCTGTCGATCAGCGCCATCGTTCATTTCGAAGCGAAGCGACAGGGAATACAGGGAATCGCCGAAAATGAACTTTCGAGTCCCAGGGATGTTTTCGTATCCGGCTGGTTCCATCTCCTGCCGCTCGCGATTCTCCTGGCTTTCCTCATCGCCGGTTACTCGCCGGATTGGTGCGCCGTCATGGCCATCTTCTCCATACTGGCGATCAACTGGATTCGCATGGCGCTGGCGCGGCTCTTTCCCGATCAATTCCAAACCCCGCAAGAGCGGTTGAATATACGAGGCGTCTTCGGCGCCATGGTGGAGGGCACGCAAAATTCTCTCGTCGTCGGCTCGGCCGCAGCTGCGGTGGGGATCATCGTCGGGATGGTGGCCCTGACGGGTCTCGGCCTCAAAATGAGCTACTTGCTGGTGGCGCTATCGGGCGGAAGCCTTCTGTTCGCCCTGTTTCTCGTGGCGGTGGCGTCTCTCGTCCTGGGCATGGCCTTGCCCATAACCGCCTCATACCTCGTTCTGGCCGTACTCGCGGGTCCCGCCCTCGAGAACCTCGGCGTTCCCCTCATCGCCGCGCACATGATCGTCTTCTGGCTGAGTCAGGATTCGAACATCACGCCGCCTGTCTGCCTGGGGGCCTACGTCGCCGCCTCCATCGCAAGAGCGGACCCCTGGCAGACGGGATGGGCGAGTTTCCGGTTCGCCAAAATGCTTTACGTCATGCCGATTTTATTCGCCTATACGCCCATTCTGCTGACGGGTTCGGTGAAACTCACAATCTGGACGATGGGAGCGGCGTTGTTCGGCACCATTGCTTTTTCCGCCTGGACGATGGGCTACCTCAAGAGAAAGACTTCCCCTCCCGAATGGCTGCTCCTGGGCGTCGCCACCGTGTTCTGTTTTCTGCCGGCGAAATTCCAGCTACCAGGCGGTTTCTCCGCATACCTCGCCAACGCAGCGGGAGCGGCTCTGCTGCTTCTGATCTATGCCTGGCAAAAAAGGAGTGTCGGACGAGAGCAGGAACGCTCCGAACTACCAGCCTGACGGCTCGTTCTCGAAGATGCCTAGCGATTCGAGCGTCTTTCTCGTGTGGGCCTTGGCGTCATCATCCAGGGGAAGGATGGGTTTTCGCGTCTCGCCGACGGGCCGGCCCATCAGTTCCATCGCGTATTTCACCGTAGCCGGGTAGTTCGTCTGCAGCAGGTGCAAGAGCGTGTTCATCTTGTACTGCAGCGAGCGCGCTTTTTCGTAGTCCCCGGAAATACACGCATCGAACAGGGAGAGAACCATCCTCGGAGCGACCTCGCCGCAATTGGAAAACGACCCCGAACCGCCGACGGGAATCGACGTGAGCAGCCATTCGATGCCGGTGAACACGGAAAAATCCGCTCGGGCGCCGGATGCGATGCGGCAAGCGCCCGTAAAGTAGTTCATGTCGAAGCTGGCGTCTTTTAGAGCGTGTAAGTTCGGGAGTTTTTCGAGCATCTCTTCGAGCATGTCGTGGGAGATGGTCACCTGGAGCCTGGGGTTGTTATAGGCGATCATCGCGATATCCGTACTTCTTCCCAACGTCAGGAAATAATCCAGATGGGCTTCGTCCTCGGGCGCCCAATGATAGGGTGAGAGCACGACGATTCCCGTTGCGCCTATCGCCTCGGAGTGCTTCGCCAAATCAATGGAATTGTCCGGTCCCGAAGCGGTCACGTTCACGAAGGCGGGAACGCGGCCGGCGGCGGTTTCCACGAGGCGCTTCGCCAGCTCCTTGCGCTCGTGATCGCTCAGATTCAAGGACTCGCCGATGTGCATGGGATGGGCGATGAAGGGAAATCCCTGTTCGATCAGAAAATCGACCTGGCTTCCGAATGTGTCGTAATCGACGCCGCCACAGGGTTTGAACGCCGTCGTGGGCGCTCCCATGATGCCCTTGAGCTTCATTCGGTCTCCCCCCCTGAAGGTGTTCGATTCCGAAATTCATGCGCTCCTTGCGACTGCTTCAAAGCTTCTTGTTTTCACCTACACCGAGAGTTCTTCCATGCTTCCGAGCTTTCTGAAGACAATCGTTCCCAGCAGGAGGAGCGCGGTCTGAACCAGCGCGAATGCCGCCACGACGCCCAATGCCTCGTTTTCCTGCAGGATGTATAGCGCCACCGCCATGGGGGCGCTGTCTTCCGTCGCCAGGAGCACAGACACCGGCAATTCCCTGATGAACATGATGAACAGCATCAGATAAGCGGCAAAGATTCCCGGCCTCAAGAGCGGTACCGTGATTTTCTTTATCGTCGCAACGAACGAGGAACCGCAGATTCTGGCGCTTTCCTCGAGTTCGGAACTCAACGATTGAAGCACCGAAGATATTGTCCTGAGGCCATAGGGCAGATAGCGCGTCATATACGCCATCATGAGCAAGAGCATGGGGAATCCATAAAGTGGCGTCTTGATCCACGTGATGAGAAAAGCCATTCCCATGATGAGGCCCGGCACGCCGATGGGCAGGGTGCTCAGGTAATCGACGGCGCCGCTGAGCCTCTTGTTCCTGCCCCTGAGAATCACCATGGCGAGGAACGTACAAAGAACCACCGTGATGAATCCGCCCACCAGCCCCAGGATGAGACTGTTTTTTGTCGCCTGAATCGCGTATTCGTATTCAAACAAGACATACGCCCAGTTGTAGATGGAAAGCTGGCTCCACCGGAAACCGCCCAGCCAGGCGCGGTTGAACGACGCCAGCAGGAGCGCTCCCAGCGGAAGGATGACCGCCAGAAGAACGTAGAAACAATTGATGGCGAGCGCGACGTATTTCCAGGGTCCCAAAGAAACGCGGCTGGGGCGGTAGCCTTTCCCCGTCACGGTCACGTAACTTCTCGGCGCGATTATCTTTCGCTGGATGTAAAGGCCCAACGCGGTGAACACCATCAAAACGCTTCCCAGTGCGGCCGCCCCGCCGATGTCCAGCGGATATTCCTCCATCTTCGTGTAGATGATCGTCGAGAGCGTCGATATTCGCGCGATGGGTCCCAACAAGCTGGGCACGCCGAAAACACCCATGCTCACCACGAAAATAATCACCGCTCCGGAGAGCATCGCGGGTGTGGATAATGGAATCGTCACCCTCAGGGCCGTGCGCAAAACGCCGGTCCCGCAAACCCGCGCGGATTCCTCGAGGGCCGGATCCATCCGGTTCAGGGAGCCTATCGTAAAAAGATACATATAGGGCGTATAAAACAGCGCCATCACCATGACGATCCCGGTCATCGAATAGATGTTGAACGGCGGGGCCGACAACCCGAAGAGATCGATCATCCAGCGGTTCAATATGCCCGTCCTCGGGGCGGCCAGCGCCCACCACGCGACGGCCCCCAGGAAAGAAGACAGGAAGAAGGGGATCAGGGTCAGCGCCTCCAAGGGTCTGCGGAACGGCATATCGGTGCGCGCATGGAACCAGGCGAGCGAAACACCCGTCAGACATGAAAAAATGGACGTGCCCAGCGCAATGATCAGGGTATTCAGTGAAGCGTCGAACACCTCGGATGTGGAAAAATTTTTCGTGAAGTTCGTGAACGTGAAGATGGAATCCCCGGCTTCGGGGTGAGTCACGAATGCGCTGTACAGGAACACCGATACAGGCAAAATGGCGAGAATGGTTAGCAGACCCAGGGAACCGAGTTTCAATGAATTTTCAGAGTTGAAAAAACGTCCCCCTGGGGTGGAGGCCGAAGCGACGGGGCTCGCCCCGTCGCCTCTGGCCTCCAATTCCGATTTCGATACGCTGCTCAATGCATGACCCTCAAGTATGTCACATCTTTATTTCTTCGTGCCCGATCCGAAAACTTCGATGAATTCCGCCTTCCATTTCTTCACGTCCGCCGGCGTGACTTTGCTCCAGTCGGTCGGGATGACGTTGATCTTGTCGATGGGAGGCGCAATGCCGTCTTTCGCCAGGATGAGCTTGTTGATTTTCTCATCCTTGTGCGGCGGAAGCGGCCTGCCGGAATTCAGCGGATTGTAATTGAGGAGCATATGATGCCCCCTCACGCTCCGCCAGTAATCGACGAAAAGTTTCGCCATGTTGGGGTTTTTCGCCTTCGCCATGATCACGGAACCGATGGGAAGCGCCACTACACCTTCTTTAGGATAGATGGGGTCCATTTTTACGCCGGCTTTTTTGGCAATCCAGTTATGCCTGGCCATAATCGTCGTTCCGAGCCAGTACTCTCCCGCCATGAGGGAGCGCCTCTGCGCCGACCCTCTCGCCATCACGCCCGCGCCCGAAGCGCTTAATTTCTGGAAGTAGCTCTTCGGCAGCCGCTCACGAAGTCCCTTGTACCAAAGGGTATACGTCTCGGAGGGCCTCGCATCGCCGACCAGCACCTTGCCCTTGAACTCGGGCTTCAGCAAATCATACCAACTCGTCAGCTTGACGTTGCCCGCCAAATCCCGGTTGACCGCCATGGTGTTGATTTGCGCATCGGAAACCCAATACCCGTCGCCGTTCATGTTCGCCTTTTCCGCCAGGCTGTAATGCTTGTCTTCCGGCGAGACGTATTTCATCAGATTCCCGCGACGCTTCATCGAGTGCAGCCAGGAGGCTGCGGCAAGCACGACCACGTCGACGGACAGCTTGTTCGCCTTGATCTCCTGCTCGAAACGCTTGATGAGCGTACCCGAGCGCCTGTTGGCGAAACGGAATTTCACCTTCGGCAGCCCATATAGCTTCTTGAAGGCCTTCTCCATCTCTTTGGCCGCCTTCACGGGAGCAAGGTTCGTGGCCCAGGAGAAATTACCTTCTTTTCTGGCGCCTTCAATCAATTTCGCGACGCGGGCTTTTTCCGCGCCTTTCAACTCTTTCAGGATAGGCGCCTCTGCAGCGCGGGCGGTCCCGCCCAGCGTGAACGTAACCGCCAGCAATACCGCCATTCCTACCGAGCAACTCAACCTTTTTTTCATCGAATCTTCTCCCAGAGAAAAGTAAACAAAATACCGGTTCCGCGCAGGTGGGCCGTTCAACTCACCCTCCACTCAATCGCTCAACACCACGCATCTTGAAGGGGATATGTTCATGGTGACGGACTGGCCCGCCCGGATATCCGCGTCTCCACGAACGTGCACCCTCAATTCAAAATTCCCGGATTGGACCAGACAATCCCAGGATTGTCCCAGATAAACCGCGTCACTCACCTGGCCTCTTAAAACGTTTTCATCGCTCGACCCATCTTCTCCAAGTTCGATGTATTCGGGCCGCACGGTGACCAGCAAATCGGAGCCGGCTGGAATATCGCGCTCAATTCCCTTCGCGCAAAGAATTTTCGATTCGAGGGACGGCACTTCCACCCAAAGGCCTTTGCCGTTTTCTCTTTCACCGGCTTTGCCTTCGAGAATGTTCGTCACACCGATGAAATCGGCGACGAAACTGTTGGACGGCTCATTGTATGTCGAATGTGGATCCCCTTCCTGCTGTATCCTGCCGTCCTTCATGACGATGATCCGGTCGCTCATGACCATGGCCTCGGCCTGATCGTGGGTCACGTAAATGGCCGTCAATTTGAGTTCTTTTATCAGGTTCGCCAACTCGACCCGCATGCGCTCACGCAATTTCGCATCGAGGTTGCTGAGCGGCTCATCAAAAAGAAGAACGCGGGGGTTGTAGGCCAATGCGCGGGCGAGGGACACCCGCTGTTGCTGGCCGCCGGAGAGTTTGGTGGCGTTTCTCTCCCCCAGACCGCTCAGGCCGACGAGTTCGAGCGCATTGGCGACTTTTTCGTTGACTTCTGCGCGACTCGCTCCCTGGGCCTGAATGCCGTAAGCCACGTTCTCTGAAACCGACATGTGAGGCCATATGGCGTAAGACTGAAACACCATGCCGAGCCGGCGTTTTTCCGGGGGCAGGCAAACCCCGTTGTGGCTCGAAGTAAATACTTCGTCCGCAATGAGGATATCCCCCTCATCCGGGGTCTCGAGTCCTGCGATGCAGCGAAGCGTCGTCGTTTTCCCGCAACCGCTGGGACCCAGCAGGGTAACGAATTCACCTTCGCCCACAGTGAAACTGACGTTGTCTACCGCCAGCGTTTCCGTACCGAAGCGTTTGACCAGGTCCTTTACAACTACTTCCGCCATGCAGAGTTCCTATTCATGAGTGCGATAAATATGATTTTATATTGGTTATCTGCTTATCCTATTCCATATCCATCAAGAATGTAAGCTGTTCGAGGTGTTTTTACCCGGAATGGCCGATTGCCGCATCCACCCGTTCGTTTTCGTGCGGCATCAGATGAAATCCCTCGTATCCCGCCTCCACGATTTGTCTGCATTTTTGTGAATAGACGTCGAACCCGGCGATGTAGGGCATGAACACGCGCGGCTTGCCCGGTATGTTCGCCCCCAGATACCAGGAGGTGCACTTGTAACGAATCGTCTTGGCGGTCTCCTCGTTGTTGTGCGCCACCCAGGCGTCCTCCGCCTCCACGGACGCCTCGATGGATTTCATCCCGTTTTCGCGTAGATACACGAGGCACGCGCCGATCCACTCGACGTGATGGTCGATGGAAGTCTGCATGTTCGTCAGCACCGAGGGGCTTCCTGGACCCGTGATGGTGAACATGTTCGGGAAGCCCGCCGTCATGAGACCGAGATACGTGCGGGGGCCTTCCTTCCATTTGTCTTGTATGGTGCGCCCGCCGCGCCCGCGTATGTCGATTCTGAGCAGGGTCCCCGTCATGGCGTCGAACCCCGTGGCCAGAATGAGCATGTCGAATTCATACACCCGCCCCCCGGTCACCACCCCTTCCGGCGTTATCCTCTCGATGGGAGATTCGCTCACGTCGATCAGGTGTACGTTCGGACGGTTATAGGTCTCGAAATACTCCGTAATCACACATAAGCGCTTGCATCCGATGACCGTCGTGGGGCAAAGCAGTTCCGCTGTTTCGGGATCCTTCACGATTTCCCGAATCTTGTTCCGGACGAATTCACCCGCCATCTGGTTCGCTTCCTCGCTGTAGCGCAAATCCGTGAAGGCGGAGAGGAAGGGCAGCCCCCCGTGCGCCCAGCGCTTCTCGAATTCGCGCTCGCGCTCTTCTTCGCTGACCTTCATAGCCTTCTTCTCGCCAAAGGTCTGGTCGAATCCGGTGGCGGATCGCTTGGCTCTCGCCCTGATTTGCGCGTAATTCGCCTTCACCTCGCGCACCCGCTCCTCACGGATGGGGCCGTTTTGCGCGGGTACGGCGTAGTGCGCCGTCCTCTGGAAGACGAACACTTCGTCCGCCTCGCGCGCGATGATGGGGACGGACTGCATGGCGGATGAGCCCGTGCCGATGACGCCCACGCGTTTTCCCGAGAAATCCACCTTCTCGTGCGGCCAGAGGCCGGTGTGGTGCACGGGGCCGTCGAAATCGTCCAGGCCCTCGAAGGCGGGGATATTGGGAGAGGAGAGGCACCCGGTGGCCATCACGCAGAAGTTGGCCGAAATTCGCTCGCCGCCGTCTGTCTCGACGACCCAGTGGCTCGCCTCCTCATCGAAAACGGCGGAGACGATTCGCGTGTTGAAGACGACATCCTTCCGCAAATCGAATCGTTCGGCCACGTGGTTGACATAGCGCAGGATCTCCGGCTGGCTCGCGTAGCGCTCGCTCCATTCCCATTCCTGCTGGAGTTCATCGGAGAACTGGTAGGAATACTGGACGCTCTCCGTATCGCATCGCGCGCCCGGGTAGCGGTTCCAGTACCAGGTGCCGCCCACGTCGCCGCCCGCCTCGTACACGCGCGCCCTGAAGCCGCGCGAGCGCAGCCTGTAGAGTATGAAAAGACCGGCGACGCCCGCGCCGACGATGAGAGCGTCCAGATCCGTCTTCACCTTACCTTTCAACCCAAAACCCCTTATCCGGTTACTATTCAGACACTTAGAGCATTGTGAATTTTCGGTTATTTATCAGAAAACATTGTGAATTTATCTGATTTTATCTAATTTTTCGGAAATTCGGAACCGGGGGAGGTGGATTCGCGCTGAAAGCCTCTCAAAGAAGATGAGGGAGCGGCCAGAAGGCTTGCACGGGGGATTTCGGCATGGCGCGTCAAGTTCTTCCGGTTCTATCGGCATTCCCTGTTCCGGGGCGCGGCCCGGGGGCGGGGGTTCTCGAACCGCCGCGGCGGAGCGGGCGACCCGCGATTCAACGAGGTGCTGTTCATCGAGAAAGACATTTGCCTCGGACAGGTCGTGACCTGTCCTTATGGACCCCCCGGTTGGTTTCATTCGCCTGGTCGCGAAATCGGAACTTTTTCATCGGGCATTCCCCTCGGAAAGCCCGGCCCTCAACAGCTCCGTACCACAAAAAAATCGCCCCGCTCCCGGAAGAGCGAGGCGATATGGATTTAATAAGCTCGCCTAAAGCGCCTTCAGCACGTCCTTCGTATGTCCGGCTACCTTGACGTCCTTGAAGACTTTCTCGATGACGCCCGTCTCATCGATGATGTAGGTCGTGCGGTAGATGCCGTTGAACTTCTCGCCGAACAGCGTCTTCTCGCCGTAGGCCCCGTATTTTGAGGAGATCAAACCGTCGGGGTCCGCCAGCAGGGTGAAGTCCAGTTCCAGTTGCTGGGAGAACTTCTTGTGGCTGACCTCGTTGTCCGGACTGACGCCGATTACGGTCGCGTTCTTCTTCTGTATCCTTTGCAGTTGCTTGTTGAAGTCCCGCGCCTCCGCCGTGCATCCGGGCGTGTTGTCCTTCGGGTAGAAGTAAAGCACGACCTTCTGGCCCTTGTATTTCGAGAGCCGGTGCACTTTGCCGTTCTCATCCCTCAAGGCGAAGGCGGGGGCTTTCGCTCCTTCTTTTAACGCTGCCATTTCGCCCCCCTGTCGTTGCAGTTCTAGAGTTCAAAAAAACCACGCGCATTAAGCCGCATGTTTGAGATATTGCAGGAGTAATCGACGTTCGGGTGATTATAATGCCACAGGTGAGAGCAGACTTCAAGCGCGTCCGGCGTTAGAGCCCCCAATCGCGCGCGTAGCGGAAGTCGCGGTCGATGGTGCGCTGGCTGAGCTTGGCGATGAGCGGCAGGCGTCTTTTGTACTGGCTGCGCTGCACGAGGCGCTGAATGCCGTCCACGAGTTCGGGCGGGAAGCCCTCGCCCAGCAGCTCCTCGCGCGTGTAGCGGCAGTCGATCATCCGGTACAGGACGGCGTCCGCCACCTCGTAGGTGTAGCCGAGTTCCTGCTCGTCGGTCTGGCCCACCCAGAGGTCCGCGCTCGGCGCTTTCTCCACCACCTCCGCGGGCACGCCGACGTGGCGCGAGAGCTGGCGCACCTGCGTCTTGAACAGATCGCCGATGGGGTTCACCGCGCTCGCCATGTCGCCGAAGAGCGTCCCGTAGCCGAGCAGGAGTTCGGTCTTGTTGCTCGTGCCAACGACCAGCGCGCCGAGGAAGGCGGAGTGATCATAGAGAATCGTCATCCGCTCGCGCGCCATCTTGTTGCCCCGGCGGAGGTTGTCCGCGTCCGGGAAGCGCTCGTAATACGCGTCCACCTGGGGGGAGATGTCCACAACTTCGATGTGGATGCCGCTCGCCTCGGCCACCTCGCGCGCGTCGGCTTCGCTCTGGGGGTTCGAGAGGCGGTAGGGCATGATGACGCCCGTCACGTTCTCTGGCCCCATGGCGCGTGCGGCCAGGAATGCGGAGAGCGCGCTGTCAATCCCGCCCGAAAGGCCCAGGACGAGCTTTTTCACGCCTACTTTCGTGACTTCGTCCCTGATGAAGCCCGCCAGCAGGCCGGCGGCGAGTTCGCCGTCGAGCTCCAGTTCCGTCATCGCGCCTTCGATGAGTCCATCGTCCAGCAAACCGTATCTCCAGAACAAAATGTGATCGCGTGACAAACCAAGCCCTATCATGCCTCCCGTCCGCGCGCTGCGCAACGCCGCCTGGCCATTGACCCCGCACGAGTCCCGGAGATACCTTTCTCTCATCCATCCACCGAATATCTGGAGTCCTTATGCCATACGTGGGAAACATCGAAGACGTAAAATGGGTCTACGACGAGGAAGAAGCGAGAGAGAAAGGCTCGCCCATCCTCATCAATACGCCGAACCTGGAAGTACGGGCCATCGTCCTTCCGCCCGGCGCCTACCCTCCCTATCACGCGCATCACGAAGAGATGGACGAGGGCTACCTCATCTATAACGGGCGCGGGCTTATCCTCAACAATGGGGAGACGTTCGAAGTCTCGAAGGGCGACGTGCTCCTGAATCCCCGCGGCGCGATGCACAACATGAAGAACATAAGCGACGACGAGCTGATCGAGTTCAACTTCAGGGGCGGCCGTATGCCTTCGGGCTTCCTCATGCCGCCGGGCGATCCGCCCCCCAGTCCCGATCCCGAGTCGGTGGAAAATCCCATGGCGCCTCCCGTTCCCTACATCAAGGGCGACGTCGCCTCGCTCACGGGGCCGTTCGACGCAGGCTCCGTGAAGGAGAAGGGTCTCACGCGCGCCATCGCCACCGAATTCCTGGAATGCCAGATCGTCTCCTTCCCGCCCGGCGGGAGACCGCACGTCCATCGTCACCAGGAAACGATTGACGAGGGAACACTCGTTCTGGAAGGACGCATGAACATCATTATCGAAGACGAGACCATCGAGGCGTCGGTGGGCGACCTCGTCCACACCCCCGGCGGCGCTTGGCACACCGTGCACAACGCGAGCGACGCTCCCGCCACCTTGTTCAACTTCCGGGGCGGCTCGCTGCCCTCCAGAACCGAATGGCGCGACGCGTAAGTGAATTCCGAGTGATGAGCGTGGAATTCTTCCGAATGCTGAGAGATTGTTGAAAAACCCTCTCAGTGGGAAATGCCTGCGATGCATTCGCCGCTACGGCGCGTAATATCTCCCTCCCCCTGAGCAACCCGCCGCTCCGCTTCACCCTGAGTAGCGGCGAAGCCGCGTATCGAAGGGCGCAGTTCGCGTCTGCGGGGGTCAATTCCAACCGAGCAGGGAGGAACTACCCGGCTGAGGAAGGAGGAACTGCTTTGCGGACTGAGCAAGTAACCCGGTTTGGTAGGGACAGGCCCCTGTGCCTGTCCTGGACAATCAAGGGCGGCCACGGGGGGCCGCCCCTACAAATCCGTAATAACGATCAAATAAAATAGCGGGACCAGGCGGTGTCGGGGCAGTCGCCGCTCCCAAAAAACTCACCCCTCGCGCGAGCGCTGGATGCGGCGGAGTTCGCGCAGCGTGAGGTGCAGGTCCTCATCCCGGAGCGTGGGGGATGCGATGCGCGCACGCCGCACGTTCGCCGTATCCACTTCGGTCACGAGCAGTTGCTCGCTCGCGCGCTCCGCCTGGGCGAGGGGCTCCCCGCTGGGCGCGAGGATTTCCGAACCGCCCCAGAAGTTGATGCCGTCCTCATACCCCACCCGGTTGCTGAAGACGACGTGCTGGTTGTAGGACGCGGCGTAGGTTCTCGTGAGCGACTGCCAGACGCGCTGTATCGCGAGGCCGCCCTCGCCGTTCGCCTTGCTCACCCCGCGCGCAGGACTCGCCGAGGGAACGATGAGCAAATCCGCCCCGTCCAACGAGGCGATGCCCGCCAGGCTCGGGTGCCAGGCGTCCTCGCAGATGAGGATGGCCGCGCGCCCGAACCGCGTGTCGAAGGCGCGCACCTTGTCTCCCTTGCCCACGTAGCGGTTCTCGTCGAACAGCCCGTATGTCGGCAGGTACACCTTGCGGTGCACGTGGAGCAGCTCGCCGTTTTCGAAATAGGCGGCGGAATTGAAAAACCCGTGCCTGCCGGATTCCTCCACGAAGCCCACCACCAGGGAGAGGTTCTGGCTCAAGGCGGCGATTTCCTTTATCGCCGAGGTGTTGCGCCGGACGGCCACCTCGGGGACCATGTCCTTCAGAAAATAGCCGGTGAGCGAGAGTTCGGGAAAAACGAGGAGGTCGACGCCTTCCGCCTCGGCCTTTCTCACTTCTTCGACCAGCAGTTCACGGTTCGCGTCGAGATTTCCAAGCCTCGGCCCTATCTGGGCCGCCGCCGCCAGAAATTTCATGTCGTCTTCCTGTCGAGATTGGATAAGAAATTCAAAACGTCATGCGCATTGCGGCATGTAACGCCGCCGCGCTCATCCTTGTCTAGCACATTATAAGCACCGGGAGAAAACCGGCGCGGGAAATCTGCGAAGGAACCTGCTTATATGAAAAGCTTGGTCTCCGCCCCTTTTGTTTTCCGCATGAACTCAGGGAGGCTGATTACCTCGTCCACGACGTCCGCCACGTCCTCGGGCGCGAGGCCCAGGAGCTTGGGCTGCGCGGCGCAGGCGTATATCTTGAGCTTGCCGAGCCTTCTGGCGGACTCAATGAGTTCCTCCGCCGAATGCGCCCCGCGCGCGCCCTCTCCCGCCGGAAGGCATGAGTCCAGCTCGTCGTCCACGAATCGCCTGAGCGCACCGAAGAAGAGGATCACGTGCGCCTCGTCCCCGTTCGCGGCGGCGCTCGCCGACAGGGTGGCTATCTGGTGGATGCGCTCGGGCTCGCCGCTGTGGGCGTATATGACGAACTGGGACATATGGGCCTTATTGGTTACGAGGAGGACTCTGGGAAAGATCGGCGCCACCGAGGTTAAATATTATTCTCCCCTTGAAGGTCATTGGCAACGGAAGAAAGAGGAATAACCACTCCCCCTTTTGGGGTTGTTGAAAAACCTGGAGAGGAGAAATTTGTTTGTGTGTAGGTCGGACATATATGTCCGACATATATGCGACCCTGCCTTTTTCGTCGCCTCTCATGGGCCGCATTTATGCGGCCCCTACAAAAACCGTCCCCCTCCCGGTTTCGCCAAACCATCGTTCATCAGGGCTTTTTCAACAACCCCAAAAGGGGGAGTGATTTCAGATACACCTCTTCTTACGAGACACGGAAATCCGATCCTCGAGCCACATTATTCAAAATCCTTCGGTTCCACGTCTTTGAAATCATACTCGGGCAGATCCGAGCGGGGCGGCGGGTCGACGTCCTCATCCTGCATGTGGCGGGGCTTCGGGTTCGAGGCCAGCAGGTGGGCGATCAAACGATAGACGCCGTATATCAGACCGAAGGCCGCGACGAACCAGAGCGCTCCCGTAAAATCTCGTTGGTAGAAGTAGTATGCGATGCCCAACCAGAAAACAAACCCTGCTAAAATTCCCAGAGCCGATCGACCGTTTGCCATCTCCAGCCGCCTTCTTTAGCCGTCCCGAAGCGGGCGCTCAGTCCGCCTCGGGAGCGGGCGCCGGGGGTTCACCCTCCCCGGGAGCCTCCTCCACCCCGGAGTTCTCCTCCGCTTCCTCGGCGCTCGAAATCGAGCCCCTGCCGTCGCCCGTCATGTGGCAGGTCCCCTCGAACACCGCGCCTTCTTCGATGTAGATGCTCGGCGTGTAAATCTCCCCGCTCACGTGGGAGCCGACCCTCACCTCGCACTTTTCCTTCGCTTCTATCTTGCCTTCCATCCGGCCCATCACGATGACGACGCCGGCCTTGACCTCGGCCTTCACCTTCGCCGCCGTCCCGATGATGAAGGTGTCATCCGTGATAACCTCTCCCTCGAGGATGCCGTCCACGCGCACGGTTCCCTCGAAGGTGATGACGCCCTTGAACTCGGTGCCTTCTCCCAGGAAGGCGCGAATACTCTTCTCGTAGTTTTTCGCCATCCAACGATCCTCGCATGAATCCCGATAGAAAAACCAGAGCTAACAAAGCCGCTGGAGCAACCCCTCGAGTGTTTCTCTCGTATAATACTCTATTTCTATCTTTCCGTTCTCCTCATCGCCTGAAATTGCGACTTTCGTTCCCAGCGCGCTTCTGAGCCGCCCCGCCGCCTCGCGCAGATAAAGCGCCTGCGGCCCCGACGGCCCGTTCTGCGGAGCGGGTTGACGGAAGGCTTCCTTCGCCTCATTTTTCCCCTCAAGCGCTTTTCTCACGCGCATCTCCAACTGGCGCACGGAGAGTCTTTTTTCTGTGGCGGCCCTGGCATGGCCCTCCATTTCTTCATCCGTACGCAAGGACAGGAGCGCCCTGGCATGCCCCATGGAGAGGAGTTCAGCGGCCACGCTCTCCTGAACCGAGGGGGGCAGATTGAGCAGGCGGATGTAGTTCGCTACGGTGGAGCGATCCTTGCCCACGCGCGCGGCGACTTGCTCCTGCGTGAGGCCGAGGCGCTCCATCATGCTCGCGTATGCAGCCGCCTCTTCCATGGGGTTCAGGTCGGCGCGCTGCACGTTCTCGACGATGGCGAGTTCGAGCGCTTCGTCTCCCCCCGCGTCGGTGAGGATGGCGGGAACCTCGTCGACTTCCGCCATCCGCGCGGCACGCCAGCGCCGCTCCCCGGCAACGATCTCGTATCCCCCGCTCGCGGCACGCCGGATAAGAAGGGGCTGGATAACTCCGTGGCGCTTCACGGATTCGGCCAGTTCGGCCAGGTCTTCCTCGTCGAAATCAACGCGCGGCTGGTGAACGCCGGGGGTGAGGCGGGCGGGAGAGAGCCGCATCAGAATCCCCGCTTCTTCAGCGGCGGTTCTCGGAGGGTCCAGCACCGCCGGCGCGGGGTCTTGCGTGTCCTGGGAGGCCAGGAGCGCGTCCAGGCCGCGTCCGAGCACTTTTTTCCGAATGGTCGTCATATCTGGTTTCTCATCCTTTCCTTCGAGCGCATGATGAACTCGCTCGCCAGCGCGAGATACGCCTGCGCGCCCGGCGAGGAGATGTCGTAGGTGATTACCGGCTTCCCGTGGCTCGGCGCCTCGGCGAGGCGCACGTTCCTGGGAATCACGACCCGGTAGGTCAACTCCGGCAGATGGGAGCGCAAGTCCTCGCTCACCTGACGCGAAAGGTTCGTCCTCGAATCATACATCGTGAGCAGGATTCCGCCTATTTTCAAGCCCGGATGAACGCTCCCGCGTATCCGCTCCACCGTCTTCATCAGCCGGGCCAGCCCCTCGAGCGCGAAATACTCCGCCTGAATGGGAATGAGCACCTCATCCGCCGCCCGCAGGCCGTTGAGCGTGAGAAAGCCCAGAGAAGGGGGGCAGTCGATGAGGATGTAGCGGAACCGGCTCCGGAGCGGCTCGATGACGTTCCGCAAACGGCTTTCCCTTTGGGGCAAATCCGCGATTTCCACCTCCGCTCCCGCCAGATCGATGGAGGAAGGAAAAACCTTAAGGCCTTTAGTATCAGTATTATACAAGGATTCTTCGTCTACCGGCTCACCCAGCACGAGCGCCCGGTAGAGAGAAGACGAAGGCGAAAATATACCGAAATTGCTCGTTGCGTTCGATTGCGGGTCCATGTCGACCAGAAGGGTTGGCTGGTCCGCCACGGCGAGGCAGGCCGCCAGGTTGACGGCCGTCGTGGTCTTGCCGACGCCGCCTTTCTGGTTCACGACGGCCACGACCGTACACGCGCTATCGCTCGTTTCGACCTCAGGGACACTACGGGAGATGGTCGCTCCGGGTGTGATTTCCATATATTCTGTTTCAGGGCGGGTGAAAACGGCTACCGATAAGCAAAGATTCTCACACCACACCCGAAAATACAACCGGATGTTTCACGTGGAACATATTTTTCGGCTGATAAGAGGAGAAAATGTTCCACGTGGAACAATGAGGAATTTTGGCGAAGCGGTGGGTGGGCTCTCGTAGGGACAGGCCCCCGTGTCTGTCCGAGGTCGCGACCAGCCCCTACGTGTGCGAACGGTCTAAAAGGGAGGATTGCGGGAATTTCGTAGGGCGAGGGGAGTCGAACACCTCGCGCCGGGACGAGAATGCAATTCCTCCTTCTATTAGTCGGATTTGACCTTCGATATACGGTATTACCGCTACGCAGGATGAGGCGGAGAGAGGTTTTTCGACAGACTCCTTTTTAGGAGATAGAGGGAACGCTCCTCTCGGCTGAAAAAGCAACCCCCCCCTACCCCCCCTTGTCAAGGTCAAAACCGACCAAGGAAGGAGGTTTTGCAAGGCGATGCGCCCCGCCAGGCAGAGGAGGCTTTGCTTTTTCTTGCCCCCCTGACAAGGGGGGTAGGGGGGGTTGCTTTTTGGGGTTTCGCTCTCAAGGGGGTTGACATTACCCGCTCTAAGACATTTTCAACAGGCCCACGCGAGTGGTCCGGAATTGCACCATTTAAGCGCAATTCCGGTTCGCCATAAAACCCCAAAAACGTTCCACGTGGAACGGTGAGGCTTTAGCGTTGCAGGGGGTGCGCCCTTGTAGGGACAGGCCCCCGTGCCTGTCCGAGGTCGCGACCTGTCCCTACGGGGCAATATCGGCAAAAATGGGAGAATTTCTTCGATGCCCGCTCAGCGAGAAATGCTTTTTTAAACGACGACGCTCACGAGACCGTCGAGGCGGCCTCTTCCCGCGAATTTCCCCTCTGTTTGCGGATGTAGACCTCCAGCACGGCGACGGCGGCGGGCGTCACGCCCGAGATGCGGCTCGCCTGTCCGAGGGTTTTGGGGCGTATCTGCTCGAGCCGCTGCCTTACTTCCGCCGTCAGGTGGCCCACGTCTGAATAGGAGATGCTCTCGGGTATCTTCACCCGGTCCGCCATCCTCAGGTGGTGAACCTGCTGGTATTCCCGCTCGAAATACTCCTTGTATTTCACTTCCGCCAGCACGTATCGCCGCGATTCGCGGCACAGGGCCTCCCAAATCGCCTGGAAACGGCCTTTATCAATGGAATCGACCCGAATCGCCAGTTCCGGCCCCGATTCGGGTCGCCTCAGGATATCGGCAAGCGTGGAGGGCTTCTTGAGCGGCCGGGAACCCGCCGTCTCCATCGCGCTCCGCACGTCCGGTTTGGGATTCACAGTCGTGCTTTCGAGATACGCGATGGCCTCTTTCGCCTGTTTCGACTTGTCTTCAAAGGCGCACCAGGTGGCCTCATCCAGGGAACCAACCCTGTGGCCGAGCTCCATCAGCCGGAAATCCGCGTTGTCGTGGCGGAGCAGGAGCCTGTGCTCGGCCCGGCTGGTGAACATCCGGTAAGGCTCGGCCGTTCCCTTGGTGATGAGATCGTCTATCAGAACGCCGATGTAGGCCTCTTCACGGCTTAAAACGACAGGCTCCTCATCGCCCAGGTAGTGAACGGCGTTGATCCCCGCCATGATCCCCTGGGCGGCGGCCTCTTCATAGCCGGTCGTTCCGTTGATCTGCCCGGCATGGAAGAGCCCCGGCATCTTTTTCGTCATCAGGCTCGGCCCCAGTTCGGTCGGCTCCACGTGGTCGTACTCGACGGCGTAGCCCGGACGCATCATTTCGGCTCGCTCCAAGCCTTTGATTGTTCTTAACATACGGGTTTGCACGTCCACCGGCAGACTGGTGGAAAGCCCGTTCACGTAGATCTCGCATGTCTCGCGTCCTTCGGGCTCCAGGAATATCTGGTGCTCCTGCTTGCCCTCGAAGCGCATGATTTTATCTTCGATGCTCGGGCAATAGCGCACGCCGATCGCGTCGATCTGCCCGTTGTACATGGGTGCGCGCTCGATGTTCTGCCGGATGACCTCGTGCGTCGCCGGGTTCGTATAGGTGATCCAGCAGGGTATCTGCTCCTGTTCGATGGCCTTTGTGCGGTATGAGAACGGAAGCGGGGGTTCGTCGCCGGGCTGAACGTCAAGTATTTGAAAATCAATGGATTTCGCGTCCAGACGGGGCGGCGTTCCCGTCTTCATGCGGCCAATGGCGAAGCCGAACGAGACGAGTTGCTTTGTGAGTTCGTTCGCGGAACCCTCTCCCGCGCGTCCGCCTTCCACCTTCCTGTCCCCGTAGTGGAGAAGCCCGCGCGTGAAGGTGCCCGGCGTCAGGACGACAGCCTTGGCCTCCCAGGTAACGCCAAAATGATCCTGAAGGCCCGCTACCGCCCCGTCTTTCACCAGGAGTTTTTGCACCATCCCCTGCTTGAGATCGAGGCCCGCCTGGCTTTCGACCGCGTTTTTCATATACGCGCGGTAGCGCTGCTTGTCCGCCTGGGCGCGCAGGGCCTGCACGGCTGGGCCTTTTTTCGTGTTGAGCATCCGGAACTGGATGCCCGTGGCGTCGATGGCGCGGGCCATCTCGCCTCCGAGAGCGTCCACCTCGCGCACCAGGACGCCCTTCGCCAGACCGCCGATAGCCGGGTTGCACGACATCAAGCCCACCGTGTCCAGGTTCATCGTGAGCATCATGGTCCGCGCGCCCATGCGCGCCGCTGCCAGGGCCGCCTCGCATCCGGCGTGCCCGCCGCCCACGACGATGACGTCATACGGATTTTTCAACCGAAAACCTCCAGAAAATCACAAATTGTTTTTAATGCAGCACAGGATTGTCTATATTTATGCATGCCCCATCCAAAGTGATACCGCTCTCTTGCTTGAATAACGAAAAATATACAACCCCTGGAACTATCGCCGCTCATTTATGATTCACGTCGCCTTCACTGTTTCCAAGCGTTCGTCATGCCCTGGTTGGGGACGTAGCGATAAATATGATCCAGCCTGTCCCTCCTGGACCAATACTCGAACTTTATCTCACTCAAGTGGCCTTTATCATCCAGACCGACGTGGGTGATTTTCAACGAAGTCTTGACGCAGTCCGTCTTAACGCCAATTTTCCAGCCATGACCGGCCGGGAACTTGCAACGCCCAACCCGGTAATATCGTGGCTTCCGGCTGTCATACAGCCTGCCGATCCCCTTTTCGTGGCAGGTGAAGTACTGCTCCTTCCACCCTTGAACCTTTTCCCGGACCCAAACCATTTCTTCCTTGTCCGTTTTGGGATTCATCCATTTCTTTGGGCCCCATATCCTCGTCTCGCTCCTGTTGTTGACCGTGAAGGTGGTATCGGCCTTGTGCATACATGGCCCGTCTTTTCGGCCATTCCACTTTGCGCCGGTCCAGAGCTGATACGGCACGAACAGTTCGCGTGTCTTGCAATCGTAGATGTTTTTGACGCGCCATGGGGACTTGCTCGGCGGATAATCCGCGCATGCGAGCTTGTGAAAACTCCGGGCCGCCGTCTCCTCGGCCCATGTTGACGTTACGAATCCAAAAAACAACCCACTGACAAGAAGAGTCAGCATTATCGTGCGCAGGTTCTTCATGTCCTTCTCCTCGTGGTTGTCCTCATCTAACAATGAGTAAGTGTCGCAAGAAACGCCATAAATTATATTATTTTCATTTTCCGATGCAGAACGTGGAAAATATCCTGTCCAGAAGCGCTTTCCCGTAGTCCCTGCCCAGGAGTTCCGAGAGCGCGGTTTGCGCCTCGTTCAGGTGAACCGCCACCAGTTCGGGGGAAAGATCTCCTTCCGCCCCCGCCCTGGCGCTTCTCACGGCTTTCAGGCACTTCGCGATCTGGCCGTGGTGCCGCTCCCGCGTGAGCACCGACACCGCGCCCGAAAGCCCATCCTCATCCATCAGAACACGCGCCACCTCTTCGCGCAACTTTGGCAGCCCCTCGCCCGTGAGCGCCGAGATGAAGAGCGGCTCACAGGCATCCGGCGCAAGCTCGCTGAGAAACGCGCAGGCTCGCTCTTTCACCTCGAAGGAGGATTTATCCATCTTATTGAATATATAAAGGTTATCGCTATTCAGCCCGTCCGACTCCTTGGTCGCCCACGCCACTTCCGAATCGCCCGCCGTGACGTCCAGGACCATCAGGCTCAAGTCCGCCTCTTCCGCCGCCTTCCGGGCGCGCTCGGTGCCTTCGAGTTCCACCGGGTCGCCCGTGTCGCGCAGGCCCGCCGTGTCGATGAGGCGGACAGGCGCACCGCCGAAGTCGCAGACTTCCTCCACCGTGTCCCGCGTAGTACCCGGAATCTCGCTCGTGATGGCTCGATCCGCCCCCAGAAGCGCGTTCAGAAGGGTGGATTTCCCCGCGTTGGGCCTGCCGAGTATGGCCACGCGCGCGCCTTCTCGTAAAATTCTGCCGGAGCGGTAGCTCTCGACGAGCCTCCCGAGCGCTTCTTCAATCTCCGCGAAAAGCGCGACCAGCTCTGCGCTTCCCATCGGCGCGCCCGAAACCGAGGGGCCTGCACCCGGCTCGAATTCATCGGGAAAATCAATGGCCGCCTCGATGTGCGCCCCCGCCTCCACGATTTTCTCCCACACGCCTTCCAGCGCCTTCGAGAGGCGTCCTTCCAGGTGATAGAGCGCGGCCTTCGCCGCCTTTTCGGTCTGTGCGGTCACAAGGTCCGCCACCGCTTCGGCCTGCACCAGGTCTATCTTGCCCTCCAGGAAGGCGCGCCGGGTGAATTCGCCCTCTGCGGCCGGCCTGGCTCCCATCTCTCGGGCGAGGCGTAGAATCGCCCCCACGATGGCCGGTCCGCCGTGGCAGTGCATCTCTACCACGTCCTCGCCGGTGACGGATTCAGGCGCCTGATGATAGAGCGCGAGGCCCTCATCGAACGCCTGGGCTCCATCCACAAAGCGCCCCAGTACGGGCCGTCCTCTGGGAAAGACGTTTCTCTGCTTTCTGGGCCTGAAGATTCCGGTGAGGATGGGTAGCGATTCCGCTCCGCTCAGGCGGACGACCGCAATGGCCCCGCGCCCGGGGGCCGTCGAGAGCGCGACGATGGTCTCTCTCTTGAAATCGCTCATCCGCCTTATCGTCTCCATCGCTTGAGGATGCACGCAGGCCCTCATGGGCCGCATTCGTCCGTAATGAAGCGGATTTACGGCTTTATTGCAAGGCCGCGCGGGCGTAGGCGTATGGGGGGAGGGCCGCAGGCATGCGGCCCGTGGGGTCGATTCCGGCAATCAGGGAGAGGCCGTAGGGGCGTCCGCGAACGGCCCGCGCAAAGGTGGGGCATAATCCGGTCTGCCTGTCTGGAATATGCAGGGACAGGTCGCGACCTGTCCCTACAAACCTTTTTGGAACACCGTCATCTCGGACGCTGGAACCCGCCCCTACTTTTTCACGCCATGGTCCGCCAGTCCGCGAAGGAGGGTTCTGCGTGAAACGGCGCCGACGACGGCTCCTGCCTCGTCCACCACCCGCAGCGGCGCATCGCTATCGATACACTTGGGCAGCATGTCCTGAAGCACGGTGTCGTACGAAACGGTTGGCCCGTTCGCGTCGCCTTTCGGCGGCGTCATGATGGAGGCCGCCGTCACCACGCGGCCCCGCTTCACGTCGCGCACGAACTCGCGCACGTATTCGGTGGCCGGGTTGAGCAGAATCTCCTCCGGCCCGCCTATCTGGTCGATCACGCCGTCCTTCAGGATGGCGACGTCATCGCCCAGCTTGAGCGCCTCGTCCAGATCATGGGTGATGAACACGATGGTCTTCTTGAGGTCGCGCTGGAGCGCGATGAGGTGTTCCTGCATCTGCTTGCGGATCAACGGATCCAGGGCGCTGAATGGCTCGTCCATGAGGAGAATCTCGGGGTCCGTGCACAGCGCGCGCGACAGACCCACGCGCTGCTGCATGCCGCCCGATAGCTGGGCCGGGTAGGCGTTTTCATAGCCGATGAGGCCCACGTCCTCTATCCACCGCATCGCGCGCCGGCGCCGCTCGGCAGGTTCCACCCCCTGGACTTCCAGGCCGTAGCCCACGTTCTCTATGACCGTCAAGTGCGGAAAGAGCGCGAAACGCTGAAAGACCATGCTCACGGCGCCCCGCCGGAAGGCGAGCAACTCCTCGGTCGAGAATTCGAGAACGTCCCGCCCGTCGACGAGTATCTGGCCCGTCGTCGGGTCGATCAGCCGGTTGATGTGGCGGATCAGGGTCGATTTTCCCGAACCCGAAAGGCCCATGACCACGAATATCTCACCTCGCTCGACGGAGAGGCTCACGTCCTTTAAGCCCAGGGTGCAGCCGGTCTCGACCAGCACGTCGTTCTTCTCAGCTCCCGTTTGGGCCATGTCGAGCGCCGTGTCCAGCGCGCGTCCCGTTCCGAATATCTTGTAGACGTTTCGCACCTCGATCAGCGCCATCGGCTCAGCCCCTCCCGTCCATGCGGATGAAACGCCCGCCGTAGGCCTGTGTGACGCGGTCCATGACGATGGCGAGCAGCACGATGGCCACGCCGGCTTCGAGCGCGCGGCCGACGTTGAGCTGCTGGAGGCCGATGAGCACCTCGGTGCCGAGCCCCCGCGTTCCGATCATCGAGGCGATCACCACCATCGCGAGCGCCATCATCGTCGTCTGGTTGACCCCCTGCATGATGTTGGGCAGCGCCATCGGTATCTGCACGCGAATGAGCTTCTGCCTCTTGCTCGCGCCCATGGCGTCGGAAGCTTCGACGATGTCCTCATCCACCAGGCGGATGCCCAAGTCGGTCAGGCGTATCACCGGCGGGATGGCGTAGATCACCGTGGCGAAGACGGCGGGCACCGCGCCCAGGCCGAAGAGCATGATCGCCGGAATGAGATAGACGAAGCTCGGCATGGTCTGCATCAGGTCGAGTGCGGGCAGCACCATGTCGCGCATCCGGTCGTTTCTCGATATCGCGATACCGACCGGAACGCCAACTCCGATGCAGATGAGGGTGGAGACAAGCATCACCGAAAGGGTCATCATCGACAAATCCCAGAGCCTGGGATCGGTGAGGCCGATGAAGAACATGCAGGCGGCCACGAGCGCGGTCAGGCCCCATTTGCGCCCACTGGAGAAGAAGGTGAGCGCACCCACGCCGAGGAACACGACAACCCACGGGAGGTCGCGCAGGAAGCGCTCCATGCCCACCAGCACCACGAGTATGGCGTCCGAGGCGGTCTCGAAGATGACCCCGTACTCGGTGACCAGCCACTCCACGAAATCGTTGGTCCACTTGTTGAGCGGCAGGTTGAGATTCTTTGGCCACTCGACCGCCCACTCCGGGAACAGTCCGCGGATAAAGTTCATCATGGGCGGACCTCCCCGGGATTTAACGCTGCTTCACGAGTGAAAAGCATCGCGCGGGCGCGGCTTACGCAGATTTGAGCGCCTCCTCGATCTTTTTCGCGACGTCGGCCGGAACCCACTTCTTCCAGACCTTGTTGGTCTTCAGGAAATGGATGGCGGTGGTTTTGGCGTCGCCGCCTGCCTTGGTCTCGAGATAGGCCAGCATCTTTGAGACCTCTTTCGACGGGAGCGTGTATTTCTCGATGAAGGCGACGATCTCGGGATGCTTGGCCGCGAACTTTGTCGTGACCGATTTCGGCAGTTCCGCCGTCCGGTAGGCTGTCGCTTTCTTCGGGTTCCCCAAAGCCTCCATTCCGCCCTTCTTGAGCGCGTCCATGTGTTTCACTACAACGTTCCAGTCGGCCTCGTTCCATGCAGGCTCTTCGAGCTGGACGAGATCGAGTTGTCCCAGTAGCGGCGTCGGCGCCCAGTAATAGGCGAGTACGGGTTTTTTCTTGAGATACGCGCCCTTGATGGCCGCCGCGAGCGCGCCGCCCGAGCCGGGCCGGAAATTGGTGAAGTGTTTTTCCAGCCCGTAGGCGCGCAGCTTCACCGTGTTGATGACCTCGCAGGACCAGCCGGGGATGCAGTTCACGAACCGGCCTTTGGAGGGTTCTTCGGGGTCCTTGAAGAGATGCTTGTATTTGGGCAGGTCGAAGACCGACTTGAGACCCGGATTCGCCTTCTGGACGAAGCGCGGGATGAACCAGCCCTGTATGCTGTCGGGCGTGTTGACCCCCACTTGTTTGACCTTGCCGCTCTTCATGGCGGGGTCATACTGCGCCTTCACGTTGTCATACCAAAGCTCCATGACAATGTCGTTCTTGCCCTCGTAGTGGGCCGTCATGATCGGCAGCGTGCCGCCGTAGATGAGCCGCACCCGGCAGCCGTAGCCGTGCTCCAGGATGAACGCGGTCACCTGATCGTGAAAGTTGGCGCTGTCCCAGTTCAGGTCGCCGATGCGGACACTGCAGGCGGCATCGGCCTTGCTGGGGAGGGATACGAGCGCTGACGCCCCGATAGCGAGAGTCAAAACGAAGATAAGCAATACTCTGGATTTCATGGTTGGCCCCCTGTTCTCGTTGTGTAAGCCGGTCGATTCGAAGAAAAAATGGAGCCTTCGCGCAAGAGAAAGTCCAACCCCTCTCCCAAGGCCCCTGCGAGTTCGCTGCAGACTGAACGTGTGGCGACTCTCAAGCCGCCGTGTCTGATTATTGTGCCGCATAAAATTCTAGTGCGAATCAACGGTAAAACGCAAACCGGCATACGTCCGGGACATGCGTGAAACCATCGCACACCAAAGAGAAAACCGCACAGGACCAAAAACCGCAACCTGACGAACAGGCTTTCGTCTTTATTGCGCTGCCAACTGTTTTTTCTTTCAATAATCATCAATCATGCTACATTGTTTATGTATTTATATCCATAAAAAACGAGGCGCTCATGCCCGAGTCGAGATACGATCCGCATCGCGGGGAATGGACGCTCATCGCGCCGGGCAGGCGCGCGCGGCCCCATCCGGCGCATTTCACGAACGCTACGCCCAAAGAAGAAGACCCGGCCTGCCCATTCTGCCCGGGCAACGAGAGCGAAACACCGCCCGAGGTCGCAGCCATCAGGGACGAGAGCGTGGAGAACGCGCCCGGCTGGCGCGCGCGCTGCGTGGCGAACAAATTTCCCGCCGCGGGAAGCGGGGAGATTGAACGCGAAGGAGAGGGATTTTTTACGTCCCTGCGCGGTGGTGGACGCCATGAGGTCCTCATCGATTCGCCCCATCACACGAAGAGCCTCGCTGATCTGGGCGAGGCGCACGCGGGTGCCGTCCTCGGACTGCTGCAGGAGAGGGCGCGGGCGCTCGCCGGGGCCTCTGGCATTCGCTGCGTCTATGCCTTCAAGAATCACGGCGCAAAGGCGGGCGCGTCCATCCTCCACTCCCATTTTCAGATACTCGGCCTCCCGGTCGGGACGGGCGGTGTCGAGAAGAAACTCGAACAAGAAGCCGTATTTTATCAGGAGCGAAAGAGCACGCTTTTGGGCCGCATGACAGAGGAGGAGCGTGCGCAAGAAGAGAGGATGGTGGAGATGGGGGAAGAAGGCGCCGCCGTGTTCTGCCCCTGGGGCTCGCGCTTTCCCTATCTCACCTGCATTACCCCCTGGCCGACGGAAACTTTATTCACCGAGAGCGCGCCCGAGACGCTCGCCACCGTCGGAGCCGCGCTGGCGCGGACCTTAAGGCGCTACAAGAAGCTTCTCCACGACCCGCCCGTTAACCTCTCGTTTCTGCTCGCAGCGAATGGCTCCGAAGAAAGCCTTAAGGCGCATCGCTGGCACATCGAGCTTTTCCCGCGCCTCACGCCCCTGGCGGGTCTGGAGACGGGCCTTGGCGCGCACATCAACGAAGTGGCTCCAGAGTGCGCCGCCGATAGACTAAGAAGCCTTGACCCCGGGGAGCACGTCGCATCATCTTCTGCCTGTTTTCACAGAGGACTCAGCCATGAATAAAAAGAATCCGGAAAACACCGCCTCATTTCTCACGGGAGGTGACATTGCGCCCGACAGGGCTTCGGCCAAGGGAATGTTCGGCCAACTGGGAAAACTGCTCCGTGACGCAGATTTTTCTTTCGCGAACCTCGAGAACGCGCTATCGACGCGCGGCGAACTCATGAAGGGAAAGGCGACCAAGCACCGGGGGCACCCCTCGCTGGTGGCGGGACTCGTGGATGCCGGCTTCGATACAGTGGGAATCGCGAACAACCACCTGCTCGACTACGGAGTGCTCTCGCTCGAGGAAACGATGTTGACCCTGCGACGCGCCGCCATCCCGTTTACGGGCGCGGGAATGGAATTAGAAGAAGCGAGAGCCCCCGTTGTCCTGGAGCGCGGGGGGTTGAGGGTGGGCCTTCTCGCCTACTCGTCCGTACTGCCGCAGGGCCACGCGGCCGGGCCGGACGAACCCGGCGTGAACCCGCTGCGCGTCAGAACGTCCTACACGCCGCTCAGAAACCTGGACGAATACCCGGCTTCTGAACCCGTCATCCACTCCTGGGCGGTGGCGGAGGACCTCGCGCGGATGAAAGAAGACATTGTGCGGCTCAAGGAACAGGTCGACCTGGTTTTCGTCTACCAGCACTGGGGGGCGAGCATGCGTCACGAGGTGCATGAGCATCAAAGGGAGATCGGGCAAGCGGCAATCGACGCGGGCGCGTGCGCCGTCTTCGGCGGGCACCAGCACGTTCTCTCGGCGATCGAGTTCTACGATGGCCGGCCCATTGTTCACTGCAGCGGGAATCTGATTTTTGACGAGGTCGAACCTTTCTTCACGGATGCGACGCTTCAGACTTTTCTGCTGGGCGGGCGGATGGACAAAGACGGGTTGAGCGACCTCCACCTCATTCCCTGCTACTGCGGCGTGGGCGGCGCGCCCAGGCTTCTTTCGCCGAAGCGAGGAGAGGGCCGCGTGATCGTGGAGATGATGCAGAGATTCTCTGCCCCTTACGGGACGGAAATTGCCGTCAGGGACGGGGAGGTCTCCGTCTCGCCGCTCGGGTAAGACGCAAAGGCCCGCCGAAGCGGGCCCTTGATGCGCCGGAACGCCCGTTCTATAGCGCGCGTTCCATGAGGCTCCGGATGCTCGCAATATCCACGTCGCCCGTCGAGCGGCCTTTTTCCTGCGCGCCCTTGAAGACGATGATCGTCGACTGCCAGCGAACGCCGAGCGCCGTCGCTAAATCGCGCTGGGTGTCGTAGTCCAACTCGAACGCGGCGGCGGTTGCGAATTCCTTCTCTTTAACCAGTGACTGAAGCAGCGGCACCTGCTGCCTGCACGTCCCTCACCAGTCGGTGTGGACGGCTACGAAAATCGTCTTTCCATCCTTTTGGGCCTGGGCGAACGCCTTGGCGTCATAGGGCTTCCACCCTTCCAGGGCGGTCGCGGCCTGCGGCAAAACCAGGACGGCGGCGAGCAAGGCCAAACCAAACATAAGCAGGGGATATCGCATTTGCACGGCTCCTCAGGTGTTTAGACGGCTTGGAACTCTCGTGACCTCAGATGATACCACGAATCCGCGAAATCTCGGAATTTCAGGTGTTCAGAACCGAAATGATTGAAGGCGCCCGTCAGTTCACATATTGGCCGCCGTTGACGTCGATGGTCGCGCCCGTGACGTAGCCTGAACCGGGAGTGGAGAAATACCATATCGCGTCGGCGATGTCCTCCGGCTCCCCGCCGAAGCCCACGGGCAGGTTCGCCACTATCTGCGGCACGCGTTCCTGGTGGATGAGGCGAAAGCGCTTGGTGAGCGTTACGCCAGGGGCCACGGCGTTCACGGCGATGCCGTGAGGGGCGAGCTCCACCGCGAGCCGCCGCGTGAAGCCCTGCATGGCGGATTTCGCGGCGCTGTACACCAGCGATACGTTCGCCAGGGCGTCGCGCGCGGAGATGGAGGATATGTTCACGATGCGGCCATAGCCGCGCTCCTTCATGGGGACCGCCGCCGCCCGGGTGGCGAGGTAGCAGCTCGTGAGGTTCCAGTCCACGATCTTCTCCCACTCCGCCTCGTCGAGGTCCTCGATGTCGGACACTTCCACGAAGCCGCCCGCGCAGTTCACCAGAATGTCCAGGCGGTCCCAGGTGCCGAGCACACGAGCGAATAGAAGGTCGATGTCCTCTTTTCGCGCGGCGTCGCCCTGAACGTAAATGGCCTCGCCGTGCGAACTCACCCGGGCCAGAGCCGCCGATCCCCGCTCGGGGTCTCTCCCCAGGATGGCCACCTTCGCGCCCTCGTCCGCGAAGCGTATCGCCGTCGCCAGGCCGATGCCGTCCGTCGCGCCGGTGACGATGGCGACGTGGTCTTTGATGGAGGATCGCTCATGCACGTGAATTCCCTTTCTAGTGGACGTACCTGCCGCCGTTGACGTCGAGCGTCACGCCCGTAACGTAGCGCGCTTCGGGTCTGGCGAGAAACCATACGGCGTCGGCGATGTCCGCGGCGTCCGCCACGCGGCCCACCGGTATTTTCGCGACTATCTCGGGTATTCTGTCCTTATGGACCACGGCCGTCCTCGGGGTGAGCACCACGCCCGGGGCCACCGTGTTCACGGTGACGCCGTGGGGCGCCGCCTCGACCGACAGCCGCCTGCAAAAGCCGAACAGGCCCGCTTTGGCCGCGCCGTAGGCGAGGCCCGTCTCCGCGACGGCGTCACGGCCCGCCTGGGAGGCGATGTTCACGATGCGGCCGTAGCGCGCTTTCTTCATAAAGGGCATAACGGCGCGCGCGCACAGGAAGACGCTCTTCAGGTTGAGGTCCACGACGCGGCGCCACTGCGCTTCGTCCAGATCCTCGATGGCGGGATTCTCCACGAAACCGCCGGCGCAGTTCACGAGAATGTCGATGCGTCCCCAGGCGTGGAGCGCCACCTCCACGGCCGCCTTGATCTCGTTCGACGAAGTGGCGTCTGTATTGATGAAGCGCGCCTCCCCGCCCTCGGCTTGTATCCGCCGCGCGGCGGCCTCGCCCTTCGCCTCGTCGAGGTCGAGCAGCGCGACGCGCGCGCCCTCGTACGCCAAGCGCTCGGCGGTCGCTTCGCCGATTCCCACCGCACCCGCCGTGACGAGCGCCACGTGTCCCTGAATCGAGGATTTATTTTCCATCTCGCTCCCGTCCGGACGTGCGAATCATCAAAAACCCCTCATAGGCGAGCATGGGAACCGTGAAAGGCACCAGAACCAGCCACAAGGTCCCGCTTTCCAGCCCGCTGCCCGCCATCTTGGCCAGATAGTTATAGGCGTAAAAATTCACCAGAACGCCAGCCGCTATCGCCGCCACGACCCGGTGCCATACCGCTTCGCCACTCATCAAACCGCGAATGTTCGCGACAAGAACGAAAACCAGCGCGGCGATGACGGCTGCGTCAAGCCAATGAAAAACACCTTTGGCCGCCTTGGGGCTGACCGCGAAATACAGGTTGTTGAGCATCAGAGCGAGCGCAACCGCCAGAACAAGGATACCCCCTTGCGAGCGCATGTTCCCTCCTCCCGACGAAACGCCCGGGCCGCTCATCGTCTCACGCCGCCGCCACTCAAGCAGAAGTCCCGCACGGCCCGCCGGCAATGGGCGGATTATAGCGCATCGCCTCCGCCCTGACAGCCGTCAGGGCCCCTCCGCGGCAGCGAAATACGTGTTGCCGTCGAAATCCCACCAGCGCGGATTGCGAAAGCCTGCATCGCGCAACTGCGCAACGAGCTCTTCGGGCTCGAAGCGCGCCTCGAGGGGCGGCCCCATATCCATGGGCTTCTTGTGCCAGTCGACCAGCGTGATGGCGGAGCCCTTTTTCATCGCGCGCCTTGATTCTGCGAGCAGAGGCTGGATGTCCGCCAACCCGTGCAGCACGAACGCGATGAGCACGAAGTCCGCGCAAGCATCCGGAAACGGAATTCGGGAACCCTGGTTTCGCTTCGCCGTCAGGTTGGAATAGCCTCGCTTTTCGGCCCCTGCCCGAAGTTCGGCGATCATCACGGGAGAAACGTCGCAGGCGAGCACACGGCCGTATTTCCCCACCACGCCGCAGGCGGGAATCGCAAAGTATCCGGGTCCGGAGCCAACGTCCAGGAAACGCATGCCGCGCTTAAGGCCAATAGCGCGCAACGTCTTGACGGGCGGCATGGCCCGCCGCCTTCCCCTGGTAAGCAGGAGGTGGCGGTTTCGGACGGGAAGCGTCCACTGCTTGCGTGCGGCGGCCTCGCTCAAGCCTCATCCTCGAGATAGCCGCCGATGGCCTCACGGATGAAGTCCTCGGGGTGCCCTTCTCTGATGAGCATGAAGCCCTCCGCCAGGCATTCGAGCTTTCTGCGTTCTCTGTCGAGGCGCGTCTGCCCCTTTCGGCTGAGGAGCCTTTCGACGTCTTCTATCGTGGCGCCCTCGAGCGCCCACTTGAGCCCCGTCTTGAGGAGTGGTTCCTGAATCCATTCGAGCCGCTCCGCAATCGCTCCGCCCTCATCGCGGGAGGCAAGGCCTGCAAGTTCCACACACAGGCTGATGATGTCGACCGTTGCCTGGCCCGAAGGAGAAAAGCGGACGCCGGGCAAGCGTTCGTAATCCGCCTCGCCCTCGGGCAGGAAAGCGACGAGTCGCGCGCGGGCGCGGCCTTCGCTTACGCCCTCGAGTATCGCCAGCGCGCCCTCAATGGCAACCTCATTGTTTCTTACCATTGCTGCGAGGGAGGACTCGATTTGCCGGGCGAGGATCATCTCGGCCTCATCCCAGGGCGCCTGATCCACAAGCATTCGAAGACCGGTGGAGAAAATCCCGTCCGGGCTCCTTTCGAGCGCCGGTTCCAGAGAGAGCAGCCCGTGCTGCTCCGCCCGCGCGGCCAGAGCGACAATGAGCGATACGGCATTTTCGGCCTTGCTCTCGGAAGAGTGAAACGCGGCGAGCCCCTCTTCGAGCGCCCGGTCCAACGGGGGAATGGCGTCGTCGGCAGGGCCGTCGAATGTAATGTCGCCGTGGTGTTTCATGGCGTAGGCGGTCTGCATCAACATCTGGCGCGCCTCGACGCTCCGCTCGCTCTCCCCGGAGCCCGAGCGCTCGATTTCCTCGCGAATATGAGCCGCGTTCTTGGAGGATACGTTCCTGAGCACCCGCTCCACCACGCGCGGCTGCGCATCGCGAAGCGCCAGGACGAGGACCTCCAGGTCCATGCGCTCGATGACGCGCCTGAGCGCACGGCCTGTCATTTCCGCGAAGGGGCTCAGGTCCGGATTCTCGCCGGGGGAGAAGTAATGAAAGCCCGGACCTCCCATGCCGCCGTCAGCCCAGCCATCGCCGCTAAAATTCATTTTCTCGTCTCCAGGACTTCCGAGGAGAACTTCGCCTGGCTGGCAGGCCGGGTTGATTCCGGAGTCGAAAGCGCATTTTCCGCGTCAATTCTCCTCGGCCAGCTTGGGCGGCTGCACGGAGCGATTCACGTAGAATTGCTGCGCGATGGAGAGCAGGTTGTTCACGAGCCAGTAGATCACAAGCCCTACGGGCACGGGATAGAAGATGAACATGCCCGTGAAAACGATGGGCATGAACATCATCATCTTAGCCTGGGTGGGGTCGCCCGCGGTGGGCGTCATCTTCTGCTGCAGGAACATCGACGCGCCCATGAGTATCGTATACACGTGGTAGGGGTCCTGCACCGAGAGGTCCTGAACCCAGCCGAAAAAGGGCGCGTTGCGAAGCTCTATCGACACCAGGAGCGCCTCATACAGCCCGAAGAAGACGGGAATCTGTATCAGCATCGGCAGGCAGCCCATCATCGGGTTGACCTTGTGCTCCTTATATAAGGCCATGGTCTGCTCGTTGAGCCTGTTCTTGTCGTCCTTGTAAATCTCGCGCAGCTGCGTGATGCGCGGCTGGAGCTTCTGCATCTCTTTCATGTTGCGCATGCTGACGTGGGTGAGGGGGTAGAAGATGATCTTCACCACGATGGTCAGCAGGATGATGGCAACCCCCCAGTTGCCCACGAACGCGTGAAAAAACCTCAGAATCGACATGAGCGGCTTGGCGATAAACGAGAACATCCCGTAGTCCAGGGAATCCTCGAGGTTGACCTTGAGCTTTTCGAGGTGGGCCAACGCCTTGGGCCCCACGTAGACGTCGAAGTCCGCATCGACGTTCTTCCCGCGCGCGAAGGGCACGATGGCGGCGTAATCGCTGAGGTCGTCCGTCTTGGAGAGGAGGCGAATCTCCGCTCCGCCCGCACCGCCCCGGGGGATAAGGGCCGCGATGAAGTGCTTCGACTGGAGCGAAGTCCACTTGAGGCTCTCCCCGTGGGTGACGGACTTTCCTTCCTCGGGATAGTCATATTCGAGCTCATCGCCCACGAAGCTCATCGGCCCCTCGATGACGCCGCCATAAGTGTTGCCGTCGCTTCCGCCCACACGCGGGCCCCAGACAACTCCCATCGCCTCGGTCCCGGAGGGCCGGGTGACGCTGATTTTCGTGCGGATGTTGTATTCGTTGTGGCGGAAAGTGAGCGCCTTTTCCGCCGAGAGGCCGTCGGCGCCGCGGTAGATGAAGCGAATCGTTCCTTCCGGATTCGCCCTTGAGAGCGAGAGGTCGCCGCCCTCGACCTGGTAGGAGGCCTCGTTGAGCTTCTGCGCCGTCTGGCCGCCCCAGAAATAAAGAGGCCGCACGTCCGGACGGCCCGGGGGCACGAGCTGGACGAAGTTCTTCTCGCCCTGTTTGTATTTCAGAAGACGCGCGGACAAGAAGCCCGCGCCCCGGTTGGTCAGCTCATACACCGCGTCGCCCACGTCCACCCGAACACGCCGGCCGGGAGCGGCTGCCGTCGGCGAAGAAGGAGCGGCGGGTGTGGACGGCTGGCCGGCGACAGAGGCGGGCGCTTTGAGCGGCGTGCTCGCGGCGCTCGATCGCTCCTTGTTCCGGGCCGCCGTGCGCGCCTTGGCCACCTTCTCCTTCTGAACCTGCTCGTCCTCCATCGGCTTTACGACGAGGTATTGCCAGCCGATCAGTATCGCCATCGATAATACGGCGGCGATAATCGCGTTTCTTTCCATGATGTAAAGCGCCTCCGCCGGACCCCTCAGGGAACCGGATCGTTTCCCCCGGGGTGAAATGGATGGCAACGCCCGATGCGTCGCACGGTGAGCCACAAGGCCCGCGCGGGAGCATGGCGCCGAAACGCCTCGAGCGCATAACAAGAACAAGAGGGTGAAAATCGGCAACTGCCCGGCATCACGGGAGACAAAATGAGCTGATACCCCCGAATCAAAACCGTTGCCAGAACACAGATCGCCCGGGAGATGGGAGCAATCTCTCTTTCAGGAATTCGTTTTTCCGTGGAAAGCGTTGCGGAACGCCCTTTCAACATCCTCTAGCCTCGCCCTGGCGATCGAGTTCCTCGCCACGGCCACAAGGTCCACTCCCGCAGGTAATTGAGAGCCATGAAGCCGAAACACTTCGCGGAGAAGCCGCTTGGCGCGATTTCTCTGAACGGCGCCGCCCACCCTGCGTGACGCGATAATGCCGAGCCGCGCGCGATCCCTCGAAGGAGTCGGCAGGATATACAGCGTGAATAATGGACACCTGCGCTTGCGCCCTTTTCTGAGAACGGCGGCGAACTCGCTCCCTTTGCGGATTCGACGCTCCGGCGGGAGGCTAACGTCCATGCCTGCGCCCTTCCGGTCGAGGAATGGCAAGCCCGGCGAGACGCTTAGGCGGAAACGCCGAGACGCTTTCGGCCCTTTACCCGGCGGCGCCTGATGATCGCGCGTCCGCCAGTGGTCTTCATCCGGCGACGAAACCCGTGTGTCTTCACCCGTTTTCTTCTGTTCGGCTGGTAAGTCCTTTTCAACAAAGACTCCATCTGCCGGCCCAAAGGCCGGATACGCAAACCGCCATATAAACAATAGAAAAGGCTTCCCGAGAAGCCGAGCGTAAAGTAGCCACCAAATCCATGATTGTCAAGAACCACATGCAGGGAGCGTCTGAATCCAAAGGGTTCAGGTGCCCAAGCATTCTCTTTGCGTACGGCCCCATAACCTACAAAAGCTGCGTGTTTTCGTCAATAAAAAGAACAAAAAACAAGCGATCTTGCGATTTTTTGTGGAAAACCCCTTGCCCCTGCCGGCCGTTTGTGGAAAAATGCCTTATCTGATTGGCTCTTGTCTCGCCCTGTGGAAAACTATGTTTTTTCGTGGCGATGGGAGCCCCGTCACGCAAAGAACGTTATGAATTGGTTTACCAAATGACGACTCTCTGGCATCGTTGCGCGGACCAAATAAAACAGGAAGTCTCCCCCCAGACGTTTACCCGCTGGTTTGCGGGCATCAAACAACTCGATGCAAGCGAATCTACTCTCGCAATTCAGGTGCCTGATCCGTTCACGGCGAACACTTTGCGATCGCGCTATTGGGGTATTATCACGGACGTGCTTGAACAGGTAGCCGGGCCCAACATCGTACTTACCGTATCAGCGAGCGATCTGCCGATCAACGGTGCCAATCCATCGCATATCCCAGCCGGAGTGGTTCCGACAGGAGAAGGCGGGGCCCTCAAGGAGAGATCCCAGCCTCTTATAAAGCGACCGGATTTCCTCAATCCCAAGTACCGTTTCGAGAACTTTGTGGTCGGTCGTTCGAACGAGTTCGCCCACGCCTGCAGCCTCCGCCTGGCGGAAGGCAAAGGAGTTGCCCTCAACCCTCTGTTCATTTACGGCGGGGTGGGGCTCGGAAAGACGCACCTGATGCACGCCATCTCCCATCATGTTCTCGATCGACTCCCGATGACGCGCGTCTTCTATACCTCTTCCGAAAGTTTCACCAACGATCTCATTTCCTCAATCAGGCAGAACCAGATGGCCGCTTTCAGGAGCAAATACCGGAAAGTGGACATCCTGATGATAGACGACATCCAGTTTATTGCCGGGAAGGAGCGCACCCAGGAGGAGTTTTTCTTCACTTTCAACGCCTTGCAGGATGCAAGAAAGCAGATCGTCATTACGAGTGACAACATGCCCAAAGATACGCCAGGGCTGGAGGAACGCCTCAGGTCGCGCTTCGTCTCGGGGATGATAGCGGATATCGGCGCGCCGGATTTCGAGACCAAGGTCGCCATCCTGCAGGAAAAAGCTGATGAGCAGGGGCTTACCCTCCCCAGGGAGGTCGCCCACTACATCGCGGAGAAAGTCCGCTCCAACGTCCGGGAACTCGAGGGTTGCCTTATAAGACTCGGCATTCATGCCTCTTTGCACGACATGGAGATCGATCTTCCTGTCGCACAGGAAGTGTTGCGAGGCATTATTCGAGACCCCTCCCGGAATTCTTCGGTGGACAACATCCAGAAGATCGTCGCCGAGCACTTCCAGGTCCGGGTCACCGATCTGAAATCAAAAAACCGCTCACGCTCATTCGCGGTCCCCCGCCAGATTGCCATGTATCTCGCGAGGAAGCTCACGCGCGCCTCGACCACGGAAATCGGCCGTCGCTTCGGCGGCAAGGATCACTCCACGGTTATCCACTCCACAAATAAAATCGAGAACCTGCTCAAGACAGACCCGTCCCTCCCCCCCACCATCCAAGCGCTCGAACAAAAAATAGACCTCTCTTGAAACACTCGTGGTAACAATTGTGGATAAAACCGTTGAACTCCCTGTCTTTTTCACGTCCAGGGAGGGAACTCCCGTTTATCTGCCCCGAATCACAAATTACCGCACACCTTCCCGGCCGGACAAGAACTCTTTTTTGAATGCGTTGCGAGGTTATCCACAATATCACCTTTCCTACTACCACTACTTTTTAAATGATCTATATAGTCTTAAAAGAACTCGTGCCTGAGGATATCCTTTGCGCCTCGCTAAACTTACTCTCAAAAACTTCAGGAACTATCCAAAACTCGACATCAGGCCGCACCCCGGATTTAACTATATTTACGGCAACAACGGTTCGGGCAAGACGAACTTGCTGGAAGCCATTTATTATCTCTCACACCTTCGTTCTTTCCGCCGGATATCAAGGGAGAAGATGGTGTTGCACGGCGGCGAGGGAATGTATGCGTCCGGCGTGTTCATCGATGAGGGGAGCGCGAAAGAAACGAGGCTCGAAGCAGCGTTCCATGGACGCGAGAGAAAATACAAGAAAGATGGCCAGGAACTGCGGGGCCTGCTGCCCTATCTCGATAGTTCGCACGTTATCGTTTTTTTCCCCGAAACGCCTCAAGTCATCAAAGAGGGCCCCGGAGCGAGAAGGCGGTTTTTCGATCAAGCGATAGCGGCTGTCGAACCGCAGCATATCGAGGATTCCAGAGGGTATTTGAAACTGCTTTCCGAGAGGAATCACCTTTTGAGAAACGGGGGCGAATCTGCTATGATTCAGGTGTGGCAAGAGCGACTAATCGAGATGGCCGCCCGCATTATCGTCCGCAGGAAAAGTTATATACATTCTCTGAAAAACCGGCTGAACCACCTGGAGAATTTATTTGGAGAAACGCGAGAAGCCAGGGTTTCCGTTTCGTATGAAGCCAGGGGTTTCCAGAGTGGAGACGAAGACGCGGAAGGAGAAATACGAGAGGGATTACGAGCGACGGCGCAGAGACTCGCAAAGGAGGAAATGGCGAGAAGGACGACGCTTTGGGGGCCGCAGCTCGATGATTTTCACCTGTCTTGGGACGGGCGCCGGGCGAAAGAGGTCGCTTCCCAGGGAGAGCAGCGTCTCATCACGATATTGCTGGTATCGGCGAACGCTGAGGAATACAAGAGAAGGAGAAAGGAAGCTCCCGTCGTGCTGCTCGATGATTTGGGCTCGGAGCTCGACGCGGGCAGGAAAAAGAGGGTGTTGTTGTTCCTGGGTTCCCTGGGAGCGCAGACGTTCATCACGTCGACCGAGGAGCCGCGGTTAAACGAAAATGAGATAGATGGAAGAATTTTTCTGGTTCGAGACGCAACGGTTGAAAGGGTAGATTGAATACCTCCAGCCCAGAGAGGCGGTAACAAGGAAATGGCGAGAACCGCAAAGAACAAGCCTGAGGCGAGCTACAAGGCGAAAGACATTCGTGTCCTTGAAGGACTGGAGGCGGTGCGGAAAAGACCCGCCATGTACATCGGCAGCACGGGGCCGAGCGGTCTGCATCACCTCGTCTACGAGGTGGTGGACAACAGCGTGGACGAGGCGATGGCCGGCCACTGCGACAAGGTGAGCGTGGTGATCAACGAGAACGGCTCGGTTCAGGTTACAGACAACGGGCGCGGCATACCCGTGGACAGGCACCCGACGGAAAAGGTCTCTGCGGCCGAGGTGGTTCTGACGAAGCTTCACGCGGGCGGCAAGTTCGAGAACAGCGCGTACAAGGTCTCGGGCGGGCTGCATGGTGTGGGCGTCTCCTGCGTGAACGCCCTTTCCGCCTGGCTGGTGGCCGAGATCAGAAGAGACGGATATGGTTACACGATCGAATTCGATAGAGGCGTTCCAAAAGCGAGACTGAAGAAGGGGCAGAAGGCCAGGACCACCGGAACGACCATCACTTTCATGCCGGATGAGCAGATTTTCGAAACTACCGAATTCAGCTTTGACATCCTGGCAAGCCGGTTGAGAGAGTTGGCCTATCTGAACAGCGGCCTTAAGATCGTGCTTGAGGACAAGAGGGAAGACGACAAGAAACAGGAGTATTTCTACAAGGGCGGCATCGTTTCTTTCGTCGAGCATCTGAACCGGTCGAGAAACGCCGTCCACAGAAAGCCAATCTACATCAAGGGCGAACGCGGCGGAAACATCGTCGAGGTGTCCATCCAGTACAATGACGCCTACAACGAGACGCTCCTCACCTTCGCCAACAATATCAACACCACCGACGGCGGAACCCACCTCGTGGGATTCAGAAGCGCATTAACGAGAACCATCAACCGCTACGCCACAACGAACAAGCTCCTGAAGAACAACCCCGCACCCTCCGGCGAGGATGTGCGCGAGGGCCTCACGGCGGTCCTGAGCGTGAAGCTGCCCGACCCCCAGTTCGAGGGACAGACCAAGTCCAAGCTGGGGAACTCGGAGATGAAGGGCCTGGTCGAACAGATCATAAACGAGAACCTGGCCAATTTCTTCGAGGAAAACCCTTCCATCGCCAAGAGAATCGTGGATAAGGCTGTTCAGGCGTCCCAGGCGAGGGAAGCCGCGCGCAAGGCGCGCGACTTAACGAGGAGAAAGGGCGCGCTCGACAGCGGCTCCCTGCCGGGCAAGCTTGCAGATTGTTCGGAGAGGGATCCCGCCTTGTGCGAACTCTATCTCGTGGAGGGTGAATCGGCGGGCGGTTCGGCCAAGCAGGGGAGGGACAGGGCGTTTCAGGCAATCCTGCCACTTAAGGGGAAAATCCTGAACGTGGAGAAGGCGCGGCTCGACAAGATGCTGAACCACGAGGAAATCCGCATCATGATCACAGCCATCGGCACGGGTATCGGAGAGGATTTCGACCTGGCCAAGCTCCGGTACCACAAGATCGTCATCATGACGGACGCCGACGTGGACGGCTCACACATCAGGACGCTTCTGCTCACGTTCTTTTTCCGCCACATGCCCGACCTCATCAACAAGGAGCATCTCTATATTGCGCAGCCGCCGCTCTACAAGGTGAAAAAGGGCAAGGCCGAGATGTACCTCAAAGACGATCAGTCCTTTGAAGACTACATCATCTCCTCCGCCGTAAAGGATGTGGAGATCCACGGCGCGACCAACGGAAATCCGGCCAAGAAGCGCGCGCCTGCTGCAACGAACGGGAACTTCCCGAAAGGCGAAAAGCTTCGTGAACTGATGCTTTTGATCTCTGAAGCCGAGGCTGCGGTACAGCGTTTCTCGCGTCGGGGCATGGACTCGCGCGTCATCCGGTTTCTTGCCGACGAGCCGGGCCTGGAGGCCACTCACATGAAAGACTCTGCCAGGCTGAAAGAAATCGAGAGGGACGTGAAGCGCCTCTTCCGCGAAGAACACCCCGTCGACGGCGAGCCGATTGTGACGCCGCGGACCGAAGAGGACGGGAAAACCATCAGGGGACTTACCATCCGCTCGCGCTTGTCGGATCGGGACCTCGCCACGCGGGTGGACGCGAGCCTGTTCGAATCCGCGGGCTTCAAGAAAATCCGCCGTGTTACGGAGAGGTTTAAGGCGTTCGGCCTGCCGCCCTACGTCATTAAATCCGGCGACGCCGAGCTTTCCGTTACCCAGGCAGGGGAGATGCTCGATCAGTTCCGCTCCCTCGGCCAGAAGGGCGTCAGCGTCCAGCGCTACAAGGGGCTGGGCGAGATGAACCCCGAGCAACTCTGGGAAACGACCATGGATCCGGAGCGCAGGACCTTCCGTAAAGTGGTTGTTGCAGACACGATCGGGGCGAACGATATTTTCTCCACCCTCATGGGAGACGCCGTCGAGCCGAGGCGCGAGCACATCGAAAGGCACGCGACGGAGGTGCAAAACCTAGACGTCTAGCGCTCTCTCCCGCTGCGCGCGAAGGCCTGATGGTCCCACGAAACCTAGAAGCGCGCGTCCTCGTGACAGCGTACGCATGCGCCGTGTATTGCCACCAGCGCCTTGACGGTCGCGTCCATGTTTTTGTTCCTTGCCGCCTTCGCAAGGTCATCGGCGGCGGCTTCGAGTTGGCGTGAGAGGACGAGCATCGAATTATCCCCTCGGAATTCTTCTACGTTCGGCAGGACTTTCGCCGTGGCGGCGATGGACACCGCCTGTTTTTCGATGGCCGCATATGGCGTCTCGCTCACGAGTTCCTGAACCGAGGCGATGAGGGCGGCCTTCACAAGCGCGCCGAAGTCCGCGTCGAGTTTTTCCATCAGGTCCCCCACTTCAGGTGAGTGAGTCCCTTCTTGGTCGTCCTTGTGACTTTCCACCGCTACCGAGGAGGTGAGCAAAGCCATCGCAAAGATGATGGCCACAACAAGGCGAGTGAATGAGACGAAAGGCTTGAAGCTCTCGGGCGGCCGCATGATTTTCCTCCAAGACAAGAGGGAGAAACCGGGAATTGACTAAGGCGTTGTGGCCTTATTGTCCACGAACGAAGCCTCTTGGGCAATCTGGCGGGCGAGTAAAATGCAAGTCCTGAAACCCTTGAAAAAAGGGCGCTTGCGCCCTCCGGAAAAGCAGCGCAAGTAGTTGCTTTGGTTTGCCGACGCAACCCTTTTTGTGGTATAAGATAGTGTTTGCGTTCCGCCCACCTAGGTTCGCCCCTGCCTGGTCTTCATACCTTTGGGACGGCCTCTGACTCGCGCCGTCAGCAGGAGAAATTCGATAGCATGGACAACCTGAATGAGGTCAGCATTGAGCAGGAGATGAGCGCGTCCTTTATGGATTACGCGATGAGCGTCATCATCGCGCGCGCGCTCCCCGACGTCCGCGACGGACTGAAGCCCGTACAAAGGCGCATCCTCACAACGCTGAATGATTTGGGCCTCGCGCACAACAGGCCGTTTCGAAAGTGCGCGAAGATAGCAGGCGACGTGAGCGGAAACTATCACCCCCACGGCGAAGCGGTGGTCTACCCGGCGCTGGCGCGAATGGCGCAGGATTTCTCCCTTCGCGGCCTGCTGGTGGACGGGCAGGGCAACTTCGGCTCCGTGGATGGGGATCCGCCCGCGGCCATGCGCTACACCGAAGCGCGGATGACCTTGCTCGCCGAGAACCTGCTCGCCGATATCGAAAAAGACACCGTCGACTTCATACCCAACTACGACAACACGCGCACGGAGCCCTCCGTGCTCCCCTCCCGTGTGCCCAACCTGTTGCTGAACGGTTCCACGGGCATCGCCGTTGGCATGGCCACGAACATCCCGCCGCATAACCTGGGCGAGCTTTGCGATGCGCTCGTTCATGTGCTGGAGAACGGAAACGCCACGCTCGAGGAAATTCTCGAGAGAATGCCGGGGCCGGACTTTCCGACAGCGGGCATCATCTACGGACGCTCGGGGATCAGGAACTACTACGAGACGGGCCGGGGCTCCTTGCAGATGCGAGCCAGGGCGGTGGTGGAGATCAACGCACGCACGAATCGGCAGTCCATCATCGTGACCGAGATTCCCTACGCGCTCAACAAGGCGAGATTGATTGAGAAGATCGCGGACCTTGTGCGCGAGCAGAAGGTCAAGGACATCTCCGACATCAGGGACGAGAGCGACAGAAGCGGCATGCGCATCGTCATCGACCTCAAGAGAGACGCCGTGGGAGGCGCGGTCCTGAACCAGCTCTACAAGCACACCCAGATGCAGACGACCTTCGGCGTCATCCTGCTGGCGCTCGTGAACAACCAGCCTCGCGTCATGGGCGTGAAGGAGATGCTCTCCCACTTCCTGCGCTATCGCCGCGAAGTCATTCTCAGGCGCACCCGCTTCGAACTCAAAAAAGCCGAGAACAGGGCGCACATACTCGAGGGCTACCGCATCGCGCTCGACAACATCGAGGAGGTCATCAAACTCATTCGAGCGAGCGAGACGCCCGAGCAGGCTCGCGCGGGCCTTATGCGGAACTTCGGACTCACCCAGACCCAGGCCCAGGCCATTCTGGAAATGAGGCTCCAGCGCCTCACGGGCCTGGAGCGTGACAAGATAGAGACCGAGTACGAGGAGCTCCAAAAGGCCATCGCCTATCTTCGCGAAGTTCTCGTGGACGAGAAGCTGCAGACTTCCATTATCAAGGAGGAACTTCTGGAGGTCCGGGAGAAATTCGCGGATGAACGACGCACGGAGATCGTGGACGAAACGAGCGAGATATCTCTCGAGGACATGATCGTCGAAGAAGACATGGCGGTCACCATCTCGAATTCCGGCTACATCAAGCGAAACGCCATCACCCTGTATCGCTCCCAGCGCCGGGGCGGCAAGGGCGTGATGGGAATGGGGACGAAACTAGAGGATTTTGTCGAGCAGCTCTTCATCGCCTCCACGCACGACTACATGATGTTCTTCACCTCGCGCGGGCGCTGCCATTGGCTGAAGGTGCATGAGATTCCTCAGGGCGGCCGGGCGGCGCGCGGCAAGGCCATCGTGAACGTGCTTCAGTTGGCGGCAGGCGAGTATGTCTCCGCCGTCATGCCGGTGAGAAAGTTCGAGCCCGATCGCTACATCCTTATGGCGACCAAACAAGGGATTCTCAAGAAAACGCAACTCACGGCTTTCAGCCATCCGAGGGTGGGTGGCATTATTGCGCTCAATCTCGATGAGGGTGATGAGCTCATCGGCGTGGGACAAACCGACGGCAGCCTCAACGTGTTCCTCGGAACGAGAGACGGCAAGGCCATTCGTTTTTCGGAGGAGAAGATTCGCGCGATGGGCCGGAGTGCGCGCGGTGTGCGCGGAATTAATTTGGCGAAAGACGATTGCGTCATCGGAATGGAAGTCGTCTCGCCGGGGGACATCATTCTCACCGCCACCGAGTTCGGCTACGGCAAGCGCAGCCGCGTGGACGATTACCGTCTGACCAACCGTGGCGGCAAGGGCGTGATCAACCTCAAGGTGACAGAGAAGAACGGGCCGGTAATCGGCATCCGGCGCGTGATCGAAGACGATGAATTCATGCTCATCACCACAGGGGGGCAACTCATTCGCTCCCGGGTTCAGGACGTTTCCATCATCGGGCGCACCACGCAGGGCGTTCGTCTCATCGGAGTCAAAGAAGGAGACCGCGTCGCGGCCCTGGCCCGCATCGAAGAGAACGGAAACGGCGCTCCATAAACGCTGGGTGTGTAATGCAAAAAAAGAATGAATGGGCGAGGCTTCCGTCTCGGCTGTCGGTGAGTTTCCTCGCGCTTGCCATTACGGCTGCCGGATGCGGCGGCTCCGGGCCGCTCAGCGGGGAAGCGGCGGTGCCGGAGCAGAAAACGGAACAGGCCGCCTCTCTTTCCGTCCAAGCCCTCAATCGAACACTTTCTCCAGCACCACGAATTACGCCTCCATCGGAGAGCAAGCCGTTATCTCCCCGGGAATCTGCGTCCGCGGCGGAATCGGAACCATCGCTGGAACTTGAGCCGCCCCAGCCGAGCCGAGCCGAAGCATTGAGCGCGATAGGAGAATCGGCGTACCGGCAAGAGGATTACAAATTCGCCGAGAAGAATTTTCGCGAGGCGCTGGCTTACGAGCCGGAGCTGCTCCATGCCCTTACCGGCCTTGGCTGGACCCTGTATGACTCGAATCGTCCAGATGAAGCCTTTTTTATTTTTCATCGTGCGAATGAGCGCTACCCCGAAAGCGGCAGCGCACGACGTGGACTCGCATACCTGTTTTATCGCTACGGACGGATGAAAGAGGCGAAAGCGCTGCTCGGTTCACTCGACAAGACGAGGTGGCCCGAACTCGCCAATATCGAACATGTACTCAAGGCGCGCGCCATCAAGGGCCTGCCCGCTCCACGGTTGCCGATGGAAGAAAGCAAACAGGAAGAACCCGCGGAATCTCCGGCTAAATCTGCGCCTTTAGAGCGTGGGCCGGAAGAACCGTCGACCGGGCCGCAACAAACGCCGAAAACAGAGCCCAGGCCCGAAATCGTGAAACGCTCACCCCCCGAGCCTGCACCTGAAGAGATGAAACCGCCGACTTCACATGAAGAACCTCCTGGGCCGCTCCCACCCGTCCGCAAGCCCTCTCTCGAGGGAATGGTGAACATTCCCGGAGGGCGCTTCACGATGGGCGTTGAGTTCACCAGCCAGAGCAGGCGCAGACGCCGCAGACGCGTGACTCTCAGGGCAAAGGGCGGTCGCCCCGTTGAGGTCGCGTCGTTTCGTCTGGACAAGTTCGAGATAACGAACGCTCTTTACGAGGATTTCGTGCGGGCGACGGGTGAGGCAGAGCCTCCCTTTTGGCGGAAAGTCCACTTCACCGGTCCGCATCTGCCCGTGGTGGGGGTGACGTGGGATGAGGCCCGCGCTTACTGCGCGTGGGCCGGGAAGCGGCTGCCCACGGAGGCCGAATGGGAATACGCCGCCCGGGGCGCGGGGAAGAGTAGGCGGTATCCCTGGGGCAACGCGCAGCGAGACAGGAACGCGGTTTTCGGCTTGAGCCCTGACGCGGGAGGCCCCAAGGCCGTGGGAAGGCGTCCTGAGGGCGCCAGTGTTCACGGGGTCGAGGACCTGGCCGGGAACGTCTGGGAGTGGGTCGAGGATGAGTTCAGGACGAAGCCCGGAGACGCCCGGCCGATAAGCAGAAACGGCCGGCCGCTGAGAACGCTCAAAGGCGGCTCCTGGGTGAACGGGTGGTGGGCGCTGGCCTCATCGCACAGAACGGGCGACCTCCCCGACCGCCGTTTGCCCGCATACGGGTTTCGCTGCGCAGCGGATGCGCCGGAATGAGATATGTGGGTATAATCTCAGATACGTCATAAATAAAAATAATTTACAAATCACGACTCCCCCGAAAAGGAGAGTATCATGCGCCCGAAAAAGAAATTGCTCTTATTGTCACTGCTCGCAGTGTTTGGGGTGTTCCTTCTTGTTTTGAGCGCCCAGGCCCAGAGCTTGACGCCGCCGCTGACCCCTCCCGAAACGCAGCCTGCTCCACCGGGGGCCGTTCCTGGCCAGCCCCAGGCGGCTCCTGTTCTGGCGCCTCCCGCGCCCGCGACGCCGCTGCAGGCGCCGCTTACGCCGGCGCAGCCCCAGCGTCCCGTCGACCTCATCGTCACCATCGTTCTGGCGACAGGAAAAGACGAAACCTTTTCCCACGATATCGACCGGCTCGAAATCATCACCGGTCCCGGCGGAGCGGTCGAGATGATTCATCTGATTCTGGCCTACGGCGGGGAGCGCAACACGCATGTCTGGTACAATTACGACCAGGTAGCCAAGCTGAGCTACCGCTTCGTCACCCCTGAGGGAAAGGCGAAATTGTACGTGCGACCGCTACAGCCCTCGCCGACGACGAGGGAGCTCACGGACAGGCTTGAGCCGCTCAGCCCCCGCGAGTTCCGGTAAGGGTCGTGCCGTTGAACCAAAAGGGCTACGCGAATCCGGGTCTCGCCCTCACGCCCGCGCAACTCAAAGAGCGTATCGGTGAGCACAAGGGCGACGATCTTATCATCATCGACACGCGGCAAGCGCCCGAGTTTTGCGCGGGACACATCGAGGGCGCCGCGCATCTGGACCTCTACGGAATTTCGCTCAACGACACCCGTCCGCAGGCGCTGGCCGCTTTCACCTGGATGCTCGCCTATCTCATGGAGATACGAGGGGTCGATTACGGCAAGACGGTGGTCTTCTACCAGGAAAACTCGGGTTTCCGCTCCGCGAGAGGGTTCTGGTTCCTGGAATATCTCGGTCATGAAGATGTCCACATCCTGGACGGCGGCATCGACGCCTGGAAGGCCGAAGGGCTGCCCGTAACGCGCGACGCCTGGCCGATGGCGGGAGGTCCCTACGAAGCCGGCGTGGAGGGGCACAGGCGCATCCTGAGAACCTCGTTCGCGAGCCGCTTGAAGTCCTGCGAGGAAGGCCGTATCGCCACGGCGGACTACATACTGAACCATCTGAGCGACTCGGACGTTGCGGTTCACGATACGCGCTCGGTGGGCGAGTATTTCGCCGAGAACGTCCGGGCCGCACGTGGCGGGGCGGTTCCTGGTTCAATCCACTTGGAATGGAGCGAGGCCATCGCGGAGGATGGCTCGCTCAAGCCAGCTTCCGAACTACGGGGGTTGCTCGAACCAAGGGGCCTGACGCCCGATAAGGAAATGGTGCCGCTCTGCCAGGGCGGTTACCGCTCGGCGCACGCCTATCTCGTCTACCGACTGCTCGGCTACCCGAGGATCAGAAACTATCTCGGCTCCTGGAAGGAGTGGGGCGACAGGGAAGATTTGCCCATCGAGGTTCCCAAGCGAAGCGCGTAGCCTTCAAATCAGATACTGCGCAGCTCAGCCGCTTTTCAGGGCGCGCCAGAGTGTTTGCGCGACGATGCCCGCCAATGGCGGGATCCAGAATACAGAGATGACGCGGAAGGTGAAGAACTCCGTTCCGAGAATGGGAATTTCATACGCGAACGCGCGCACCGGACCGATCAGGGCGGCCGAGGTGAGCATTGTTATCATCGGCCCGAAGCCCGCGCCTCCCTGCATCAGCCCGGCCACGAGCGGGTAGAGGACGAAAGGCGCGCCCATGGGGAACATGAACCCCGCCAGCCAGCCGATGAAGATGCCGCGCCAGCCGGAGCGATCGGAAAGCCAGTTCTGCAGGATTTCCTTTGGGAGCACCTCGGCCACAAGCGCACCGATGAACATGCCGATCACGAGCTTGGGAAGAATGGTCACGATGAGGCTTCCCGCACGGCCCGCAGGTGCCCAGGGAAGTTCGCCGGATTTCTGATACGCCAGAAACGCCAGGAGCAGCGCGATGCTCGCGAGAAAAAGAGAGGTCTTGTCGAAAATGCCGGACATGTTCGTTCCTCATGGAAAGTGAACCGTAAATGACGCCGGTGGAATCCGCTCGGCAGGAATGGTGAGTATAGCCCCAAGGGGCGTACCGAGTGAACCGAACCGGCGGATTTTAGCAAGGAGGCGATGGAATAGCGTTTCATCTGATATCGGGAGAGAGAAAATTGGCGGGAGTTTATCTCACCGATTCCGTGCCCGGTATCGGCGGGCGCGCGCGCGCGTGGCCGGAAGATTTCCGCGTGGAAGAGATTCCACCCGCGCCTCCGAGCGGCGATGGGGAACATCTTCACTTGTGGGTGGAGAAGCGGGGCGTCTCCACCATCGAGGCGCTGCGCGCCTTGTGTCGGTTGCTGGACGTCCCCGAGGCGGAGGCGGGTTATGCGGGCATGAAAGACGCCAATGCGGTGACGCGGCAGTGGTTTTCCTTCAGGACGAAAACACAGAAGATTCCCGACACCGTCTCGAGGCTGGAGCAAGAGGGAATCCGGATTCTGGAGTTGGCCAGGTCTCGAACCCGTATAAGGCGGGGCGCGCTCGCGGGAAATCGCTTCGATATATTGCTTCGAGACGTCGCGCCCGACTCCGAGAAAAAAGCGCGAAAGATTCTGGATTGCCTCACCGCGAGGGGATTGCCCAATGCGTTCGGTGATCAGAGATTCGGGGTTCACGGCCATACGGCGCAAGTCGGGTTTGCGCTCGTGAGGGGAGACTGGCGGTGCGTTCTCGATGCGCTCCTGGGTCACGCGCGATTTTCCCTCGCGCCGGATGATGTCGACGCCCGCCTCTTGGAAGCCGCCCGTAAGTATGAAGCGGAAGATTTCAAGGAGGCGAGGAAACTCTATCCCCCCTCATGGGAGGCGGAAAGACGAGCGCTCTCACGTTTGGAGCAAGGCGCTTCTCCCAGGCAGGCGGTGGCCTCGATTCCGTTGAGGGAGCGGGTCTTGTATGGCGGTGCGTTTCAGGCATGCGTGTTCAACCTGTGTATCGCAAGAAGACTCGAAGCGCGCGCGCACGATCGCATATGGGCAGGCGACGTGATTTTTCACCATGAAACGGGCAAGACCAGGAGGGTGGGTGCGCCCGAGGCGGAGGCGCTCGCGCTTGAGCGATTTAACGTGAGCCCGGCGGGACCCCTGATTGGCCGTAAACTCATCGAAGCCCGCGGGGAGGCGGGAAAACTCGAACGAAGCGTGCTAGACTCCTTCGGCGTCGGGGATCCGGGGATTCTCGACGGGCTGGAGAGGCTGAAGCTTCATGGCTCCAGGCGTCCGTATCGTATACAAATGAAAGAGGTGAGCCTGAGGCCGGTCAAGGAGGGTTTGCGCCTCGGCTTCATGTTGCCGCCGGGGTCCTATGCGAGCGAGGTATTGCGTGAGTTGACGAAGAACGAACCTCCGGTGGGCGCCGTCACGCGCATCGGAGATGAACGGGGAGGTAGTGAATCATGAAGGTTTTTCTGACGGGCGGAACAGGATATGTCGGCGGCACGCTTCTCTCGCTTCTGTCGCTGGCGGGCCATGAGACGAGGGTGCTCTCGCGCGACCCCGAACCGGCGAGGCAGCGCCTCGCCACGATGAGCGGGGCCTTTCCCGTGCGCGGCGACATCACGGAGTATTCGGTCGATCAACTCGCCGAGTTGATGAAGAAACAAGACGCCGTGGTGCACCTCGTGGGCATCATCATCGAGAAGGGAACGCCCGGTTTCGAGATGGTTCATCCCGAGGGAACGCGCCGAATGGTGGCCGCCGCCGAACAGGCGGGGGTGAAGCGTTTCGTGCACATGAGCGCTTTGGGCACGCGGGAGAACGCCGTCGCCCGCTACCATAAATCCAAATTCGCCGCCGAGCAGTTCGTGCGCGAAAGCGATCTGGACTGGACGATATTCAGGCCCTCCATCATATTCGGTGAGAACGACGAATTCCTGAACACCTTCGCCGGCATCGCGCGCATGGCGCCCGCCCTTCCCCTCATCGGCGGAGGAAGGGGCAAGCTCCAGCCCATCTGGGTGGAGGATGTGTGCCGTTGTTTCGCGCAGTCCCTGAACATGCCGGAGACCATCGGACAAACCTACGATATGGGTGGAGACACCGCATATCCGATAAGGGATATCCTCTCCATGCTGGTCAAGGCGATGGGCAAAAAGAGGCTGCTCGTGCCCCTGCCCACGCCCGTCGCGCGCTTACAGGCCAAGCTGTTCAACCTGCTCCCGATGAAGCCCCCCTTCACCGAAGATCAGATAACGATGCTGGGCGAGGACAACGTGTGCGACCCGGCGCCCATGAAAGAAGCATTCGGCCTCACGCCCAGAACGCTCGAGAATTATCTGGCAGATCACTTCGGCAGGTAGGTTTCAAGGGACAGATCAACAAGACCAGGGGGCGCATCTGCGCCTCATCATCGCTCGCCTTGTGTTCCTTCCATGTTATGAAGCGCGCTTTTGGCCGCGCTCCACGCAGCCCGCTGGGCGGTGGAGACGGCCAGTGAGCGGAAATCTTCCTCGGACGCCCACAGCAATCCGTTGCGGTCTGCTTGCGGCGCGTCGTTCATAAAGTGTTCCGCCAGATGCACGACGAACAGAATTTTCCTGTGGGTGAGCGTTCTGGTGATTCTGGCGAGTTCGCGTCCCGGCCGCCAGCCTGGACCGAGGAGCAGCGCGCACTGTTCTCTCAACCAGCGGGGGGCGGCCTTCTCTTTGTGGCCCTCTACCATAAAACCGGGCAGCTCCCACATGCCGCCGAAGAGGCCGGTTTTCTCCCTTTGGGTGAGAAGGACCAGTCCATTTCGTTCCGCCCGGAACTGAAAGAGGGTACAGGGCTCGGGCGGCTTTTTGGCGGTTTTCACCGGCAGGGCGTTCTGGGTCCCGGCCAGGTGCCCCGCGCACAGAACCCGGACGGGGCATTGCGCGCAATCGGGGTTTCTGGGCAGGCAGATACTAGCGCCCAGGTCCATCAGCGCCTGGTTGAAGTCGCCGGGCCTTGCGCGAGGAACCAGCGCTTGTGTTTCTTCGTGGATGGTTTTTTGGGCGGGCGGAGTGTCGACGGGGAGCGAGAGGTTGAGAATCCGGCTCATTACTCTTAGGACGTTCCCGTCAATGGCCGCGCAGCGCACACCGAAGGCGATGCTGGCGACCGCCCCCGCCATGTAGGGGCCGACCCCCGGCAAGGCCAGCAACGCATCGCGCGTCTTAGGCATCGCACTCCCTTCTTGATTCATCACCTGCCGGGCGGCGCGGTGTAAGTTTCTCGCTCGCCCGTAATAGCCGAGGCCCTGCCATTCGGCCAGGACGGCGTCCAGGGGCGCGTCGGCCAGGGCGGCCAGGGTCGGAAACCGCTCGATGAATGCGGTATAGCGTAGCCGAACGGTCCCCGCTCGGGTCTGCTGGAGCATGGCCTCCGACACCCATACCCGGTAGGGGTCTTGCTCCCCGCGCCAGGGGAGTTCTCTTTTCTCCCGCTCGTACCAGCTCAGGATGCGCCTTCGGAACCTTCTGCGCTCGGGGGGAGTGAGCCGCAGGCTATCCGGGTTATTTTTCGTTTTGTTTGACATGCGTCGGGCCAGCCGTTATCAAGCGTGTTAGGGTTTCCAATGACGGCGCTCGAAGTTTCGGGGTAATGATAGAACATGAGCGTGGCGAACAAAAACGGATGGCGCATCAGGTGCATGGCGGCCCTGGCGGCTTTTTTTTGCGTCTGCGCATGGGCCGTGGATACGGTCGCAGCCGAGAGAATCGTCGTCGGCTTGGCGCTTGATCTCTCAGGCCCGGGCGCGATAGAGGGGCGCGAAGCCAGGAGCGCGATGTTGCTCGAAATGGCGCGAATCAACCGCAGGGGCGTCGCCGGCGGGCGCATTTTTCTCCTCACTCTCGACACCAAGGGAAGTTCCGAGGGGACTGCCGCCGCAGTTCGCGAACTCGCTCGAAAGCACAAATCCGTCGCCGTGATAGGGCCCGTCGATCATTACGCCTCCATCGCCGCCGCAAAAGCGGCGCACGAAGAACGGGTGCCGCTTTTCACCCTGTCCGCGCCCGAGGAAATTCTCGTTCCGGCTCGCCAGTGGGTTTTCTCCACCGCAAGGCCCTCGTCGCTGCCTGTTCGGCTGATGCTTGGGCACATGAAGGACAGGGGAATCAAGCGCGCGGCGATGCTGGGTTCCTCCCTGGGCTACGGCACGGAGGGGCGAGAGCAGATCACCGCGCTCGCGCCTGATTTCGGGGTGTCCATCCTCCTGAACGAATCCTTCAAGCCGGGCGAGCATAATTTCCTGCCCTTTCTGAAGCGCGCCTCCCGGCGCGGCGTCGGGGGCTTCGTGCACTGGGCGCGCGGGGGGTCGCGCGTGGATTTGGTGCGCGCCCGCGCGGCGCTCGACCTCGATATGCCGCTCTATCTCTCGCATGCGTCTCCGGGGATGTTCGGCTCCAAAAGCGGGGACAAAGCGGCCGAGGGCGTGGTGTTCCCCGCCTCGTGGTTAACGGCGGCCCATCTTCTACCCGAATCGCACCCCGTCAAGAGGGACCTCACGGCGTTTCGGAACGAGTATCTGAAGACCTACAAAAGCGAGCCGGGTGAGACGGCCGCCGCCGCCGTCGACGCGCTGCGCATATTGGCGTGGTCCGCCCGGGGCGTGGGCGCGAACCGGGCGAGAATCCCCGCAGGCGTGGAGGGAGCGCGGTATTTCACGGGACTGAACGGAACTTATGGCTTCTCCAAAAACGACCACAACGGCCTGGGCGCCGATTCCCTCGTGCTGGTGCGCGTGCGAAACGGCAAGTGGGAGTTGGTGAATGATGGGAGGTAAGGGATGATGTGTTATTCATCGTTTTGTTCGCAACCAGGGACAAATTCTGCCCCCACGTGCTATCGGAAGAGTTGTTGATCGCCCCGTCTCTTTCTCGTTAGCTGAAACAGATGAGGCGGTTCACTTTTTTTCAAGAGTTCCGAAAACGGCATTGGCTACATTCGATAGAAGACCACTTACACCGTCCGAGAAATAACCAGCGAGAAATGCTAGTGCCGGAGATACCATAGAGTGATCGGTCGAATTGCTTCCGGTCCCGGGAAATAGCCCTGTGTCAATAAGGGCAAGCACTACCAATGCATAGACGCCACCTGTCCAGGGTACGAGCAGGCGCCAATATCGGCGGTCCAGATGCCATTTTCCGGTAGCAACAGAGTGAACCAGCCATTTGATCGAATGTGTAACGCCCCCAACACACCCAACTAGGAATATAGCTACTAGCTTAGGATCGATTAGAATTATCGGTGGGGCCTCAGCGTTTGAGCTTGGAATTGTTAGCACATTTCTTCCTAGGCTCAAGAAGAGTCCTGCTGCCAAGAGACTTAAAACCAGAGAGATTAGCAGTGCTTTTGCTTCGAAACGTATCTTCTTCTTTGCCTCGGATGGATACCTGCTCTTCCAGTCCCACCGTTTGCGGTTATCGGAATACTCATCAGTTTCGACTGGTGAACATTCGCTTTCCCCCTTTGCTTCTGGTCTCTCGTTTTCTGCCTCGACTTCGTCCGTCATATTACGGAGTAACCCTATTTTTTATTCGAGCAGTCATAAAGCAAACGGTCTCTTTAGCAATTTTGCCATTAGGAAAATTACGATAATCCCATTCCGAATCTCGCCCAACAACTCCAGAGATAGCCTTTCGGAAAAACTGTGAAACAGGAGGATTCGTCAAGTTTGTCCTGACTGCGACTTCTTTGTTTCCAAAAGCCAAATACTCCTGCCTCCAGTTTTGGTTATCATAGCTGGCTTCCGGTGCTACACACTCCCAAGTGTAGTTAGCCATGGACATGACTGCCATATGAAACGACTCAAAGGTGAAAGTGGGATCGAGGATAATATGTAGGTGGGCTTGGTCGACACCGCAACCAGTGACTGAACCAGTGGTCGCGGCTCCGTGCTCGAACCAGACAAATTTCCCGTGGTAATCAAACCGCTGCGACAAGATTTGGGTTACCAGGCTAATCGGATTTTGCCCATATTCCTCGGACACCTGCACGAAATTCAAGAATGGGCGGGTCGGGACTAATAACAGCCAGAGAGGAACCAACGAACCAAGCGTAGGTGTTATAACGAAGTCGCCATCAGAAAATAAAATAGTATCCCAGGGTGCGTTTGTCGATACCTTGTCAGAACCCTGCAGTAAGGACTCGAAGCGCGATCCTTTTGCTGGGTTTGTACTATTGAGGGTCGCATCAAACATTTTAGAATTCTTCTTTGTTAAAAAAGCTTTCCACGTAATAATAAAATTCATTGTGCAATATTGCTAACTGATCATTGCGTAGCTTTTACATTAGGTCAACCTCGATGGATCGCCCCGAGTCGCGCTTAAGTGTTGATTATATAACCACAAACCCTTGACATTAGTTCGATTGAAGCGTATATATGCGACTAGATGGGTCGGCGACCATTTGGGTCGCATTTAGTGGTGGAAAGACGCCGTCAGCTACCAAATGGTCGGATTTGACCGATAACCCGGTATAATTCAAGGCGGTAAGTGGGATGTTCACGATTGCCAAGCGTACGGATTACGGTTTGATGGCTCTCTCCTACCTTGCGGAGCAGGAAGAGGATGCGGCCATCACCTCGCGAGCCATCGCTTGCAGGTTCCACATACCTGCCGAACTGCTGGCGAAGACGATGCAGCTTCTGGCCAGGAACGGACTCGTGGAGTCGAGAAACGGGCCCAAGGGCGGCTACGTTCTCTCGCGTAGACCGGAGACGATTTCGGTGGCGGAGGTCATTCGAGCCATCGAGGGTCCCATCGCCATGGCGACGTGCCAGATTGGCGACGCCACGGGCTGTGAACAATACGAGAAATGCACGATCTTTTATCCCATGGAAAAGATCCAGAAAAAGGTGACCGATGTGCTTGAGGGAATGACCCTTCAGGACATGGTCGGTACGCCGGCAGGAGAGATCAGATGAGCTTGAAGTTCCCCATTTACATGGATTACCAGGCGACGACTCCCATGGACCCGCGGGTTCATGAAGAGATGAATCCCTACTTCGACGAGAAATTCGGCAACGCCGCGAGCCGCAACCACAGCTTCGGCTGGGAGGCGGAAAAGGCCGTGGACGACGCCCGGGAGAAGCTCGCCGCCGTCATAGGCGCAGACCCGCGCGAGATCATCTTCACCAGCGGGGCCACGGAGTCCGACAACATGGCGCTCAAGGGCGTCGCCGAGATGTACAAGAAAAAGGGCAACCACATCATCACCTCGGCGATCGAGCACAAAGCCATCATCGACTCCGCCAAGCGCCTGGAGACCTGGGGTTTCGACGTCACCTACATCGAGCCTCCCGAGAACGGCATCACGACGGCCGAGATGGTCGAGGACGCCATGCGCGACGACACCATCCTCGTCTCCATCATGGCGGCGAACAACGAGGTCGGCGTGCTGAACCCCATCGCCGAGATCGGCGCGCTGTGCCGGGGCCGCGGCATCCTCTTTCACACCGACGCCACGCAGGGCTACGGCAAGATTCCCATCGACGTGGACGAGATGAACATCGACCTCCTCTCGGCTTCCGCCCACAAGGTCTACGGACCCAAGGGCGTGGGATTGATTTACGTGCGCAGGCGCAGACCGCGCGTTCGCCTTTCCGCCATCATCGACGGCGGCGGCCACGAGCGTGGAATGCGCTCTGGCACGCTGAACGTCTCGGGCATCGTCGGCTTCGGCAAGGCGGCCGAGTTGTGCATGGAGGAGATGGAGGAGGAGAACATCCGCCTGACGAACCTGCGCGACAAGTTCAAGGCCACCATGTTCGAGAGTTTGGATGAAGTGTACGTGAACGGCCATGAGACCAATCGCCTCTCGGGCAACCTGAACCTGAGCTTCCCCTACGTGGAAGGCGAATCGCTCATCATGGGACTGAGCGACGTGGCCGTGTCCTCAGGCTCGGCCTGCACCTCGGCGAGTCTCGAACCGAGCTACGTGCTCAAGGCCATGGGCCGGGGCGATGAGCTGGCGCATTCGTCGATTCGCTACGGCTTCGGGCGCTTCTCCACCGAGGAGGAGATAGACTACGTGGCCGAGAAGACGACGGGCATCGTGAACAGGCTTCGCGAGATGAGCCCGCTTTATGAGATGGTGAAAGAGGGGGTGGACCTCTCCAAGGTGGAATGGCAGTCGCATTAAAGGAGCGTTAAGCTTATTTTGATATAGAGCCTGCGGCTCACGGAAACCTGGAATCGCAGCAATTGGAAAGAGGAGAACGGGAAAATGGCTTACAGCGACAAGGTGGTCGATCACTACAACAACCCGCGCAACGTCGGCTCGCTCGACAAGGCCGACCAGACGGTGGGCACGGGCATCGTCGGCGCGCCCGAATGCGGCGACGTGATGAAGCTCCAAATCAAGGTGGACGATGGCGGCCTCATCGAGGATGCGAAGTTCAAGACCTTCGGCTGCGGAAGCGCCATCGCCTCGAGTTCCCTGGCCACCGAGTGGCTCAAGGGCAAGACGGTGGATGAGGCCGAGGAGATCAAGAACACGCAGATCGTCGAGGAGTTGAACCTCCCGCCGGTGAAGATTCACTGTTCGGTGCTGGCGGAAGACGCCATCAAGACCGCCCTGAACGATTTTCGCGAGAAAAACGGCATGCCGGTCGTCGAGCGCAAGGGTCATCACTAGAAGCGGGCGATTCACCTGCAAGGGGTAGGGTATGGAGACCGCTGCGAAAAGATTGAGCATCGAAATCACCGACAAGGCGGTGGAGCACGTGAACCGCTTCAGGGAGAAAGAAGGGGCGCAGAGCCACGTCCTCCGCGTCGGCGTGAAGGGAGGAGGCTGTTCCGGGCTTTCCTACGTCCTGCAGTTCGAGGGCGAAGAACGGATCAACCCGCTGATGGATGAGGTGTTCGAAAAAGACGGTGTCCGTGTGGTTGTGGACAAGAAGAGTCTCTTTTTCCTGGCGGGCACCTCCCTGGATTTTGAAGACGGGCTGATGGGCAAGGGGTTTGTGTTCAAAAATCCCAACGCACGCCAGTCCTGTGGTTGCGGGGAAAGTTTTTCCGCGTAACGCAACCGGGATGAAACGCGCCGCGCCCATGCCACATGGGATAGCGACGCGTTTTTCTTTTGAGTTCATTGCGCCCGGCGGTTCATGCGGGCCTGGAATCGCGAGATGAGCGAAGCGACGAAAGAAAAGCCTTTTTCCGTTTTCAATGAAGATGGCGAAATAGAAGCCATTCCCGCCGAGGTCGATCATTTCGTCTTACTGGGCGTTGGGAGAAAGTGCGATCTCGACACGGAAGCGCTCGAAACCAAATTCTACGAACTGAACCGGAAGCTTCACCCCGATTTTTTCATGGATGCGCCCGTCGCGGTGCGGATCAGGAGCCTTGATGCAACAGCCCGCATCAATGAGGCGTACCAGACCCTCAAGGATCCGATTGCCCGGGTTATCTACCTCGTGCAACTCGAAAGCGGAAAGCTCGAGGAGAACGAGCGGACGCCACCGCCCGAGTTATTCGAGGAGATATTCGAGGCCCAGGAAGCGGCAGAGGAGTTTCAGTGCTGCGTGGACGAGGAAGAAGCCGAGAATTTGCGCGAGCGCTTGAACGCGGCCATGGGTTGTTTTTCAGCGCTAAGGGATGGACAGCACACGGCGCTCGATAAGCTGGGCGCCGCATGGGACGAAGCGATGGAAAAAAACGAATCCGCGCCGCCTGAAGTCGTCAGGAAGATGCGCTCCATCCTCGGACAGAGAAACTACATCGAGAACACCCTCACGAGCCTCAAGCGCGCCCTGGAGGAGAGTGAATGAGCGAGATCGTCGGAATCGACCTGGGCACGACGAACAGCCTGGTCGCTTCCGTATCGGGAGGGGAACCGACGATACTCGCGCCTGAGGGGGAGCGCGGCATCCTTCCTTCTGTGGTGAGCTTTCGCTCCGACAGCGTTCTTACCGGCGATGAGGCGCAGGATGAGCGCGTATCCAACAGCCGGAACACAATTTTTTCCATCAAGCGATTCATGGGCAGGGGCTATGAGGACGTAAAAGATGATATGCGCCACCTGCCCTTCTGTGCGGACCCCGATGAGCGGGAAGTCGTTCACGTGCTGGCGCAGGGACGATCCTACAGCGCGCCCGAGATTAGCGCCCTGGTGCTGAGACGCCTGAAATCCCGAGCGGAAAAAATGCTCGGCAGGCCTGTCCTTCGGGCGGTGGTGACGGTGCCGGCGTATTTCAACGACGCGCAGCGCCAGGCGACGAAAGACGCAGGCAAGCTCGCCGGCCTGGATGTGCTCCGCATCATCAACGAACCCACGGCGGCTTCTCTCGCCTATGGCCTTCACGAACGAAACCGCGGCGTCGTTGCGGTGTACGACCTGGGCGGCGGCACGTTCGACATCTCACTATTAAGGATCAAGGACGGCGTGTTCGAAGTGCTCTCCACCGGCGGGGATACCCGCCTGGGCGGAGATGATTTCGATCAGGCGATATCCCGACACGTCCAGAAGGAAATCCTCGAAGAACATGGTGTGGATTTGAGCGAAATCCCCGAGGCGCTGGCCGAACTCGCGCTTTTGTCCGAACACGTAAAGAAGACGCTCTCAGACAGTGATTCTACGGAATACATCCTCGAAAACCCCGGCGGCGTCCCGCTCGCCCACAAGGGAAGTCTCGCCCGCGAGGAGATGGAAGCGCTCCTCTGGCCCATCGCCCAGCGCACGCTGGCGCCTTGCAAGCGCGCGCTTGCGGACGCAGGCCTCACGCCCGGGGAAGTGGATGAGGTCGTTCTGGTGGGCGGGTCCACCCGCATGCCCCTCATCCGACGCATGGTGGAGGAGTTGTTCGAAAAACGCCCGCATGCGGACCTGGACCCCGACGAGGTGGTGGCCCTGGGCGCGGCCGTGCAGGCGGACATCCTCTCAGGCGGCAGAAAGGACATGCTCCTTCTCGACGTGACGCCGCTTTCTTTGGGTATCGAGACGATGGGCGGCGTCATGGGGTGGATTATTCCGCGCAACACCACCATCCCCACGAGCGCCAGGGAAACCTACACCACCTTCAAGGACAACCAGACGGGCGTGGATATCCACGTCCTCCAGGGAGAACGCGAACTGGTGAAGGACAACCGCTCGCTCGCGCGCTTCCGCCTGGCGGTCGACCCCGCTCCTGCGGGTCTCGCCCGCGTGGAGGTGACGTTTCTGCTCGACGCCAACGGCATCCTGAACGTTACGGCCCGGGACCTGAGGAGCGGCAAGGCGGCCTCGGTGGATGTGCAGCCCTCCTACGGGCTGACGGACGAGCAGGTCGAGCGCATGCTCATCGAATCTTTCGAACATGCAGAGCAGGACATCCGCTCACGACAGGTCATGGACGCCAGGACCGAGGCGGAAACCATTCTCATGGCCACGGCACGAGCGATGAACGATTATGCAGAAGATGCCGTCTCTCCCGAGGAGCGCGCGAAGATTCAAGAAGCCGTGAGCGCGCTGGAAGAATCCTGCCGGGGCGAGGACGCAGGCCAGATTCGCGATATGGTCGACGCGCTCAACGAAGTCACGATGCCGCTCGCAGAGCGGATGATGGATAACGTTTTGAAATCTACTTTGGAGAACAAGAGGGTGAGCGAAGCCCTCAACGACTAGATACCGCAGGCGACTCGCGCGGGGCGCAGGGGAAGAAAATGGCGAAACTTTATTTCACAGAAGAGAAACAGACGATAGAGATCCATGAGGGCGAGAACATTCTCGAAGTGGCGCTTGAAAACGGCTTCGACCTGGATCATGCCTGTGGCGGCGTGTGCGCCTGCTCGACATGCCACGTCAAAATCCGGACGGGCGCGGATTCGTTCAACGAATCCACCGAGGATGAGGAAGATCAGCTCGACGACGCGCGTGACGTGGACCTCGACAGCCGGCTGGCCTGCCAGGCGACGCTGGAGACCGATACGGACGAAGTCATCGAGATAGAGGTTCCGTTCTGGAACGTGAACCTCGTTCAGGAAGGCCCGGACGCCGCCCGTGAACAGCACGCCCATTAGGAAATTCGGTTCAGGAGAAGAACTGGTGGACACGTTTGGCTGGGAAGACGCCGAGGATATCGGCATCGCGCTATATGAGAAATATCCGAAGATCGAGCCGCTCTCCGTCCGTTTCACGGATCTGCACGAGTGGGTGTGCGAACTCGAGGAGTTCGACGACGATCCAAAGACCTCGACGGAGGGCAAGCTCGAGGCCATCCAGATGGCGTGGCTCGAAGAATACAAGGATGCGCAGGAAGCATAAGCATATCTCCCGTTTATCGAACGACGGCGCGAAAATCCGGCTGGCGCCATGAAGCGGTTCGAACCGATAGAGATTGAATCGAGGCGAGTGACGTGAGCGAAGAACAACGCGCGGACGGAAAAATCCTGCTCTCCCGCAAGGATGCGGTGGCGACGATCACCTTCAACGCGCCCGAGCGGCTGAACGCCATCGAGTATGAGATGTGGGTGGAAATCGGCAGCCTCATGCCCGAACTCGACGCGGACGACTCGGTGCGCGCCGTCGTCTTCCGGGGCGCCGGCGAACGCGCCTTCTCGGCCGGGGCGGACATCTCTCGCTTCAAGCAGGAGCGCTACAGCTCGGAGCAAGCGAAGCATTTCTCGGAAACAGGATTCCTTCGCGGCCTCGACGCGGTGGATGCCTTCTCGAAACCCGTCATCTGTCTCATTCGCGGCGCCTGCGTGGGCGGGGGCGTGGAGCTCGCCGCCGCTACGGACCTGCGGGTCGCGGGCGAGAGTTCTCGCTTCGGGATACCGGTGGCCAAACTCGGCCTCGTGGCGGGCTATTCCGAACTCAGGCGCTTCGTGTATTCCATCGGCCCCGCGCGCACGCTGGATATGCTGCTGACCGCCAAGCTCTTCACGGCCCGGGAAATGCTCGACGCGGGCTTTCTGGCGCGCGTCGTGCCGGACGAGGAGGTGGAGGCCGCGGCGTATGAGATGGCGGAGCGCATCGTTTCCCTGGCGCCCCTGGTTCACAAGTGGCACAAGGGTTTCGTGAAGAAGGTGTTGCTCGATCCGAACCTCTCCACTCTTACCGAAGAAGAGAGGGCGCGCGAGGTCGCCTGTTTCGACACAGAAGACTTCAGGGAAGGCGTGGAGGCGTTTCTGAACAAGCGCGCGCCTGAATTCCGGGGAAAATAAAACAGATGAGCCGAAAGACGGGCGGGCCGCTAGAGGGCGTTCGCGTGCTGGAGGTCTGCCAGGTGATGGCCGGCCCGTTCTGCGGGTGCCTGCTGGCGGACATGGGCGCGGACGTCATCAAGATCGAAAATCCCGACGGCGGGGACAGCGCGCGCCGGCTGGGCCGCTACTTCGACGGCGGCGAGGCGCACGGCTTCATGAACCTGAACCGCAACAAGCGCAGCGTTTCGGTGAACATGAAAAAGCCCGAAGGCGTCGCGCTCATGAAAGAACTCGCGAAAGGGGTCGACGTGTTCGTCGAGAACATACGGCCCGGCATCATGACCCGCCTGGGGCTGGGCTATGAGGACTTGAAAGCACTGAACCCGGGCCTCGTCTACGCCTCCATCTCAGGTTATGGCGATACGGGTCCTTTCGCGGGCAAGGGCGGGTTCGACCTGGTTTCGCAGGGCCTCTCGAGCCTCATGAGCTTCACGGGCGAGCCGGGCGGCGCGCCCGCGAAGATACCCGTACCGATATGCGATCTGAACGCAGGCATGTACACGGCGCTCTCGATACTCTCCGCCTATATCCACAAACAGCGCACGGGCGAGGGACAGCGCATCGACATGGCGCTGACCGACGCAGGGCTCGGCTACACGTTCTGGCAGGCGTCGCAGTTCTTCCCATCGGGCGAGCCGCCGGAACCGCTCGGCTCAGCGCACGAGATGACGGCCCCGTACCAGGCCTTTCAGTGCAAAGACGGCTATCTGGCTTTGGGCGCCGCCAACCAGAGGAACTGGGAATTGTTCTGCGATACTATCGGGCGGGAAGACCTCCTGGAGCGCGAGGAATACGCCACCGACGGCTTGAGGCGCGAGAACTATCTCGCGCTCGCAGGCGAGCTCGAAGAGGTGTTCATCGAAAAGACGCGGGACGATTGGGTGGCGCTTCTGGATTCGGGCGGAATCCCCTGCGGGCCGATTCTGAACATGGCGGAAACTTTTGACCATCCCCAGATTCAGGCGAGAGAGATGAGCGTCGATATGGAGCACCCCGCGGCGGGCCGCATACGGGTTCTGGGCTTCCCGCCCAAGTTGTCTGCGACGCGCGTCGGCGTGAGGACGCCCGCGCCCCTGTTGGGCGAGCACACCGACCAAGTGCTGCGCGAGTTCGGCACGAGCGAGGAAGAAATAAAGAACCTGCGAGAAGCGGGCGTCGTGGCCTGAGCACATGGCCAAACCGCCGCCGCCCCTCTCCTCCGGCGTCTATCTCGTCGCCACACCGATTGGAAATTTAGAAGACATTACAGCGCGGGCTTTAAGAGTATTGCGCGAGTGCGACCTCATTGCGTGCGAGGACACCCGCCACACGGGGAGGCTGCTCTCGCGCCTCGGCATCAAGAAACCGCTCGTGAGCTACCACGAACACAACGAAGCGAGGCGAGCAGGTGAGTTGGCCGGGCGCGCATTGAGTGGCGAGCGGGTCGCCGTGGTGTCCGACGCGGGAACGCCGGGGGTTTCCGACCCCGCCTACCGGGTGGTACGCGCCGCGATTGAAGCAGGCGTCGCCGTCGTCCCCGTGCCCGGCGCATCCTCCGTTCTGGCCGCCCTCACTGCCTCGGGGCTTCCCACGGACAGCTTCGTATTCGAGGGGTTTCTTCCTTCCAAAGGCCGCAAGAGGCTTCAAAAAATCGAGGCGCTGCTGGATGAGGAGCGCACGGTCGTCGTGTTCGAATCGCCCCACAGAACGCCAAGGCTCGCAAGCGAAATCGCCGCCATCGCGCCCGCGCGGCCCCTGGCACTTGCGCGCGAGATCACGAAACTGCACGAGGAGATTCTGAGGGAGACGGCGCAGGGGCTGGCCGAGATACTAAAAGACAGAAAGATAAAAGGTGAGTGCGTCCTGCTCATCGGGCCGAAGCGAATGGAAAGGACGGACGATTGAGGGCGGAAGGCAAGCCTGAGTGAATTGTTGTATGATCACCGTTTCCCAATTACTCGCCATACCTTCAGGAGGTCACGTCATGACGCGCCCACCTATCGTAAAATTTGCAACGCTCACCCTTGCGGCTTTTCTCATTATCATCTCCACCGCATCCGCCGCGCCCAAGATGGGCCCGAAGGCGGCGGGGGAGGCCATCGTCGCGCACGTCGGAGACAAGCCGATAACGCTTGAGGCATTTAACGCCTTCATCCAACAGTTGCCGGCCAACATCCAGGCGCAGGCGCAAGCGAACAAGGCGGCGTTCCTGGAAGCCCTGATCCAGCGCATGCTCATGCTCCGGCATGCGGATGAGAGTAATTTTCTGGGCACCGAGCGGGTGAAGATGCAGATAGCGCGCGCGCGGCGCGAGATTCTCATCGGCGAGGCGCTGCGCAGAATCGAGGAGGGCGCGCGGCCCAAGGCGGCCGAAATTCTCGCGGAGTATGAGCAGAACAAGGCGAAATACACCGAGGGGGGCAAGGTTTCCGCGTCCCACATCATGGTCTCATCCGAGAAAGAGGCGAAGGATCTGCTGGCGAAGATCGTCAAGGGGGAGGATTTCGCTGAACTGGCGAAGAAGTACTCCCTGGCGCCCGAGCGCGCGCTCGGCGGGAGCCTGGGGGAGATGGAACGGGGTTACAGCAAAAGGACGGGTCTGCCCGAGATTATCGAGAAGACGGCGTTCTCGCTCGATCCGGGCGCGCACAGCGGCGTGGTTCGCAGTGTCTACGGCTGGCACGTCGTGAAAACCTCCCAAAAGCAGGGGGCCAGGCAGCTCAGCTTCCTGGACGTGCAGGAGAAAATCGTCAAGGAAATGGGCGAGCGCAACAGGCAGGAAGCGATGCGACAGAAGTTTTTCGAACTCACCGAGCGCTACAAGGTGAAAAGATATCTCAAGAACCTGAAATAGCTGCTCCAGCCTCAGTCCCTGGCTATCTCTCTCATATGCCCGCGTAGTTGGAGTGCGGGTTCTGTCCCAGCGAACTTGGGAAAGATGATCAGGGAGGGAACGAGCGCCGTCTCGCCCCCTCCTCGGCTAGAAGGCGTATCTCACCGAAATGACGGCCTTGGTCCCTTTGGATGCGATGAGGTTCACGCCCCCGAGGCTCACCTCAGCGTCTTCGTAGTTCAAGCCGAAGTTCGCGGACAATCCCCGCGCCACGTCGTATTGAACGCCCAGGGCGGCGGAGGTTTTCTCCTCTCCTTCAACTTCGCCGTAGTGGCCTTCGAGGGAGAGGCTCACGGCTCCGAATTTGATGCGGACGCCTGAGGAGACATACCACTGCTCGACTTCCAGACCGGCTGATAGAAGGCGTTCATAGCCCGCGCCCAAGTCGAACAAGGCGCTGCCGTAGATGAATTCACCGACGCCGCTGGCCGCCCTGGTGTCGAATTGCCTCAGCCCGTCGGCGGAAGTGAAAACGCCCTCGGTGTATCGCGTTGTCAGTCGGTAGTCCTTGTCGCCGATTGGACGCTGATACGTCGCCCCGAGATCGAAGTTCCCCTCCTCATCCACCACGGTGCTGAGCACCCAGGGGCCGAAGCGGCCCACATAGCCGCCGCCCCAACCCTCTAGCGAGCCGAATACGTCGTCGAAGGACAGGGAGGCTCTCCCTGCTCCGGGCGTGCGCTGCGTCTGTTCGCGTACGACGTCTGTAACGTTTCCGCCCACCACCGCTCCCCAGGAGCCGCCGACCGATAGCGCGAGATCGTCCTCGTATTCGTCATCCACCCTGGAGGCGAAGCCCGAATCGGGGGAGGCTTCCGGGTCGGTGGCGTATTTCCCGAGATAGGTCAGGCGAACCCGCCAGCGGTTGGGCAACTGCGTCTGCGCGCCTAGCTGAAAGCTGCCGTCCAGGCTCTCGTCCGTATCGTCATCGTCATCGTTTCCCAGGCCGAAGGTCGATGCTCCCTCGATCATGCCTCTCAGGAGGAGCGTTACGTCGCCTACCTCGGTGGCGAGCGGGGCTTCGAGCATTGAGAAGTCATCGTAATTGAAAAACATTTCCTCAGCCGAGGCGGACCCCTTCGCCCCGATAGCGCAAGTGAAAATTATCGCTGCCCAAAAAAGGCGAATTCCCGGGGTTGTTTTACACGTTGTCATGATCTCAGGCCTTTTTCGGAAAAGTGGAGAGAAAGGCCTGGCGTGCGATGGCGCGGCCGGCTTTCAATGCTTCCGTATTGTCGATTTCCCAGTGAACGCCGCCGTAGATACGGCTGAGTCCGTTTTCTTCCGCCATGTGGGAGAGACTCTTCCAGTGTCTGGTGACGCCTTTTAATTGCGGCCACAGCACCTCATCGGGCGAACGGCCCGAGAACGAAATGTCGTCGCGTTCATGGATAAGCGCGATCATCTCGGCGGCGGCGGCGCCGAAGGTGGAATGCCCCGAAGTGAAGGAGGGAAATTCCGGAGCCGGAATGAAGCTGCGCCAGCCGGGTTGCCGCACCACCCGCGAATCCGGGTTGCCGAGCCTGGGCGCGCGGGCGCGAATGGCGGTTTCCGGACGGAGGATGTCGTGATGGTACTTGTTGTCCCACGCGCTGATGGAGGCGTCGCACTGCGTCATGCCTATCAATGCGAAGGCGCGTGCGAGTTCGATGAAGCTCAAGCCTCTGTCCTGCAGAATCTGTATGGCGATGCAGATCATGTGCCCTGGCGCCGTGACGCCCCAGGGACCGTCTTCCCAGAAAAGCGCGATCTGGGACTGATCGGCGGTTCGGATGGTGCTTTCCATTCCTCCCAGGCGGCGTATTCTGTCGAACTCCTCTGCGAATTCCGGGCTCGCCGGATCGTAGAAGCCCGATGCGCGAAACTGCGAACCGCTCTTCATGGTCCAGGGCTTGATTCGCCCCTGTCCCGGATAGAGGCCGCGATCGAAAGTGGGAAACGCAGGGCCGGGATTCGTCCCGTAGAACGGGCCGGTGGGCGCCCATCGCAGCGAATCCGTGCGCCGTTTGTAGCGTCCGAGATAATAACGGGACTCGCTGGGCTCGGCGCCGTCGTTTGTCCGCATCCTCAGCACCTTGCGGGCGGCCGCGCGGCCCCACCTGACGCCCAGGGACTTCGCTTCGCCCGCGGGATAACGCTCCAGGAACGCCATGCGCTCAAAAAGAAAAGGCTGCTGGAACGCTTCCGCGGCCGCGCTTGCGAAAGCCACGCCGTAGGCGACTTCCGGGTCCGCGCCGCGCGGGCCAACGCCGACCCCGAAGGGTTCTTCGTAAGCCTGGAGAATTCCGTTTGCGGCGAGAAAGCCGGCGGCCATGGGCAGAGCGCAACAGTATGCCGCCAGGGGCGGGGTGGCTCTTTGGTCACGCACCTGCTGTAAGGCCGCGTCGACCCAATGAAAGACGGGGTTCTGGTTTTGGGGCTTGAGTATCTGGCTCGTATAGGATGCCTTGTGTCCGTGGGGGCTGACGCACCCGGTCGCGAGGAGAGTAGAGGCGGCCGCCGCACTCTTCAGAAACTGCCTTCTCGTGTAGTTCATTTCTCGGGTCCTCTGTCTGAATACGATGAATAGCTTTCCCGGACCCATTTTCCGCGCTTTCCACAGTCGAGAACCCGCACCTTGAGCGTAGCCGCGCAGCTTGCCGTCCTCGCGCACGTTTCCGGACAGGCCGAAAGACGCAATGGCGGCGCGGCGCTCTTGGTTGACTTCTTTATGTTGGAAAAAGACGAACAGGCAGGGACTTACCTTCCGCTCTTACCATAACTTTCTATTCCGTGGCGCACCGACCTTTCTCTGCTAACCCTTGGAACTAAAAACCAGGACGAATATATGTGCTTGAGAATTCAAATATGAAAAGCCGGCCGGTTCTGGCGAAAACCCAGCGAATCTGTGTCTCTTAACGATGCGGTGTTTTCCAGCCAGTCCAATTCTCGTGTTGGTCGCGCAGCGTAAGTCTCATGATTCATAGACCAGGTCAAGTGGCGGGGAGGGCCGCCGTTTTTCCAATGCTCCCGGAACTCTCAAGCAAGGGTTGAAAAGGCGTCCCCCTACTTCGGCTCCAGGCCGTGTCTTTTCATGTAGGCCTGCAGCCAGAGCGCGAGGGCCAGGGCGATTATTCTGATTGCCAAGGCAGGTTTCGATAGAACTCCGAGACACGCGCAAAACAACATTCGAATTCTGGAACTTCACTTAATTCGAGTTCCATCGTTTGCCATTCTGCGTGTGAACGCGTTTTAATCTCGGGGTCGTTTAGGGATAAATCTGTTGGCTCGATTCGGCGGGATCGGCATTTCTCAATAAAAACATCCAGGATTTGTGCACGGAGGGCATCATCAATCTCATGTTTTCCGATCAGCAAGTCGAGATCGTAGACATCTTGTCGACGGTTACGCCTACGCGGCACTTGTTGAAGCATGGCGCGAAATTTTTCGGCAATGAGATCGACAAGGCCATAGGCACGCAATTTCTGTCCGCCAGTGAGTTCCAGCACCTGGATATGTTGTAATGTCTCGTTGAACGATATGTCGAGGTCAATCATCTCAGAAACTTTACCCTCCGAAAGCCTCGTTTCTTGTTTTGTCCCACGCCGAGCGTAGGCGATTTTGAGTTTCAGGGCGGGAAAATCTGCGTTTTCGAACTTAGTCTTCCTGGGCATCCTTTTTAGAGAATGAGTTATTAGGACGAGATCGGCATAGCCTAGTGCAGCGGCAGCGCGTGGGAACGCTGCATCCAGTTTTGTCCGTATCATGTCGCCGGTATTGTGTTTGACGATGAGTTTTGTAGTCATATCGATATCGGTCGTTTGTCTTGGGCTGTCGTAGGCAAGTCCCATGAGAATGCCACCTTTTAAGAACATCTTTGCGTTTAGGGGAGTTGTAATCGCTATAGCGTTGAGGACGATCTCCACCGTCTGGCGTTGCCGGTAGGCGACAGGGTCGGCTTTTGCGTTTTCGACCCACTTTGCAACATCGATTTTGTAATTGGGTTCAGGCATTGAGCGAGATCATCCATTTCTCTGAAAAGATGGGTGCAAAATTTTTAGACGGGTCAAGTTTGCGGCTGCCGCCACGCTGTGCGTATATCTTCCAAGATTCGATTTCACTGTGATGCAGGCTTAAGCGTTCTTCTAGAATGTATCCTGCTCGACTTTTTACAAGTCCACTTTTGGCAGTGCCGACCGCTGCAACGATTTCTTCAAAATAGGTTTTCGCGTGCTCTTCCCATACATCAAGAACGTGAGGCATGCCACCACAAAGATCGGGTTTTTGGAGCATGTCGAGGAAAGTTTGTCCGATAGTTGAGAGAAACACTCCATCCCCCCGATTCTTCAGAAACGCACCTGCTGTTTTGCTCTCGTGAATTCGGACGGCCCGGCGTCGTACGACAGGGGGATGACCGACGATCTTTAGCGGGAAGAGATTGGTTTCTCCCTCGCCTAGGTTTTGCGTCATATATGCCCTTAATCGGGCCGCGGTAGTCTTGCGATCAGGGCGAGACAGCATCAAGGCATCCGGCCTTCGGTCGGTGAGTCCCCATCGCTGCATAGCGGAGAGGTGGGAAATATAGCATGTTGGATCGACGAGGCAGACAATGCTTTCAGCTGGCAGATCCGAAATGGCCAACACCCTGATGACGCGCGCGCCATAATCCCGATCGGGCCCGATTACGCCTTGACTATTCAGGTTCGACCTAAGGCGAAAGTAGTCTTCCCGGCTTGGAGTAACGTGGCGCAGATATAGTTTCTTGTCTGGTGATTCTCGATACATTCTGTGAATGATTTGAAAAAAGTCGAACTGGGTGAGAACCGGTTTACCGTTTTCTTCCAGCAAACCCGCCAAGTAGATGCTGGCTCGGGTTGGTTTTCCTGTGATTCCTCCTGGATAGTACTCCGTCATTGTCCCAAAACTCCATGCGGATTATATCAGGAGTATAAGTATATAAACGTCCTTAGGACGTTTATATACTTATACTCCTGTATAGTCAAGAGAGAATCTGTATATCTATTGAATGTGTTTAAGACTGGTTATCACTCTCAGGAAAGTGAAATAATATAGATTATCTTCTTATATACGTCCTTAGGACGTATATAAGAAGATAATCTTTTTGTCAAGTATATTATTCGTAGGCGTGCGAAAAGTCATTGAGGGATACTGTAGTCGTTACGAACGATAAAAATGGTGATTATAATTTTGTGTTCAGATGGACTTAAATTGGAAGTCTGTGATTTTAAACCCATTCCTGTGATTTAAGTTCTTGAAACGCGTCCCCCTACCTCGGCTCCAGGCCGTGTCTTTTCATGTAGGCCTGCAGCCAGAGCGCGAGGGCTAACGAGACGAACATGAAGGCGATGATCGTCAGGAAGGGAATGAGGTAGCTTTTCGTGTAATCGAACATGAAGCCCGCGAACGGGGCGCCGACGACGCCTCCGAGGCCGTAGCAGATCTCCATGAAGCCGATGATGACGCCGTAGGTGCGGCCCCCGAAGCAATCTCCCGCCAGGGCCGAATAGCATGCGCTCATGGCGCCGATGCCGATCCCGTACACGAGCGCGAAGGCGTAGCCTGGCAGGATGCCCCCGCCGAAATGGGGAATGAGGATCAGCAGCGTCAGGCCCGCCGCCACCACCACGGCCGCAAGCGCCACCCCGCGTCCGCGCCCGATGATGTCGCCTACCCATCCGCCGCCGATGCTTCCGAACGTCCGGATGAAGCCGACGGAGCCGAAGATGACAGCCGCCAGTGCGGTGCCGTACCCCACGTCGACGAGATAAAGCTGCAACTGGCTCATGATGGTGTTGTTGTTGAGCCCGATGGCAAAGACCATCAGCAGGAGGCACCAAAAGCGGATGTCACGCTTCACGACCGTGAAGACCTCCCACACGCCCTTGCCCTCGCCGCCGTGGCCGACGCCCGCTCTCGCCATCTCCTCGGGCGTGCGCGGCGGGCCGCCGTCCGGCCCCTGGCCGACGTCTTCGGGCACGTCGCGCAGGAGCACAAATGCGGCAGGCGCTACGACGCACAACAAGACCAGGCCGAAGATCATGTACGTGTAGCGCCAGCCGACGGACGCGATGAGCCGTTCGATCAGCGGCGCCAGGACGAGGATGCCGATTCCGATACCCGAGAGCGCGATGCCCGTGGCGCGGCCTCGTTTTCTGACGAACCAGCGCGGGATGATGGCGCTGTGCGTGGAGAAACCGCTCAGCGAGAGGCCGTAGCCGGCGAAAAGCCCGAACAGGATGTAGAGGTGCCAGAGCGAGGACACGAAGAAACACGAGATGAAGGTGAGGCCCAGTATCACCGAACCCCAGGGCATGATGGCGCGCGGGCCTTTTTTCTCGAGGAGCGAGCCCGCAAACGGCGCGCCGATGGCGTAGGTGGCCATCGAGAGCGAGAACGCCCCGCTCAGAAGGCCCCGGCTCCAGCCGAACTCCTCGAGCAGGGGAACCTGGAAGATGCCGAAGGAAAACCGCGTGACGACGTGGAAGCCCAGCGTGGCGAAAGAGAGCCATACGATGAGCCAGCCGTAGTAGAATCTGGGCTTTTTAGCGGGGCTGTTTCCTGGGGAACTGGACATTCGCTTCCTTATTGTTGCGATGAATCACGAAATTTGAGGGGAGTATACACGCCGCCCGCGCTCCGGGAGAAGCGCCGTATCATATTTCCCAAAAGGACATCGCCGTCTGAACGTGGATGTCCACGGTGTCCGCAGGGTTCAGGGCGTATCCCCCGCCCAGGGTGCCCGCCACGGGAATCCCGCGCGCCCGGCACTCTTCGAGGATGTAGGCATCGCGCCGCTTCAAACCCTCCTTCGAGAGCTTGAGCGTTCCGAGCTGATCCCCCGCATAGGGGTCCGCCCCCGCCTGATACATGACCAAGTCGGGCGCGTGTTCATCGAGCATCTTCGGGACGTGTTTTTCGAGATGGGGGAGGTATTCATCCTCGGTGGCGAGGTCGTAGAGACCGACGTCGACGTCGCTTCTCTTCTTTTGCGGGTAGATGTTCTCCTGATGGATGGAGAAGGTGAACACCGCCTCCTCGCGCCTGAAGATAGCGGCGGTGCCGTTTCCCTGGTGCAGGTCGCAATCGATCACGGCGGCTCTTTCGACCGCGCCCTCTCTTATGAGGACGCGTACGGCGACCGCCAGGTCGTTCACGTAGCAAAACCCCTCGGCCTGATCGGCGAAGGCGTGGTGGAAGCCTCCGGTGAGGTTGATGGCGCGGCCCCTATCGAGCGCCTCGCGCGCGGCGAGAACCGTGCCGCCCGTCGCCAAAAAGCTCGCGTCCACGATCTGCTTGCTGATGGGGAGCTCGCTCGGCGCCGTGCGCGCGGTGTGAACGCCCGAGTAAAGGTCCGCCAGATATTCCTGCGTATGGACGAGGGCGAGTTCCTCCGGCTCAGCGGCGCGCGGCGCGAGAAAAGCGCTCTCTGGCAGACCGGCTTCTCTCAGTCTGGTGTGGGTTTTCTGGTATTTCTCGGCTTGCAGGACGTGCTGGCCGATGTAGGCGTAATAGCCTTCGTGAAAGATGAAAACGCAGTGCTCGGGAGGCGCTCTCATCGCGAAAGCTAGATGATGCCCTTGTCCCTGAGCGCGGAGATAGCCGAGTCGTCGTAGCCGATTCCCTCCAGCACCTCGTCGGTGTGCTTGCCCATGGGAGGCCCCGCCCAGCGGATGGCGCCCGGCGAGCCGTTCAGACGCGGAATCACGTTCTGCATCTTGATGGGGCCGAGCTCCTCATCCTCCACGGTGGTGATGGTCTCGCGCGCCTGCACCTGGGGGTCCGCCATAAACTGGGCCACGTCGTAGATGGGCCCCAGGGCGCATTCGTGTTTTTCGAAGTGGGCGATCGTCTCCTCGAGCGTGTGCTCGCTTATCCAGGCCTGGATTGCGCCGTCGAGTTCGGCCATGTTCTCGACCCGGCCCGCCTGGGTCACCATCCTGGGGTCGTCGCCCAGGTCCTCTCGCCCCACAGCGCGCATGACGCGCTTGAAGATGTTCTCGGCACTCGCGGATATCACGACGTAGCGCTCGTCCTTGCAGCGGTAGGCGTTTCTCGGCGCGGCGAATGGGATGGCGTTTCCGGTGCGCATCTGAACGTAGCCGAGCTGATCGTATTCGAGCGGCTGGGGGCCCAGCACCATGGTGATGGGTTCGTAGATGGCGATGTCTATTTCCTGTCCCGGCGCGTCGTGTACGTCGCGGTGGTAGAGCGCCATCATCACGGCGTAGGTGCCGCACAGCGCGCTGATGCCGTCTGCAAGCGCGAAAGGCGGCAGCGTGGGCGGCCCGTCGGGAAATCCCGTGATGTGCGCGAAGCCGCTCATCGCCTCCGCCAGGGTGCCGAAGCCGGGCCTTTGCGCGTAGGGGCCTTTCTGCCCGAAGCCGCTCGTTCTGGCGAGGATGAGCTTGGGGTTCAGGGCGTGGAGGCTCTCCCAGGAAAAGCCCCACCGCTCCATCGTGCCGGGGCGGAAGTTCTCCACCAAAACGTCGGCGTTCTCGCACAACTTGCGGAGGACCTCCTGCCCCTCGGGTGAGGAGATGTTGCAGGTGATGGATTTCTTGTTCCGGCTCGCGAGCTTCCACCAAAGCGAAACGCCGTCTTTCTGGGAGGCGAAGTTTCTCAGGGAATCGCCGCGCGGGTGCTCGATCTTGATCACATCGGCGCCGAAATCCGCCATGTAGGTGGCTATCCAGGGGCCGGCGAACAGGGTTCCGATGTCGATGACCCGCACACCTTCGAGCGGCATTTGTTTGTGTTCACTCATGAATTCGGCGCTTCCTTAAGATTAGGGGCCGGCGCTTCGAGGCCCCGGACAGTTTCACGAAGTACGTTTCGCGGGACGCCCCGATGGTAGCAAAGCGCGGATGCGCCAGCAACGATTTCAGGGGATTCACGCCCCATGCCGACTGGCCGTTCTGCGGGATATCGATCCCGACCGGGCAGGGTTGTCTTCTTTCTTGCAGGGTCCGCATACGGGGTTGTTGAAAAAGCCCGACGAGGGAGGGTTTGACCCCGCTGGTGCGGCGGTGGGCTTCGCATGACGGGGAGGAGAGGGCGAGGGGGTGTTTTCTAGCCAAGGGATAAGTGGCTCGCTGAGGCGAAACTTCCTTTTTGCGTGGACTTATCTCTCCCATGTTGGGATAATCCAGATTCCTGGAACGGCCCTTTTTCTTTTCGGGCTTTGCCGCATTCGGAGGTTTCGCATGAAGTCTTTTCTCATCGCCTTGTTGTTCGCGTTGTTGTTCCTGGCCCCCGCGCACCTGGGCGCGCCCACGCGCACCACGGATGGTCTGGTTTTCATGACCCAGGACGCCGAGGCGAGGCGCTTCGGCGGTTTCCGATCCTTCGGGTTCCGCGGCTCGCGCGGGTTCGGCAGCTTCGGGCGCAGGGGCTTCTCGAGGCGCTCGTTCGGCTCGCGCCCCCGGGCGCGCAGCTTCTCTCGCAGACCGCTCCGGAGGTCCTCGTTCCTGGGCGGGGGCTTAGGCTCGGGCCTCTTCGCCGGCATCGGCGGGTTTCTGCTGGGCGGCATGATAGGACGCATGCTCTTCGGCGGGATGGGCGGTATGGGAATGGGGGGCGGATTCGGAATTCTGGAAATTCTCCTCATCGGCGGCATCATCTTCTTCATCTTCCGGATGATGAGAAACCGCACCGCCGCCGCTTCCCAGGAGCCGCGCTATTCGGGAGAGCGCTACGCCGAGGCCGACCCCTACGGCGTGGGGGGATATGAGGAGGAGCCGCACGACAGGCACGAAGAACCCCGCAGGCAGGAGAGGTCAGGCGGCGTATACCGCGGCCCGGACATCGGCAAGACGGGCGGCGCGAGCCGCTTGGCCCGAGGTTCGAGCGGTGGCCCGACCCCCGGGGATCGGGCCACCCACCGTGATTCCGCGAGCGATGCGGCTTTGCGGAAAATGGCCGAGAGTGACGCATCCTTTTCCGAGCAGGCCTTCGTCGGCCTGGCGAAGGAGAACTTCATCCGCTTCCAGAACGCCTGGACGGCGCGCGATCTTTCTCCTGTCCGCGATCTCATGGACAAGGAGATTTACGGCGAGGTCCAGCGCGACATCGAGGGCTTGAAGAGCGAGGGTAAGATCAACAAGCTCGACGACGTGGACATCAAAAGCGCCGAGATTGTCGAGGCCTGGAACGAAGAGGGTTATGATTTTATCGCCGTGCGCTACGAGGCGAGTCTTTGCGATTACGTGGTGGAAGAGCGAAGCGGGAATATCGTCGAAGGCAGCCGCACGGAGCGGGTGAATTTCTCGGAGCACTGGACATGGGTGCGGCCCGAGGGACCGAACACGTGGTTCCTCTCCGCCATCGAACAGGCGTAAACCCTGGAAAATCCTACGGAGCGGACACCTTATCCGAATCGGGGGCCGGGGCTTCCGCTTCCTCGTCACCGTAGCGCCTGCCGCCTTCCCAGTCCTTGAGCGACCACCAGAAATAGATGATGCTGCCCATGATGGCCGTCATGACGAGGGCGAAACCCACCAGAAAATACAGTGGCAGCGCGGAGCGGTAGGCGACGGGCTGGGTCCCCGCAACGGTCGCCGCGCCCCCCGTCGTTTGCGCGGGCGGGGCCGTTTTCGCCTGGATAATGGCTTGTTCGGCCTGGAACGCCGTGTAGCCCCAGTAGATCATCCCGCCCAGTAGCGCGAGTATGAGGACGGTGCAGACGGGCCATTTGAGGCCTGCTTTTTTCGTCTCGCTCAATTTCTCACCTCGGGTATCACCTCTTCCGCCAGAAGCGCCATCTGGTCCATCTCCTCATCCGCCGGACCCGCGTGCTTGAAGATGAAGTGCGTTGCGCCCGCCTCCTGGAACGCCGCTATCTGCTCCAGGCACCGCTCGCGCGGCCCATAGAATAAATACTTTTGGGCGATGCCGTCAAAATCCATGTTGTAGCGCCTGGAGAGATTCCTGATGCCCTCGCGCAGGGCGTGCTCCTCATCCTCGTGGACGTAGATGAACGCATGGTGCGCCGGCGTCCACGCGCCCCCTTCGATGTCCAGCGTCCTACCCGCTTCCTCCGCCCATTGCCTCATGTCTTCCAGTCCCCTGGCGAAGCGGGGAGCAGAAAACATATAGGAGACGTAGCCCTCGCATCTGAGCGCCGCTCTTTTCCGGGCGGCGTCGCTGCGTCCACCTACCCAGATGGGGGGACCGCCCGGCGTGGCCGGGGCGGGCGTCTGGCGCGCGTCCGTAAAGTTCCAGAAGCGCCCCTCGTGACTCACCTTATCGCCGCTCCAGAGTTTTCGCACGATTTCGATGGACTCATCCGTCCGCGCGCCGCGTTCTTTGACGGGCACGCCGCAAAGCTCGAACTCGGTTTTTCCCTCGCCTCCCACGCCGACGCCGAAGACGAAGCGTCCCCCGCCCGTGAGGTAATCCACCGTGGCGGCCGTCTTGGCGGCGATGGCGGGGCGTCTCAGCGGCAGGAGGTAGACCCCCACCCCCAGCGTGATGCGGCTGGTGCGCGCCGCGAAGGCGGCCAGCGTGGTGAGGCTCTCGGTGTAGTGGCCGTAAAAGGAGATGTGATCGCCTATCCACAGGGAATCGTAGCCCAGGGATTCGGCGGATTCTACGAACGCATACGATTCCTCGGGCGTAAAGATGCGTTCGGGGTGCATGCCGAAGCTGATGCCGAATTTCGTTTTCATCCCTGATGTTCCTCGTTCACGATTTCAGTTTCCGCCCCTGTGGATAATGATGAGGAAACTAGAGTACCCGCCAGCCCCGGTCAACTCGTCCGGGCGAAGCGCTGGAATGTGAGAGGGCCCTCAAATCCTGCGTATCGGCTCGATCATGTTTTGACACTCCACTCGGGCGACCTTAATATCCCCTCGCCGCTGTTCTCATCGTTATGTATCGTATTCTGGAAAGGGGTTTTTCGTGGTTCAGGTTCGGGCGTTTCGCGCGCTGAGGTATTCAAATATCGCACCGGAAGAAATGGGAGAAGTCTCCTCCCCGCCTTATGACGTTTTTACGTCCGAGATCAGGCGTTCGTTTTATGAGCGCCACCCCCTGAACATCGTGCGGCTGATTCAGGGCGAGATACTGGAGGGTGAAGACGGAGACGCGGGCCGCGTGGGGCGCGCTGTTGATTATCTCAAGGACTGGCGCGCGAGCGGGGAGATGACCCTGGACGAAACGCCCGCGCTCTACCCCTACCGCCAGCGCTTCGCGCTGCCCGACGGAACGCGCCTGGAGAGAAACGCGTTTTTCGCGGCGGTGAAGCTCGAACCCTACGGCGCGGGTGAAATCCACCCTCACGAGCAGACCTTCCCCAAGCCCAAGGGTTATCTGTTTGATCTGTGGGGGCGGAGCGGCGCGCATCTCGGGCCGATTTTCAGCTTTTACGACGAACCCAACGAAACGGCGAACAACGCCTTAAAGAACGCGGAGAAGGGCGCGCCTATCGCCGATTTCGAGGACGACGGCGTGCGCCATACCCTGTGGCGGTGCGATGATCCAGAAGTCATCGCGCTTGCGCAGGAATCGCTCCTCGGGAAAGAGGCGTTCATCGCCGACGGCCACCACCGCTATGAGACGTCCCTGGACTTGAGAGACGCTGCCCGCGCGAATGACGCCCCCTTGGGGAGTGAGGCGGACTACACGCTCATGTGCCTGGCCAACATCGCGGACCCGGGCATGGTGATTCTCCCCACCTACCGGCTCCTCAAGAAGGTATCCGCCACGACCGGAGAAGCGCTCGCCGCCTTGGCCGGGAAATACGATGTCCTGGAAGAAGCGGCGCCCGAGGCCGGCGGCTGCGGCCGGGTGGCGGAGCGGCTCTCGGCGTTATCCGGAGCGAACGGCGGGGCGAGCGTGTTTTGTGTCTATGACGGCGGCGCGAACGTCCGCTATCTGATTGGCAGACATGACGCGGCAACCGCATCGGTGGAAGAAGCCGTCGCCGCGCTCGATGTGAGCCGTCTCCATGCGGACATCGTGGACGGCGCATTCCAGGCCTCTCACGAGGAAGGGGACATCGCCTTCACACCCGACCCGGAATTGGCGCTCTCCTGCGCAAGGAGCGGGGAGTGCGCGGTGGCTGTTTTGCTGAATCCCACGCCCCTCGAGTCGGTGTGCGAGATCGCCAAGGCGGGCGGGAAGATGCCGCACAAGTCCACCTATTTTTATCCCAAGATACGCACGGGACTCGTCGTTCACGCATACGCTCCCCCGGCAGGGGATTCCTCCTGACGCTTGCGGCATGAAAATACAAAACGCGCGATTCATCACAAGCGCCGCCGATCGTGGTGGCTGGCCGAGGGCGGCGTTGCCCGAGGTCGCCTTCGCAGGCAGGAGCAACGTGGGCAAATCCTCGCTCATCAATTCCCTGACCAACCGCAAGAACCTGGCCAAGACGAGCGCTACGCCGGGCAAGACGCAGCTCGTCAATTTTTTTGCTGTGGATGATCGCTTCAACCTCGTGGATTTGCCGGGCTACGGCTACGCGAAGGTGCCGCTTGCCGAGAGGGCCCGCTGGCGGCCCATGATCGAGACCTATCTCGAGCACCGCGAGACGCTCCAGGGCGTGGTGGTGCTCATCGATTCGCGCCGGGGGGCGCGTGAGATGGACATGCACCTCCTCGAATGGCTCGCGGCGGTGAACCTGCCGGCCTGTCTGGCGCTCACGAAGGCGGACAAGCTGAAGCAAAACGAGCGCAAAGGCGTTCTGGACGCGCTCGTGAAAACCATGGTGGACGGCGGCGGATTGTACGGCCACTGGTCCGGCCCGATTCTCTGCAGCGCGAACACGGGGCTCGGCAAGCGGGAGATTCTCGCCCAGATGGCCGAGTGGCTGAGCGAGCCGCCCCGCGACGCGCCCGCCGCATAAATTCTGAAGGGGAGGATTCTCGCAGCATGCGCGCATATCTGCTAGAGTGGGCCATCGACCGCCTGAAAGAGCGTTCCGACAAAAAAACAGCGCCATTGCGCGATACATCTTCTGAGGACGAGCGTGCCGGAAAAGAAAAAAGCGGCTCCGAAAGCAGCCAGGAAGAAAGCGGCGAAGCCAAAACCAAAAGCTGACGTGCGCGGCTGGGCGCCGGGGGTTCCAAAGGAAAAGCCGAAGGGCAGAACCTATGACGGCCCCTTGAGCGTGAACGCGAAGCCGAAGAAGGCGGACAGGATTTTCTTCGGCACGGGCGGGGTCCCGCATTCGGCCAAGCCGCAGACCCACCCGGCGGCGGTGCGAAGACTTCACGATCTGGGCCTGGGCGTATACGAGATGGAATTCGTCCACGGCGTGCGCATCAGGGAGGAGACCTGCGATGAGGTGATGGCCGCCCAGGCCGAGACGGGCGTTCAGGTCACCGCGCACGGGCCCTATTACGTGAACCTCTATTCGCTGGAAGATGAAAAGGTGGCGGCGAGCAGAAAGCGCGTGCTCGACACCGCGCGCGCCCTGGCGAAGTGCGGGGGCGACGGCGCGTGCTTTCACCCCGGGTTCTACCAGAAACGTGACCCGAAAGAGGTCTACGACTTCATCTGCAACCAGATAGGAGAGCTCGCCGATATCCTGGAGGAGGAGGGCTGTGCGGTTCGCCTGGATCCGGAGACGACGGGCAAGGGCACGCAGTTCGGCTCGATCGAGGAAATCGCCGATATGGGCGGCGATCTAAAAGGCAAGAACGTCGGCTTCACGATAGACTTCGCGCACATTCACGCGCGCTCGGCGGGCGCGCACAACACGTATGACGAGTTCGGCGCGCAACTGGAGCTTTTGAAGAACAGGATGGGCGACGACGTTCTCAAAACCTTACACATCCACCTCTCGGGCATCGCGTATTCGGACAAGGGCGAGGCGCATCACCTCGAACTCGACGAGTCGGACATGAATTACAAGGACTTGTTCCGCGCCCTCATCGATTTCGGCGCCGAAGGCCGGGTGGTGTGCGAGTCTCCGGCGCTCGAATACGACGCGCTCATCATGCAGCGAGAATACAGAAAGCTGAACGGCGGCTAGCCCGCTCGATGAGAATTCCCCTCTAAAAACCGGTTCGAAGAAGGAAGACAACATGACGATTGTGGAACAGATTGCGGCGTTCGCCGCGAACAGCAGTTTCGATGACCTCTCCGAAGAGATGCGCACGCAGATGAAGACCCTCATGGTCGACACCATCGGCTGCGCCATCGGCTCGCTGGGCGAAGGCCCCGTCCGCTACCTGCGCGAGCAGGCGGATGATTTCGGCGGCGCGCCGCATTGCACGCTCATCGGCGGCGGCAAGAGCGCACCCGACGCCGCGGCGTTCTATAATACCTCGCTCATCCGCTATCTCGATTTCAACGACGGCTTCATGGGGAAGCTCGCCACCTCGCACCCGAGCGACAACACGGGCGCCGTGATGGCGGCGGCCGAATACGCCGACGCGAGCGGAGCGGAGTTCATGACGGCGCTTGCGCTTTCGTATGAGGTGCAGTGCCGCCTTTGCGACAGCGCGCCTTATGAGAAAAGAGGCTTCGACCAGCCCATGGCGGGCGCCTACGCCGTGGCGGCGGGCGCCTCGCGCGCCCTGGGGCTGGATGCGGAGAAGACGGCCAACGCCATTGCCATCAGCGGTGTGAGACAGAACCCCCTGCTCATCACGCGCACGGGCGAACTCTCCCACTGGAAGGGCTTCGCCTATGCGGCGGGCTGCCACACCGGGGTGCACTCGACGTTTCTCGCCATGCGCGGTGTAACGGGGCAACTCCTGCTGATGGAAGGCCCACTGGGCGTTTTCGAGTCCGTGACGGGCGAGTTCGATGTCGACTGGTCGGACACTTCCTTGAGCAAGATGCTCGAGATCAGCGTGAAGCGCTACAACGCGGGGCTTCACTCCCAGACGGCCATCGAGGGCGTCATCGACATGAAGCGAGAACACGGATTCAGTCCCGAGGACATCGAGGACGTTGAGATCGGTATCTACGAGCGCGCCTATTTCATCATGGGCGAGGGCAAGGCGGGCGCGCGCGAGCACGTGCTGAACAAGGAGACGGCGGACCACAGTCTTCCTTACGTGCTCTCGGCGGCCATCATCGACGAGCAGGTGCTTCCCGCCCAGTACGAGGAAGCGAGAATCCGCGCGGACGACGTGCAGACGCTTCTCAAGAAGGTACGCACGACCAATTCCGATGAGATGACGGCCAGGTATCCCGCGCAATCTCCCGTGCACATTACCATCACGCTCAAGGACGGGACCGTCCACAAGCTGGACAAGCCCACCTGGGAGGGACATTTCACCACCCCGATGAGCTGGGCGACGGTGAACGAGAAGTTCGAGGCCCTGAGCGAGGCCCGCACGGACGCCTCCTTGCGCGCGGAGATCGTGGACGCCATTTCGAGACTTGATTCGATCCGCATCAAGGAGCTGGCCGCCCTGCTCGAAAGAGTGAACACGCCGAAGTAGCGCAAAACACCCCCGGGAACGATATTGATAATGAAGCGCGCCCAGAAGCCCGGGCGGCGCACACCGGCTTCAAGGGAGACTTGAGATGTCCGATAAGGAAGTGACGGTCTATTCATCCACGTTCTGAGCGCCGTGCAAGGCGGTGAAAGAGTTTCTTTCCCATCATGGCGTGGCGTACACGGAAAAACTCGTCGATCAGGACGAAGAAGCCCTGGAGGAACTCTTCCAGCGGGCGGAGATGCGGGCCACGCCCGTCATATTTATCGGCGAGGAGAAGGTGGTCGGCTTCGACAGGGCGAAACTCCAGGCGCTTTTGGGGCTCGCCGCGTGAACGGGAGGCGGAAGACGCTTCCCTGCCCCGGCTGTGGGCAGGAGATACCCGTCCCGTGGGACGCGAAGGTTCGAGACCTGATCGATTGCGGGAACTGAGCGGGGGTCAGGTTCCGCCTGGGCCGGGCGGAGGGGGCGGAGGTGCTCAGTATCGTGCAGATGGTTTCATGCCCTGTTTGCGGCGTGCGCATCCCGGTGGATGATGATACCCCCGCAGGCGCTGTTATCGAGCACGACGGAAAAAGGCTTCGCCTGGAGAAGGAGTTCGGCGCGTTTGTTCTTACGCCTACGGAATAGGGGCGAGTTGAGCTAGAGGTAACGAGTGGAGGACAAGCAAAACCAGGGTATGTTTTCTTCGCTGTGGATTGTTGATAGAGTGTTAATGCGCTCATGTAGAGCGTATCCAGGTAGGTGAAGCGCAAGGGAGTACGCGATGGCTTCTCAACCTCAAGCGGCTGCCCGTCCGTCTCGGATTGGCAAATTGAATCGGGAACTGCTCACGCAATTGAAGGAGTTTGAAAACACGCCCGAGGAGGGGCGCTGGCCGGGCGCAACGTGGCCTGCGCCTCAGGCGTTTCGGGATGCGGAAGCGTTCGTCCGCAAGCTGCCGCTGGATTCGATTCCCATGCCCGACATGGGGCTGGCCGATGACGGGGAAGTCAATTTTCTGTGGAAAAAAGACGGGGTTCACGTTGATCTGGGATTTTACGGGACGGGCGCCTGCTCCTATTTTGCGCGCGGTGAATCGGGGAACAAAATTCATGAAGAGGATGCTCTCGTATCGGATGATTTTCCCGGTGAAATTCTAGCATTGTTCAAAAGCTGACAAGACGTTGCCGCTCCCGATATTGCACCTTGATGAGTCGAAGAGCGCCACGCCTCAAAAAGGCAAGGCGTATGCGCGGGAGGCGCGTGGAATCCTTTTGCCGCTTCTTCAAGACAGGGTGACCCTTGACGAGGCGTATGACGGCGTGATCGGTTAGTCATTCGGAGCAACATTGTATATAATCCCTTTTCCTTAATTCTGGAGATACGTAGTGGCTGAGCGTGATTTCGAAATCATCATCATCGGGGCGGGACCGGCCGGTCTGACGGCGGGGCTGTATACGGCGCGTTCGAAGCTGAACGTGGTCTGCTATGAAAAGCTCGCCCCGGGCGGCGAGATTCTCAACACCGAGCACGTGGAGGACTATCCGGGCTTCGAACTGGTCGGCGGCCAGGAGCTGGCGGCCAAGTTCGCCGATCACGCCATGAAATTCGGCCTCAAGATCGAGATGGAAGAAGTCACCGAGGTGAAAAAGGACGGGGATGATTTCCTCGTCACGACCGACATGGGTGTGCGCCGCTGCGGAGCGGTGATCTACACCCCCGGCGGCTATCCGAAAAAACTCGGCATTCCAGGCGAGGAGAAATACGCCGGCAAGGGCGTGAGCTACTGCGCGCTGTGCGACGGCGCGTTCTTCCAGGATGAGGTCATCACCGTAATCGGCGGCGGGAACAGCGCTGTGGAAGAGGGGCAGTTCCTCACGAAGTTCGGCACGAAGGTCTACATCATCCATCGCCGCGATCAGTTCCGCGCCCATGCGGTCCTGGTGGACAAGATACGCGAGAACCCGAAAGTGGAGATCATCACCGATTTCGTACCCGAAGAAGTGGTGGGCGACGACCGGGAGATGAAGAAGCTGCGCATCAGGAACGTCAAGACGGACGAGGCGCAGGAGATCGACGCCACGGGCCTGTTCGTCTTCATCGGTTTTATTCCGAACACGGATTTGATAAAAGATCATGTGGATAAAGACGAAGCAGGCTTCATCCTGACGGACCAGAACATGGAGACGAACGTTCCGGGCCTGTTCGTGGCCGGTGACTGCAGGAGCCAGCTGATCCGCCAGATCACCAACGCGTCGGGCGACGCGACGACGGCGGCGGTGGCAGCCGAGAAATATCTCGAAGCCCAGGAAGAGGCCAAGAAGGCCGCGGCGGCGGCTTCCTAGAGCACAAGGCGAGGAGAGGGAAATGGAGTTCACCAGGGGGATTCAGAAGTTCTTTCTCTGGGATATCGTGAAGGGCATGTCCGCCACCCTGCGGCACATGTTCAAAAAGCCCGTCACGCTTCAATACCCGACGGAACGCTGGGAGCCGCCCGAGCGTTTTCGCGGATTCCTGGGACTCACGCGCGACTTCAAGACGGGCGAGGAACTCTGCATCGGCTGCCTGAACTGCGAGAAGGCCTGTCCGGTCGACTGCATCACCATCGTCACGGCGGGCAAGGGCCGCGAGATGTACGCCAAGGAGTTTTATATCGACTACATGCGCTGCATGTACTGCGGGCTTTGCACCGAGGCGTGCCCCACGACGCCCAAATCCATCGTCCATACCCATCAGTACGAGACGCCCGGCTATTTCCGGGAAGATCTCGTGTATGAAAAAGAACGCCTCTACGACGTCTGGGAAAAAGAGGTGAACTACACCGGCCCCAGGCCCTGGGGCAAGCTGTTCGGCTTGAGGAACGAAGAGGCGGACATGCGGCCTGAAGCTCCTGCCGAGACGGCGCCCGCCGAATAGCGGGTCTCCCTGGCGGAATCCTCTTTTGCGTCTTTTCACCGCCGATTTCGACGATATCCGTTCGGGCAAGGTGACGGACGTCTATTTCGAGCGGACCCTCAAGATTCTCGAAGCCAAAGGCATCAGAAAGAACGTGCGCGCGGAATTTGCGGCCAAGTCCCTCCCGGGCGGATGGGGCGTGTTCACGGGTCTGGAGGAAATCCTGCGCCTGCTCGAGGGGTTCCCGGTGGACGTTCGCGCCGTGCCGGAGGGGACGGTTTTCGGGCCTTCCCAGCCCGTTCTGGAAATTACGGGAACCTACAACGATTTCTGCCGGCTGGAGACCCCCATCCTGGGGCTGATGTGCCAGGCGAGCGGGGTCGCCACCAAGGCGGCGCGGTGCCGCATCGCCGCGGAGGGCAGGCAGCTCGTGAGCTTCGGCGCGCGGCGGATGCACCCGGCCATCGCGCCGATGGTCGAGCGCGCGGCCTACGTGGGCGGTTGCGACGGCGTGGCGCTGGTGAAGGGAGCGGAGCTTCTGGAGATACCGGCGGCGGGAACGATGCCCCACGCCCTGGTGATTCTCATGGGCGGCCTCGTGCCTGCGGCCAAGGCGTTCGATGAGGTTATCGAGCCGGAGGTGGGCCGGGTCGCGCTTGTGGACACCTTCGCCGATGAGAGGTTCGAAACCCTGGAGGCGGCGCGCGCGCTGACCGACAGGCTCTCGGCCGTGCGGGTGGATACGCCGGCCTCGAGACGGGGGAACCTCTACCAGATCCTGGAGGAAATCCGCTGGGAGCTCGACCGGGCGGGTTTCCCGCACGTGAAGCTCTTCGTGAGCGGGGGGTTGAGCGAGGAGAAGATTCTCGAACTGAACCCCGTGGTGGACGGCGGCTACGGGGTAGGCACGTCCGTCAGCGCGGCGGCCACGATCGATTTTTCGATGGACATCGTCGAGGTGGACGGCGAGGCGGTGGCCAAGCGCGGCAAGCATCCGGGCGCGAAGCACCTGCTGCGCTGCCGCGACTGCGGGGCGGAGCGCGTCATACCGATGGACAAGCCCTACGGGGATTGCGCGTCGTGCGGCGGCGTGGTGGAGCAACTGCTCGCAAGCGTGATGACCGGCGGCGAGCGGTCGGACGCCGCGCCTTCTGCAAAGGAGATCAGAGGCTACGTTCTGCGCCAGATCCACCGCGTGAGCCTGGAATCATCCTCATGAGAACCAAGAGAGCATGAGTACGGAGCAAACGCCAGGCCCGGGCCGCTTCCAGCCCTTAAGAGATTTCCTCGCACTACACAATCGCTTCCTGCTGCTCACCCACATCGGACCCGACGGCGACGGCCTCCTCGCCAGTCTTGCGCTCAGCCGCTACTTGAAGGCGATCGGCAAACACGCCACCGTCGTCACCGAAGACAAGGTTCCCGTCTTCGTCGCGTCTTTCGACCCCGAGGGCTTCGTGCGCTCGAGAAGGGATATCCTCGCGCAGGAAGACTGGGCGGAGCGCTTCGATGCGTGCCTCATCCTCGACACGGGAAAGGCGAGCCGCCTGGGCAGGCTGGAGGAGCCGCTTATGGCCAGCGGCCTTCCCATGGCCGTTGTGGATCACCACATCCGGGAAGAGGACAACATCGATTGCCCCTCCGTCATCGACGCGCAAGCCGCCGCGGTGGGTGAGATGATCGCGGATTACCTGGACGAGGAGGGCTACGCGTTCGACGACCCGCTCATCACCCGCGCGCTCATGGCGGCCCTGGTCTACGACACGGGCCAGTTCCGCTTCACGAACACGTCCAAGCGCACCCTGAACTGGGCGGCGCGCCTGGTGGAGCTCGGCGCGAGCCCCGGTGAGGCCTACTCGATATTCTGGGAATCGAACGGCGCGGGCTCGGTGAAGCTGCTGGGCACGCTGATGAGCCGCATGGCGCTCGACTGCGGGGGACGCCTCGCCTGGTTCACCCTGAGCGCCCAGGAACTCGACCGCTTCGGTGTCTCGCGCTCCGAGACGGAGGAATACATTTCGGTTCCCCGCTCGATAGAGTCCGTTGAGGTCATCGCCTTTATGTCCGAACTCGAAAACGGGCGCATCCGCGTGAGCCTGCGTTCGAAGGGCCGGGTGGAGATTCACGACGTAGCGCAAATTTTCGGCGGCGGCGGCCACGCCTTCGCCGCAGGCGCGCGCATGCGGCCCCCACTCGAGGAGGCGGCGAGGCTGATCACCACCGAACTCACAAAAAAAATCAGAACCGTCCTGGGGCCCGACTAGCGGCGCCTAGACGCCGAACTCCTTGAACACTTCCAGCGACACGTCTGTCGCACCCACGGCGTTGGGCGCGCCCGCATAGATCGCGCACACCATGATGATCTCCTGAATCTCTTCTTTCGTCATGCCAATGCGAAGCGCCGCCTTGGCGTGGTACCCGAACTCCCTGTCCCGGCCCAGGGCGCACAGGACGGAGAGGATCACGGTTTCGCGCATCTTGTCGTCGATGCCGTCTCGCGCGTACAGATCGCCATAAACGGTTTCGGTGACGAACTGCGCGAACGCAGGACTCGCCTCCGCGAATGCCTGACGTCTATCTTCACCTTCGTCACCAAAGATTCTCGCGCGGGTTCTGAGTCCTCTCTCGAGGCGTGTTTCTTCGCTCATCGAATCGACCTCCTGTCTCGGGACGGGCGAAAAGGCCCATCCGGGATGAATACGTGCGGCCCCTCCGGGGCTCGCTGTTGGTTTTGCCGGGAAACTTCATGGGGCTTATATTGAATAGCGTATGTAGGAGCGTATTTCCACGCCATCAGGGAGATTCGACGTGAAACTGGACGCCGTGAAATTCGGCCTGGCCGCCGGCATCATCTACGGGGCCATGTTTTTCCTCTACGCGCTGCTGGGCGCGCTGTTCGGCGTGGGCGGGGAAATGCTGAGGATGATAGGCGATTTCTACCCGGGCGTTTCCCCCACTTATCCGGGTGCGATCATCGGCGCGGCCTGGGGGTTCGCGATAGGCTTTTTCTTCTTCACGATTCTGGCGTGGATATACAACCGTCTGCTGGGAGAGGGGTAGGCGATTCCTGGCGGGGTTGTTGGGAAAGTCCCGACTTCGCGATCTGGTGTTTGGAGCCGACGTGGGAGGATGGTCAGTAGGGACAGGTCGCGACCTGTCCCTACATTCTTCTTTTTCGACCAATCAAAGGCATCGTCATTCCGGCTTTCGCCGGAATGACGTTGGTAGTGAATTCCGTTCCTGAAAAGATTTGTTTCAATAACCCCCTAACCCAGGGACTTGGCGAGGGCTTCCCCCTGCGCGCGCATCTCGGGCGTCATGGACTCGTTGTGGGGCAGGAACGCCATGGCGACGAAAATGTTCTCGACCCCGTCTCCCTTGGAGAGGTTGCGGTAGAGCGGCTGGGGGTAGTAGTCGTTCATGGGCTCCGCGTGGCCGATGCGCTCCTCGTTTCTCGCGAAGTGATAGGCCACCACCGCCCTGGGGGGAACCCAGCGCACGCGCTCCTCGCCCTCCGCGTCCAGGTCGCGCACAAAGCCGCCGAACCCGCTGGTGAACGAATCTCCGAACACGAAGTGCGCTATCTGCGCCTCATCGCAGGTGTCCATCTCCGCGAGCTGGATGTAGAGGATTTCGTTCGGCTCATCCACTCCGTCCAAAGGCAGTTCGGTTTTTCCGCACGCGGGGCAGATGAAGGTGACGTTTCCGTTTTCAGCCATATCGGTGTTCCTGTTCCGAGGGCCGCCGGAGAGCGTCTCCGGACTGGCGCGCTGTCATGTTGTCAGAGTGTTCCACCGAAAACGAATCGTGCCAGAGGTCACACTCTTGCGCAAGGTTGAAAGCGCATTCCGGCCCGCTGGAGAGAGAATGCGGAAAGTCGATGGAATCTCATCCCCGCGTCCGGGGATCGAGCGCGTCGCGCAGCCCGTCGCCCACGTAGTTGATGCTCAGCACGGTGAGCGAAATCGCGAGGCCGGGCCAAAGGACGCGCCCGGGGTATTGCTGGAGGTAATCGGTCGAATCGTAGAGGAGCCTTCCCCAGGTGGGGAAATCAGGCGGAAAGCCAAGGCCCAGGAAGGAGAGCGCGGATTCGGTGATGATGGCGTCGCCCACCCCGAGTGCAGCGGAAATCATGATGGGCGATATGACGCCCGGCAGGATGTGGCGGAAGATGAGGCGCCCCGCCGGCGCTCCGAGCGCGCCCGAGGCGAGGACGAATTCGCGCTCTTTCAAGGCGAGCACCTCGCCGCGCACGATGCGGGCGGTCTTCATCCACGAAGTCGCGCCGATGACCGAGGCGATGAGAATGAAGATGCCGGTCTCGGGTCCGAATGCGGCGCGCAGGGCGTCCCGGAACAGCGCGATAATGACGAGCAGGAGCGGCAGGAGCGGAAGCGCGAGAAAAAGATCCGTCAGCCGCATGAGCGGGCCGTCCAGGCGCCTGAAGTAGCCCGAAGCCACGCCGATGACCGCCCCCAGGGAGAGGGCCAGGCCCATGGCGGCGCCCGCCACCGCGAGCGAGACGCGTCCCCCCGCCAGCATGCGCGCCAGGGTGTCGCGGCCCAGCCGGTCGGCCCCGAGCGGGTGGGCGAAGCTGATTCCCTGGTTCCGCGCCCTAATGTCGATGAGGTGCGGGTCGATGCTCCACAGATGCGGGCCGAACAACACGGCGAACGCGGCGATGAGCAGAATCCCCGCCCCTATCACCGCCCCCCGGTGGGTGCGGAACTGCGCCCATGTACCGCGCCTAGCGCTGGTCATAGCGGATGGTGGGGTCCAGTACCCCGTAGAGGATGTCGGCGACGAGGTTGAACGTCACGATCAGCCCCGCGAAGATGAAGGTGAGCGTCTGTACGGTCGGCAGGTCCCCTCCCTGAATGGCGACGATGAGCAATTGACCCAGCCCGTTCACCTTGAAGATCTGCTCGGTGATGATCGCGCCCCCGAACACCTGCGGCACGCCGAGCGCGATGATGGTGACGACGGGGATCATCGAGTTGCGCAGGACGTGGACGAACAGGATCCGCCGCTCGTGGAAGCCCTTGCCCCGGGCGGTGCGCACGTAGTCCTGGTTCAGATTCTCGAGCATGGAGGAGCGCATGAACCGGCTGATCTGCGCCGCGTTGTAAAGAGCGAGCACGAAGACGGGCATGGCCATCTGCCGCGCCTGTACGAGAAAGCTGCTCCAGTCCGTCACGCGGTGCGTGGTGTCGTAGATGGAGGGGAACCAGCCGAGTCCCACCGAGAAGACGACGATCAGCAGCACGCCGGTGAAAAAAGTCGGCACCGAGAACCCCACGGTGGAGACGAAGGTGCCTATCTGGTCGAACCAGCTGTATTGCCGGTAGGCGGAGATGATGCCGATGGGTATCGCGATGAGTACGCCGATGACGTAGGAGAGACCCACGACCCACAGGGTCTGCGGCAGGCGCTCGACGATCAAGTCCACGACCGGGGAGCGCGTCTGCCAGCTCAGCACGCGGAGGCGTTCCGAATCGCCCGCGCCGAGCAGTGCTTCGACCACGTTCAGCGGCTCGTTGATGAAAAACTGCTTGCACCACAGCAGGTAGCGGATGTGGATGGGCTCGCCCAGCCCCAGGGATTCGCGGATTTTCTGGCGCACCTCGGGCGGAATCGTGAGGGGGAGGTTCGCCGTCGGGTCGCTGGGGGCCAGATCCAAGAGCAGGAATATGACGAGGCTGATGAAGAGGAGCGTGGGAACGGCGAAGAGCAGCCGTCTGAGCGTGTAGGTTCCCATCGCCAGAAGCCTCGGTGGCCCTAAGCGGCGCGCAAGCCTATTTGACGCGGCGCCAGTCGGCGATGTTCCAAAGTTCCGAATCCCAGGTGTTCAGAACCACGCCGCCCAGCGTTTTCGCATGGGCCGATACGCGGCCGCGGTCGACCAGCGGAATGAGCACGTAGGCCTGCATCAGCATGTCGTTCATGGCCCTGGCGAGGCGGGCCCGTTCCTTGAGCGCGCCCGCGCGCGCCATCTTGGCGATGAGGGCATCATAAGCCTTGTCGCAGTAACGCGGCACGTTGTTGCCCTGCCATTGCGTGGCGGGACGCGGCGCCTCCTTGCACGCCCAGTTCGCCATGTAGGACTCGGGATCCGTGCCGTCGAAGTTGTTGGCGTACATCTGCACGTCGGCCTGGAATTTCTGGAAGGTGTCGCCGCTCGCCGGGTCGCCGCCGAAGAACACCGAGGCGCTGATGTTGCGAAGCTCGGTTTCGACCCCGATCTTGGACCACCATTGTTTTATCAGCGCCTGGAAATCCTGGCGCACCGCGTTGGTGGAGGTCTGGTAGAGAATCGAGAGCTTGACGCCGTTCTTCATTCGCACGCCGCCAGATCCTCGCTTCCAGCCCGCCGCATCGAGCAGCTTGTTCGCGCCGGGGATGTCCTGCATGAGGCAGCCGTCGTTGGCGGTGGATTTGTAGATGGCGGGGGCGGGGAGGATGTTGCACGTCGGCCGGCCGGCGGGGCCGTAGCCGATCTCGACGAGCAGCTTTCTGTCGATAGCCATCGAGAGCGCCTTGCGAACGCTCGGGTCCGAGAGAAAAGGATGCGGATGCTTCGCGGTGGAGCGCTCCTTGCCGAGTCTGGAAGCGGGATTCGTCAGGTTCACGACGATGCGCTCGACCAGCGTGCCGAACGAGGAGATGACCACCCCCTTGCCCGCCTTTTTCATGTTCGCGAGTACGTCGGGGGCGAGTTGCAGGTTCCAGGCGTAGTCGAACTCCCCGGTCTCGAGCACCGAGCGGGCCGCCGCCGTCGCGTCGCCGCCTCCCTTGAAGGTCACGCGCGCGAAGGCCGGCCTGGCCGGGTCGCGGTAGTTGCTGTTGGCGACGAAGGAGATGACGTCGTTCGGGCGGAACTCGGCGACGGAGAAGGGCCCCGTGCCCACGGGCTTGAAGTTGGCGTCGGTGCAGCGCGGCGCCCTGGCCCCGAGGCAGTCCGCGAACTGCGCCGCCTGGATGATGGGGGCCTGCGCCCCGACGAACGGCCCGTAGGGAAAGGGTTTCGCGATGCCGAAGGTCACGCGCACGGTGAGCGCGTCCAGGGCTTCCACGTTTTTAACGTCGTTGTATTTCTCGCTCTGGGAGCACCCCCCCTGGGGATGCGTGCAGTATTTCCAGGTGAAGACCACGTCTTTTGAAGTTACCGGCGTGCCGTCCGCCCACTTGAGGCCGCCCTTGAGCTTCCAGGTGATGGTGCGCAAATCCTTCGACACGCCGCCGTTTTCCAGCGTCGGGACCCGTTCGGCGAGCCAGGGCTTCATGTTCCCGTTCTGGTCGTAGCGCGCGAGGGGCTCCAGGACCAGCGATGCGGCCTCTATCTCCTTGGTGCCGCCCGAGAGGTAGGGGTTCATGGTGGAGGGCGCCTGCCAGTAGATGATGCGCAGGTGCCCGTCGGCCCCGCGCGCGGCATGCGCTGCAGGTGCGACGTATAAAGAGAAGATGGCAATAATGAGTGTGAATGCGGTTTTCACGCTTTTGTCCTCGCGTTGTTGGAAGGGTGGCGGGTTCGTGGCACGGGTGCGTGCAAACGCTGAATATCCTAGAAGGCGGGGCGGGGAATTGCAACAAGAAAGTGGCGTCCGGCCTGCAGGGAAAGAGTTTTGCAGGGGCGATCCTTCTTCGTGGCCGCTTCACAGGTTGTGGTCTGTCCCTGCTGAAGGATTGCTGAAAATTACTCCTCCCCTTGAAGGGTCGGGCATCTCGAGGGGAATCATGCTTCACTCGCCCTCCCTCGGCTTGAAAACCAACCCCCCCTACCCCCCCCCTTAACAGGGGGGGGTAAAAGCGACGTTCCCCCTACGAAGGGGTAATTCAACCGCCCCCCTCAAGGATGGCCAAGGAAAGTTTATTTGTACGGACAGGTCGCGACCTGTCCCTACGGGCTATAGAAGAATGAAAACACTTCTCGCCTTATGAGCGTTCACGATGATTCGAGATCGCAGGAATCGATTTCTCCTCGCCTCTCTCCTCGCGCTCGCCCTGACGACGGCGTGGGTGGGCGCAGCGAAAGGCGCGGGGCTTCCCAGGCAGATCACCGGCCTGGACGGCGCGCCCCTGCTGCTCGTTCCGGCGGGCGAATTCGTGATGGGCTCAGCCCCTGGCGGCTTTATTTTCGGGGACAACGAGACGCCGCGCCGCCGGATTTTTCTCAAAGCCTTCTACATCGATAAATACGAGGTGACCAACCAGCGGTTTTGGAAGTTCTTTGAGCCTGCGGAACGCTATGCGGGCTCGTTCGAGGAACCCGAACAACCCGTGGTGGGCGTCAACTGGTTTCAGGCGCAGGAGTACTGCACGCGGGTGAACCGGCGCCTGCCCACCGAGGCGGAATGGGAGAAGGCGGCGCGCGGGGCGGACGGGCGCATCTACCCGTGGGGGGATGAGCGGGCGACGTGCGCGCGTGCCGTCATGGGCGGCGTGATCCCCTCATGCCGCAAGGGGTTCGCCACCTGGAGCGTGGGCAGCAGGCCGATGGGCGCGAGCCCCTACGGCGCGATGGACATGGCGGGAAACGCGATGGAATGGGTGGCGGACTGGTACCGGGGGAATTTCTACGCGCACATGCCCGAGAAAAATCCGAAAGGCCCTGGCTCGGGCAGCCTGAAGGTGCTGCGCGGCGGCGCGTGGTTCAACAGCCGCTTTCTGATGCGCTCGGCCTTTCGCACAGGCTTCGCGCCCTATGAGTCGAACCACGGGGTGGGGTTCCGCTGCGCAAGACCGGCGGTGGTGGGTGTGGTGGAAAATTCCGGAAGCGGGGGATGAGGAGCGTTCGTAATGGCAGGGACAGGTCTCCGTGCCTGTCCTGACTTGCCGATCGCCATCATCCCGTAGGGGCGGGTTCGCGAACCGCCCCTACAAACTCCTCGGCTGACGAGGGTTGTTCGATATTCGCCTTTTTGCGGTAGGGACAGGTCGCGACCTGTCCCTACAAGATCGCTTCGATACGTGAGGTGTTCGTAGGGGCGGCCCCTTCTCGGGACCGCCCCTTATGTGTTGTTTGTTTCCTGTCCGTGCATCGAGCAGTGGGCGCTAACAAGAACGGCCCCTGCGGAATTTCCCTTCTGTCCTACCAGCGCAGGGAACCGCGAAGGGCCACGCCGTGAACCGGGTCGGCGTTCACGCGCTCGCGCACGTCGCCCTCGAGGCTCATGCTCAGGCGCTCGCCCATCCGGAAGCGACTTCCCACGCGGTAGGTTCCGTTCCCGCTATCCGACACCGAGAGGCTTGTGTAAGGTGTCAGCAGGCCGCCCCAGGCGTCCAGGCCGTAGCCCACCTCCGCGCGGACGCGGGGGTCGAGGTCCTCGATTTCCTCTCGCGCCAGACGCGAGGCGTCCTTGATGCCCCACAGACGCGCCGCGCCGCCTGCGGTCTCGCCCATGGCGGGCTGGACAGTGAACGCGAGGCCCCGGCCCGACTTGCCCCGGGCGATGCGGATCATGCCGCCCACGCCCCAGTCGCTAACGTCTTCTTCCTCGTGGGTGATGAGACCCCGCGCATTCACCTCGAACGTCAGTCCCATACCCGGATTCGTGAAGCGAATGCTGCCGCCGACTTCGACGCCCAGCCCCTCATCCACGTCGCCTCCGTCGTGGCGCAGGCCCGCTTCGACTGAGGGCCGGAACGTCCCGCCGCCTTCCATGGCCACCTCGCGCGAGGCCTCGAGCATCACCCTGAGACGGCTCGACTCCGCCGAGATGGCCTCGAGCCCGTCCTTCGCGTCCGAGTCCATCTGCGTGAGCAGGACGTCCGATTTCACCGCCAGGTCGAAACCGCCCAGCCTGGCGAGTTCTCCGCGAACCCCGAACGCGCCCATGCGCATATCGATGTCGGTCTCGTGCTTCTGACCACTCTCGTCGAGCGTCATCTCGCCCTGGCCCATGCCCAGGATTCCCCACAACGAGAGCCGCTCGCTCGCCGCGTAGCGGAAGTAGGGATGCACGCTCGTGAGCGTCGCTTCCAGCTCGCTGCGGCCCCCGTTCTCGAAGCCGCCGTCGCCGCTCGAACGCGATAGCGCCACGCCCGCGAGCAGCTTGCCCTTCTCGTAGTCCACGCCGAGCATGGCCGTCGTCACGTCACCCTCGATGGCGGCCTCTCCGCCGCCCTCGAACGAGCTCTGCGCGCCGCGGCCCCATATCGACCACCTGCTGCCCGCCGCCTCCGCGGCTTCCTTGGTCGAGGCGAGATGGAACGAAGCGCCCGATAGAAGCTGGCTCATCGTCATCTCGCGGTAGGCGCCGGTGGAATCCTCCTCCCCGCCATTGAGCCGGTTCGCGGTTCTTGCCCGCGCGATGCTGCGGGGGTCGATTCCTTGATGCGCGAGGGAGGCGAAGCCCAGGCCCGCGCCTTGTTCCGTCAGGTAGCTGTCCGGATCCGCATCGAGCTTCACGGTCTGGCCGCCGAGGGTCATCTTCGCCCCGTCCGGCGCGGGCGCGTTCAGGCGGCCCGAAATCATGTCCACCGCCTGGCTTCCCACCGCGCGGCCGAAGCGCGCCAGCCAGCCACTTGTCGCCGCCAAGCTCTCCTCCGACACCGCGCCCTCATCCCCGTAGATGCCCGCGCCGACGATGAACGAGTTGGTTTGCGGAGGGAATCCGGGGATTTCAATCGTTGTGGTGAGCAGGCGCGCATAGGTCACCTTGGGCACGTCTGCGCTGTCGGTGTCGTCGTCGGGGTTGTCGAAGAAGTACCGCACGAAGCCGCCCTCATCCCCGCTCTGTTGCGCCACCTCGATGATCTGCGGCAAGATGAGTTCTCCGGTCACTTCGTCTCTCAGGGTTTGCGTCGGCGTCTGGAATTCGAACCTGTCCGGGAACCCTCCGTGAAGGTGCGTGTAACCGGTCGGATCCATCACGAACAAATAGACGGGGCCGTGCCGCCAGGGCGGACGCCTCAGAATGCTTCTCGCTATTCCGATGGCTCCGGTGGGGTTATCATTGAAGAGCCTGAGCAGGTGGTCTATCGCCCCGTTCACGAATTGCTTGAGCGTATCGCGGTCCACCACCTGGTCGGCCCTGACGGGAGGCGTGCCGGGGGCGAGGGTTTCCGGCGCGAAGTGCTGCTCCAGAAGGTCCACGCCTGCGAGCAGGATGTAGGGAATGGTCGTGCCGTATCCCACGGCGTAGCCGCCGATTCCCGGAATCTGGCCGCCGTTCGCGTTCGGGAAGCTTCCTGTTGCGGCCACATTAGTCAAGGCGGTTCTTATTTCGGCCTCGGTAGTGGCAGTGATTCCCAGTGCACGGAGGATGGCCCCATACACCGTGGGTTGGAGCGGTCTGCCCCCCGTCGACATATCGTTACCATTGAAGAACACCCTGCCGTCGAGAGAAACGCTGACGAGGTAAGTGGAGCCGGACTTCCAGGGCCCCTCGTTCCTGGCGATGCAGCCGGCGTAGCCCAATTCCCCAGGCGTCCTGATGGAGTCGAAATATTCTTTCGCAGCCAGCGCGAAATCGCGAAGACTGTCGCCGCCCGCCGCCGCCTGAGCCGCCGTTACGCCCGGGGTGGCGCGTGGGTTGTCGGCAAGGCCTGCCGGACGCGGACAGACGTCCTCCGCCACCGCGCCCTCATCCCCGTAGATGCCCGCGCCGATGATGTAGGATACCGGTTGGCCTCCCGGGACGTCGAATGTCAGCAGGCGCGCGTAGGTCACCTTCGGCACGTCGGCGCTGTCGCTGTCGTCGCTGGGGTCGTCGAAGTAATACTGGACGAAGGCGCCCTCATCGCCTCCCCCTTTCGCCGCCTCGATGATTTGCGGCAAGATGAGCTCTCCGGTGACTTCGTCTCGCAAGATCTGCGTCGGCGTCTGGAATTCGTACCTGTCCGGGAACCCCGCGTGAAGCAGCGTGTAGCCGCTGTCTTCCATGATGAAAAGATAGGTGGGGCCGCTTCTCCAGGGCGGATTTCTCAGAATGCTCCTCGCGATTCCGATGGCGCTGTGGGGGTTCGTCCGGTAGAGTTCCAGCAGGTGGTCTATCGCCCCGTTCACGAATTGCTTGAGCGTATCGCGGTCCACAACTTGATCGGCGCTTACGTCCGGGTCGCCGGGGGCGGCGGTATCCGGCGCGAAGTGCGCTTCCTGAAGGTCCACGCCTGCGAGCAGGATGTAGGGAATGGTCGTGCCGTAGCCGACGGCGTAGCCGCCGATTCCCGGAATTTGGCCGCCGTTCGCGATCGGGAAGCTTCCTGTTGCGGCCACATTGGTCAAGGCGGTCCTTATTTCGGCCTCGGTAGTGGCAGTGATTCCCAGCGCGGCGAGGATGGCCCCATACACTGCGGGTTGGAGCGGTCTGCCTCCCGTCGACATGTCCTTCCCGTTCAAGATCACCCTGCCGTCGAGCGAGAGGGCGACGATGTAGGTGGAGCCGGCCTTCCAGGGTCCCTCGTTCCTGATGAGGCACCCGGCGTAGGCCAACGCCTGCGGTGAGGTGAGGCTGTTGAAATAGTCCCTCCCCGCCAGCGCAAAGGCGCCTACGTCGCCAGAACCCGACGCCACATCGACAGCCGTTACGCTCGGGGTTTCGTACATGCTCTCGGCAAGGCCGGCCGGACGCGGACAGACGTCCTCCGCCACAGTGCTCGTGTCCCCGTAGATGCCCGCGCCGAAGATGAGCGGGTATTCGAACGTGGTCCCGTCCGCCCTCTGTCCCTGAAAGACGTGCTGGCGCACATAGCTCACCTTGAGGGTGTTGAAGTCGTCGTTCGGGTCGTCGGGGTTGTCGAAATAATACTCCACGAAGCCGCCGCCGGGGTTGCTTCTCGCGGTCCGGATGATCTTCGGCAGAATGAGGTCACCCTGCTCACCCGATGGCAACTGCTCCCTCAGGGTATTTGTCGGCGTCTGGAACTCGAACCTGTCCGGGAACGCTCCGTGAAAGATCGTGTAGCCACTGGGATCCATGATGAAGAGATAGGTGGGACCACTCCTCCAGGGTCCGCTCGGATCCCGCAAGACGCTCTTCACCTGCGTGAAGGCGGCGCGGCCTTCCGACTGGAAACGATCGATGACGTACTGCGTCGCTCCCTCCACGAAGGCCTGGAGCGATGCGCGGTCCACCACCTCGTCGGCCCGCACATCGGGGGAGCCCGGGTCGATGGTCTCCGTGCCGAGGTGAGATTCCCCGATGTCGAGACCTGCGACGAGGATGAGCGGACTACCTCCTTCGCGCTGGAAGCCGACGGCGTAGCCGCCGCCGATTCCCGCCGGCAAGGCGCCGCCGTTGGGGTTGCCGAAGTTGCTCGTCGTGCGCAAAGCGACCGCGCCGGTTGCGGCTGCTACCGCTCTCCAAACGTCAGGCCTGAGCGGCCTGCCGCTCAAAGCGGCCTTGTCCGAATGGAAGAACACCCTTCCATCGGTGGATATGGTGACGAGGTAGGTGGAGCCGGACTTCCAGGGCCCCTCCTGCCTGATGACGCAAGCGTTGTGCGACAGTCCCGCCAGATTGACGCTCTCCATATATTGCTTCGCCGCCAGGGCGAAATCGCTGATGCTGGCGGAACCAGCCTCCACCTGCGCCGCCGTGACGCTCGGGGTGGCGAGCGGATTCGCCGTGACGCCCGCCGGCAGCGGGCAGGCGTCCTGCGCGAAAGCTACGGGCGCGGTGGAAAAGACGCCGGTCAGTGTCAGGATGAGCGCCGCAAAAAATATTCGTCTTGGAAATTTCATCGTGGGTCCTCCGGTGCGTAAACTTTTCTTGCCTGCAATCCCTCCCTCTTCGGTCGGGATTGACCTCGTGTTTTGAGTCGTCCACGCCGGGGGCGCGGTATGGTCGCAAATAAAAATGAATGTGCGATTAGATTACGACAGGCGTCGCGCGGGGTGCAAGGTTTTTTTAGAGGGGGGGTGCGAATATCAGGCGATGCGCGGACGCGCCTGGGCGCAAGATGTCCGGCGGGATCCTCCGGCCTTCTTGCGCGGCAGGGACGGCCCTCCGGGGCCGCCCCTACGGGTTGATCGTTTTCTACCAGCGCAGCGAACCGCGAAGGGCCACGCCGTGAACCGGGTCGGCGTTCACGCGCTCGCGCACGTCGCCCTCGAGACTCATGCTCAGGCGCTCGCCCATCCGGAAGCGACTTCCCACGCGGTAGGTTCCGTTCCCGCTATCCGACACCGAGAGGCTTGTGTAAGGCGTCAGCAGGCCGCCCCAGGCGTCCAGGCCGTAGCCCACCTCCGCGCGGACGCGGGGGTCGAGGTCCTCGATTTCCTCTCGCGCCAGACGCGAGGCGTCCTTGATGCCCCACAGACGCGCCGCGCCGC
>MPNJ01000024.1 GCA_002238965.1 Nitrospinae bacterium bin107 | reverse complement strand
TTCTTCTCTCTCGTCTGTCGATTACATGCGCCGAATCACAAAATCGGGACTTTATCAACGACCCCTTCACAGGGGGGTTGGGGGTAAAACGCGATTGATGAATAAGGGCTTGACCCGACCGGGGAGGGAGCGTTCGCTACCCCCCGGCGAGGGTTTTTCAACAACCCCTGGAGGGGAGTTCAACAGGCCCGATGCGGGTAGATTTGACGAGACGCACTCGCTTTTTTTATACTCAAGAGCGTACACGTGAGGCGTATGAGGGACCCTCCTCCAGGGAGTAAACGCATGACGACGTATGAATACCTCAACCTCATCGCCTCCTACGGCGGCCTCGCGCTGATCTTCTACGGCATCCGCGTCATGGCGAAGGGCGCCGAAATACGCGCCGCCGACTCCGAACGCAAGCACAATGAGACGATGACCGAATCCGAGCGCAGACACGAGGAGTCGATGGCCGAATCCCGGCTCAGGCACGAGGAGTCGATGGCGGCCCTGCGCGAACTCATCGACGGGCAGGCGGAAAGCCGAATGACCCTGCGCGAACTCATTGACGGGCAGGCGGAAAGCCGCATGGCCCTGCGCGCGCTCATCGAGCGAACCAGGTAAACGAACCCTCCCGCCTTGGGATTGTTGAAAAACCCCCTTGAGAGGGAAAGCGCCTGCGGCGCATTCGCCGCCCTTGTGCGCAATACCCCCCTTGTCCCGAGCGGTATCCGTAAAACCCCCTCCCGCATCCCGAGTAGGCGCGATTGCGCGCCGTATCGAGGGACGCCGCGGACAGGTAGCAACCTGTGGGACAGCCCCTCCTCGGGTCTGTCACCACGAATCTTCGGGAGGAAGTACTCCCCCCAACGAGGGGTTATTCAACAGCCCCGAGAGGGTGGCCCGTTCCGCACCCGGTTGACACTCGCGGCATAAAATCCTTATAAGTTGGGGTTCCTCACCCGGCCTTGCGGGTGGAAAATCGAAAACATATTGAATATCAATCAGTTGGGGTGTTCGATGTTTGACGGCTTGAAAGAGCGTCTGGGCGGAATCTTCAAGGATTTGAGAAGCCGGGGCGTTTTGGGAGAAAAAGAAGTCGATTCCGCGCTTCGCGAGATTCGACTGGCGCTGCTCGAAGCCGACGTGAACTTCCGGGTCGCCAGGGATTTGGTGGCGAAAATCCGCGAGGATCTTCTCGGGGTCGAGCGCGTCGCGCACTTGGACCCCTCCCAGCAGGTCATCAAGGCGGTCCAGGGGCGTCTCACGGAACTCATGGGCGCAAAGAGCGCACCTCTCGAGCGCGCTTCGAGCGGCGTCACGACCGTGATGCTCGTCGGTCTACAGGGCTCGGGGAAAACGACGACGGCCGGCAAGATCGCCTTGAAGCTCAAAAGCAAGGGATTGCGCGTTCTTCTCGTGCCTGCGGACGTCGCGCGGCCGGCGGCCATCACCCAGCTCAAGAGGCTGGCCGAGCAGACGGGCGCAGACGCGTTCGATTCGGAAGGCATGACGAGTCCTGTGGAAATCGTGCGGCGGGCGGCGGAACGCGCCCGGCTCGAGCATTTCGATTACTGCATCGTGGACAGCGCGGGCAGGCTGCACATCGATGACGCACTGATGGACGAGTTGAAGGAGATGAAAGAAGCGGCGCGGCCCGATGAGGTGCTCCTGGTCGCGGACGCCATGACGGGCCAGGAAGCGGTGAACTTGGGCTCCGCGTTTTCAGACCGCATCGGCATCACGGGCGTCGTACTGACGAAGCTCGACGGCGATGCCAGAGGCGGCGGCGCCCTCTCGCTGCGCTCGGTGACGGGCGTGCCCGTCAAGATGGTAGGTGCGGGCGAGAAGCTCGACGCGCTCGAGGAGTTTCATCCCGAGAGAATGGCCTCCCGCATTCTGGGCATGGGGGACGTCATGTCCCTCATCGAGAAGGCCGAAACCGCCATCTCCCCCGATGACGCGCAATCCATGGTGGAGTCTCTCGGCAAGGGGACGTTCACCCTCGTGACGATGAAAGAGCAGATTCTCCAGATGCGGAAGATGGGTTCGATGGGTGATGTCCTGTCCATGATACCGGGGCTGGGCAACAAGATGCCCGACGTGGATATCGACGAGACCGAACTCACGCGCACGGTGGCCATCATCGATTCGATGACGCCGGCCGAACGCACGAAGCCCGAAATCATCAAGGGCAGCCGCAGAAAACGCATCGCCGCCGGGAGCGGCACCCGTGTGCAGGACGTGAACCGGCTGCTCAAGCAATTCACGCAAACGCAGAAACTGATGAAGCAATTTTCAAAAGGCGGCAAGAAAAAACAGATGCAGAGAATGCGTCAAATGCTTAATTTCTAGGGAGATATACTTTGGCCGTAAAAATCAGACTTGCCCGTGGGGGTATGAAAAAAGCGCCGCGCTACCGCGTCGTCGTGCAGGATGAGCGCATGCCGCGCGATGGTCGTTTCATCGAAAGCATCGGCCGCTACGATCCGTCGGAAGACCCCGCATTCGTTCACATCGATCTCGAGAAGGCGAAGGCCTGGATTGATAAGGGCGCCATCCCGACCCGGACGGTTAGGAACCTTCTCGACAGGGCAGGCATCAACGATTAGGGAAGCCACATGAGCGGCAGGGTGGCCGTGGGCGTCGCACTCAGGCCCCACGGCGTCAAGGGAGCCGTTCGGGTGGAGCCCTGGCTCGACGACCTGGCCGCCTATGAGCGAATCGAGGAAGTGTTCTCGCGAGATGAGCCTGCGAGAAGGTTCGAGATAGCGGCATGTCACCGGGGCGGCAAGGGAGCCGTCGTCTGGAAGTTCAAGAGAATCGACACCCCCGAAGACGCCGAGGCGCTGCGGGGGGTTGTTTTTCTGGCGGACAGGAAATTCCTGGATGGCCCCGATGAGGGGGTTCTCTACTTCGAGGATTTCGAAGGCTGTGAAGTCATCGACGAGGGAGGAAATCCCCTCGGGCGCGTGGTGGACATGTTCGGAGCTGGTGGAAACGACGTCATCGTCATCCGCACCCCCGGTGGAGAGGAACTGCTCGCGCCCGCCACGCGCGAGGTCGTATTGAGGCGTGATGGGGATCGCTGGATTTTCCGTCCGCCAAAGTTCGCCGACGAGAATTGAGGAGACGTCATGCGCATCGACGTTCTTTCCGTATTGCCCCGGATGGTGGAGGAGGCGTTTCGAGAGGGCGTCGTGGGGCGCGCGGTCGAGGGCGGCCTTCTCGAGCTCAAGGTCTGGAATCTGCGCGATTTCGCCGAGGGGAAGTATCAACAGGTCGACGACGCTCCCTTCGGCGGCGGAGCGGGTATGGTCATGAAGCCCGAACCCATCCTGAGGGGCGTCCGGGCGATTCGTGAAGAGGGCGGTGCCGAACCGCTCAAGGTGCTGCTCACGCCGCAGGGGCGGCTGTTCGATCAGGCGGCGGCGCACAGGTTCGCAGAAGCCTCCCGGCTGCTCCTCATCTGCGGCCGCTACGAGGGCGTGGACGAGCGGGTGTGCGGGTTGTGCGTGGATGAGGAGATCTCGGTCGGCGATTACGTGCTTTCGGGAGGAGAGATACCGGCCATGGCCGTCATTGACGCGGTCGGCAGGCTCATCCCCGGCGTCCTGGGTAACGATGCTTCCGCCGCCCAGGACAGCTTCACTGACGGCTTTCTCGATCATCCCCACTACACGCGGCCGGCGGAGTTCGAAGGGGTCCGCGCGCCGGACGTACTCTTATCCGGCGACCACGAGGCGGTTCGCCTCTGGAGGAGACGCCAGGCGCTCGAGAGAACGCGGGAGAGGCGCCGGGAACTGTTCGAACGGGCTGAATTGAGCGATGAGGATTTGCGCCTGCTTGAATCTTCGCAGACTTAGAAGGATGGCGGCGTAGTGGGCAACGTCTATCTCGCGCTCATCCACTACCCGGTGCTGAACCGCCAGGGCGACGTGGTGACTTCTTCCGTCACGGGCCTCGATTTGCACGATCTCGCACGCGTGGGCCGCACCTATGGCGTCACGGGCGTATTTGTGGTACATCCTTCTGCTCCGCAGCGGGCGTTTGTCGAGCGGGTGATAGGGCATTTCACGGAGGGCCCGGGCCGGGCGCTGCACCCGCAACGGGGAGAGACGCTCGAATTCCTCGAAGTTCTGCCGTCTCTGGATGCGCTCATCGAGGAGGTGGAGTGCACCGAATCGAGAAGGCCCCGACTCGCCGCCACGACGGCCAGGCGGGTGCCCGGCGCCGTGGGGTATGAGGAGTTGCGCGGCGAGTTGAAGGAGACCGACGCCCCGCTCGTCATTTTGTTCGGCACGAGCTGGGGTCTTGCGGATGAGGTTTTGGAGATGTCCGAGATGGTATTGTGTCCGGTGGAGGCGAATGCCGATACGGGCTTCAACCACCTCTCGGTTCGTGGTGCTGCGGCGATTATCGTAGATCGCATTCTCGGCCAAAGAGAGGTATAGTGCCGGTTTTTCAGGACAAGGAGCAGGCAGGTGAACATAATCGACCAAATCGAGCGTGAGGGCATGCGCAAGGACGTTCCCGATTTCGAGCCGGGCGATACGGTGCGCGTTCACGTGAAAATCGTCGAGGGCGACAAGGAGCGCATCCAGGTATTCGAGGGTGTCGTCATCGGCAGGCAGGGCGGCGGACTTCGCGAGAGGTTCCGCGTTCGAAAGCTCTCCTACGGCGTCGGCGTGGAGCGCATCTTCCCGGTGCATTCCCCGAGGGTCGACAAGATAGAAGTTACCCGGAAAGGCCGCGTGCGCCGCGCGAAGCTCTACTATCTGAGAGACCGCAAGGGCAAGGCCGCCCAGGTGAAACAGCGCCGCTGGAGGTAGAGAGAAGCAAAATTTACCCGTTTCGGGCCTCGAAGTTTTTCTTGGTTGTTCTTCGCTGTTGATTCAAAAATTCTTCCGCCCATCACAGACCGGACTGGAAGGTATCTGGCTGAAGTAGATGCTGTTTCGGCGTGATTCCTTTCTGATAGGGGGATGTGGTATGGGACGGATTCCGGCGATTCTCTTAACGGCAATTCTTCTTTTCGGTTGTGGCGGCGATGATAAAAGTTCAGAGTCTCCCGCCACCATGCCGGAAACCGGCTCCACCGAAGGCGTCGTGCTGAACGAGAATGCGGCGCTCTCCATGAGCAACAGTTACCTTCGCGTACAAGCCGCTCCGGGGCTGCCGCCTGCGGAATTGACCCTCGAATCGGACTGCACAGGGCCAACCTGCACGTTAACGGAACCGAATACGCGTATCAGTGAATCCGTATCCTTACAGGATATCCAGGATACCGACACGTCTGACATAGAAGATCTGAGACAGGCAGTGCAGCTCATCCTGACGAGGAACGGCGTCCCCGTCTATGGCGGCTCCGTCACCTTCGCATTGGGGGAGGACAGCACCGTCAGCGCCACGGCGTATGGCGGCTGGATGGTCCACAATTTTTTCCTCGCGGCCTGGGGGCAATATTCCGATCGAATTATCTCGTCGGCCGATTTCGGAACGGGGCTTTCCATCGGCAACGCCACGGGATCGCATCCCGACGTGGACGCCACGTATAACGGCGTCATGCTCGGCGTGGTCACGGGAGGAGCCGATCTGGGCGACAACGTTGAGGGAGATGCAACGCTTGAGTTCAGTATGGCGAATCCAGGAGGCGCTCAAATGGATGTTTCCTTCACCAACATCACGAATCGGGAAACAGGCGATGCGCTTTCCGACATGACATGGAACCCCATTCAGGTTCAGTCAGATGGAACTTTCGATACGGGCGACATCCACGGAATCTTCTATGGGCCGGCTCACGAGGAGGTTGGGCGGGACCTTCAATCGCGACGGCGTCGCCGGCGCTTTCGGGGCGAGCAGGTAAGGCATTCTATTGCGATCTGTCGTGCGTAGCTCTGCTGCTCTGGGTTAAAAAAATAACCCCAAGGAGAAATGAAATACTTCCCCCTCAAGGGGGAGTGATAAATCCTCCCTCCCAGATCGGGTCCGACGCCGGAATGATGAACGAAACCGCATCTTGTCGCCGGTTTCCCTCGATTCAACCCTCGATGAAATTCTGCACTTCGTTGTACAGGGCCTCGCGGCACCATTCGTACTGGGCGAAGTGCGTGGCGTCTCCCAGCGTGACCGAGCGCTTCCCCCGGCTGTTCACGAGCGCGCGGTACACGGCGGCGAAGACGGCGTCGGTCGAGCTTCTGTCGTGGTCTCCCCGGATGGTCAGGACCGGGCAGGTGATTCTGCTCGCGTCGTAGAGCGGCTTGTTGCGGGCGCGGTCGTAGCTGTCCGCCATCGCGCCGTTGGGCACGCGGACGGCGGGGGTTCTTCGCTTGCCGCCCTCGGGGTCGAATTTCTGCTGTTCGCTCCAGAAGCGCTTGATAGCCGCTTCAGTCCGCCACTTCGCGTGCTGTCCTTTGGGGATGCTCCCGTCCCAGCGCTCGCGCTGGTAGCTTTCCGTCACCCAGCGCCATGCCCCCTTTCGAGGGTCCCAGCGTCCGGGACGCGCGGGGTCTTCCCAGAGCGCCGCCGCCTGGGGGTTGTCGTAGGCGTAAAAAGGCGCATAGAGAGCGAGGCGGCGGATGCGCGCCTGCTTTCCGGCGGTGAAGGCGGCCGTGGTCGTCGTGCCCCACGACCAGCCGAGGAGGTTCAGCTTGTTTATGGCGTTTTGCTCGCAGATGAACCTGACGGCGGCGTCGATGTCGCGCACCGCGGTGATTCCCCGCACGGCCGGGGGCTGGCCGGCCGGGCTTCGGAGCATCTCCGGCGGCCGCGTGGAGGGTCCGTAACCCCGGATGCAGAGGGCGTAGACGTGAAAGCCGCGCGCGGCGGCGAAGTCCATCCACGAGTAGCCGGGAAGGGGCAAGTCGAAGGCGACGGGCGCCGGCGTGCTCTGCCCGTGGACCATGAGCATGGTATTGGCCGCTTCCGACTTCTTCATCCCGCGCGGTTTTTTCTCTCTCAGGTGCAGTTTGATGCCTTCGTCGTGCGAATCGATGAGGTGGTCTTTTCGGAACAGCTTGGATTTGGCCAACGTATCTTCTCCAGTCGGTAATTTCCTCGGTTCAAGGGATACCCCATCTTCTCAGATTTTCAGGCCGTCCCCAAGCCTGTCAGGGGAGCGACGCCTTGAGGAAGCCCCGAATCATCGATATATTGCGGATATCCACCGCCCGGAATGGTTTTTCATGTATTCCATCGAACGCGAAATCGCTCGGGAAGGCGCCTCGCCCGTCGCAGGCGTGGACGAGGCCGGGCGCGGCCCCCTGGCGGGTCCCGTGGTGGCCGCCGCCGTGGTGCTCGACCCCGGGAATCCCATCGCCGGCCTTGCCGACAGCAAAAAACTGTCCTCGCGCCAGCGAGAAGCGCTCTTGCCCGAGATTCTCGCGAAAGCGCGCGCCGTCGCCCTGGCGGCGGCAGGGCCGCGCGAGATCGAGAGAATCAACATCCTGCAGGCCTCCCTGCGCGCCATGGCGGCCGCCGTGGAAGGGCTTGGGTCCGCGCCCGCCCACGTACTCGTCGACGGAAACAGGAGAATCCCCACTCCCTTGCCGCAAACCCCGCTCGTGAAAGGGGATTCGCGCTGCGCCTGCATCGCCGCGGCGAGCGTGCTCGCCAAGGTGTACCGGGACCGCGTAATGGCCCGGATGGACGGGCGCTTCCCGGGCTACGGGTTCGGCAGGCACAAGGGGTATCCCACGCGGGATCATCTGGCCGCTCTGGAGCGTCATGGTCCCTGCCGCATTCACCGGCGTACGTTCCGGGGCGTGCCTGCCGTAGCGGGAGCGTGAGGAAGCCGTGAGCCGCGAGAGCGGAAAAATCGGGGAAGACGCCGCCGTGAAATTCCTGCGCAGACGCGGCTATGAAATCATCGAGCGAAACTACCGGGGCGCGCGCTACGAGGTGGACATCATCGCGCGAGAAGGCGCGGTGCTCTCGTTCATCGAGGTGAAGACCCGCGCGCCGGGTAAGTCTCTCAGTGGCGCCGAGGCCGTGGGTCGCGAGAAACAGCGCAGAATCGCGCAGGCCGCGCAGCACTATTTGCTGACGCATCCCCGGGAGCAATCGTCCGTCTGCCGCTTCGACGTGGTGCTCTTAGAAGCCGAAGCGGGGAAAAAGCCGAAAGCGAAGGAGTTGCTCAAGAACGCGTTTCAGTAGCGAATTTTTGCGGCTGTATCTGGTCGGTGAGATAGCCGCCGCCTGATGCCCGTCAAGGATTTCTCTCGGCGATTAGGCGCAGACCCAGGAGGGTCAACTCGGGGTTGATCAGGTCGAAAACCCCTTCTTCTCCACCCAAAGCCAGACTCTGTCCGCCCGTCGCGACGACTTTGGTGTCGCTCCCGAGCTCCGCTTTCATGCGCTCGACGATTTCCCTGACCAGACCCCGGTACCCGTACGCGATGCCGGATTGAATGCTGTGGACCGTGTTCTTTCCGATGACCGAGGGCGGCACGGCGGTTTCGACCCGGGGGAGCCGGGCCGTTTTGTCGATGAGCGCTTCGAGGGCGATGCCGAGGCCGGGCGAAATGGCGCCGCCCAGGTATTCTCCCGCAGCGGATATCGCGTCGAAGGTGATGGCCGTTCCGAAATCGACGATCACCAAGGGCCCGCCGTAGAGGTGGTGGCCCGCGACGGCGTTGACGATCCTGTCCGCTCCCACTTCGCGGGGGTTCTCGTATTTTATGGAGATGCCCGTTCGTATCCCCGGGCCGACGACCAGCGGTTTCACGCCGAAATAGCGTATGGCCATCTCCTCGAGGTTCGGCCCCAGTGGAGGGACGACGCTCGCGATCACCACGCGGCCCACGTCCGACATCTGGTGCTTCCCGAGCCGGAACAAGCCTTCCATGAGTATGGCCAGCTCATCCGTCGTGCGGCGGGCCACGGAGCCGAGCCGCCAGTTCGAGGCGAGTTCTTCTCCGTCGAAAAGCCCCACGACGGTCTGCGTGTTGCCCACGTCGATGGCCAGCAAATAGGAGCCCTGGTTCATGGGAGTTCCACCTCGCCGGAGGTTATGCTCTCGATTGACCCATCGGGTTTTTCGAGCAGCAGGCGGCCCGCCTCGTCAATCCCGTTGTTTTTTCCTGTTATCGTCTCATCCCCGACATGAACGGAGATCTGCTCGCCCAGATTGTCGCACAACCTGAGCCACTCATCACGAACGGCGCCGAAGCCGCTCGATTCATAATCCTTGTACCAGAAAGCGATGCGCGCAAGAAGGAGAATGAGCAGATGTTCCGCGTCGGGCACCCGCCCTCCAGAGAGAAGAACCGAGGATGCCGACTCGCGCAGTTCGGGGGGAAAGTCGGCTTCCCGCGTCGTGAGGTTGATGCCCAGGCCTGCGACGAGGGCGGGAGGCTGGTTCGGGGGTTCCAGGTATTCGCACAGGATTCCGCCGATTTTTTTTCCGCCCACCCTCAAGTCATTCGGCCATTTGAGCCCGACCCGAAGACCCGTCGCCTCCGCGAGTCCTTCCGCGGCGGCGACGCCGAGCAGGAGCGTCAGGAAGGATGAAATTCCGGTTTCGCCGCTCGGGCGAAGCAGGGCCGAGAAGTAGAGTCCGCTCCCGGGCGGTGAAAACCAGGAGCGTCCCCTTCTACCCTTGCCTCTTGTCTGGGATATCGCGCGTACCACGAGGCCGCCCGCTTCGCCTTCCCGCGCGCGGGCCGAAACCAGATCGTTGGTGGAGCTTGTCTCGTCAAGCGTTTCAATCCGCCAATCGAGAGTTTTCTCGTCGGCGCCGATAGAGTCCATCTAGTTTTGATATTCTCCGATGCGCTCTGCGCTCTCGCGGAGTTTTTCCGCGCGCTCCAGGGCCTCACGCAGGCGGTTTTTATCTTTTTCCACGATTTCGGCGGGCGCGCGTTCGATGAACGAGGGGTTGGCGAGTTTTTTCTCGAGGCCCGCTATCACATCGCTCGCGTCGGCGATCTGCTTGTGGAGGCGCTTCAGTTCCTCTTCGACGTCGATGAGTCCACCGATGGGTACGAACGCCTGCCCGTAGCCGAAAACGGTGTGGGCCGACGCCTTGGGCCGCTCCACGTCGGGGCCGACATTCCAGTCGGGCGCAATCCTCGCCAGTCTGCGTATCCACTCGGACTCGCGCATGATGACGTCGAGCTTGCCGGGGTCTTGCACCTGAATGTGCGCTGGCATCTCCTTGTTGGGAGAAATGTTCAACTCGCCTCGAATGTTCCGGATGCCGCCTATCATGTCCGTCAGGGCTTCGAAATCCTCTTCCGCTTGCGCGTCGTCCCACCCATCCTGCGGCTCCGGCCATTCGGCCACCATGATGCTCTCGCCGCTGCGGTTCGGAAGTTTCTGCCATATCTCCTCGGTGATGAAGGGGATGATGGGATGCAGGAGGCGAAGCGTGCGCTCGAGCGCTTCGGCGAGCACGGCGCGGCTCGCATCGCCGCCCTCGCCCGAGATCAGGGCGGGCTTGATGACTTCCAGATACCAGTCGCACAACTCATGCCAGGTGAAGTGGTAGAGCGCCAGGGCGGCGTCGTTGAAGCGGTATTCCTCGAGCGCTTCGTCCACCTGGCGCGTCACGCCGTTCAAGCGGCTCAATATCCACCTGTCGCCGAGCGAAAGTTCTTCTCTCGGCGGCATGGGCGGAACGCTGTCGCCCATATTCATCAGGGTGAAGCGGGCCGCGTTCCAGATTTTGTTGCAGAAATTCCGGTACCCGGCGATTCGCTCGGTGGACAGGCGTATGTCGCGACCCTGGGCGGCCATGGCGGTAAGGGTGAACCGCAGTGAATCCGTGCCGAATTCCTCGATGATTTCCAGGGGATCGATAATGTTCCCGCGCGTCTTGCTCATCTTCTGGCCCTGTTCATCCCGCACGAGGGCGTGGATGTAGACGTCGCGGAAGGGGACGTCGTCCATGAACTTGAGCCCCGTCATGATCATTCTCGCCACCCAGAAGAATATGATGTCGAAGCCGGTGACGAGGACGGACGTGGGGTAGAAATATTTAAGATCTGGGTTGTCGTCCGGCCACCCGAACGTCGAGAAGGGCCAGAGGGCGGAGCTGAACCAGGTGTCGAGCACGTCGGTCTCGCGTCTCAGGTTCGGATCGCCTGGGTCTTCGCGCGAAACGATGACTTCTCCGGTCTCGTCGTTGTACCACGCGGGAATCTGGTGGCCCCACCAGATCTGACGGCTGATGCACCAGTCCCTGATGTTGTGCATCCACTCGAAATAGGTGGATTCCCACTGTTTGGGGATGATCCTGATGCGCCCGTCCTCGACGGCGCGTATCGATTCCTCCGCCAGCGGTTTCGCGCGCACGAACCATTGCTTCGAGAGATAAGGTTCCACCACGGTGCCGCAGCGGTAGCATCCACCGATGGCGTGACGATGAGCTTCCACTCCTCTCGCCAGCCCCTGCGCTTCCATGTCGGCGACGATGCGCTTTCGCGCCTCGAACCTGTCCAGACCCTCGTAAGGACCTCCGTTTTCGTTGATCTTGGCGTCCGGCGTGAGGATGTTGACTTGCGGCAGGTCGTTTCTGAGGCCCGCCTCGAAATCGTTCGGGTCGTGCGCGGGTGTGACCTTCACCGCGCCGGAGCCGAACTCGGCGTCCACGAAAGAATCCGCGATGACGGGGATTTTCCTGTCCAGAAGCGGCAGGCGCAGATACTCGCCCACGAGGTCCTTGTATCTCTCATCGTCGGGGTGGACGGCCACGGCCGTGTCGCCGAGCATGGTCTCAGGGCGCGTCGTCGCGATGGTGACGCCGTCCCCGCCGCTCCAGAGCGGGTAGTGGAAATTCCACAGGTGGCCGTCATGATCTTCGTGTTCGACTTCCAGGTCCGAGACGGCCGTCTCGCACCTCGGACACCAGTTCACCAGGTAATTATCGCGGTAAATCAATCCCTCTTCATAAAGCCTCACGAAGGCTTCTCGCACGGCGCGGGAGAGCCCCTCGTCCATCGTGAACCGCTCGCGTTCCCAGTCGCACGAAGCGCCCAGGTGGTGAAGCTGGCGGATGATGGTTCCGCCGCTCTCGGCTTTCCACTTCCAGACGCGCTCGATGAATTTCTCCCGTCCCAGGGATTCGCGCGAGAGGTTCTCCTCGGCGAGTTGGCGTTCCACCACGTTCTGGGTGGCGATGCCCGCATGGTCGGTGCCGGGCATCCAGCAGACGCGCAGGCCGCTCATGCGCTTCCAGCGGATGAGGATGTCCTGAAGGGTATTGTTCAGGGCATGGCCCATGTGGAGCGAACCCGTCACGTTCGGGGGCGGGATGACGATGGAATAAGGTTCGTGGCCCTCGCTGGGCGCGCCGTGAAAATATCCGCGCTTCAGCCATTCGGCATACCAGCGATATTCGGCCCCTTTCGGGTCGTAGCGTGGTTCCAGCAAAAGTTATTCTCCGCGTTTGATTTTCTCGATTTCTCGAATGACGATTTTCTCTACGATATAGGGGAGTTGTTTTACCACGGCATCTTCGATGTGGCTGAGCAGCGTGGGGGCAATCTTTTCTGCGGCCTCTTCCAGTTGTTTCTGGATGATAGGCGCGAGTGTTTCGCTATCGAGAGCGAGCGTGGCTTGAGAAGAGGAAGGTTGTTCATCTTCTTCGCCCGGAGATACTCCTGACTCTCCGAGCGTTTCTTCCGGTTCCTCTGCTACTTCTACTGAAGGGGAGGGCGATTCCTCCGTCCCGATTTCCGGAGAAGCGGGATACGCCTGCGCTTCAGGCAGTTGAGTTGACTCGCTATGCGCAGGAGCGATGATGCGCTCGACTTCCTCGGTAAACACCACCGGTTTGAACGGTTTTTCGATGCTTGCTATCGCATGCACTTCCCGGATTTCCTCGTCGCTGACGCTCTGGCGCGTGCTCGTTAAAACGAGGAGAGGCACCTGGGATAAATCCGGCTGTTCACGCAGGCGACGGCAAAAGTCCAGGCCGTCGGAATTCTCCATGTCCAGGCTGGCGACGACGATGTCCGGCGGCGCATTATCCGCGATTTCAAACGCTTCGTCGGCAGTCTCCGCTATATGGACGTCGACCCCTTTGTCCCTGAAGGCCAATTCCACGACGCGCTGCACCAGGAGGCTTTCATCGAGGAGAAGTAATTTTGTCGTCATATAATCGGTCCTCGTCCGGGCGTTCGCTGGATGAGCCGAATGGAGGATATGAACAAGGGGTCTACGCTCAAATATCTTTGGAACTTTTACGTCATCTTTCGCCAGGCAACCGGTTGACAATCATGCCACTACCTCGATTACAGGGTCAACCAGTCTCTATTTGCGCTGATAACGATTCACGGCGCGGCGGTGTTCGCGGTACGTGCGGGAAAATTGATGGCCGCCGTCTTTGGTGGCCACAAAGTACAGATATTTCACCTTGGCGGGATTCAATGCCGATTTGATGGATTCCAGCCCCGGGCTGGCGATGGGCCCCGGGGGAAGGCCCCGGTAGAGGTAGGTGTTGTAGGGTGAATCGTATCGCAGATCTTTTTTTGTGATGTTTCCATCGTAATGGGGAAGCCCGTATATGACGGTGGGGTCGCTCTGGAGGCGCATTCTTCGCTTGAGCCGATTGATGAACACGGCGGCGATGAGTGGCCGTTCGCTGCCCAGGGACGTTTCTTTTTCGATTATCGAGGCCAGGGTGAGCGTCTGGTGGATGGTGAATCCCATCGCTTTCGCTTTCTTTCTGAGAGCGGGCGAAAATTTTCTCCGCATCGTGCGAACCATGAACCCCAGAATTTTTTTCGCCGTAACACCCACCGGGAAATGATACGTATCGGGGAATAGATATCCCTCTATGGTAGGTGCGGAAATGTTCATTTCCAGAAGAAAAGATGGTTCCCGGGAGAGTCGTAGAATTTCTTTCTCGCTTGCGAGATTGACTCGCTGGATCGTTCGGGCGATTTCCCGGATGTTGTAGCCCTCGGGAACGGTGAACGTGCGACGGGCGACTCTGCCCTCTGATAAATGCCGGTATATATCTCGCGGCGTCATGGATGCTTTGAGTTCATAGACGCCGGCTTGTATGCTTTTTGCGCCACCCCTGAGCCTGGCCTGGAGGTGGAACAAGCCGGGGTTTCGTATTAAACGGCTATTCTCCAGCAGTTCGAGGATTTGGGCGAAGGACATCCCCGGGCGGACGTGGATGTTTATTGTTTCTTGCGCTTGTGTGTTTGCGGGTCGGTTGAATTCATCTTCGAGATATTGATAGCCGATAAATCCGACCAGGATAATGGACGAGCAGAGTGCGACGAAGAATTTCCAGAACCGCCCCTTTCCTCTAGGTGGAGTTGATTCCGGCGCTTCGGGTTGTGCTTCGGAGTTTTCGTTTTCAGTCATGGGAAATCGAGCGCTTCATGTTCTGATGATCCAGGTACGCCTGCAGGATGAGTTGCGCCGCGATGACGTCGCGCTTTTTCTTCTTCCGGCTCGGCTTGGTTTCCATTTCATTCAAAACCCGGTCCGCCTGCGTCGTGCTGAGGCGCTCATCCCATTTCTCGACGGGGATATCTAAATTGCTTCGCAAAAATTTCATGAGCCTTCTGGTGCGCTTCGCTCTTGCCGTATCCCGGTTCGACAGTCCGATGGGGTGTCCGACCACCAGCAGATGAACATCATGCTCACGGATGCTGCTGCTGATCTCGTCGAGCAGTTGTGCGTCGCTTTGTCTTTCGATGAGGCCGAGAGGCTGGGACGTCAGACCCAGCGAATCGCTGATGGCGAGGCCTACCCGTTTTTCGCCGAAGTCCATTCCCATGATTCGGGGGTGACTCATTTTGTGGTTGTTTTCGCCTTGACCTCGCCGGGATAGAACATTTCGATCTGGAACCGCTCGAGTGTAGAATGGGTCGCCCTACCCAATGAGGCGAGAGATTTGTGATAGTCGATGAGCGCCCGGGTTTCCTGCGTCAGGGAGTTGGCCAGCCTATCCTGGTCTTCGAGAATGTCTCTGCTCGTCGAGAGCCCGACCTTGAATTTTTTCTCCTGGGCGTCGAGGCGTTCTTCCGCCAGCCTTCTGGCGACGCGAGTCGCCTCGACTCGCTTGATGTTTACGCGGACACTGCGCGCGTTGCGGCGTACTTCTTCCATGATGGCCTGCTGCGTTTGATGATAGGAAGCTATCGTTTGGGCGTGCCTGAGTCGCGTCTGGCGGTAGTCCGCCTCCGCTCGCCGGTTTCCGATGGGGATGCGGAACGAGACCCCGCCGGAGAAGGAGTATCTCTCGTTTTTGAATTGCTGCTCAAAAGCCTTCCCTTCAGTGTCCGCGAGTGAGTTGTTGGAAGCCGATGCGTTCAAGTTGAATTCGGGAAGCAGGTTTTGTTTCGCTACTTTCATGTCGATTTTTCTTTTATCGATTTCGATGCGGGCGCTCTCCAGCGCCGCATGCTTGCGCAAGGCTTTGAGCATAAGTTGCATCTCGTCCACCTGTACCGCCTTGAACTCCGGTTTATCGCTGGGCTGGATATTGATGCCCCAGGCGGAGGGTTTGTCCGCGACGTTCAGCAGCATTTTCAAAGTGTCTTCGCGGTCTTTGACTTCGCGCTCCGCCACGATAAGGGCTTCTTCGCGGGAGGCGACGGTGGCTTCCGCCTCCGTTATCTCAATCGGGGCGAGGGTGCCGACCTCGACCTGAATCTTGTTCCGGCGCAACAGGTCCTTCGCGAGAACGAGAGACTGTCGCCTGAACTTGCGATTCTGGATATAGAAGACGAGGTCCCAGTAGGCTTGCTCCACCGCGTCCACCGTCTGGATGACCTTGCTTCTGTAAGCGTGAAGCGTTTGTTCTTTCGCGGCCATGGCCACCTTGATTCTGGCCTGGTTGATGTCGATGCCGAAATTTTTGAACAAGGGCTGCTCAATGGTGAAAGTGAGGCTGGTTTGATAGGTCGGGTCGAATGCGTTTTGCGTAGAGTTCGTCGATTCCCGGATGTTTCGCAGGATGAGTGAATACTCCGCTCCCGTGATGATTCGTTGGCGGATGCCGGCCGCGATACCCAGGGAATCGGTATCGCGTATGCCCCCGGCCGCGTTGAATGCGTTGTTCGCAGAACCGAGCTTGGATTTGCTTATACTCGTGTCCACGAAGGCCTGCGGGTCGAAGGCGGAGCGTTCCCCGACGACGTTGCTTTCCGCGATGTCGGGGTCGAAACCGGCGATGGTGATGTCGAAATTGCGCGCCAGGGCGATACTTACGGCTTCTCGTATGGAAAGCGCAAGGCGAGGCCCCTTGATGGCCGGCGGCAGCACGTTGCTGCGCGGGCGATCAAAAGAAGTTTCCGCGGAGGTGTCGGTTTCCGCAGCCGAGGCGGTGTGGGTGAGGAAGAGAGGAGATAGGAATATGAACAGCACACCGAAACACAGAGAAAACGATTTGGGCGGTCTCATGAACAATCTTGCTCCATGTCACTGGCGGCTTGAATCGCGAATTGATTTTACCATGATTTTACATTCCAATCTCCAAGACCGGGCTTCCGGTAACAAGGGGGCATATTACTCGCATCGGGGTGAAAATGGAAATACGTTTTTGCTTCCACGGCGATTACTCATTGTAAATTAGGCAGATAGGACGCTGCTCCATCTTTTCTTGCGCAAATGCGTGGCGCTCTGTTAGAAAGCTTTTCGGGAGAAACCTTCGGTTCTGGTTTACTTCGCGCAATGCGCGATTCTTTTGAGGTGAGCGAGCGGTGGAAGTGTTTGAGGGAGTGGACGCTTTTGATCCTGAGGATTCTCCCTCGGTGTTGAGCATCGGGAATTTCGACGGCGTTCATCTCGCCCACAGGGAGATTTGCCGATTCATCAATCAGGAGGCCTCACGGCGCGGCGGCCGGAGCGTCATATTTACGTTCGAGCCCCACCCCCTGTCCGTGGTCGCCCCCGAAAGACGCCCGCCCCTGATGACGACCCTGGAAGAGAAGTTGTCCCGCCTGGAAGCTCAGAACGTCGGCGCCGTGGTGGTCGAGAAGTTCACGCCCGATCTCGCGCAAACTGAGGCGCGGGATTTCGTTCGGCGGATAATCGGCGATGGTCTCAAAGCCTCGCTGGTAGCGGTTGGCTTTAATTTCCGTTTTGGAAAAGGCCGCGCGGGAAACGTCGAACTGTTGCAGGAAGTAGGGGCCGGCGCCGGGTTCGAAACGCACGTGCTGGAGCCTTACATGTACGAGGGAAGACGGGTCAGCAGCACGGAAATACGAAAACTGCTTCTGGGCGGGGAGGTGGACGAAGCGGCGCGCCGGCTCGGGCAGCACCATCTGATTGAAGGAAAGGTGGTTCGTGGCGACGGGCGGGGCCGTCAAATCGGAATACCGACGGCCAACGTGGATTATCCGCCCGTTCTGATTCCCGAAAACGGGGTGTACGCCTGCCAGGTGCAAATCGATGGAAGGGAAGGCCCGCGGTATCCCGCCGTAACGAATATCGGAAAACGCCCCACGTTCGATAAAAAAGAGGTGACTCTCGAAACCCACCTGCTGGATTGGGATGGCGATTTGTATGGAAAATCCATTCGGGTGGAGTTCGTCTCCCGCCTGCGCGAGGAGAAGAAATTCTCGGGCCCCGAAGAACTCGTTCGGCAAATTCACCTGGATATCGAAAACGGGCGGAAAAAGTTGAGCGTCTAGGCCAGAATCCCCGTCAGCCCGTCGTAAACGAAAAATACCCCGAAGCCCAGCATCACCCACGCGCAGCCTTGTTCGATTCTCATCCATCCGGTTTTGCCGATCATGCGGCTTCCCTGGTTCGATGACCACGTGATGAATACGGCCCATATCCCATCCGCCAGCAGGTGAACGACCGTCATGCCCACGAGACCGGCCAGCCACCCGAATTCGCTCGTTCGCGCGATGAGGCTTGCGCCGATGGTGAGCCACCACAAAACCCAGTAGGGATTCAGAACCGTTAGCAGGACGCCGCCGGTGAGGGAGTTGCACTCTAAGATGCTCTTTTCTTCGGGCGCGGTGGACCGGAAACTCCGGAACACGCCGCTTCCCAGGTAGATGAGAACGCCCCCGCCCAGGAGGGAGACGCCCTCGCGTATCCCCTGAATTTCAAAAAAAGGCTGAAGCCCCGCGTACAAGGCGATGATGAGCGGAACCTCAGCGAGTGCGTGTCCGAGAGTCACCCAGATTCCGGCCCAGGGGCTTTGCCTGCCGCGCGAAATGAGGAACGCCGTCAGAGGTCCCGGCGACATGACGCCGCTCAGGGAGATGACGGTGATGAATCCGTAAAAGGCGAGCAGGCTCATGCCTGCGGTTCTGTTTCATCGAGCAGGCGGCGCAATCGGTTGACGTCCAGATGATATTTGAAAACCTTGGTTTCCCCCAGATAGCCGACCGGCACTTCCTCGCCGTAGAGGCGGATCAGTTCGGGATCCGCATCCACGTCGACCTCTTCAATCGCGAGGTTCGGGAAGTGCCGCATTATCGCCGCTTTCGCCTCGTGGCATAGATGACACTCGTTTCGCGTATAAAACGTAATATTGCGCATATCTTTCCACTCTTTGCCGGAACCTGTTTTCGAGGTCGTCTCACCTTCTTCCCACTATATCAAATGACGAGATAGTTTTATTCATCGACTCGAATCCTTGACAACGCATTCGCCCCCCGATATAGGAAGTGACTACCATTCTTCTCGCCGGAGTGGCGGAACTGGTAGACGCGCTAGATTCAGGTTCTAGTGGGCTTCGGCCCGTGGAGGTTCAAGTCCTCTCTCCGGCACCAATAAAAAAAATCAATCGGGAAAAGCTTGCTCTTTTTTCCGTTCAGGAGACCTCATGAAGATCATCGAGGACAAACTTTCCAACGGGATACGTCTGGTGACGGCCGAACGGGCCGAATCGGCGGCCGTGGCGTTCCATATCTATTTTGGCTGCGGCGGCCGGCATGAGCGCGACGAGGTGGTGGGCGTCTCCCATGCGCTGGAGCATATGGTCTTCAAGGGCACGCCTTCGAGAACGACGCTCGACATCGCGCGCGAGATGGAAGGAAACGGCGCGTCCATCAACGCCAACACCGCGCCCGAGCGCACTTGCTATCATTTCACGGCGCCGGCCGATGCGTTCGCCACCGTGCTGGAAGTCTATGCGGATGCGGTGAACAACTGCCTGCTGGACAAGGAAGAGTGGGACCGGGAGCGGATGGTCATCCTCGAAGAATTGAAGATGTATGAGGACATGCCGCGTATCTGGGTGTCGGACATGCTGGAGACCAACGTCTACAACCTGCAGATGGGCGTGATCGGCAACCGCGATACCATCAACGCGATCGAACCCGAGCATATGCGCGAGTTGATAGAGAAATGGTACACCCCCGGCAACACGGTCATCTCCGTGGCGGGCGGCGTGAAACACGAAGAGGTACTGGAGTTGTCCGAACGACACTTCGGGGAACGAGCCGGCAGCGAGGAGAAGCCCCAATCTCCCGGTTTGCCGGAAGAGAGCAAAGCCAAAATCGTGGATCAGGCCCGCCAGACGGATCAGGTGAACCTCGCGATGGGGTTTCGCGCTTTCGGCCTGAATCACGAAGACGCCGCTCCCCTCCGCGTGATGTGCAACATACTGGGCGGGAAGATGAGCAGCCGGTTGTTTACCGAAGTGCGCGAAAAGCGGGGGCTCGCCTACAGCGTGGGCGCCGCACCGCACCGTTACACCGATGCGGGTATGGTGGAACTGAAAGCGGGCGTGGCTCTTGAGAAGGCGGTGGAGGCGACCGAGGTGATGCTCTCCGAAACGGGCAAGTTCAAGAGCGAACCCGTTGCGGAACAGGAACTCGCGGAAGCGAAGCGCCACATCAAGGGAAATCTCCAGATACACGAGAGTTCGCAATACCATGCGGGCCGGAACGGCTCGAACCTCATGCTAAGGGGCAGCATTTACCCCGTGGAGGAAGAACTGGCGGATATCGACTCCGTGAATGAGGAAGATATTCAGCGCGTAGCCAATGAGGTTTTTCTGGAAGAGGGGCTCACCGCCGCCGTGATCGCGGAGCGGGAACTCGGCTCCGAACTTGAGGCGGTCCTGAAGATTTAGCCTGCTATACCTGTGAAATACTAGCGAACTGCTCTTTCCACCGTCGGACGTGGGCTGTCTAGCAGGATGACGGTTCGCCGGTTCCTGGCGCGGCCTTCATCCGTGTCGTTGCTCGCCACGGGACGGTAAAACGAATGGCCGGTCGCCGACATGCGCGCGGGCGATATGTTTTTCGATTCCAGAAATTTCACGATGGCAATGGAGCGCGCGAACGAGAGTTCCCAGTTCGAGGGATAGCTATCGAGCAGGTTGCCTTTGATGGGCTTATTGTCCGTATGCCCTTCTATTCGGATCATCTTGTCTTTTTGTTTCTGCAGAAAATCCGCAACTGTCGAGAGCGCCTCAATACCTTTTCCCTTGAGTGTGGCGCTTCCCGAATCAAACAAAAGACTGTTTACGAAGGTGACGCGGAGTTGGTCTCTCGTCTGCTCCAGATTGACGGTCTGTTTTTTCAGTTTGGCGTCCAACTCGTTCAGGTCTGCTTCCAGCCTTTTCGCCCGTTCGGCCTCTTCGCTCGCTCTTTTCTCCAGGACTTTCGAGCGCGCGATCGCAAGCGTGTGTTTTTTGATCGTTTCCGCCAGGCTCAGGTTCGTCTGATCCAGCTTGTTCTTGATGAGCTCGGCCACGGAGGTTTTCTCGCCGATGAGTTGGCTCATTTCCTGTATCTGCGCCTTTTGAAGCTCCCTGGCTTTCGTGAGGCGCCCTATCTCTTCGGCTCTTATTCTCGCGAGTTCTGCGTTTCGCGCATTCGCTTTTTCCGACTTCACCCGCGTCTGGCGCTCGTTGTCGAGGCTTGTGCGGATTTGGTTGAGCGCGAGTTCAAGGCTTTGCGCTTTTGTTTTTTCACGCGCGATGCCGACGTTTTTCTCCGCAATCAGCCGCCCCATTTCCTGAACCTGGGTCTTGAGGAGCGTTCTGGTTTTATCGAGGCGGGCGATTTCCTCGGCTCGTTTTCTCGCGAGTTCGCCATTTAACGCTTTCACCTTTGCTGTTGTTGCTGCTGGTTTGGTTTTAGCGGTGATGTCATTTTTTTTCGCTTCTTTCTGTTCGGAAGCGATGAGCTTGTCCATTCTCAGGACCTGGGCTTCAAGAATTCCCCGGACTCTTTCAAGGCGTTTAATCTCTCTGGCCCGGACGGCTGCGAACTCGATGCTTTGTCGGCTCAATTTGTCGACCAACGCCTGTGTTTTGCGGTCGCTCTTGAGGTTCGCCTGGAGTTGTTTGAGAGCGATTTCGAATTTTCGGGCTTTCGTTTTTTCCTGTTCGAGCCCGGCGTTTCTCTCCTCGATGAGTCGGCTCGTCTCTTTGGCCTGCGCTTCGAGACGCTTTATCTCTTCGGCCTGGTTGGCCGCCAGTTCGCTGTTTTGTGTGTTCGCCTTTTCCGCCTCGGCGCGAGCCTTGCGCTCATTTTCGAGCGAGCCGTTGAGGATGTCGAGCCTGGCCGCGAGGTTTCGGATTTTTGCTTTTTCCTGCTTGATGCCGGCGCTTTTCTCTGCGATGAGTCGGTTCGCTTCTTCGGCTCGAATCTTACGCTCGTTATTGAGAGTGCTGTTGAGGATGTCGAGTGTGGTTTCGAGGTTTCGGATTTTTGCTTTTTCCTGCTTGGTGGCTGCGTTTTTCTCCGCGATGAGTCGGCTCGTCGCCTCGGCGCGCGCCTTGCGCTCATTATCGAGGGTAGCCTGGTTTTCTTCGAGAGCGGTCGCAAGGCTCAGAAGTTTGGCTTTCTCCTGCAAGATTGCGGCGTTTTTCTCGGCGACGAGTTTGCTCAACTCTTCCATCCGCGTCTTGGCGGAAGTGCTCACGTCTGCGAGTTGTGACTCCAGATCCTTCATCTTTTGATCTAGGTTTTTGAAGCGGAGGATGTCGCTTTTGAGCTTGGCGGAACTCTCTTTTTCTTTTAGGAGTTCAGCCTCTCGTTGTTGGAGCAGACTTTTTGTCGATTGGGATTGCTGGGCGAAGTATCCACCACCGCCAAGGAGGACGGCGATAATCGCCCCTATGGAGATACGAAGGCCCAAAACTATTCTCCTACCAGGGCGAAAATTGGTGTTTCATGTTTCTCATGTTTCAACTTTCTAATTTTAACACTTATTGTCAGGAAATTGGAAGGGATAAACGATAGTAAAGAGAAGCCGGGGCCGAAGCCCCGGCTTGTTGACGGAAGCTGCTTTTTCAATCTCGTGAGGCGCCCAGTAGCTGTGTAAGGTAAATGAACATCATGATGAAATCGAGGTAGAGTTCGAGCGCCGCCATGATGGAGGCGCGCCTGCCCGTCTCGTTGTCCGTGTCCTGGGAGTAGGCGTATTCCTTCATCTTCTGGGTGTCATAGGCCGTCAGACCCGCAAAGATGAGAACGCCCAGAACGCTGATGGCGAAATGAACGGCCGAACTGCCCACGAAAATGTTGACGACGCTGGCCAGAATAATGCCGATGAGTCCCACCATACAGAAGTTGCCCACACCCGACAGGTCTTTTTTCGTGACGAACGCGAAGAGGGTCAGTCCGCCGAACGCGCCGCCGGTGACGAAAAACGCCTGGGCCACGGAGGTGAACGTGTAGCGCAGGAGCAGGGTGGAAACGGTGACGCCCAGAGTCGCGCTGTAGAGCAGGAACAGAATCGCGCCCACTTGCCAGCCTTTGCTGCGCATCACAGGCCTGATGGAGAAAACCAGGGCGAGTTGAACGCCGATAACCAGAAATACCGAGATGGAGCTTCCAAAGATGAACTGGATGGCGGCGGGGCTGGATGCGACGTAGAGGGCGCTGAAGCCCGTGACGAAGAGCCCCAGCGTCATCCATCCATAGACGCGCTGCATGAATGCGGCGGCGTCTTGCGCGATAACGCGTTGCCCGGTCGAGCGAGTGAAGTCTTGAGAGCGCATTTCAAAATCCTCCTGGATACCCAATCATTTCGTATATCAGGCGAAGCGGCCAAAGAATATTCACGATTCTGTGGATTCATACCCTCTGAATTCGAGGATACTACCATACTCACGCTAATATATCCCATTTGATGAATGTTTCAAGACCCGAATATGTGGTTTCTTGCAGCGGCGCCACTATTTGCGCTTTCGAACCATCCGTGAGAAAGAGCTGGTTGACTTGGGTTGTAAGGCTCCATATAATTAGGCCCCATAGCATTTGATTCTCGGAGCAAACCCATGTTCTATATGAAAGAACTGCCCAACGAGGAAGATTTCAGGCCACTCGTACCGGAGTATTCCTCTCTGGATACATCCTCCGTCATGCTTTTTTATCTTTTCTTGCAGGTAGGCAGCGATATGCTTACCGCCTTTGAAACGTATCTGGCGAATCACGGCGTATCGCAGGGCAGATTCATCGTTTTATTGCTGCTGCTGCGCTCGCAAGTGAGAAACAATGGTTCGGGCCTCAGCCCGTCCGAACTGGCCGGGCAGGCGGGCGTGACGCGCGCGACGATGACCGGGTTGATGAAGGGACTTCAGCGCGACGGGCTCATTGAGCGCTTCAGCCACGAAGGAGACAGGAGGAAAGTCATCGTGCGCCTGACGCCCAAGGGAAAAGAGAGCCTGCACGCCATTTTCCCGGACTATTACTCACGCATAGCGGACCTCATGAATGATTTGGAGGACGATGAAAGAGAGAGACTATCGAGGCTCCTCCATAAAGTGAAGAATAAAATGAATTTATCAAAACATGCGCCGGCCTCCGGCGCCCGAGGATGAAGAAAATCTCTGTCTAAAAAGGAGAATAAGGCGATGGCGAAACCCAAAGTGATTATCCAGCTATATCCTATGCTGCCGACGGAAAACCGGGAGGAGCGCGAGCAGAAACGGCCCTTGGCCAGGGACAAGGATTTGTACCATCACGTGCTTCATGAATGGGTCGATATCGTAAAGGCCGCCGATGAGATGGGTGTCTGGGGTATCAGCACCATCGAGCACCACCTGCATTCGGAGGGTTACGAGGTTGGTCCCAATCCGGGCGTTCTCAACGCTTGGTGGGCCAATCATGTCAAGAATGCGCGGGTGGGCGCGCTGGGTTACGTCATGGCGACTCAAGATCCGATTCGCGTGGCCGAGGAGACGGCGATACTCGACCACATCACCAAGGGGAAGTTCTTCTGTGGTTTGGCAAGAGGGTATCAGTCCAGGTGGTCGAACGTGCTCGGGCAGTTCAGCGACACCCGGGCCACTGTCTCCGACGCCCTCGGCGGGGCCGACGACGTGAAGAACCGCGACATTTTTGAAGAGCGCGTCGAGATGCTCCTGAAATTCTGGCAGGAAGATTCGGTGGAAGTGAAGGGCGATTACTACGAGATTCCTTACCCGTATGAGGATGGCATCGAATATCCGGCCTGGAAGAGCGCCCGGGACGCCGGCGCAATCGGCGAAGTCGGCGATGACAATCGGGTGCGGAGGGTGAGCGTTGTTCCCAAGCCCTATCAGGAGCCTTACCCGCCCATGTTCCAGGCCGTGAGCGCGAGCCCGGATTCCATAAAATTCGCGGCGAAGCACGGGTTCCGGCCCGTTTATTTCACAAAGCTTGAAAAGATGGAAGAATTCTCCCACCTCTACGTTGAAGAAGCGGCCAAAGCGGGCCACAACTTTGCGCATGGCGAGCGCCAATGCGTTTGCCGGTGGATTCATGTGACGGACACAGAAGAAGAGTACGACGAGAAACTCAGGAAATACGATCAGGACATCTACCAGAACTTCTACGTGCCCTTCTTCCCGCAATTCCCCGACGATACGGAGAGCATCGACTGGATCCAGAACATCAAGGAAAGCGGCATCTTCCTGGGTGGTCCGGTGGACAAGCTCAAGCGCGAGTGGGAGGAAACGTACGAGAAAGTGCCTTCTGAGTTCATCACCCTGATCTGGCACTATGCGCAATGCCCCAAGGAAGAAGTCATTTACGAATTGGAAACGTTCATGACGAAGATATGGCCCGACCTGGAGTGTCCGGTGTCGAACGGCGTAACGGTCGGCGGTGTCGCCTGATTATTTTTGACGAGGATGCCACCGCATGCGGGGGCTTTTCGGATAGATTTTGAGGAGATGAGCATGTACGAAATCATCGATCTGAGCCAGGAGATTTACACCGGTGCGCCCAGGTTTCCCGGGCATCCGGGGACGGAAATCGAATACGTCGCCCGGCACGAAGATGCGGCCAATGCGCCTATCAAGCCAAAGGACATCACGTATGCGGCCATGATGCTCCACATGTGCGATCACGGTCCGACGCATACCGATTCGGTCAGCCACATCGACGAGCGGGAAACGGCGCCGAACATCGATCAGGCGCCGCTCGAGTGGTTCATTACACGGGCGGTCGCGCTGGATTTCACGGGCAAGGTGGAGCCGATGGAGGAGATTTCCTTGCAGCTCTTGCAGGATGAGCTTTCCGCGGCGGACTTGACGCCCCCCAGGGACGGCACGCTCCTCTTCACGGGCGGCCATTTCAAGCGCACCTACCCGACGGATGATTATCTCAGCACGTACCCGGGTTTGGGCTATGACGCCGCGAATTTCCTCTATCGCGAGTGCGGCGTGGTGAACATCGGCCAGGATGCGCCCAGCATCGACGCCGGCGTGAACACCATAGAACTCACGTTTCCCTGTCATGTGCTTTGCCGGGAGCTTCAGCGCCACAACACGGAAAATCTGGCGAACATCGAAGCCGTGGCGGGGGAGGAATTCCTCTATGTGGGGCTTCCGCTGAAGATTCGCGATGGCACGGGCTCTCCCATACGGGCCGTCGCAGTAATGAATCTTTGAATCAATTGCGCCTTCATCAGGGGTGAGTTGAAGGCGGGCATCCCCCGATTCGCTCAGCAGCCGATATGGTTTTTCAACGAGAGGGTTTCTCGTTTTGTGAGGAGATTTTGAGTCATGTCGAAGACAGTGGATTGGTACTACCATCGCTCAGGCTGAAAGACCTGCGCCAAAACGCAAGCGTTTCTTGCGGAAAACGGTATCGAGGTTACAGAGCAGGCCAGTTCCAGGAAAGACGTGGTGGATGAGGGCAACGTCGATTCGTTTCTGGATGGCGTGACGGACCTGTATTCGACCAAGAGCAGGAAAGTCATTCACCTGAATATCAAAAAAGAAAAACCTGCGCGCGAAGACGTGCTGACTCTAGTGATGGGTCGCTCGGGCACGCTCAGAGCGCCGGTCATCAAACACCGGAGCACCCTCATCGTCGGCTTCGATGAAGATACCTACACAAGGATATTGACGTAAATATTATCTGGGCGGCTTAGAGGGCCAACTGGCCCTGGGTGGGCTCCGCTCAGCAAAACCACGATTCCGTCAGGCGAGGCGGGCGGATTCGATCGGGCGCGAAGACGGCCTTTGCCCGCGCCTGTTCGGGGCGTTCGAGAACGTCGGCCGCCAATTCGCGAATCCTCATGAATGTTGTGGCGGCATCCTCCTGGCGCGCTGCCGCATCTTCGGCCAAGATGAGCGCTTCTTCGTGCAGTTTGTCCATCCTTCTGTCCGGATGCTCCCATCGGTAGATGAAATTCTCGGCGTCGAGTTCGGTGATGTATCTCTCCATCTGTTTGGAGCCGGGCAGGTAGGACCCCGGCGGCACCAGCAGCCGAATGGCCATCTGAATGGGGTCGACCTCGTCGATTAGTGCGTATTCTTCGATGAAATCCAGCAGATCGAAATAGTCCTGAGCGCTCGTCCACGGCGTGAATGCGACCAGTGACGGCCTGATGGAAACGCGCGCCTGCCGGGCGGCTTTCACGGTGCGAAAAACGTCTTCCCTGCTGTGTCCCTTGTCCAGATGACGGAGGACGAGGTCGCTTAAAGATTCCACCGCGGTGACGAAAAACGCGCATCCGTATTCTCTGAACTCCGGCAGAAGTTCCTCGTGTTTGATGAGGTGTTCCACCTTGGCCGTGAAATCGAAGGTGAGCGCCGGAAACCGCTCGTGCATGGCGCGGGCGACTCGAAGCGCATGAGAGGGGCCGTTCAGGAAATCCGGATCCGCGAAGGTGATATGGCGCGCGCCTTGCGCCGCCAAATCTTCGATATCCTCTAAAACCTTGTCCTGGGGCACGATGAAGAAACGGCCATCGTAGACCGGCGGAATGGGGCAATGGAGGCACAAGTGCTTGCAGCCGCGGCTCGCCTCGACGGCCCCTGCGGGGTAGTGATTTTCTCCATTTACGAGGTGGGCGTACGCCTGGAGCGCTGGCAACCCTTCTCGTTCGGGCTTGAGAAGCGGGATTTTCTCGAGATACGGGCCGGATGTGTGCTCTCTCGTGGCTGCGCCGGGAACCTGGGTGGCGCCGGAGTCTTGGGACAGTCCTTGAACGAGCTTCACGAGCGGCAGTTCGAACTCGCCGCCGATGGTCGAATCCCCGCCGTTTTCAAGTAGATAGTCTTTGTTGAGCAGGCCGTAGAGGCCGTAAAAACAAATGTGGCACTCGGGGTTCGTCTCGCGTACTTTCGCCGCTACCTCCACGCCGAGCCTGAGCGCGGTGTGCATCGGTACGCTGATGCCGACGAATTTCGCGTTTGCGATTTTTTCTTCTGAGAAATCCTCAACCGCGATGTCCATCGCCCGGGGACGGAAGCCCGCTTCGCGCAAAAAAGCCAGGGGCGAGGCGACGGCGAGGGGCTGATGTCCCAGTTCGTAGCAGGAGATGAGGACGACGGCGCCGGGGGCGCGCCACTCGGATGCCTTATCGTTTCGGTTCACGGCAGCCTCTCTCGTCCGGCATAAAAAAAGCCCCGGGCGCGTGATACCCGGGGCTCGTAAGGTATTGTTTATTCAAGTGGTGAACGATTTGCCGCAGCCGCACATGCCCATGGCGTTGGGGTTGTTGATCTTGAAGCCCGAGCCCTGGAGGCTGTCGACGAAATCAATCTCCGTTCCCGCGATGACGGGATAGCTCTGCGGGTCCACGAACACGTCGAAGCTATCGGCGGAGAACACTTTATCCTCGGGATTGGCGGATTCCTCGAAATACAGGCCATAGTTGTAACCCGAGCAGCCGCCGGCCGTGACGGCCAGACGCAGCCCGTGACCGGTCTTGCCTTCCGCCTCGAGAATCTCGCTCACCTTCTGGCGGGCGAGCGGCGTAACCATAATGCCTTCAAGGGCTTGGGGTTTTTCTTGGGACTGATCGAATAAAGTGACCGTTCCATCCGTCATCTGTTGTTTCTCCTTGACCTTGTTAATGGCAACCAAGATTAATTGTGATATCCACACCCTGAATATACTACTTTTTTGTCTTTTTGCAAAGGCTTGAGGCCGATATATCCTTGAAATACAGGCTTGTTCACGCAATAAGCCGCTTATTTCCATCCAGGTCGGCGAGGCGTACTCCGGTGCAAATCGAAAAAGTCTGCATATTTTAATATTATAAAACTTGACAGCTCATGACTAAGATATTATATTTCCCTTGCGTCATCAAGCCTTGGCCGCCTCCGGTATATCGGAATTGACGGGGTTTCAGGCGCCTGAAAATTTATCGAAATTCAGTGGAAATTTATCGTAATTTATCGATATTTACGTGGATTTTCACGAAAGAAACCGGAGCACACGGTCATGAATTTTGAGCAATTCACCCACAAGACGCAAGAGGCGCTCCAGCACGCCCATGAGTGGGCCCAGATGAGAGGGCATCAGGGCGTCATGCCCGCGCACGTTCTCCTGGCGCTTCTGGATCAGCCGGAAGGCGTGCTTGCGCCGCTGGTCGAAAAGACGGGGCAGGAAGTACACGCCTTAAGCCGCGAACTGGAAGCCTCCCTGGAGAAACTCCCGAAAATTACCGCAGACGGCGGCCCCTTGCACGTCACGAAAGAGTTGGCGACGCTCTTCCAGGCGGCGCAGCGCGAATCGAAGGCCATGGCGGATGAATTCGTGAGCGGCGAGCACCTGCTCCTGGCCGCGCTGGAGAATGGCGGCGTAGAGGTCAGGAATATCCTGCGCGCAGCCTCCCTCGACCGCGAGGCCGTACTCGCAGCGCTCAAGGAAATCCGGGGGAGCCAGCGCATCACCGATCAGAATGCGGAGAGCCGCTACCAGGCCATCGAGCGCTTCGCGATCGACCTCACGCAGCAGGCCCGCTCCGGTAGGCTCGACCCCGTCGTGGGTCGGGGCGAGGAGATCAGGCGCGTCATGCAGGTGCTCTCGCGGCGCACGAAGAACAATCCGGTGCTCATCGGAGACCCCGGCGTGGGCAAGACCGCCATCGTCGAGGGGCTTGCCCAGCGGGTCGTGGACGGCGACGTGCCCGAGGGCCTCAAAGGCAAGCGCCTGCTCAGTCTCGACATGGGTTCTCTCATCGCGGGTTCGAAGTTCCGGGGCGAGTTCGAGGACAGGCTCAAGGCCGTGCTGAAGGAAGTGAGCGAATCCGCGGGTGAGGTCGTCTTGTTCATCGACGAGCTTCACACCGTCGTGGGCGCGGGCGCCGCGGAGGGGTCGGTGGACGCCTCCAATCTCTTGAAGCCGGCCCTCGCCCGGGGAGAGCTTCACTGCGTGGGCGCCACCACGCTCGATGAATACCGGAAACACATCGAAAAAGATGCGGCGCTCGAGCGGCGCTTTCAGCCCGTGATGGTCGATGAGCCGAATATGGAAGACGCGGTCTCCATCCTGCGCGGCTTGAAGGAGAGATACGAGATTCACCACGGCGTCCGCATTCTGGACAACGCCCTGTTCGCCGCCGTCATGCTCTCGCATCGCTACATCAGCGACCGCTACCTGCCGGATAAGGCCATCGACCTCATCGATGAGGCCGCGAGCGGTCTGCGGCTCGAGTTGGACAGCCTGCCCAAGGAAATCGATCGCCAGGAGCGCGAGCTTCTCAGGCTCCGCATTGAAGAGCGCGCCCTGGAGGCGGAAGTTGACGAGAGCAGCCGCGAGCGTCTGTCGCAGATACGCGAGCAGATATCCTCTCTCGATGAGCAGAGCCGGGCGCAGCGAAACCAATGGGCGGATGAGAAAAAGGCCATCTCCCGGGTGCGGGAACTCAAGGAGCGCATCGAGGAATTGAAGGCCGAGGCCCAGCGCGCCGAGCGCGAGGGAGATCTGGGGCGGGCGGCGGAGCTTCGCTATGGCGAGATTATCGCGGTGGAAAAACAGATGGCCGAAGCGGAGGCGCACCTCGAAGAAGGCGCCGGTGGCCGCATGCTGAAAGAGGAGATCACGGAAGACGACGTGGCCGCCATCGTGAGCCGCTGGACGGGCATCAACGTGAGCAGGCTGATCGAGACCGAGCGGGAGAAGCTCCTGCAGATGGAGGAGAACATCCACAAGCGCGTCGTGGGCCAGGAACCGGCGGTGGAGGCCTTGGCCGAAGCCGTGCGCCGCGCCCGCGCGGGCATCATGGACGAGAACCGGCCCATCGGTTCGTTCATCTTCCTGGGGCCCACCGGCGTGGGCAAGACCGAACTCGCCCGCGCCCTCGCGGAATTCCTGTTCGACGACGAGGCGGCGATGATCCGCGTGGACATGAGCGAGTACATGGAAAAACACGCCGTCGCCAGGCTCATCGGCGCTCCTCCCGGATACGTCGGTTACGAGGAGGGGGGACAGCTCACCGAAGCCGTACGCAGAAAACCCTATTCCGTGCTTCTGCTCGATGAGATCGAGAAGGCGCACCCCGAGACCTTCAACCTGCTTCTGCAACTGCTTGATGAAGGACGCCTCACGGACGGGCACGGCCGCACGGTCGATTTCAGGAACACCGTCATCATCATGACGAGCAACGTGGGAACCGCAGAGCTTGCGCGAACCAGGATCGGTTTCATTAAAGGCAGCGTGGAGGAGACGGATGAGTCCGAAGAGGTGCTTGCGGAGCTTCGCAAGGTCTTTAGACCGGAATTTCTGAACCGGGTGGATGAGATAATCGTCTTCCGCGCGCTCACGAAAGAGCAGATCGCAGATATCGTGGAGATTCAGTTGCAAGAACTCGAAAAACGCCTGGAAGCCCAGAAGATCAAGCTGCGCCTCACGGACGCCGCCAGGAAATTCCTCGCCGAACGCGGCTACGACCCCGTCTACGGGGCGCGGCCCCTCAAGCGCGCGATTCAGACTTATGTTATGAATCCGCTCAGCAGGAAGCTGCTCGCCGGGGAATTCGAGGCGGGAGAAACCGTGGAGGTCGACCACCCGGAGGGAGCGGATGCGCTTTCTTTCGCCGTACTCATGGAGGCCGAAGCGGTGAAGGCTTGAATGCTCCCGGATGCGGACGGAACTTTCTATTCCACATCCATGAGAACGAAAAAAACAGAAATTTTGTTGTGAAATTTTGATTGTTATCCCGATAAGGAGAAAGATTGATGTCGAAGGTAATCGGAATTGATTTGGGCACCACCAACTCGGTCGTCTCGGTCATGGAGGGTGGGCAGCCTACGGTCATCGCCAACCAGGAGGGCAACCGCACGACGCCCAGCGTCGTGGCGTTCACCGACGACGGGGAGAAACTCGTCGGCCTCGTGGCCAAGCGCCAGGCGGTCACGAACCCGACCAGGACCATCTATTCCGCAAAACGCTTCATGGGCAGGCGTTTCGCGGAAGTGCCCGAGGAAGTCACCATCGTGCCCTATGAGGTCGTGAAGTCGGACAGCGGCGACGCGCGCATCAAGATCGACGGCAAGGAGCACGCCCCTCCCGAGATATCGGCGAGCGTGCTGCAAAAGCTCAAGCAGGCCGCCGAGGACTACCTGGGCGAGCAGGTGACCGAGGCGGTTGTCACGGTGCCGGCGTATTTCAACGACAGCCAGCGCCAGGCGACGAAGGATGCCGGAAAAATCGCGGGTCTCAACGTCCAGCGCATCATCAACGAGCCGACGGCCGCCGCCCTCGCCTACGGACTCGACAAGAAGGCGGATCAGACCATCGCGGTGTACGACTTCGGCGGCGGTACGTTCGACATCTCCATCCTCGAGGTGGGGGACAACGTGGTCGAGGTGAAGGCCACGAACGGCGATACGCACCTGGGCGGCGACAACATCGACCACCGGATCATCGAATGGATGGCGGAGGAGTTCAAGAAAGACCAGGGCATCGACATCTCGGGAGACCCGATGGCGCTTCAGCGTCTGCGCGAGGAATCCGAGAAGGCGAAGATCGAGCTCTCTAGTTCCATGGAGACGACCATCAACCTGCCGTTCATCACGGCGGACGCCTCGGGCCCCAAGCACCTGAACCTGAAGCTCACGCGCGCGAAACTCGAGCAGTTGACCGGCGATCTGGTGGAGAAGACGCTGGCTCCCTGCCGCCGCGCGCTCGATGACGCCAAGCTCCAGCCCGGAGACATCGACGAGGTCGTGCTGGTGGGCGGTTCAACGCGAATGCCGCTGGTTCAGGAGACGGTGGAGAAATTTTTCGGCAAAGAGCCCCACAAGGGCGTGAACCCCGACGAGGTCGTGGCGGTCGGCGCGGGCGTGCAGGGAGGCGTGCTCGCCGGAGACGTCAAGGACGTTCTGCTGCTGGACGTCACCCCGCTCTCCTTGGGGATAGAGACGCTGGGCGGCGTGTCCACCAAGCTCATCGAGCGCAACACGACGATACCCGTCAAGAAGAGCGAAACCTTCTCCACCGCGGCGGACAACCAGCCCTCCGTCGAAGTGCACGTGCTTCAGGGCGAGCGCGAGATGGCTTCGGGCAACCGCTCGCTGGGCAAGTTCCATCTCGTCGGCATCCCCGCCGCGCCACGGGGGGTTCCCCAGATCGAGGTGACGTTCGACATCGACGCCAACGGCATCGTGAACGTCTCCGCCAAGGACCTGGGCACCAGCAAGGAGCAGGCGATCACCATCACGAGCTCGAGCGGCCTCTCCGAGGAGGAGATCAACAACATGGTGTCCGATGCGGACGAGCACGCCGAGGAGGACAAGAAGCGGCGCGAGGCCGTCGAGGCGAGAAACATGGCCGACAGCATGGCGTACAACACGGAGAAGATGCTCAAGGAGAACGAGGACAAGGTTTCGGCCGAGGACAAGAAAGAGATAGAAGACGCCATCGCCGCGCTCCGGGCGGTTCTGGAGAAAGAAGACGCGACGGTGGATGAAATCAAAGAAGCGCAAGAAAAACTCGAGGCGGCCTCGCACAAGCTCGCACAGGCGATGTACGAGCAGGCGAGTCAGGCGGACGCCGCTTCGGAATCCGGCGGCGGAGCGAACGGCGCGCCCGGAGACTCACCCGGGGGTGATGTCGTGGATGCGGAGTTCGAGGAGGTCGATAAGGACAAGTCCTAAAAGTCTAGCCCGGATGAGGATGGTATGGCCAAGCGTGATTATTACGAGGTGCTGGGAATCGACCGAAGCGTCTCGGAAACGGAACTGAAGCGCGTCTTCAAGAAGCTGGCGCGTAAGTATCACCCCGACGTCAACCCGGGGGATGCGAAGGCGGAGGAGCGCTTCAAGGAGATCAGCGAGGCGTATGCCGTTCTCTCGGACGCGGAGAAGCGCAGAAAGTACGACGCCATGGGGCATGCCGCCTTCGGCGGAGGCAGCCCCTGGGGCGAAGGCGCCCCCCCCGGAATGGAAGACATTCTACGCGATATTTTCGGCGGAGTTTTCGGAGGAGCGCGCGGCGGCGCGGGACACGGCGGCTTCCACGCGCAGCCCCAGGCCCCCCGGCGGGGTCAGGATGTGAATTATTCCATGGAAATCGGTTTCGACGATTCCCTGAAGGGACTCAACACCACCATCACCGTGCCCAAGACCACGCAGGAGAACGGGAAAATCCAGCACACGACGGAGCGCATCCAGGTGAAAATACCGCCCGGCGTCTCGAACGGCTCGCGCATCCGCCTGGCGGGCAAGGGAGAAGCCTCCCTGAACGGGGGACCGCAGGGGGACCTCTTCATCGTCACAAAGGTGCGCGAACACCCATTCTTCGAGCGAAAAGGGGATAACCTGTATCTCGAGCTTCCCGTCAGCCTCGGCGAGGCGCTTCTGGGCGCGCGCGTGGAGATCAACACCTTCGAAGGGGTGACGAAGATGACGATTCCCCCTTCGACCCAGAACGGCCAGGTTTTCAGGCTTTCGGGCAAGGGCGCTCCGAAACTCAAGGGCTCGGGCAAGGGCGATTTGTTCGTCAGGATCCAGGTCTTGTTGCCGGATCAGATGGATGAGGAAAGCAAGGAAATCGTCCGCGAGCTCGAAAGTCGCAACCCCACGTCGCCTCGGGCGAACATGACGGGCGTGAGCATGTAATGATGGGCGTATGCGGGATGGGCGTGAGCAGACGATATGACGATAGACTCTGGAGAGGATAATGGCGCGTAGAGGCGTGAGAGACGGGCGCTACACCATCAGCGCGGTGGCCGAGATGTTCGAGATCCACCAGCAGACGCTCAGGATGTATGAGCGCCAGGGTCTCATCGAACCGGGCCGCAGCGAGGGCGGGACGCGCTATTATTCCGAAGAAGATATCGATCAACTCGAAATCATCATGGCGCTCACGAGGGACATGGGCGTGAATCTGGCGGGCGTGGAGGTCATCATCGAGCTTCGCGAGAAGCTGATGAGCGCGCTCGAACGCCTCGGCGAACTCGAGGAGTTGATCGAGAGCCGGGCGTTCGAGGAATTCCGCGAGCAGATGAGCAACGCAACGCCCGATATGCAGGCCATGATACCTTCGGTCGCCGCCAAACTCGTGCATATCAGGAGGAGGCGGTTGTGAGCACGAATTCCATAAAATCCTTTTTACTGCTCGGGTTGCTGACGGGGCTGATTCTGCTCATCGGCAATCTCCTCGGCGGGACGACCGGGCTGGTCATCGCCCTGGTGCTCGCGGTGGGCATCAACGGCTACAGCTACTGGTATTCGGACAAGATCGTTCTCGCCAGCACGGGTGCGAGCGAGGTGCTTCCCGAACATGCGCCCGAACTCTACGGCATGGTGGCGGACCTCGCCCGGCGCGCGAACCTGCCCATGCCGCGCGTCTACGTCATTCCCGAAAATGCGCCGAACGCCTTCGCCACGGGCAGAAACCCCGAGAACGCCGCCGTCGCCTTCACCGAGGGAATTTTGCAGGACCTGAATAGAGAAGAACTCGAAGGCGTGGCCGCGCACGAACTCGCCCACATCAAGAACCGAGACATTCTTCTGAGCACGGTCGCCGCCTCCCTGGCGGGCGCCATCATGTATCTCGCGCAGATGGCGCAGTTCGCCGCTTTTTTCGGCGCATACGGCCGGGGCGACGACGAGGAGGGTGGTGGCGGAGGCTTGCTGGGGATCATCGTCGCCGCCATCGTGGCCCCCATCGCCGCGACGCTTCTTCAGATGGCGGTGAGCCGCTCGCGCGAGTATCTCGCCGACGCCACGGGGGCGCAGATCGCGGGCACGCCGGTCGGGCTGGCGAACGCCCTGCATCGCCTCGATGAGGCCGCCCACCGCGAGGAACTTCACTGTGCGAGCGAGGCGACGGCCCACATGTACATCGTCAACCCCCTTGCGGGTGGAGGTCTGGCGAGTCTTTTCAGCACGCACCCGCCGATGGAAGAGCGGATTCGGCGGTTGATGGAAATGAGATACTAGGTTCTGGGAGGAAGTCGTTTCATGAAAGCCAGGGATGTAAAAGTCGAGACGGAAAACGGCGGTGGCGCGAAGGCCGAAGCCGAAGCAGCGGAGTCGGTGGATACGGGCGATGCGGAGGCGGAAACCAAGGAGAAGCCGCGCGTCGTGGACAGGCGGCGCGTCCGCGAAGACGGCGAGGTGAGCGGCGGGGAGGCCGAAGAAACCCCCCGCGTGCCCGCCTATGTGGAGCAGCTCCAGGCGAAGGTCGCCGCCGCCGAGGAGAAGTTCAAGGAATATGTCGAGAAAATCGACAAGGACACGACTGACTTCAGGGCGCGCCAGGAGCGCGAGATGGAGCGCAGGACCCAGGAGGTGAAAAAACAGGCGGTCTCCGGATTCTTGAGCATCGCCGACGATCTGGCGCGCGCCACGGCGGCCGTCGATAGCGGAACCTCACAGGGGGAAAAAGGCAGCGCGCTGGAAACCCTCGTCCAGGGGGTCCGGATGATTCAGGGCCGGTTCTTTCAGGAACTCTCGAACCTGGGCGTGGAGCCTCTCCCGGCGATGGGCGCCGCCTTCAACCCGGAAGAGCACGAGGCGGTGCGGTTGGTCGAGGTGGACGATAAGGCGCAGGACGGCCTGGTGGTGGAGGAGTTGGCCTGCGGCTACAAGCTGGGCGATGCGGTATTACGACCCGCGCGCGTCTCGGTGGGCAAGTATGCGGGCGGGCAGCCGGACTCGCGCCCTTGAACCGGATTCGTGCGCATAGTATTGTCGCGTGTTTTCGATTTTCAGGATAAAGGGAAAGCATGAGCAAGCGTGACTACTACGAAGTGCTGGGCGTAAGCCGCGATGCGAGCGACGCCGAGATCAAAAAGGCGTATCGCACGCTGGCGATGCAGCATCACCCGGATCGCAATTCCGGCGATGCGGAGGCCGAGGAATTGTTCAAGGAAGCCTCCGAGGCCTACCAGGTATTGAGCGAGCCCGAGAAGAGGAGCGCGTATGATCGCTTCGGCCACGACGGGCTTCGTGGCATGGGGCATCAAGGGTTTTCGAATTTCGACGACATCTTCTCCTCGTTCGGGGATATTTTCGGCGATCTGTTCGGTGGCGCATTCGCAGGTTCTCGCGCGCGCCGCGACGGGCCGCGCCAGGGCCGGGATCTGGCCTATGAACTGGAGATGACTTACGAGGAAGCGGCTACGGGCATAGAGCGTGAAATCGAATTCGAGCGGCCCACGGAATGCGTCTATTGCGGCGGCAGCGGGGCCAAGTCGCCCGACGCGATTCGCGAGTGCACATCGTGCGGCGGCAGCGGCCAGATGTCCTACCGCCAGGGTTTCATGACCTTTTCCACCACTTGCTCGGATTGTAACGGCGCGGGCAGGCGGATCACCGAGCATTGCGCGGAATGCGATGGCGCCGGACGCCGTCTGGAGCAGAGGAAGGTGAAGGTGAAGATTCCTCCCGGCGTGGACGAGGGCGCCAGGCTGCGTCTTCGCGAAGAGGGGGAAGGGGGCGCCAAGGGCGGGCCGGCGGGCGATTTGTTCGTCGTCGTCTCCATGCTCGCGCACGAGGAATTCGAACGCAACGGGGCGGACGTGGCGAGCCAGGTATCCGTTTCGTTCTCGCAGGCCGCCCTGGGCGATACGGTGAAGGTGAGGACGCTCTACGGAGAGTCCGATCTCGAGATACCCCAGGGGGTGCAGTCCTCGGACGTGTTGAGGCTCAAGGGCGAGGGATTCCAGCGCCTCGGCAGGAGAGGGCGTGGCGATCACATGTTTCTGGTTCACGTCCTGACGCCGACGAAATTAACGCCGGACGAGGAAAAACTCTTTGGCGAATTGTTGGAGATCGAACGTGAAAAGGCGGAGAAGAACGGGGCTGGAGGAGCCGGGGAAAATGGGGCCGGAAAAGGCATTCTCGGCAAGTTGAGTTCTCTTTGGGCATGAGCGCACATTCAGGCAAATGAAAAGAGGCGGGGTCCGATAGCCCCGGCACCGGACGCCGGAGGGTAAGCGATGGAAGAAGAAAACGTGGAAGAAAAGGGGTTCAAGGTTTCCGACCGGAGATTCTCCGTGAGGGGATATGAGGATGAAGAAACGCCCCCTTCGGGAGGTGAAGGGCAGTTGCTCTCCCCGGATGCGGCCGATGAAGAGATGAGTCCGCAAACCGGCGCGTTTTCCCCGGAACCCGAGCCGATGGAAGCCGAACCGGCTCCACCCCGGGCTCCGGAAGTTCCGCAGCCCGAAGCCGAGGAAAGAGCGCAGCCTGAGGGTGATGAGGCGGACGAGGAAGAGGAGGAAGACAGGAGTTTCGAGATGCTCATCGCCATCGTGCAGCAAAACACTCTGGCGGCGATGGGCATTCATCCCCAGACGGGAGAGCGCATCGGAGCGGCGGACCCGCGTAGCTCGAAATTATTCGTAGATTTGTTCGGCGTTCTCAAGGAGAAGATGCAAGGCAATCTTTCTGAGGAAGAGGAACAACTATTGAATCAGGTTCACTCTGATTTGCAAATGATATATGTTCGGGAGGTTGGGTTCGGTTAGGTCCGAAGGATCGGCGAGTCGCCGGTCTGATGCGCGTCATCCCCAATGGTCCTTTTTAATTACCTCTTGCAGGAGATTACATGATCGTGTCTACGTCTTATGACGAGATGTTCGAAGAAGCGCTCGGTATCGTCAAGAATCGTTTCTTGCTTTCGGTGCTGCTCGCCAAGCGGGTGGCCCAACTCAGGCGGGGTGCGGAGCCTCTGGTTCCCTCACAGTCTCACGAGACGCCCGAGCAGATCGTGTTTCGCGAAATCATCGAAGAAAAACTGGAGTGGCGAAAAACCGCGTCGGCCATGGATTTGACCGATATTGACCAGGGATTCATGGATGTCGGGTTCGACGACGAGGCGTAGTATCGCTTGAAAGCGCAAGCCGGCCGCTGCCCCGTTCACCGGGCAGCGGTTTTTTATTGCTTCCTGAGGAACGCCCCCACTCTTTCGATTCCGGCTTCGATGTTTTCGACCGAGTTGCAGTAGGAGAACCGCAGGAACCCTTCCCCGCCGGGACCGAAATCCGCTCCCGGCGCCACGGCCACGCCGGTGGCCTCCAGAATTTCCTTTGCCAGTTCCAGGCTGTCCGTCCCATAGGCGCGCGCGTCGGCGAAGGCGTAGAACGCGCCAGTCGGCTCGTGAAGCATTTTCAGGCCGATATCCTCGAGGCGCGCGAGCATGATTTTTCGTCTTTTGTCATAAACCCCGCGCATCCGCTCCGCTTCGGGCAGGCCGTCTTTGAGGGCGGCTATCGCCGCGTGCTGGACGAAGGAATTGGGTGAGACGAAATAGTTTTGCTGAAGTATCTCCAGCGGGCGGACATATTCGGGCGGCACGATGAGATAGCCGACCCGCCAGCCCGTCATTGCGAAATTCTTTGAAAATCCGTTGATGACGAAACAATCCTCCGCAAAGTGGAGCGCCGTGTGCTCTTCGTCCCCGTAGCTGAGTCCGTGGTATATCTCGTCCGAAATGAGGGGTTTTCCCAGTTCGGCGAGCGCCTCCATGTCCCGGCGCGAGAGAGAAGCGCCCGTGGGGTTCGAGGGCGAGTTGATGAGGACGGCCCTCGTTTTCGGGGTGATGAAGTCGCGGACGGCATCGGCCTCGAGCGCGAAGCCTTGCTCCGCATGGGTGGGGACACGCACCGGTTTCCCGCAGGCGGAGAGGATGAATGCCGGATAGCAGGCGTAGTGGGGGTCTGAAATGATGATCTCATCGCCCGCATCGACCAGAACGGAGAAGAGCATCAACAGGCCCGGGCTCGTGCCGTTCGTCACCACCACGCGTTCGGGCGATACGGATACGCCATATTTGTGGTTGTAATAATCCGCTATCGCCTCGCGCAGCTCGGGAATGCCCAGCGCCGCCGTGTAGTGGGTGTGGCCTGCGCGCAGGGCGCTCTCGGCGGCGCGGGTGATGACTTCGGGCGTGTCGAAATCGGGTTCTCCCACTTCCAGGTGGATCACCTCGCGGCCCTGGGCCTCCAGTTGATGGGCGCGCTCCATGATGTCCATCACCAGGAAAGGCTTGATGCCGGAGATGCGCGACGGGACGGAAAATTCCTTCATGTTTTTTGACCTTTCGGGTTTCTAATTGATTTATAAGTAGTTGCTCCCCTGCAAGGCTAGTGGTAAAATTGATTAGACTCAAGAGGTTACACGGATTTTGATATACATTCAGAGGGTGCCTAAAGAATTTCCCACTCCGGCTTTGCTTCCTGTGCGAGGGCGGGGCTTAGGGTAAGTCTGGGCATGAAGGGGGGGGAGTCCTTTGACGAAAATCGACATCATCAACCTCGTATCGGACGATACGGGCCTCAGTAAGGTAAAAGCGGAAGAAGCGGTCGAGACGATTATCCACACCATCAAGGAATCCCTCCAAAGTGGTGATTCCGTCATTCTGAGGCGCTTCGGTTCTTTTCAGGTGAGAGAAAAGAACGCCCGCGTGGGGCGCAACCCGAAGACGGGTCAGGAAGCGCCCATCAGCGCGCGCCGCGTCGTGCGCTTCAAGGCGGGTAAGCACTTCAAGGATGCGGTGAACGGCGCCGAGGTGAAATTTCACTGAACAGGTGAATCTCCCGTTCGCCTAGTCTATCAGCATGGCGTCCCCGTAGCTGTAGAACCGGTATCCCGCTTCAATCGCCTGCGCGTATGCGCTCAGGGTTTTCTCCCTGCCCGCGAACGCCGACACGAGCATCAGCAGGGTCGAGCGCGGCAGGTGGAAATTCGTCAGCATCATGTCCACGGCCTGAAACCGAAATCCCGGCCGGATGAACAGGCGGGTGCTGAACTCTCCCGCCTGCAGCGTCCGGCCACGGGCCGCCGCCTCGATGTATGCGGCCTCCAGAGCCCGGACCACCGTCGTGCCCACGGCCAGAATGCGCCCGCCGCCCGCTCTGGTATCTTGAATCGAGGCGACAGCCTCTTCGGTGAGAATATAGCTTTCCGCGTCCATTTTGTGTTCTTCGACGTTTTCCGCCTGAACCGGCCGGAACGTCCCGGCTCCCACGTGGAGGGTCAGCCTGGCGATGCGCGCGCCGGCGGCCGATATGTCTTCGAGGATCGTTTCGCTCAGGTGCAGCCCCGCCGTGGGCGCGGCGACGGCGCCCGGGTTCCGGGCGAAAACGGTCTGGTAGCGCTCCTTGTCGATCTCCTCGGCACATCGCTCCAGATAGGGCGGTATCGGCATCTCCCCGAAAGATTCCAGCCATTCGGCGAGACCATCAGGCGACGCGAATTCGAGTTCCCTTTCCAGACCCTGGGCCCCGAGCGTGGCGCGGTGCGCATCGTCGAAAACGATAGTTTCCCCTTCAGGCAGGGGGCGGTTGGCGTGCGCCATGGCGCGGAATTTTCCGGGGGAGAGCTGTTTGAGCAGCAGGATCTCCACCCGGCCTCCGCTCTTGCGCCTGCCGTGAATCCGCCACGGGTTGACCTTCGTGTCGTTGATGACGACCAGATCCCCCGGACTTAAGTAACGCGGCAGGTCGATGACCTGAAGGTGCGCGAGCGCATCACCCTCTCTTGAGAGATGGAGCATCCTCGCGTCTTCCCGGTTCGGCGGCGGATATCTGGCGATGAGGTTACGGGGCAGGTGATAGTCGAAGTCATCGAGTTTCATGCGTTTCACGCTCTGCGCAGGTTCTCTTCGGAACGATGCCCGAAATCAGTCTTCTTCAACCGGGCGGGACGAAACGGCGGACTCTTGCGGCTCGTCTTTTTCGCCCGGATGAAAGAGTTTCCAGATCGCCTGCCGCAGCACGCCCCGCAACACGCGGACCTCTCTCTCGTCCGGCCCCAGCCTGTCGAGCATCTTCCGGAAGGTCCGGGCCACGCGATCCGGGTCGTTGTGGGGGACGAAGCCGATCTGCTCCATGGATTCGATGAGGTGATCCACCAGGCCCTCAATTTCCTCGCGCGATGCAGGTTCGAGTTCATTCGCGCGCTCGCGCTTCGCATCGCCGACTCCGGGCCGGGCGATCTCCTGGTTCTGGCAGAACAACTCCCACAAAATGATCAGCACGGCCTGGGAGAGGTTGAACGACTCTCCGTCGGGCAGCGCCGGGATGAGGAGCCTCTCCTGGCACAGGCTCAACTCCTCGGTGAACAGGCCCTTGTCCTCCTGCCCGAACACCAGGCCGACTTTCATGCCCGATGCGCGCGCGAGCAGTGCGCCCGCATCCTCTCTCGGGCGCATGGTGGGCTGCCGTTTCCTGCCAAGGCGCCTCGACGTCCCCACCAGCCAGCCGCAATCGTGCGAGGCTTCGCGCAGGCTGGCGAAATGCTTCGCGCCCGCCAGCAGGGGCTGCGCTTTCATGGCCATCGAGCGCGCCTCCACGCTCTTGACGTCGCACCGCGGCGCGACGAGGCGCAAGTCCGACAGGCCGAAGTGCGACATGACGCGCGCGATGGCGCCCACGTTGCCCGCACCCCCCGGGCGTACGAGGATGACGGCGAAATCGGCGTTTTCTTCCAGAGAAACAGGCTCGTCCATGAGGCGAAATCACCATATCGCGAAAACAGGAATTCGGTGGCTCACCCGCCCGGGGGCAAAATTCATCATGCCGCCCCGACGCAGGCTGTGCTCTTTTCCTCCTCATAGCACGAAGAAGCCCGGCCTGCCATAAACGAACCGGTTGCGGATGCCAATTTTAGCCGAATCGGTGGTTGCGTATGAATATCCTGCGTTTTGGGAGGTCAATCGCGACCGAGAAGGGAGCGATTGCAGAGGCCACGAAAGTGAAATGAACCATTCCCTCCTTGCGGATCGGTTGGGATTCCACCGTAGGGGCGTCGAACTTCCCGAAGAGGGAAGTTCGACCGTGGCCGCCCGTCTGTCATATTCACTCCGATATAGGACAGGCACGGGGGCCTGTCCCTACAAACCTTCGAAAGAAATCACTCCCCCCTTGAGGGGCTTTTTCAACACCTCCTTTGGCGGTCGGGTTTGAGCCGAAGCCCTTCGGGCGGTGTCATCCGGTCCGTTTTGGCGTAATATGGACGCGTTATGAGTTCCGACATCACGCGAACATTCGAGGGCGGGAACCTCCACGAGTTGGCGGAATTTCTGGTGACGCCCGCCCGCTCGGGCATTTTCCTGACGCGAAGCCGCATCCGCGCGCTTGCAGGGGAGATGGGCCTGCGCGCGGGTGTCCAGAACCGGGCCAGAATGCTGGAGAATCTTTTCCGCGAAGCGGGTTCCGATGGCCGTGTGCAGGAGTTGCTTTCGCGCATCGACGGGGTGGCGGAAGAGAACCTCGCCCGGTACCGCGCCTGGTCGAAGGCGTGCCCGCCGTCCAAGGCCGCGTGGCGCGACTGGAGCAGAAAGACGCGGGAACTAAGACGCCACCTCACGCAGGCCCAGAAGTGGGCGAGCGCCATGAAAGAGGAAGCCCCGTAGCAGGAATCGCCGCCCCTTGTCCCTAAAGTATCCCTGCGATGTATTTCCTGTCCGAGAAGGCGAATTCGCGTATCCATCCGGCGAGTGCGCAGTAGAGGTGCGTTTCCGCGTCCTCTTCCATGCTCGACGTGTAGACGGGCATCCAGCCCATGAGGTGCTCGTCCATGAACCGCGCGCACAAACCCAGTTTCTCCCGCGCGAGGTCGGCGTCGCCCTCCTCCCAGGCGTCCGCTTCTTCCGTGGCGAGCCGGGCCAGGAATTCCAGCTCCACGCTCAGGTGATCCACCGCCAGCACGCTGGACTGGGAGAGAGCGGCGCTACCACGGCCGGGGTTGTAGCCGCAGGCGCGGTAGAAATCGGCGACCGCATCCGTCCGCTTCGAGTTCAGATGCCCGCTCTCATCCATCAGGGCGGCTTCGTAGGGAGGGGAGGAGAGCACGAACAGGTTCGTGAAATCGACCCTCAGTTTCTGTAGGGCCTCTTCGGTGACTTCGAATATTTCGGGGAAGAGGAACGGGTAGTTCTCGCGCAGGAAGCCTGCGAGTTCCTTATCGAGCGGGTCGAGCATCGCCCGCGCCTGTACCCGGTAGAGTTGCGCGCGGAGCCTCGCCTGCTCGGCGTATTCAGCGTGTGAGGCGCGGCGCTTCCAGCGAAGGCTCATTCGGTAATGGTGTAGGCCTCGGCCTGGGGCTTGTTGGGCCGGGCGAACCACAGCGGGCGCCTGAGGTTGTCGGGGCCGGGGGCCGGCTTTGTCATCTCGAGCCACTGCTTGTAGTGCTCGAAGCTCTTCTTCGTGTCGACGCTGATGTCGCCGTAGCGATCCGCCGCCCCCGCCTTCGTCACCCGCACCTTCTGGTGCCAGCAGTGCATCCCGCTCACCGGGTCGGGGTTGACCGGGAAAGTGAGGTTCTGGTTCACGCCCACCTCGCGCCACCAGATGCGCTCCGTGTCGGGGTCGTCGCTCTTGAAGGGCTGGACGCCGTGTACCTGACGCATGGTGTATTCCCCATCATTCTTCTCGTCGAGGCGAACGACGGCGGAGGCGATCTTGGGCGCGCCCTGGTCTTCGCTCAGACGCCAGCGGCCCAGGTGGTGCGCCATGGCGACGATGCCCGGCCTCAGGCCCTCCGTCACCCAGCATCTCGTGACGAAATGGCCAATCCCGGTCTCGACCTTCGCCAGGTCGCCCGTGTTCAGCCCGAGTCGCTTGGCGTCGTCGGTGTGGAGCCACAGCGGGTTGTTGTGGGTGATCTCATAAAGCCATTTCACGGCCGAGCGTGTATGGATGAGGGTGGCGAGGCGATAGTTCGGCAGCAGGTCGAACTCGTTGTCATCCCGATTCATGTCGCGCCAGTAGACGTGGGTCTTCATGTACTTGGGGATGGCCTCATCGCCCCAGTTCCAGGCCGCCATGGTCGGGCTGTAGAATTCGAGTTTCTTGGACGGCGTGTGGAAGCCCTCTCTCGCTCTTCCCCGGCTCATGTTGCCGATGAGCGCGCCGTCTTTCCAGACCGAGCCCGTCGCCTCATCCACGTGGGCGTCGTGCATCGCTTCGTCCGACAGCTCGTGCATGTGGGGTTCGTACACGTTTTCCTGCACGGCGAAAACGCCGTATTTGCGCATGTATTCGAGCGGCGTCATGCCTTCCTTCTCGGCGGCCTCGGGCAGGCCCGGCACGCCGTTCTCGAACATCCACTGGTAGTACTCGTTCACCGTTATCTTCTCGCCCGGCCTGTAGGGACTCTCGAAATACTGCCGGATGCCGAGCGAGCCGTCGGGGTCGATGCGCCAGGAGAGTTCGATGTGAAGCTCGTCCTCTTCCCACACCTCGCCGGGGTTCGTCTCGCGGGAGGTCTCGAACGTCTCGCCCATTTTTTCGCGCAGCGCCCGAAGCACCGGCTGGCGGAATCCGACCCATTTCGTGGGGTGCGTCTCCTGGCTCTGGTTGTCGTGGCGCTCCGTGGCGTTGCCCATCGGCAGAATGTAGTCCGCGAACCAGGCCGTCTCGCTCCAGGTGGGGGTGAGCGCCACGTGGCAGCCTATCTTGTCGTGGTCCTTGAGCATGTCCACCCACATGAAGCCGTCGGGGTTCGTCCACACCGGGTTGTAGACCCGCGTGAAGTAGACGTCGACGCTGTGGCCCTTGTCCTTCACGAGATGGGGCATCAGGAAGCTCATCTCGAAGAAGGCGAGGGGGTATTCCCGGGGGAAGAGAAGCTCGTTCCAGTCTTTGGGGCCCGGAGCGGGGTTGGGGTGTTTGGGCACGAACTTGTGCGTGTTCGCCAGGTGGGTTCCGCCCACCGTGCCCACCGCGCCCGTAAGCGACGGCAGGAAGTGCAGACACCGCGCCACCTGCCAGCCGTGCAGGTTGCCTGTGGCGGCCGCACGCCAGACGTGGACGCAAAGGCGGCTGCCGGCGCGGGCGACGACCTGGGCGACTTCGGCGATCAGGTCAACGGACACGCCCGTCTCCTCCGCCGCATACTCGAAGGTGAACTCCGCGTATTCTTGTTTCAGCTTCTCGACGAAGTTCTCGAAGCTCGCCTCCTCGTCGGGATGAACGGTCCGCATGTATTCGGTCCAGTTCATCCATTCCTCGACGAACTGCGCGTCGAACTGCCCGGTGTCGAGCAGGTAGCGCGCGATGGCGAGCAGAATCGCGCTCTCGGTGCCGCTGTAGGCGGGCAGCCAGTAGTCGGCCTTCGCCGCCGTGTTGGAGAGCCTGGGGTCAATCACGATGAGCTTGGCCCCGCTCGTCTGCGCCTCGATGATGCGCTGGGCCGAGGGGTTGTAGTAGTGGCCCGTGTCGAGGTGGCTGCTGATCAGCAGGATGGCGTCTGCGTTCGTGAAATCGGGAGACGGCCTGTCCGACCCGTTCCAGAGGAACTGGCCGATGCGGGCAGAGGAGCTGCACACGTTGGTGTGGCTGTTGTGGCCGTCCACGCCCCAGCCGGCGAGCGTCTTGAACATGTAGCCGTCCTCGCCGGGGCGTCCCACGTGGTAGATGACGCCGTTTCGCCGCTCCGCCAGGATCGCCTCTCTGATGCGGCCGGCGATGTCGTCGAGCGCCTCGTCCCAGCTCACGCGCTCCCACTTGCCCTCGCCGCGCTCGCCCACGCGCTTCAGGGGATAGAAGATGCGGTCGGGGTCGTAGACCTGGTTGAGCGTCACCCAGCCCTTCGCGCAGTTGCGTCCGCGCGAGGCGGGGTGGAGCGGGTTTCCCTCGATTTTCCGGATCTTCATGTCGTCCTTGTCGACGTAGGCCAGGAGTCCGCAGCCCGCCTCGCAGTTGAAGCAGAGAGTCGGGACCAGCGCGTAGTTTCTCGCCACCTTCTGTGGCCATTTGGTGCTCTCGTATTCCGTCCAGTTGTCCCATTGGTCCGGGCTCGGGTAGGAGGTGAGAGCGCCGTTCGTGTTCGTGTAGTTGAGTTGACCCGCAGGCGCCGTGGGCGGCGCCTTGGCCAGCAGATCGGGGCGGCCCAGTGAGGCGATGTCGCGTGCGCCCTTGCCGACTTGTAGATGACTTGTGCTCATGCTTTTGAAGCTCCCGTATTACGAAAGGGGAACGGCCTGTCCGGCCTTCACCCAGATCTTGTCCCAAAGATACGCGCCCGCCGTGGCCATGATGCCGGCCAGCACCGCGCCGAAACCGCCGAAGCCTCCCGCCCAAAGCAGGAGCAGGGGAGCGAGGCATCCCACGGCGATGGCGCCTCCCCAGAAATCGTTCTTGAACGGCCCGTTCGTCAGCAGGTGGATCGCCCGCTCATGCGCAACGGAGCCGAATCGATGCACGAGAATCGAGAACACCAGGATGCTCAGGTGCAGCAGAACGAGAATGGCGAGCAGCCCGCCCAGGATGTTCAGGGCCGAGGCCTGGTTCTGTATCGGGAAGAGCGTGGCGAAGAGGAGCAGGATAGCCGCGCCCTTGAGTCCCGATTGCACGCCGATGTCCAGGGTGTTCTCGCTTCCTTTCCACAAATCGCGCGCCGAGGCCTGGGCGAAGAAAAAGCCCGTGTATATCGAGGCGAGCACGCCCATGAGGATGGTGGGCCACAGGATGAGGCCCATGAAGCCCTCTGCGCCGAACAGGGCGCCAATCACCCACAGGAGGGTCAAGACGCCGTCGAGCGCGATGAACCAAGTGCCCCACGCCATCCAGCTTCCCCAGTTCGAGCGCAGCATAATGTAGTAGAACCGCTCGGGCCGCTTGAGGTCGGTGATGAGCACCGCCCCCGTGGCGGCGAGGAGGATGCCGCTCAGCGCGGGCATCCAGAAGGAGAAAAGCGAACTCTTGAAGCCGAACATCCACATGAAGAGGCTGATGACCAGAAGGCCCGTGCTCGCGCCCTTGGTCAGCAGATAGGTGATGATCTTCGTCTCCCAGGGAACCTCGTGGAAGGTGTCGTACACGGTGCGGCTCTCGCCGGGCTTGTTCTCCCACTCGGGCACGACGTCTTCTTTCTCCATGTCCATCTCGCCCTGCTTGTAGATGCCGGACTGGCCCGCCTCGGTGGGGTCCAGGAGCTGGCGGCTGCCCTCGAGATAATAGATGTTGGGCGCGGTGTTGTATTCGGGCTTTCTCACGTTGTAGGGGCGCTGCGTGGTGAGTTTCGATATCTTCGAATCCGCATCCTCGACGTCGCCGAACACGCGGCACTGCGTGGGACAGACCACCACGCAGGCGGGTTCCAGGTTCGCTTCCAGGCGGTTCGCGCAGAAGTTGCATTTCTCCGCCGTCATCGTGTTGGGGTCGATGAAGAGCTGATCGTAGGGGCACGCCGCAATGCAGGACTTGCACCCGATGCACCATTCCGGGTCCAGGTCCACGATTCCGTCGCTGCGCCTGAAGAGCGCCTTCGTCGGGCAGATGTTCTGGCAAGGCGCGTCGTCGCACTGATTGCACAGGACGGGCAGGAACTCCCTCCTTGTGCTCGGGAAGGCGCCTTTTTCGACTTCCTTCACCCAGCATCGCCAGACGCCGATGGGAATATCGTGTTCGGATTTACAGGCGATCGTGCATGCGTGGCATCCGATGCAGGACTCGAGGTCGATCGCCATTGCGTACTTGGGCATGAAGATTCCTCACTAGTGGTGAAACGCGTTTCTCGTATCGTGGCTATGGAAGTTCAAAGCTAGAACTTTGCGGCGGGCGTGTCAATTGAGGCAGAGTAATCTGGGTTTTTCAAGTTTACGCATAGCCTGGGGCTTGGAAGGAGGCCGGATGATGGAGAGAGCGCCTCTCAGGCCGAAACTCGCGTATCTGGCGAGGGGCCTCACGCTCGCGCGGATTTTCACGATTCCACTAATTGTCTGGGCGTTGCTCGAAATGGATTCCGCACCCGACCTGAGGTGGCGTGTCCTGCTCATCGCCGCCTACTTATACGCTATCCTGAGCGACCTGGCGGACGGTCCGCTGGCGAGGCGCGCGGGTGCGAAGAGTTATTTCTGGGGGCAGGTGGATGCCCTCTCGGACGTGGCCTTCAACGCGGCGGCGCTCGCAGCCGCCGCATGGACGGGGCGTATCGGACCCTGGGCCGCCCTGGGCGTATTGGCGCTGGGCGCTCAGTTCCTGTGGCGCTGCCGGGGCGGGGCCGGGAGCGCGGGCGAATCCTTGCCCGAGGATGCGGCGGGAAAGTGGGCGGGGGTCTGTTTTTACGCTCTGGTGGGCGGGGTCGTCTTGGAGATGGGCCTCGCTTGGGACTGGCTCCGGCCCGTCCTGCCCTGGCTCGGCCGTCTGGTTTTCTTCTACGCTTTATACTTGCTCATCCGGAACGCGCGCTCGCCACTCGGAACCTCTCGGGGTTGTTGAAAAAGTCGTGATTTCATGATTCGGCGTATATTCACTGCCGGAGAGAGAGAAGAATTGCTCTCCCCTTGGGGGTCGGGCCAAAAACATTCTCCCCTTGCAGAGTACCAAACAATCACTCCCCCCTTGAGGGGTCTGTTGAAAAAGTCCCACAGAGGGAGCGCGATGAATTTCACTCCCCCCTTGAGGGGGAGTCACAGAGACCGAGCGGTTTGTGCGAAGGTCGATGTGGTGGGGGGTGAATCGCGCTTTATCGCCACTCCGAGTTATACCCCCCACCGAATCGCTTTCGGGCTTACGCCCTCAGCTCTTCGACTCCCCCTCAAGGGGGGAGTGAAATTCAAAAGCGCGTGCGTAACAAACCTCCTCATCCCGAGTAGGCCCGCAAGGGCCGTATCGAGGGACGAGGGGGGCCGAACGCCTCGCGCCCCGTTCGACCCTCGTTCCTCAATTGGGTCAATCCTTCGATACGCGGCTTCGCCGCTACTCAGGATGAGGTGGAAATGACTATTTCAACAGCCCCTTGAGTGGGCTGTTGAAAAACCCGCCCCGCTCGTTCTCCCTCTGCCTTGAAAAGCAACCCCCCTCAGGCGGCGCGCCTCTTTCCGAACAGATCCGAATACGCCTTCGGCATGAAAAGCAAGCCGATCGTCCCGTTCGCCAGCATGAAGGTGAGATGCGATACGAGACTGTAGGCGAGCAGGTCCGCCTCGGGCGCATAGTCCTTGAAGAAGAATATCCATGCGGCCTGGGAGGTGCCCAGATGCGCCACCGTCACCGGAAGCGCCCCTATCATGAAGACGAGCGGCAGGAACGTGAGAAGCTGCAGCAGCGGAATGTCCATCCCGAAGAGCGTCAGGGCGTATTTGTGCACGAACAGCGAAAGCACGAAAACGGAGCCCTTTAGCGCCAGGACGGTGAGGCCCTGCCCGAAGCGAACCGCCCGGAAGGTGTTGAGCAGGGTGTGGCCGCCGATTTTCTCACCGACCACGCCAAGTCCCCCCCGCGCCACCTGGGTGATGAGCAGCCAGCAACAGGCGAGCCCGGCGGGCAGGGCGAACAGGAAGAGCGGCGCGCCGCCCGGGAAGGCGATGAGGCCGACCGTGGCGAAGGAGATCAGGTTCGTGACTTCCAGGAGGATGAGCATGGCGACTGTGCTCGTGATCTCTGCGAGCGGGGTCTGGAACCTGCGGTGAAAATAAAGCGCCAGCGCCACCTGTGCGAGCTGGGTGTTGATGATGGAGACGACGTAGGTGACGGCGCGCACAGGCAGCAGCGTCGGGAACGTCAGCGGGCCGTGGAACCAGCGGATCATCCGGCTCAGGACGAAGGTGTCCATCAGGAAAAAACAGACCGAAAAACACCCCATCAGCACGAGGAAGGGCGCGAGCCTCGCCTTCGATATGGCGAGGACGAACTCGCCAAAGGGTATCCGCCAGAAGATGATGACGAAGATCACCACCGTGAGGGCGATGGGGATGAGTCGACCGGCTTTGCTGGATTGATGCGTATCCTGGTTTTGCTCCAATGCGAAACTCCTTGAAGGCGCAGCGGCTATTCGCGGTGCGGCAGCGAGAGGTCCAGAATCTCGTCGACGCCCGTGCGGGCGATGGGCGCGTCGCTTCCGGCTTCCTCATCGTTGCACAGATGCTCGTAGAATATAACGTCGAATACGGTGCGGCTCATGGGGGAGGAGGGCGAGAGGCGGCTGATGATGCCCGACGCAAGCCGGGCCGGCCCCCTCGGAATCGTCAGGATGCGGGGCCGTTTGCCGAGCCTCCGCCCGGCGCGAATGAGCAGTTCGCGGTAGAGCAGGGTCTCCGGCCCCACGAGGTTCACCCGCGTGAGCGGTGCTTCGGGATGAAGAATCGCCCATTCGACAGCGCTCAGAACGTCGCCCAGGTATATCGGCTGTATCCGCACCGCGCCGCCCGCCACGAGGGGGATCGTCGAGGAGCGGAGCAGGCGTTTTATCTGGTTCATCGCAGGAGTGTCTGTCCCCAGAATCATTGGTACACGGAAGATGGCGCCCGACCCGAAATTCTCCTCAATCACGTCCTCGGCCTGGCCTTTCGTCCTTATATATTCGTTTTGAGAGCGTGCGTCCGCGCCCGGAAAACTTAAATAAACGAAGGATTTGACGCCGCAGCCTTTACTCGCCTCGGCTACGTTCTTCGTGGTGAGCAGGTTCGACTGGAGCAGGGAATCGCCCGCTCTCGGAACCAGCGAACCCGCCAGGTGGGCCACGCAGTCCGCGCCGACCACGGCTCGCGCGAGGCTTTCGGGATCGTCGTAGTCCACTTCTATTAACTTTGCAGGAAGATTGCGCAGATTCGCGCTTCGCCCCAGGTCCCGGACGAGCGCGCGCAGACGCAATGGACTATTGGCCGTATTGGAGCTTAAGCGTTCGATGAGCGCTTTGCCGACGGCGCCGTTCGCACCCGTGATGGCGATGTCGATGGGGCTTCTCCCGATATGTCGAAAGGCGGCCGAGCGCACCGGGGCCACTCGCCTTTTCTTGAGACGCCTATACGGCGGCCTGGCCTATACCGTGAGCAGTTCGTGGGTCGGCGCGGTCATCTTCTCGATGGGCAGCCCGTGCGTGCAGGAGCCGGCGCAGCTTTGGTGGCTGCAGGTGAGGCACGCCGAAGCGCCCGCGCCCAGCATGGAGTACTCGGCCTTGGCGAACCGCACGTCCTCATAGTCGGTCGCATACATGCGGGTGCGGAGCACGTCCGCGATGGGCACGTTCTCCGGGCACGCGCCCGCGCAGTCGTTGCACGCATGGCGGCAGTAGGAGGTTCCGTTGAGCCGCGCGTATTTCTTCAAGATCGGCACCTCGCGGCGCGATATCTTTTTCCAGCCAGAGCCGCCCACGAACTCGGTGATGTTCTCCTTGCTCGTCATCGAGATGATGAGCGAGTCCACGTTGGGGTTCGAGAGCACCCAGCGGAAGGCGGCCTGCGAATAGGTGGCGCCGCCTTTCTCGAAGGGCCGCATGTCGTTCAGGCGTGCGCCCATGAGCGTCTTCATGGCGATGACGCCGATGCCCTTGGCTTTCGCCCGCGCAAGCGCGAGGGGCAGTTTCGGGAACCTGGCGATGAAGTCGAACCCGCGCGTGAACCGCTGGTAGAAGGCCGGGTCCTGCCCGAAGTTGTAGGCCACGAGATATACGTCCACGACGTTGTTGTCGGTGCAGTAGTCGAGGCACTCGATCAGGTTGCCCGCATGGCCCGACATGCCGGAATAGCGGATTTTCCCCTGTTTTTTCGCGAGAGCGACGAATTCGCTCCACTCGGGGTTCTTCATCCTGTTCACGTCGTTCACCGCGTGGTTGAAGTAGACGTCCACGTAGTCGGTCTGGAGTTTCTGGAGGCTCTGCTCGAGCGAGCGCATCATGGAGGCTTTGTCGTCGCTCGGTCCCGCATGTGTCTTGGAGGCGATGTAGACCTTGTGGCGTTTCCCCTTGAGCGCCTTGCCGATGGTGGTCTCCGATTCCCCCCAGGAGTAGCTCTCGGCGGTGTCGAAATAGTTGATCCCCAGATCGAGCGCGTGGTGTACGAGGTTTTCCTCGTCTGAGCCGAGCCGGCTGCTGCCGAACGAGATATCGGACATCTTGATGTCCGTCTTGCCCAAGGTGACGTAGCGTTGAACCCGGTTCTGCGCGGCGTCCGCGTTCATGGCGCGCGCGAAGGGCAGGAGTCCGGCGCCGAGGCCGGCGAAAGCGCTTTTTCGGATAAAATCGCGTCTCGGCAAAAGGTCGGTATGTTGAGGCATCGGCTTTCTCCAGGCTAGAGAAATGTGGCGACCCGCCTATCTCACATTATTTTCCCGTCCAGGTCAATTGTGGGAAATACTCGTTCGGCGTGTCTAGGCGTTGGTGGAAGGTGGCCGCGAAAACGGCTCCCCCTCATCTAACGAGATTTGGCATCGTCATTTCGGTTTTGTGGTTCGGCATGTGTAGGGGTCGCTTATCATGCGACCCGTATTGTGAAGGCGGAAAGGTAGGGCCGCATGATATGCGGCCCCTACATAATTTATTGAATTGGATAGGCACAACTCCCCGTGATTGTCCTTTTCAGGATGGATACAATCAATAGAGAGGAACTGTCCCTACACAACAACCAATCAAAGGGGAGGCAGGGCGGCCACGGGGGGCCGCCCCTACCGGTTCTTTTTCTTTTCGATACGCGCAGTTTCCGTAGGGACAGGCCCCTGTGCCTGTCCCAGGTTGCTCCCCTCCCGCATATACCAATCACGCGTCGATGACCCTGAAACTCCTGTCCTGGGGAATGAGCATCTCCCAGCCGTTTTCCTTCACGACGACCGAGTATTCGATCTGGTAGCCTCCCTGTCCGAACGTGCCGATGGGCGCCTCGATGTTGATCACCGAATCGACGGGGTAAGGGATCTCGGAGGTTTCCGGGTAGAACGGCTGGTTGTACTTCGATTCGGGCCCCAGGATGAAGGGGAACTCCCTGGCTTCGAGGCCAATCGTATGACCGGCGAACGGGGCGTCGAACTCGGGAAAGCGCGACTGGATTCCCTTGACCAGCGCCTGATAGATCTGGTTGCCCGTGCAGCCGGCCTTGATGACCTCCAGGCACTCGTGGAAACCCTCTTCGACCCCCTTCCACTCGCGCTGCACGCGCGCGCTCGGCTCGCCGATGGAGCCGCAGCTTCCCGTGTCGGCGTTGTAGTTCTTGTGAAACAGGCCGGCGTCGAACATGAATCCGTCGCCCTTTTGGAGCTTTCTGTCAGTGGGCGGGAAGATGAAGACGCCCCTCGGGCCGGAGTTGAAGTGGAACCAGTGCCACATGCCGCCGGGCCGGGCCACCTCCTGCCGCCAGACCTCGGCCACCTCGCGCTCGCTCACGCCCTCGCGCACGAATTCGAACACCTTGGTGATGGCGTCTTCGTTCACCTGGGCCGCCTCGCGCAGGCGGTCGAGTTCATCCGCCGTCTTGATGAGGCGCGTCATCAGGAACAGTCCCGAGCCGGGGATGAATTCGCAATTGGGCAGTTTTTCCTTCAAGGTTGCGAACAGGCTGTCCGGACAGCCTTCCTCATCGAGGGCGATTCTGCCGGAGGTGATGCCCCGGTCCCTGAGAGCGGCGAGGAGCCCGTCGAGCAGGGTGGCGTGCTTGGCCCCGCTCGCGTGGAGTTCGCGGTAGCGCCTCATCTCGTCGTCATGCGGCTCGTAGCCCTCCGGCTCGATGTGGTTCGCCTGCCCGCCCCAGACATAGACGTTCTCCGCGTGACCGCCGTAGGCGGCGTAATAGGTGTTGTCCGCGCGGTTCATGATGAGGTCGGTGCCGGCGTCCGGGTCGTTGGTCATCACGCCGTAGCTTTTGCGCGCGCGGTAGACCCGCTGCGCCCAGCCGATGTGGCCCGTCAGGTAGGTGACGTTCTCGAGCGTCGTGCCGATCATGGCCGCCACGTCGTGTTCTCGCATCAGTTCCAGCGCGCGTTCCCTGTTGTAGAGCATGGCTTTCTCCCTGAAAAAATTTCTTCTGCTGCACGGAATTTTGTTGGAAAATGTCCTGGGGGGAATATGTACCACAACCAAAGCGCCTCAAGCGAGGCTGTGCGCCTTGACGGAAAGCGGGTCGAAGCGCAAGGTTTAGTGATATCAGCAATGTTTGATGGTTTCTTTGATTTGTCATCTCTTTGATTCATCGTCGCAAGGGGGGAGTCGAGCGTGGAACTGGATCGCGCAAGCGCCGAGGCGCTTTTATTCGAGTGGACCAAAAGCCCGGGCCTGAGAGCGCACGCCCGGGCGGTGGAGGCCGCTCTACTTGCTTATGCGAGGAAATACGGAGAAGACGAGGCGCTCTGGAGCGTCACCGGCCTGCTGCACGACATGGATTACGAGAAGCACCCATCGCCCGAAGAACACCCCGAGACCGGCTGCGCGGTACTGCGCGAGGCGGGTTATCCCGAGGAAATGATACAGGCGATTCTGGGGCACGCGCAGTACCTGAACGTCCCCCGGGAGACGCGCCTCGCCCAGGCGCTCTTCGCCGTGGATGAACTGGTGGGCCTCATCACCGCCGTCGCCCTGGTGAACCCTGCGAAAGACATCCGCCAGGTGAAGCCGCGAAGCATCCGGAAAAAATGGAAGGACAAGAATTTCGCCAAGGGCGTGAATCGTGCGGATGTGGAGCTGGGAGCCTCGGAGCTGGGGGTGCCTCTGGAGGAGCACGTCGCCTTCACGCTGGAGGCCATGCAGGGGGCGGCTGAGGATTTGGGCCTCGACGGCTCCCGTGCGGGCTGATGTATTTGATTTTTTTGAAAAAAAGTTGAATTTGCGTTGACGGCTTTGAATGATTTCCGCATAATTCGCGATCGGCTGGTTGATGTATGAATCGCCACTCGGACTCGAATGGACATGCCCAAAAAAAATATGCACGACATATGGTATTTCTCAGTGAATGAAATCCTCCACGAATTTCCCTATACAAGATACATCCAATTAAAGGACAACCAAACCAATGGCTGAGTCTTCAGGTAAAAACGGGGCTGAGAAGCAGCTTGTTGAACTCGAAACGGTGGCGATTCGATTCGCCGGCGACTCCGGCGACGGAATGCAGCTCACCGGAGACAGGTTCACGAACGCAGCGGCCATCGCCGGGAACGATCTGAGCACGTTCCCCGACTTTCCCGCCGAGATTCGCGCGCCCGTCGGAACCCTTGCCGGAGTGAGCGGGTTCCAGATCAACTTCTCGAGCAAGGACATCCACACCCCGGGCGACGCCGTTGACGTACTCGTGGCGATGAACCCGGCCGCGCTCAAGACGAGCATCGTCGATTTGAAGAGCGGGGGCATCATCATCGCGAACGTGGATAACTTCGGCCAGAAGAACCTGGCCAAGGCCGGTTATGAGTCCAACCCCCTCGAGGATGAGGAGTTCAAGGGCAACTACGACATCCACGAGGTGAAGATCACCTCCATGACGCGACAGGCCCTGGAAGACATGGAGCTCCAGTCCAACCTGGCGGATCGGTGCAAGAACTTCTTCGCGCTTGGCCTGATGTACTGGATGTACTCTCGTCCGCTGGATCCGACCAAGCAGTGGATCGAGGAGAAATTCGGGAAACGCCCCGAGTTCGTGCAGGCCAACACGCGCGCGTTAGAAGCCGGGTTTTTCTTCGGCGAGAACACCGAGGTCTTCACCAGCAACTACATCGTGCGCGAGGCGACCTATCCGCCCGGCAAATACAGGAACATCTCGGGCAACGTCGCCCTGGCCTACGGCTTCATCGCGGCGACGAAGAAGATGGGCATCAACCTCTTCTGGGGCGCCTATCCGATCACGCCGGCCAGCGACGTTCTCCACGAACTCTCCCGCCACAAGAATTTCGGCGTGCAGACCTTCCAGGCGGAAGATGAAATCGCGGCCGTCTCCGCGGCGCTTGGCGCTTCGTTCACAGGCTCGCTCGGCGTGACGTGTTCGAGCGGCCCAGGTATCGCTCTCAAGGCCGAGGCCATGGGTCTCGGCGTGATGACGGAGCTTCCCATGGTCATCGCCAACATCCAGCGCGGCGGCCCGAGCACAGGCCTTCCCACGAAGACCGAGCAGGCCGACCTGCTCCAGGTGATGTTCGGGCGCAACAGCGAAAGCCCGCTGCCGATCGTGGCGGCGGCCACGCCGGGAGACTGTTTCTGGACGGCAATAGAAGCGAGCCGCCTGGCGGTGAAATACATGACGCCCGTAGTGGTCCTGAGTGACGGCTACCTGGCCAACGGCTCGGAACCCTGGCTTCTGCCCAAGGCGGAGGATATTCCCGAGATGCCGGTGACCTACAGGACGGACCCGGAAGGGTTCCTGCCCTATCTTCGGGACCCGGAAACGATGGCCCGTCCGTGGGCGATTCCCGGGACGCCCGGGCTCGAGCATAGAATCGGCGGGATCGAGAAGGAAGACCAGACCGGCAACGTCAACTACGAGCCTGAGAACCACGAATTCATGGTGCGCACGCGCGATGAGAAGATTGCGGGCATCGCGAAGGACATCCCGCCCGCGGAGGTCATCGGCGAGGAGAGCGGCAAGGTTCTCGTCATCGGCTGGGGCGGCACCTTCGGCGCCATCACGGCGGCGATCGAGGCTCTACAAGCCCGGGGCGCCTCCGTATCGCAGGTTCACCTGAGGCATCTCAACCCCTTCCCGGCGAACCTGGAAGAAGTACTCGGCAATTTCGAGAAAATTCTCGTCCCCGAGTTGAACTTGGGTCAACTCTCCAAGATGCTCCGCTACCAGTATCTGGTCGACACGATCAGCTTCAACAAAATTCAAGGAAAGCCCTTCAAGGTCGGCGAACTGATTACCAAGATTGAGGAGTTACTCTAAATGTCTACGACGACAGCCAAGAATGGCGGTGGGTTGGGCCTCACCCGCAAGGATTTTCAGTCCGACCAGGTCGTGCGCTGGTGCCCGGGTTGCGGTGACTACGCGATACTGGCGCAGATGCAGAAGGTGCTGCCGACGCTCGAGATTCCGCGCGAGAAGTTCGTTTTCGTATCCGGTATCGGCTGCGCGGCGCGCTTTCCCTACTACATGGACACGTTTGGTTTCCACACCATTCACGGACGCGCTCCGGCGTTCGCCACCGGCGTGAAGGTGAGCAACCCAGACCTCTCCGTCTGGGTCATCAGCGGCGACGGCGACGCGCTGTCCATCGGCGGCAACCACCTGATTCACTCCATGCGCCGCAACGTGGGCGTCAAGATCATTCTCTTCAACAACCGCGTTTACGGATTGACCAAGGGCCAGTATTCGCCGACCTCGCTTCTGGGCTCGCGCACGAAATCCACGCCCACCGGTTCGGTGGACTATCCGCTCCACCCGCTGACGCTGGCCCTGGGGGCGGAGTGCAGCTTCGTGGCCCGCACGACGGACAGGGATCAGAAGCACATGGCCTCGATGTTCGAGGAGATGGCGAACCACGAGGGTACGTCTCTGCTCGAGGTGCTGCAGAATTGCATCGTGTTCAACGACGGCGCGTGGCACAAATTCACCGAGAAAGGCATGAAAGAGCAGAACGTGATGTATCTCGAAGACGGCCAGCCCCTCGTCTATGGCCCGGAAGATAATCGTAAGGGAATCTCTCTGGATGATTACAAGGTCCGGGTCGTCGAGGCCGATTCTCCCGACGTCACCGTCCATCGCGTGGACGATGAGGCGGGCGGCTACGCCCATATCCTGAGCCGGGTTGAACTCGAAGGCGGCCCCGTGCCCCTGGGCGTTCTGAGAAAGGTGGAGCGTCCGCCGTTCGAGGGATTGATGGGGGATCAAGTCGCCGCGGCCCAGGCGAAAGGCGAGGGCGATATCGACACGCTCTTGAATTCAGGAGATACCTGGGAGCACCACTAGTATTCGTCGCCTCCAAGGGCCGCCGGGATTCGACCTGGCGGCCTTTTTCGCGCCTTCTGGCGTCCGGAACCCATGTCAAAATCCTTCACCCTCATGCTTGTTCATGCGCACCCCGACGATGAGTGCAGCAGCACGGGCGGTCTGATTCTGAAGAGCGCGCGCGAAGGCCACCGTGTCATACTCGTCACCTGCACCAACGGCGAGATGGGCAAGATGGAGCATATCGGCGTGAACCTCGACCCCGAATCCGAGTCGGACCAGGACAGGCTCGGGGAGATCAGGCTCGAAGAGCTGGAAAGTGCGGCGCGGATTTTGCGGATTTCGGAAGTTCATACCTTGGGCTATCGCGATTCGGGCATGGACGGCTGGGAGGGCAACGGGCACGCCAAGGCGTTCAAGAACGCCGATGAGGAAGAAGTCGTCGGCAGGATTGTGGCCTACATACGCCGCTATCGCCCCGACGTGGTCATCACCTACAACGAGCAGGGTGGATACGGACATCCCGACCACTTAAAGGCGAACAAGGTCACCACCGAGGCGTTGGAGGCGGCCGCGGACCCCGCCCGATTCCCAGCAGATGGGCGAGAGGCATGGCGTGTCCCCAAGTTCTATCACACGGCGTGGTCGCGCTCGAAAATGCTGCGCGCCTGGCGCTGGATGAAGTTTTTCGGACAGAAAACGCCGCTCGACGATCCGGATTTCAGGGAGGACAAGTACGGTACGCCGGATGAAGTCATCACCACCCGCGTGAACATCCGCTGGCAGCTTCGCCGCAAATTTCGCGCGCTCACCGCGCACAAGAGCCAGATCAACGGTAATTTCTTCTGGTGGTTCGTTCGCTTGACCGGGCGCTGGCTCTACAAAGAGGAATCCTTCGTTCGCGTCCAATCACAGGCGGAAGTGCGAGGCGAGGAGAGTTCGGTGTACGAGGGACTATCCTGAGCCGCCTGGAATGGGCTTGCTCACCTCGATCAGAAACCCGTTCGGGTCCTTCAGCATGAACATGCGCACGCCCCAGGGAGCATCGCGGGGCGGGAATATGACCTCCGCACCTTTTTTGATAAGTGCGTCATGGGCGCGGTCAACGTCCTCGGGCGTGAGCGTGACGACGACGCCCGAACCTCTTGGTTCCTGCAGGGGTTCGAGATTCCACTTGCGCATTTCCTCATCCGCAATCGGCGCGTGGATGACGAGCGAAGTACCTCCCAAATCATAGCGTACGTGGTCTTTCGCCCGGCTCGCTTCTTTCAACTCCAGCGTTTCGGTATAAAATCGACAAGACGCCTCGTAGTCTTTGGTGATCAGAAAAACGGCGGGCAGCGATTCGAACAAGTGAAGACTCCCTGGTTTTCTTAAGTTCGCCTTCGGAGAAACGGTATGGCCCATCCCCTGGTCGAGTTGAAAGAGGTATCCAAAACCTACGTCGCGGGCGAAGCGCAAATCCACGCGCTCAGGGGCGTTAGCTTCCGGGCGGAACCAGGCGAGTTTATCACGGTTTCGGGCCCGAGCGGGTCGGGCAAGAGCACGTTTCTGCACCTGATGGGGGCTGTCGACGCGCCATCGAGTGGCGAGGTGTTTCTGGATGGACGCGAAATATCGCGCCTGAGCGATGAGGGCCTGAGCGAAATCCGCCTGAGAGATGTGGGCTTCATCCATCAGTTCTTTCATCTCATGCCGACGATGACGGCTTATGAGAATGTCGCCCTGCCGCTTCTGCTTCAGGGCCGGAAACGATCCGAAATCAAGGAGATGGCCGAAAACGCCCTGGCGCGCGTGGGACTGGCGAACCGGATGCGCAGCTTCCCGAGGCAGCTCTCGGGCGGCGAGATGCAGCGCGTGGCCGTCGCGCGCGCCATCATCCACAAGCCCCGCCTCATACTCGCCGATGAGCCGACGGGCAACCTCGATTCCGAGAACTCGCAAAACGTCCTGGAACTCGTCGCAGAACTCCACCAGGAAGACGGTTTCACGGTCGTCATGGCGACGCACGACCAGATGCCCTTGCGCTACGCCACCCGGCGGGTCGGTATAACCGATGGCCGCCTGGAGGAGGGTTGTTGAAAAAGACCTGGCTTCGTGATTCGGCGTATGGAGTCGACCGGGGAGGGGTGCAGCGAGACTAGCTGCGGTACTAGCGGGTGAAAGTCCCGCCGGCGCAATTCTCAGTTTGGCGCCGTAGTCATATCCGGCAGACGTACGGGGCGACCCGGCGATCTGGAAGCCCGGAC
>MPNJ01000050.1 GCA_002238965.1 Nitrospinae bacterium bin107 | reverse complement strand
CGATCAGGCTCCTGGCCCTTACCGGGTGCCGCAGGAGCGAGGTCCTCAAGCTGCGCCGGGAGGACGTGGCGCTCGAAGCGGGCGAGCTCAGGCTGCCCGATTCCAAGACGGGCGCGCGGGCGGTCCCGCTACCGCCGGAGGCCGTCGAGCTTCTCACGGACCTCCTTGGCGCCCACGACGGCCCCTGGGTCATACCGGGCAGGAAGCCGGGGACGCATCTCGTGAACATCGACGAGGCCTGGCGGGCGATCAGGGAGCGCGCGGGCCTCGGGGACGTGAGGCTGCACGACCTCCGCCACTCCTGGGCCTCGCGGGCGCTCGCGCTCGGCGAGGCGCTGCCCGTGATCGGGAAGCTCCTGGGCCACAGCAAGATGGAAACGACGGCGCGCTACGCGCACCTCGCGCGCGACTCGGCGCAGGAGGCGGCCGAGCGGGTCGCAACGAGCATCGCGGAGGACATATTGCAGGAAAAACCTCCTGAACGCATCGCGCCTGCAGCGACCGGACACCGGCCTGCAGGAGTTCTCCCTCCCCGGTGTGGGACGACCTCGGGTTAGAGTGGTCGCCGCCTGCTTCCTCTTCGGTCGGCAAAGCGCTGCACGGATGAGGACCTTGAATGTTTCCGGCGGGAGATCGGCGCTGCCTGATGTTCGGCGCGAGGCCGCTCAACCCGGATCAAGCGCCTCTTTGCCGAAGCGCTCGATCGCCTCGAGCGTCTCGCGCACGTCGTCCCAGGCCGTGGTGTGGTTGATGATGCAGAACCTGAGCGCGAACTTCCCCTTGAGAAGCGTGGAGGACACGAACGCCTTGTCGTCCCAGAAGATGCGGGCGAGCATCGTCTTGTTGATCTCCTCAAGCGCCTTATCGTCGAGGTCCGCATCCGCAGGATTGACCCGGAAACACACGACCCCCAACGAGACGGGCGTCAACATCTCCAGAACCGGGCTCTCGCGAACGTACGCCTCCGCACGTTCGGCCAGTTCCATGCCCTTCGAGACGGCTCGGCGGAACGCGGCCATGCCGAAGGTCTGCACCGACATCCAGACTTTCAAGGCCCGGAACGAGCGGCTCAGCTGCAGGCCGCGGTCCGAGAAGTTCGGGTGGTTCGCGCCCCATATCGTGTCCTGCAAGATGTCGTGCCGCACCGCGAAGGCATTTTCGAGCTTGCTCACATCCTTCACGAGCAGGGCGCCCGCCTCGTAGGGCTGGAAGAACCATTTGTGCGCGTCCATACCGATGGAATCGGCGCGCTCCATGCCGCGCATGAGTTCCTTGCCCTGCCCGGTCACGACCGCGAAGCCGCCATAGGCGGCGTCGACGTGCAGCCAGATGTCTTGCGCCTCGCAGAAATCCGCCATCTCTTCGAGCGGGTCGACCGCTCCCGTGCTCACCGCGCCGGCATTGGCGCACACTGCTATTGGGTGTAGCCCCGCCGAGCGGTCCTCATTCACGGCGCGAGCGAGCGAATCCATATCCAGGCGGTAGTCTTCATCGCTCGGGAGCAGACGTATCCGCTCGGGCTTGACGCCGATAATCCGCGCCGCGCGGATTTGCGCGCTGTGGCTCTGGTCGCTCATGTACACGCTCGCGCGATCGGGATGCCCCGCCGCTTCGCGCGCCGCGACGAAGGCGTCCAGGCTCGCCGCCGAGCCCCCGCTCGTGAAAAGCCCGCCCGCGCTTTCGGGATAGCCGACAAAGCGCCGGAACCAGTCGATGACGACGAGTTCGAGCTGACTCGGACCGCTCGCGACCAGCCAGGTGCATTGGTTGATGGCGTAGCCTGAAGCAATGAAATCGGCCAGCACGCCGGGCCAGGTGGGCGAGGCCGAAACGAACGCGAGGGAACGGGGATGGTCCAGGCGCAACGAAAACGGGAGAATGTCGCGCGCGGCGCGCTCCAAAACCTCCGACGCCGGACGGGCGGCCTCGGGCGGAGCCTCCATGAGCTGTTTTTCGAGTTCCTGCTGGAAGTCCCCGTCCCAGGCACCCTCCCCGGACAGCTTCCCGCTTCGCTCCACCAGGAGTTCCGCCGCCCTGCGCGCCAGATCGAGCATCTCCTCAGGCGCCATACGGAGGCCATCGCTCTGCGCATCTGATGCTTCTCTTGTTCCCTCGTCATTAGCCATCAAGCCTCTCCTCTCGTCTCTAAACGCTCTGGAGCGAAAGTTCGTTCAGGGCGCCGGTACCTGACCCCAATAAGCCGTGAGATACCAACGGGTGAGGAATTTTAGCGGAGCGCAGGCGCTAGTTCTCAACCAGTTACGGGCAGGGGCAACCCTGATGAGAGGTTGCCCCTGCGGAATTTCCCTTCTGTTCTACCAGCGCAGCGAGCCGCGGAGCGCCACGCCGTGAACCGGGTCGGCGTTCACCCGCTCGCGCACGTCGCCCTCGAGACTCATGCTCAGGCGTTCGTCCATCCTGAAGCGTCCACCCAGGCGGTAGGTCCCGTTCCCGCTATCGGACACCGAAAGACCGGCGTAGGGCGTCAGCAGACCGCCCCATGCGTCCAGCCCGTAGCCCACCTCCGCGCGGACGCGGGGGTCCAGGTCCCCGGTTTCCTCTTTCGCCAGACGCGAGGCGTCCCTGAGGCCCCACAGGCGCGCCGCGCTACCGGCTGTTTCGCCTACAGAGGGCTCCACGGTGAGCGCGAGGCCCCGGCCCGCCTTGCCCGGCGCGATGCGGATCATGCCGCCCACGCCCCAGTCGGCCACGTCGCTTTCCTCGTGGGTTACGAGACCCCGCGCATTCACCTCGAACGTCAGGCCCATGCCCGGGTTGGTGAAGCGAAGGCTGCCGCCCACTTCGACGCCCAGGCCCTCGTCCACGTCGCCGCCGTCGTGGCGAAGGCCCGCTTCGACCGAGGGCCGGAACGTCCCGCCGCCTTCCATGGCGACCTCGCGCGAGGCTTCGAGCAACACGCGGAGGCGGCTCGACTCCGCCGAGATGGCCTCGAGTCCGTCCTTCGCGTCCGAGTCCATCTGCGTCAGGAGGACGTCGGATTTCACCGCCAGGTCGAAACCGCCCAGCTTGGTAAGCACGCCGCGAACCCCGAACGCGCCCATGCGCATGTCGATGTCGGTCTCGTGCTTCTGCCCGCTCTCGCTATCACTCTCGTCGAGCGTCATCTCGCCCTGGCCCATACCCAGGATTCCCCACAGCGAGAGCCGCTCGCTCGCCGCGTAGCGGAAGTAGGGATGCACGCTCGTGAGCGTCGCTTCCAGCTCGCTGCGGCCCGCGTTCTCGAAGCCGCCGTCGCCGCTAGAACGCGATAGCGCCACGCCCGCGAGCAGCTTGCCCTTCTCGTAGTCCACGCCGAGCATGGCCGTCGTCACGTCGCCCTCGATAGCGGCGTCGCCGCCGCCCTCGAACGAACTGCTCGCGCCTCGGCCCCATATCGACCACTGGCTGCCCGCCGCCTCCGCGGCTTCCCTGGTCGAGGCGAGGTGGAACGAAGCGCCCGATAGAAGCTGGCTCATCGTCATCTCGCGGTAGGAGCCTGTGGAATCCTCCTCCCCGCCGCTGAGCCGGTTCGCGGTTCTTGCCCGCGCGATGCTGCGCGGGTCGATTCCTTGATGCGCGAGGGAGGCGAAGCCCAGGCCCGCGCCTTGTTCCGTGAGGTAGCGTTCCGGATCCGCATCCAGTTTCACGGTCTGCCCGCCGAGCGTCATCTTCGCCCCGCCCGGCGCGGGCGCGTTCATGCGGCCCGAGATCATCTCCACCGCCTGGCTTCCCACCGCGCGGCCGAAACGCGCCAGCCAGCCCCGCGCCGACGCGGCGCTCTTCTCCGACACCGGATCGCCGTAGATGCCCGCGCCTACGATCAGCGTCTGGGATCCGACTGCGGACCCCATCGGTGCGTCCGCTGTAATCGCATCGGCGTAGGTTACCTTGGGTATCTCGGCGCTGTCGGTGTCGTCATCGGGGTTGTCGAAATGATACTCGACGAAGCCGCCGCCCTCCAGGCTTCGCGTCGCCGCCTCGATAATTTGCGGCAGAATGAGTTCTCCGGTGACAACGTCTCTGAGGGTATCGGTGGGGGTTTGAAGCTCGAACTTCTCCGGGAACGCCCCGTGAAAGAGCGTGAAACCGTTGATATCTATGACAAACAGGTAGACGGGGCCCGCTCTCCAGGGTCCGTTCGGATCCCGGAAAACCCTCTTGACTTTCAAGGCGGCCTCATAGCCTTCGGTCTCGAAGCGCCTGATGAAGTAAGCTATCGCCCCGTCCACGAAGGCCTTCAGGGATGCGCGGTCCACCACGTCACGGGCCGTGACAGCAGGCACATCGTCCGGGGCGGTGACTTCCGGCACCAGGTGGGATTCCTGGAGATCGAAGCCGGCGACCAGGATGGCCGGGCTGCCGTCGGGGTTGCGGGCCCCTCCAACGGCGTAGCCGGCGGCGTTTGCCGCCTCCGCCATGAATGGGCCGCCAAATGGCGACGAACTGGCCGCTCGGGTGATCTGCTCGACAATGTCGGGCTTGAGTAGTCCTCCCGATAGCCCCACGTTCTTCCCGTGCAAATCCACCCTGCCGGTGAGAGTCATGGTAACGAAGTAGGTGGAACCGGAAAAGAAAGGTCCCTCGCGCGTCAGAAGACATCCGATGTACCCCGTCGCCTCCGAGTACCGCTGGAGACTCGCCAGGTATCCAAAACTCCGCACGAATTGCTGCAGGGTGGCGTCGCCATTCTCCACCTGCGCGGCCGTTGCCAGGTTCGGGGGCGGGGCCGGAAATCCAGGCGGCCTTGGACAGGCCTCCTGCGACTGCGCGAAGGCGATGGACGCGCCGGAGAGGAGGCCGACGAGCCCCAGAAGCAGCGCCGCTGAAACCATCCGTCCAGGAATTCTCATTATGGGTCCTCCAGTGTGTTGGCCTTCTCTCGTGTAATACCTTCGGTCGCATTTCCTCCTTCCTCAGTCGGAAATGACCTCGTGTTTTAGGCCGCTTGCGCCGGATCGCGTGACTAGATCGTTCACTCGCGTTCCTCTCCCCGGCCTCATCGGGGCGTGGGCGAGACACCAGCGAGGCTTCCTGTCGAAGTCAAGCGCATCGTTGGCAATCCTCCACATACACGGTTCCGCGCGGATGCGGCCCGCCCTGGCCTGTCCCTCCCGGGCGGCGAATCACCTTCCGTTTCGCCGGAACATACCCTGTTCAAATAATTCTAAAGGATTTCGTGTATCATGGGTGTGCCCTATTCGGTGAATATTGTATTCTTTTCATGTCTTTCGCCGGATTCGGGGGTTCCGGGTCCCGCCGGGCCGAATCGATCTTGCGACAAACCCACAGAAGAGGAGAGCGGTGGACGGACACGACGAGCCCGGCCGCGGGGGCGAGACGCCGCGCGAACGCATCTCCCGCCTCAGCGCGGCCATCCTGCGCATCATCGCGAGCCTCGACGTGGACACCGTGCAGCGCGAGGTCGTCGAGAGCGCCTGCGCGCTCATCGGCGCCCGCAATGGGGTGATCACCACCGTCGACGAGGCGGCTGGTGAGCATTCCGGGGTCGGCCCGATTACCGCGTCGGCGGTCCACACATCCGCGCCGCTTCAGCGAAGAGGGTTTTTCAGGTATTTGAAGACCCCGTACCCCGCCCTGTCATGCACCACGTCCACCACGTATTCTATGGGAACGATCTGCAGGTCCTCCCATTTCGTGTGTTCGGCGAAATCAAGGGTCTCCACAAGGTAAATGCCGACGGATACCTCATGCGCCTCCCCTTGCCCGTCACCCGTCCGAAACCGGCAGCGATACCCCGCCGTGAACCTGGAGCCCGGCGGCTGGAAGGCGTTTGAAATCCACATCCATGCATCCGGTTCCCTGTCCGTCCGGGCGGAATCCTCCCGGTAGGCG
>MPNJ01000049.1 GCA_002238965.1 Nitrospinae bacterium bin107 | reverse complement strand
GCTCCGTTGTTTTCGGCGTATTTCATGGCGAAATCCTCGCAATATTCCGACACGGCGAGGGCGCCTCGCGAACGCGGGACGGCGGCGCTCCTCTCCCCGGCCCGCCCGTCATCCCCGTTGACGACTCCGCCACAGACTGAGAGCATGAAAACGAGAACGAAAACGGATGTCTTTCTCACCCTCGCGTCCCCACCGCGTCGGTCCTGGCCGCGCATCACTGATTCAGATTTACCTGCTCCACCCAATCCCTGGTCTTGAACCAGTAGCGGTGCCGTTCGGCCAGCCAGCCGTTCGCCTTGTTGACCAAAATCCAGTTCGAGAAGAAGTTCAGCGCGTCCGGATCGCCTTTGCGCAGACCGAACGCCTCGTCGCTCTGGGAGAGGTTCTCCGTCGTCGGCAGGAATATCCGCTCCGGGTGGGCGCCGGCCCATATCACCGGCTGCGGGTAGGAGGAGAGCACCGCATGCGCCTTGCCGCTCAGGACTTCCCGGAACGCCCCGGCGTCGTCGCCGAACCTGCGAACCCCCGCTTCGGGGAACAGCCGCTCGACGTCGCTGCACGAGGTGGAGCCGCGGCGGCACGAGAAGGTCACCGCGGCGCTGTCGTAGTCCTCGGGCCACTTCATGGCCGCGACCCCCATGCCGGAGTGCGCGTAGGGAACGGTGAAGTCGATGGCGAGCTTGCGCCGGGGACGCACGCTCATGCCCGAGATGATCACGTCGAACCTGCCTGCGGTCAGGGCAGGGATGAGCGCCTCCCAGGGTGTCGGGACGAAATCGATACCTACGCCCATGTCCCTGGCCACCTTATTCGCGACGTCGATCTCGAACCCGACCAGTTCCCCGTTCCTGTTCCGCATCGCCCAGGGGACGAAGATCGACATGCCGACCTTGAGCACCCCGCGTTCCCTGATCGTCTCGACGACGCTCCCGGACACGGGCGGTTTCGGGTCGTCCTGCGCGGCCCCCCCGGCCCCCCCCGCGCCCCCTGCGCGCCCCGGCGCCGCCCCGGGCCGGGGGCGGTTGGGGGTCCCCCCGCCCGCCCCCCCCGCCCGCGCCCGCCACAACGAATGCGGCGGCCATGCCCAGCTTCCATACCGTCCCGCTCAACCTCATGGCCATCTCCCCGCTCTCGTAGCACCGGCCGTAAGCCGGCCGCGCCCCGGCCTATTCCGCCATGCGCCTGAGTCCGCTCAGCGGCTGAATCCTGACCCCTCGCGAGGCGGGCTTCGCTGCCACCGTGATTTCCTCGCTGGTGAAGGGCGAGATCATCGTGCGCTCCTTTCTCGCCGGCTTTCGCACCGCCTTGATCTTGAGAAGGCCCGGAAGCGTGAACTCGCCCGCGCCTCGCCGCTTGATGTGACGCTCGATGAGCACTCCAAGTTCGTCGAGCACAAGAGCCACTCCCTTCTTTTGAAGCTCCGTGGATTCTGACAGCGCGTCCTGGCGAGCAGACGCCGCGGTCTTTCACGCTTCTGAGACATCTTCGAGATAATCGTTGCCGTAATCTGCCGACTGCGGGAACCACCTTACTCAACATTCACGTAGAGAACCGGATTTTGATTGCGGCTCATGTGGCCGGGCAAGCGCTTGCCTGCATACATCTCCTTGATCGCACCTTCGACTTCCGGACCTTCGAACTCGAATCGCCTTTGTTCTCCGGAACATTGTTTCCATCGCTCGGGCTTGTAGACAGCCCTGCAAATTCCATCGACCATGCCGATTACGAACTCCGCCCGAGCCGCCCTGGCCTTATTGACGCGCCATCTCCCACGCACGGCCTCGTACACGTTTCCTCGACGGTCTACGGTCGCCTGTTTCGTCTTGACGATCAGGACCTTGTGATTGATTTCCATCTCTTTTGGCGGCGTGCCTTTCCTGATGTTGGCGGCTCTATGAGGAATTTCCCTGCTATCCGATCTCTGGCGCTTGCTCCCGGGTTCGTCACGAACAATGGATGGCTTGTCGGGAGGCGATACCGTGTCTGAGCGTGGAACATTTTTCTCAATCAGTGTCTTGACGATAAACTCCTCTATTTGCTCGACTTCAGGCCGAAAACCGCAAATGCTTTCCGTCTTCTCTGCCAGCAATTCCGTGAGCAACTCGTCTGGTTCTTCCACCATGTCCCGCCATGCTTTCGGTATGGCGTCCTCCGCCTGCCTTTTCTGGGAAGCGCTTCTGTAATCGTTTCGCGCGGCCTCCATCGCCTCTCCGGATTTCACGCGCCCGAATTCCAGGTATCGCCGTAAAATCCGGCATACTTCCCCCAAATCCCTTTCCAGCAGATCGAGTTTGTAAACGCGCCGATCCTCGTATTTTCCATGCTCGCCGGGCAAGTAGAAATTCCATTCGCGACCGTCAGACAGAACAGCCATCGGCACACCTTCATGAAATGCATATTCGAACAACTGTTTGTCTCCACCAGGGATTTGGCCGATTGCCTTGACCTCTACAATTATCACCGGCGTGGTTCCTGCCGTTACGAGCCCGTAGTCAACGCGGCGGTTTTCGATTCGATATTCCCTGCAGACGATTTCCGGATCGTATATTTCCCATCCGAGCGCTTTCAGAACCGGCATGACGATCGCCTCTCTTACTGCCGTTTCATTCGCAAATCTTTGTGCGCGGATGTTTTCGACAATCATGCCTATTGTATCTTCAAGCTGGTTCATCCTGAGGTGGCTCCGGTTGCGGGGCTTCAGTCGAGCATCGGGGACGGTCAGGCCACGGGCTTCAACGGCTTGGTCAAGCGGCTGCACGGAACGCTCCCGGACGGGTGCTTCCGTATCATGGGCAGAAATGGCCGGGACTGATCAGGCAAGGTGGACAGGGGTTTCATTATCCAGAAACTCTAGTCTAGCGTCACCGAGCCCATCAACATCCTGCGGTAATCCCACCATTTCCATTTCCTGGGCACCATGGTGACGCGCACGCGTATTTTCTGCGCGATGGGCGTATCGACGTAATTCGTCCACATCTCCGGCCCGAAGAAATGATCCACCACGCTTTTCAGCCCCTCGTGGTCCGTTCCCATCACTCCGGAAACCTGTGCTTCTCCCTCCACGACAACGGCTCGGAAAGGAGCCTGCTCGTCATCGATGCAAATCGCAAGCGCCGGGTTTCGCCTCAAATTCCTCACCGAAACGGATTCTGTGCTCGTGCTGATGAAAAAACTCGCATCCTCGGGGTTGAACAGATACAAAAGCGGCACGACGTGCGGCGAGCCGTCCGCATTCGTGGTGGCGATTCTCGCCATGTGGGGTTCCTGCAAAAACTCATCCATCTCCGTCGGGCGCTCGGCCATCTTGCTTTTCCTCTCCAGGTCCATGACGCCATGAAACAATCTGGATACACCACTGGCGATTTCATGTAAACCGCCTCCGGACGGGAATCCTTCCGAACCGGGCCGTCCGCTCCTGAAGGAGGAGATATCCCGATGGCCCGACTCTTTCCGAGCCCCTGAGAGGCCGTTCGGCGCCCATGTTCCCTTGAACCCCGACTTGGGAGGAACACCAATCACGAAGAACAATCCATCCCGTGGCGCCCGGGGCGAAAGCGGCGCGCACCGGCGGGAAGCATGGTAACGTCTTCCCCGTACTCCCTGCGGACACGAGGCTCGCGCCCGCCCGATCCCCTGACCCCTCTGTAAACCCGGGCGTCGGCGACGGATACGAAAAGGACCGCACAGACGCATGCGCGCGAGGCGGGCTCGTCGTCCACAACGAATATCCTTCGCGCTCTTCCGCTACGGGCCTCCCTCCTCCAGCATCCTGTCGCGCGCCTCGAACGCCTCCCGGACTTGCGCGAGGTGCTCCATCGACTTGTCGATGGTGCGCCGCAGGTCCTCGAAATCGATCGGCTTGTTGAGAAAATCGTACGCGCCCCGGTTCATCGCCGCGCGGACGTTCTTCACGTCCCCGTATGCGGAGACGACCAAGCAACTGTACCTGGGGGCGTGGGCGGGGATCTGTTTGAGCAGCGTGAGGCCGTCCATCTCCGGCATGTTGATGTCCGTGATGACGATGTCGATTCCATCGTCCCCCTCCAGGCGTTCGAGCGCCTCGACCCCGTTGCGCGCGAAGACGAACGAATAGCGGCCGCTGCGAATCTCGCGCCGCATGCGCTGGAGCACGAGATGTTCGAGATCGGGTTCGTCGTCCACCACGAGTATCCGGCAGGTATCCATGCTCTACACGATCTCCCCATTGTCATTAAAATGTTCGGCCGGCGGCTCGGGCGACTGCGAATCACCGTCTCGACACGCCTCGTCTTCTTCCAATACGGCAACAACTCCCGGCGGAAACATCGCCTCGCGCCCGGCCCGTCCCGCGTCCGCCGAACCCGTACAGGCCCCGGTTCCCGTCAATACCTCCCGCGAAGGCAGACAGCCGCCCCGGAACCACCGCGCTTCGGCCTTGCGCGCCGTGCCCGGCCTCATGTTCTTCCGGAAAGGCTCCCGACTCCGCTTCCACGGCCTGGCGGATGATCCGTCGTGCGCCCCCGCGCTATGACTTGTTCAACTCCACGTCGATGGCGATGCGCACCTCGTCGCCCACCACGAGCCCGCCCGCTTCGAGCAGGCGGTTGTACTTCACCCCGAATTCCTTGCGGTTGATCCGGGTGGCGGCGCTCGCCCCCATCTTGACGGTCCCGCGCCCCGTCCTGACCTCCCCGCTGATGTCGGCCACCTTGAGCACCACCTCTTTCGTGACGCCCCGGATGGTCAGGTCCCCGACCAGGTCGAGGCCCTCCGCGCCGGCATTCCTGACGGCCCTGGACTTGAACGTGATGGTGGGATGCGTCTCGACGAGCAGGAAGTCGTCGGTCCGCAGATGGTTGTCGCGACGCGCATTGCGCGTGTTGATCGAGGCGGCGTCGATGACGATGTCCGCCGCCGCCGCCCCGGGGTTCTTCGGGTCGTAGCGGACCGTGCCGGATACTTTTTGAAATTCACCCTGCACCCAGGTGACGCCCAGGTGGCGCACCTTGAAGGACACCGTCGTGTGGGCGGGGTCGATCCTCCAGTCGGCGGCGTATGAGAGGGTGGGTGTCGTCAGCCATACCGCCGCGATGAGCATTACGGCGTACTTCGCAAATCGGTTCATGAGTCCGGTCCTCCATGTCTATGGATCGGAGTAAAAACGGCGGCACACGTTACTTTAGCGCGACGGAAAAACGCGCAACCACACTGGCGGGCGGTTTTTCGCAGCATGCGTTCCCGACCGCGCGCCTGAGTTCAGCGATGCGGCACGCAGGGGCGAGCGCTCTCAGTCCGCTCAGCCCGTTGCGCGATATCGCCCGGCATGTGCGAGGCAGGGCCGGGTCGATGTTGTCCCCTTCCTCCCCGCCCCAGACAGCCTCCCAACACACTGACCGTCACCACCACGAGCATGAAATGAATCATCACGGGAATGGGAAATTCTTTCGATAAAGAATTCATTACCATCTCTTCCGCACGTTGCGCCGGCATGCTCGCCGGGCTCGACTCTTCTCTTCGGGATTCGCAGTGCAGGGGAGTCGCGTCCGCGGGTGTCTAGCCCACGTCCTCTGAAACCGCCGAAGTCGGCGCATCCTGCGCGCGACTCGGGCGCCCACCGGCGTCGGGGGAAAGAGGAGCGGCGCGCAGGCCGTCATGCCGCCGCAGGGCGTGAGAATACTGTCCTTCGTGCGTGGTCATGGGATATCCTTTCCTCTATCTGGTCGTTACGCGTTCCCGGTAATGGATCGTTTGTTTATGATTCAATATTATCAAAAGTCGTCTATCTGTTTCGTATCATATTTCCTTGCCTTCATGACTTTATCGTGTATTTTCAAGTTTTTTCACACTACCGCCTGTCCCCGGGGGTCGCGAACGATGAAGTGAAGCGACGAGGCGGGACGCGCGCCTGCCACGGGATTCGGCGCAGGAGGCCGCGGAACGGG
>MPNJ01000048.1 GCA_002238965.1 Nitrospinae bacterium bin107 | reverse complement strand
CCTTATGCGCGAGGCAGAGAAGACGGCGGCCGCCCGGGTGGGCGAGAGCATCGGGGTCCATCTGGAGCCTCGGGCCACGGAAGCCCGGGGGGAATAACGGGGGAGGCGCCGGAGATGGCGAAGCTGCTGGCCGGGACGCTCTCGAACCGCTTGGTCGAGAAGCTTATCGTCGAAAAAGACTCTGTTTTTTGGGATCGCGACCTCACGGGCTTCGGCGTGCGTGTCTACCCCACGGGGAGCAAGGTCTACGTCGCCCAGGTCCGTGGTCCGAAGGGTCCCAGGCGCGTGACGGTGGGTCGGCACGGTGTGATCAACGCGGACGAGGCGAGGAAGCGCGCGGCGTCGGTCATCGCGCGGGTGAAGGCGGGCGAGGATGTGGCGCCCGGACCGGTGAAGCACGCGGGAGGCCCCACGGTGGCCGATCTCGCGAGGCGCTACATAGAAGAACACGTGGCGGTCCGGTGTAAACCGAGCACCGGGGGTCTCGCCCGCGTGGTGGTTTACAAGCACATCCTGCCGGCCCTGGGCAGGGCGCCGCTTGAAGCGCTCGAGCGCGCGCAGGTGGCGGAATTGCACCAGCGGCTGGGCAGGACGCCCTACATGGCGAACAAGGTGGTCCGCACCCTGAAGCTGATGTACCGGCTGGGCGAGGGCTGGGGCATGGTCCCAAAAGGATGCAATCCGTGCCGCGCCATCGTGAAGTATCCCGACCGCAAGCGCGAACGCTTCCTGACCGATAAGGAGTACACCCGCTTGGGACGCGTCCTGGAGGAAGCCCGAAACCGGCGCGGTTCGGAGGGAGCGGTGGCCGCCATCCGCCTATTGATGCTGACCGGGTGCCGGAAGAATGAAATACTCTCGCTCCGCTGGGAGAACGTCTCGCTCGAGGCGCGTGAATTCAGGCTGCCCGACGCCAAGACGGGCGCGCGGGTGGTGTCCTTATCGCCGCCGGCGCTCAAGCTCCTCTCCGCACTCCCCCGGACACCCGGGAGCCCGTGGGTGTTTCCCGCCAGGAACCCCGGCGAACACGTACGCTCCGTCCACCATGTCTGGAAGAGCGTCTGTTCGCGCGCCGGTCTTGAGAACGTGCGGATTCACGACCTCAGGCACTCCTACGCATCGCGCGCCCTGGCGCTGGGCGAGAGTCTCACGATGATCGGAAAGCTCCTGGGGCACTCCCAGATCAAGACCACGGCGCGCTACGCGCACCTCGCGCGCGAGTCGGTGCGCGATTCGGCCGAGCGCGTCGCAACCAGTATTGCCGACGACATATTGGAGGATGACTGGAGGCGGGCTATCGGTTCAGAACACGTCCCGTAGCGGCGCGGGCCGCGACAGGCCGTGTAGTCCGTGCGCCGGCGCAGGTCTTAACGGCTCGCAACCATATGCGCTTGCGCTTTATCCGGGCCTTGCTCTCTGCCGACGGCCGGCGACGAACAGTGCCCCGCGTCGGCGTCAATCGCTGGCGTCGTGCTCGGCGATGCCAGCGAGCTCGACCGGAGGGCGGTCGGGGAACCGGGCGATGAGCGACAGGTTTCCGCCCATCGCCTCGACCGTCTTGCGCAATGTGGACAGCAGTAGATCGCTGCGCTGCTCCAGCCGCGAAACTGCGTCCTGGCCGATGCCGAGTTCGCGCGCGACGCTCACCTGGGTGAGCCTGCGGGCCTCGCGCAGCTCGCGCAGCGTCATTTCCTCGGCGATCAGTTCCGCCGCCCGCTCCTCTATCCTGCGCCTCCGCTCGGGGGCGAGACTTGCGATTACCTCTTCCACGTCGAGCGCCATTACGATTCTCCTCTTCTTTCCTCGGCGAGCCGGGCCAGATGCCGGTCGAACCTATCGTCGGCCTTGCGAATGAGATCGCGGTAAAACCGCCGTTGGCCCCTGCCCGACTTCTCACCCGCTACCAGAAGCATGGCGCGACGGAGGGGATCGAAAGCGAAGGCGACCCGCCACTCCCCGCCTGCCGCGCTGAATCGCATCTCCTTCATGTTCGCATGCCGCGACCCGTTCAGCGTATCCACCTGCGGCCGGCCCAGTTGCGGCCCGAACTGGCGTAACAGGCGCGTCATGGACAGGATCGTGTCCTGAACGTCTTGCTGCAGTGCAAAGAATTCGGGCTCAAACTCCCCGGCGATCCGGACCCTCCAATTCATCAAGGCAGTATGGCGCTACCGGAATATGAAGTCAAGGACATGTCCGCTCCCCGCTCCGGGTCGGCCCGCCGGGTTCGGTGAGAGACGCTGCCGAGCGCGTCCACCGAGCTTCGCGCCTGCGACGCGGCCGAGATACCCGGTTTTCCGCATATTTTCCTTCCTCCCGAATGAAGGCACCTGAACCCCGAGCACCGCCCCACACGGCAGTGGCCACCACCATCGTCCGGACCTTGCCGGGAAGCGATGAGGGAGCATCGGCGCCCTCCGGCCGGGGAATTGCTCTCTATTCCGCCATGCGCCTGAGCCCCGTGAGCGGCCGGAGGCGGACCGTCCGCGAGGCGGGCTTCGCGGGCACGCCGATCTCCTCGCCGCTGAAGGGCAGGATCATCCGGCGCGCCTTTCTCGCAGGCTTGCGCGCGACTTCGATCTTCAAAAGGCCCGGAAGCGTGAAGACGCCCACGGCGCGTCTTTTGAGGTGACGCGCAATGAGAGTTCCGAGTTCATCGAGCACCAGGGCCACGTCTTTTTTGTGAAGCCCCGTCGAATCGGACAGCGCACCCAGCAGTTCGGACTTTTTCATCGCCGCCCGTAGCGCCGTTTCCTTTCGTTTCGCCTGTTTCGCCATCCCGCGTCTCCTCTCGATGTTTTCGCCCGCTTCTCCCCGGAGGGTTCGTATCACGCGACTACGAGCCGCGCCGCCGGACCCGGTGAATATGCTTTTTTCGGTGAACGGATTCGACCCATCATACCCGGTTGCCCGGCGCCGGACAAAGCCGCCGGCCGGGCAAAACCGCCAAAACCTACCCGATGAGGCCGCGCCGAGTCGCCGTCATACCGCTGCCCGCCGGCGAGAGGTGGAGGCCGGGGAGAGAAGCCCGGGGCCGGGGGTGCGGGATGGAGAGAGACCGCCGCGCCCGTCCGCCATCGACCCACGACCCGGGAGGATTTCCCATGAAAAACCGAAAACCATCCGCTGCAGCGCACGTCATCGTCCTCGCAGGCCCCCTTCTCGCGCTGCTCTACACCCTTGTCGCCCTCACCGGCGGGAACGGCGTCCGCTTCATCTCCGGCGCCTGGTTCCTCGCCGTGCTCTGGGTATTCCTCACAGCATTCTCGGGTGCCCTGTGGCGGGCGTACCACGGCGATCGGTACGCCTTCACCGCCTACACCCTCCCCGAAAAAGACGAGGAGCGCTTCGATTGGGAGACCCGCACGGGGCGTTACTCCTGGCGAAGGGATTACGAGGAGGGCGGGCCGTTCGATGATGATTATCCCTTCGGTCACGGCCCCATCGCCTGAGCGCCCGGGAGGCTTCGCTCTCTCCCGCTCACGCGGCGGCACGTGCCTCATATCCCGGTATATCCCCCTCGATGGCTCCTGCCGGCGCAACGTCCGGCCCTCTTCACGGATGCCCATATTATCCAAAATCAATCCGCACGCAAGGAAATTTCGATAGCGGATTTCCTGCACCCTGCCGCCGTATGCGCTCACGTCCACCACCCGCAGCGCCGGGGCTTGATAAAAAAATGCACGAGGACGGGAGGAAGCGATGGGGAACGCTGCCTTTCGGCCTGGCGGACTTCGGGGTTCGCTCGCCGCGCGCGAAAACGGGCCGCATTTCTTTCTTCCTCCGCCGACGCGCCCCGCCCCGCCGGGAGGCCGAGCCGGGCCGGGAGGGGGCGGCGGAAGGAGGTCTGCGAGAGGACGTTCTTCGCCTTCCCGATCACCCACGGCAAGGAGACGCGCGATGCGTAAACCCAAACCCGAAGCGAACACCTTCCTCATCCATCTCTTAGGCCAGGGACTGGCGGACGAGCGATACGAGGTCAGGCGATACAAATCCTCGGGCGGGGGCGAGCTCCGGCCCCTGCCCGCCGGGAAGGAGGACGGGCGTAGGAGGAAGCGCGTGACCGCCTCGCGCAGAGCCGTGCGGCAGATGCGGCCCGCGCGGGATGAGCTTATCGTCTGCAAGGGACTGCGGATTCCCGAAAGCGGGCTGCAGCTCTGGGGCGAACACCTCGTGTGGGGAAAGATGCTGTGCCGGGGATGAGTACCCAAGACATCTTGCCGGCCAGGCACCGGCCGCACGGACTTTCAACTCGTGGAGGAAGCCATGCCCCATAAGGATCCGGAAGTAAGACGCGCTTATGAACGCGAACGCCACAGGCGGAGGGCTGAATCGCGCCGGGAACAAGGGTTATGCCCGAAGTGTGGCCGGGATTCTCCCGCGCCCGGGCGCAGTCTGTGCGACTCCTGCCTCGGAAAAGCCCGGGCCGCTGAACGCGCCCGATACCTCGAGCGAAAAATCGAGGGATCCGCTTACGGTGGGAGGGACCCCGAGAGCCGCCGCCGCATGGCGCGCGAGAGGGCGTGGAAGCGCAGGCGCGAGCTGTTGGAAGCCGGGCTCTGCACGACTTGCGGCGAACGAAAACCCGCCGAGGGCGGCGCCGTTTGTGAGGATTGCCGCCAGGCGCGCCGCGCGGCGGAAAAGAAGCTTTATGACAAAAGGAGATCCTCCGGGCGATGCGGTCGTTGCGGAGGCGCCGTAACCGGCAAGGCTTCGACGTGCGCCTCGTGCATCGCAAGGGACATGAAACGTCGTCCGCGAAAGAACGCCGCGAGCCGGGCGCGCTACGCAAAAAGGCGCGCACTGTCGCTTTGTGTGGACTGCTCATCCGAAGCCCACGGAGCTTCGAGGTGCGCCCGTTGCGCTTCACGCTCATACCACTCCTCCGGCGAGCACAGGGGAATGCCGGTCTTTCCGCCGCGCTTCACCATTGTCGAATTGGCCACGGGCGTCGAGCACGGGCCCCTCGACTCCTGGGAGGAGGTGGCGATGTGCCTCGCCTTCGCGAAACTCTCACGCGATGAGGTCGAGGTGGTGGAGGATATCTCCGTGATGGCGAAACTCACCGCGGCTCCCTGGTGAGCGCGCCTGCACATGCTGCCGTCCCCCCGACGGCGGGGGGCCGGAACCGGCGGGGCGGGAGGGTACGGCGCCGCCCTGCTGCGCAGCCGTATGTGGACGACCCCGTAAATGCAAGCATGTCAGTTGAACGATTCGAGGTTCGTGGTCAGGTGCAGTCGTATGTCCGACCTCTTGGTGCGGCATATAACTTGCCGCGGGTCTGTATGGAGATGCGCGGATCGGGTCCTAATCGGCCTGGCGAGCTCAAGGGCTCTCGGCTGCGCCCTGGTTTTCCCGATCCTGTCTCATTGACCATTTTCCCTTACCCGTCCTTCGACCTGCTCACGTTCCCGGATAATCCGTTCGTCTGCCGCTCAGGCGACCGGCACCGGTTCCTGGTAGACTTCTCTCTTCGTCATCAGCGCCCATGCGATGCGCGCCATTCGATTCGCCAGCGCCACCGCGACCAGCATCCGAGGTTTGCGCGCCAGCATCCGGGCCAGCCATGAGCCCGCCGGCGCGCCGCGCCGGACCGCGCTGCGCACCACCGTCATCGCACCTATGATCAAGAGCCGCCTGATGTCGCGCTGTCCCATCTTCGACACTTTGCCCAGTCGGGACTTGCCTCCGGTCGAGTGCTGTCTGGGCACGAGGCCGAGCCAGGCGGAGAAGTCCCGTCCGCGCTTGAAGCTCTCCAAAGGCGGCGCGAAGGCCAGTATCGCCGACGCGGTGATCGGACCGATTCCCGGGATGCTCATCAGACGCCTCGCCTCCTCATCCGCGTAAGCGCCCGCGTGGAGTTGCCTCTCCAACTCCCTGATCTTCTCGTTGAGTCCGGCAATTTGATCGAGAAGAACCCCGCCCAACTCGCGGACCACCGCCGGCAGCTCCGTAACCGGGTCTCCAAGAGCCGCCGCCAGGCGAGAGGTATTCACCAGTCCCCGCGGAGCGATGACCCCGAACTCCGCGAAGTGACCGCGCAACGCATTGGCAGTCTGCGTGCGCTGGCGAACCAGGAGATCGCGCGTGCGGAACATCATGCCCTGGGCCTGCTGCGCTTCGCTCTTCACCGCCACGAAGCGCATGGTCGGGCGCGTGGCCGCCTCACAGATCGCCTCCGCATCCGCGGCGTCGTTCTTCTGACGTTTGACGTAAGGTTTCACGTAGACCGGTGGCATGAGCCTCACCTCGTGGCCGAGCCTGCCGATCTCGCGGCCCCAGTAGTGCGCGCTCGCACACGCCTCCATCGCGATCAGGCAGGGCGGCTGCGAAGACAGAAAACCCGGTACTTTCCCTCGGCTCAGCTTCTTGCGAAACGCGACCGAACCGTCTGAGCGCGCGCCATGGAGTTGAAAACCATGTTTCGCCAAGTCGATACCGATGATGTGAACCTGTTCCATGGGATACTCCTTCCGGGCGATTTGGAGACGCCACCTCGCCACAGTGTGATACCTGCCAGGAGGGGTCGTCCACCCCATCGGCCTGTCGTCG
>MPNJ01000023.1 GCA_002238965.1 Nitrospinae bacterium bin107 | reverse complement strand
CGAAGAGCTGAGGGCGTAAGCCCGAAAGCGATTCGGTGGGGGGTATAACTCGGAGTGGCGATAAAACGCGATTCACCCCCCACCGATTCAGCCTTCGCACAAAACGCTCGGCTTCATCGTCGGTCTTCCCCGAGGGAGACCGACCCTCAAGGGGGGAGTGATATCTCTTTTCTCGTCGGTTACATCGAATCCTCATTGATTGGGACTTTTTCAACAGACCCTTGTCAGAGAGGCTTTTCTTTCACCTCCTCGTCGGGGGGTATCCGCTTTGCCCCCCTGACAAGGGGGGACAGGGGGGTTGCTTTTCCAGTCAAGAGAGGCGGACACGCAGGTCCGCCCCTACAAAGCCATCACACACCCCGGTCAACTTCATACACCGAATCACGAAACCAGGGCTTCTTCAACCGCCCCTGATGCCGCGTATGGCCTCGGCGTAGTCTTCCGCTCCGAATACGGCGGAGCCGGCCACCAGCGCTTCTGCGCCCGCCTCGCGTATCTCCGCCGCATTGCGCGGCGTGACCCCGCCGTCGACCTCTACCAGAACCGAAAGTCCGGCCGCCTCGATCTTCTCTCTCAGGCGGCGGATCCGATCCAGGGAGGCGGGGATGAATTTCTGGCCGCCGAAACCCGGATTCACGCTCATGACGAGGACCATATCCACCTCCGGGAGCAGAGCCTCTATTGCTGAAAGCGGCGTTCCGGGGTTGAGCGTCAGCCCGACGCCCAGACCGCGCCCGCGAATGCTCTGCAAGGTGCGGTGGATGTGCCTCGGCGCCTCCACGTGAACCGTCAGGATGTCCGCGCCCGCATCCGCAAAAGCATCGATATAGCTATCCGGATCCGCGATCATCAAGTGCACGTCGAGCACCATACCGGGGGCGGCTCTCCTGGCCGCCTCGACGCCCAAAGGCCCCACGGAAATGTTGGGGACGAAACGCCCGTCCATCACGTCGAAATGCAGCCAGTCCGCCCCGGCTTCGCGCACCGCCGCTATCTCCTCGCCCATCCTCTCGAAAGAGCAAGACAGCAGAGAGGGCGCGACCCGGATTTTCCCGGGCGCCATATCGGGCTTCGCCATGTCGATTCCTTCCCTAATGCGTTTGTTCTTCGACCAGACGACCGTCCAGGAATATACGCGCTCTGGCTTCGCCCTTCACCCGCACCAGCAGATGAATTTCCTCGCCCGCGCTCACTTCGCGGGAGAGCTCCTCGCGCGTCTGGCCGTTCGATTCGAGTTCCACGCGAAGCGCGCGCCTGGGTTTGCCGTGCGGCACGCGGTAGCGCAAGACGATGAAATTCCCCGCCATCTGGTCCGCTCCGCGCGCCACGTCCACATGCACCCGGTGGCCCGCCAGAACGCGCCGCCCGCGCGGCGGTATCTGCGAAACGATGGAGCCCCTGAGTGAGCCGGGGCGGTCCACGTAGCGAACACGCCCAACAGCGAGACCAAGCGTGCGAACCTTGTCGAGGGCGTTGTTGACGGGCTCCCCGATCAGGGAGGGCATGACGTAGGCGCGCTCACGGGGACCCTGGCTGACGACGAGCACCACGCCTTCGCCGCGCCTGATGCTTTCACCCTCACCCGGCCAGACGCCCAGAATTTGGTCGATGGGCCGTTCGGGATCATACAACCGCTCCACCAGCCGGACGCGAAGACCTTCCTGGCGGATGAGACTCTCCGCGCGGTTCAGGTTCTTGCCCACCACCGCAGGCACCGCCACGTCGCGCGGGCCCTTGCTGAGAACGAGCGATACGGTTCTTCCCTTGCGTATGCGGCGTCCGCCGGGAGGATTCTGGCGCACGACGTGGTTCATGGACACCGCATCGCTGAACACGCGCCCGGTGACCTGCATGGGTATTCCCTTCTCCCCCAGCAGTTCCAGCGCGCGAATCACGTCGAGACCCGCAACCCGGGGCAGGAAGACGCCCTCCCCTCCCCGGAAGAGGTAGAGGCCCGCAGCGCCCCCGGCGCCGCCCAGCGCGACCAGGAGCGCAATCCAGAAAACGCCCTTCAGTATCCCTTTCAGCAATTTCCGCCCTCTTTGCGCCAACTCATGGCGAAAAAGCCGTCCAGCCCATCTCCCGGCGTTATACGAAGCGCCCCGTCCGGCTCAAGATACCTTTTCGCGCCTTCGGGAAGGGCGCCTCCACCGCGTATGGGGACGAAGCCGGGCTCTCGAAAAGAGGCCGCCACCTCCCCTGTTTCCTCGGGCTCGTTCGTACAAACCGAATACACCAGTCTGCCGCCCCGGCGCACCGCGCGAGCCGCGCCTTGTAAAATCGCCGTCTGCCGACGCGCCTGCACGCCCAAGTCTTCCTCTCTCAATCGCCACCTCGCATCGGGATGCCGCCTGAAAACCCCCAGTCCGCTGCACGGCGCGTCCACGAGAACGAGGTCGAATTTTTCATGAAAGGGCGGCCTCATCGCATCCATTCTTAACAGCCGCGCATCCGCCCGAATCCTAACACAATTACGCTCGAGAAGAGCGAGCCGGCGAGGCGACCTCTCCCCCGCAACGACGTTGCCGCCCTCTCCCGCCGCCCAAGCGAGACAAGCCGTTTTCCCGCCGGGAGCCGCGCAGGCATCGAGAACTCTCTCACCGGGGGCTGCGCCTGCGAAACGCGACACCAGGCTCGAACTCTCATCCATGACGATGAACCTGCCCTCACGCCAGGCCGCCGTATCGCTGAAGCGCGCACCCGGCGCGCTCTCATCCGGCAGAAATACCAGACTATCCGGGTCTACGCATCCGGAACGCGTGGAAACTCCTCCGCTTTTTAATTCGGCCATCAGACTCCGGGCGTTCGACGCCCGGGGATTCACGCGAAAGACGACCGGAGCCTCCTCGTTGTTCGCACGGCATCTTCTCAGCGCCTCCTCTTCCCCAAGGTCACTTATCCAGCGTCTCACCAGCCATCTCGGATGGGATTCCCATATGGTGAGATAATCTTCGCGGCCTTCGGGCGGAGATACTACGACCCCGGCCACCTTGCGCAACACCGCGTTCACCAGTCCCCTCGCCCAGCCCAGGTTCCGGCGATCCAGCAAGGAAACCGCGCCGTCCACCGCGCTGTGCGCGGGCACGCGATCCATGAACAGCAGCTGATACGTCCCCAAACGCAACGCTTCGCGCACGGGAGGGGCCACGTTCGGCTTGTTCAGAAAGCGGCCGAAAACGAAATCCAGGCGACTCCGCCACCGCATGACGCCATAGACCAACTCGCGCAGAAACGCGCGGTCGCGCGCGTCGAAATCCTTTGAGGAGAACCGCTCGACCAGCAGGTCCGCCGCGAGGGGGGTTTTCCCGAAAGAAAGAAGAGCGGCGTGCGCCGCCCGGCGGACGAGGTCGGCGGAGCGCGCGCTTTTCCCGCTTAGCGCGAGGTTCCGGCTCACGCGCCCTCTCCGAGCATGAGGCCGGGTTTACAGGGGTATCCCCTCGCGAATGCGCCCGCGTCCATCTTCTTCCTGCCCGGCGGCTGAATTTCGAGAATCACCAAATCGTCCACGCCCGTCGCCACGCGGATTCCCTCGCCCTCGGGCGATTCGGCCAGCCCCATGACCTCACCGGCGGCTCCGCCCGACCCTTCCGGAACCGGCCAGGCCCGCCATATCCGCACCGGGCCGCTCGGTATGTCCGGCCATGCAGTAACCGCCACAGGCCAGGGGTTGAGCCCCCGGATCTGCCTGTCGAGGCGGCTCGCGGGCAAGCGCCAGTCGAGTATCGCTTCTTCTTTCTGGAGTTTTTCCGCATAGGTGACTTTGGCTTCATCCTGCGGCTCCTCTGCGACCTCGCCGTTTTCGAGAGCGAGCAGGGTCGCCACCATCTGCCCGGCCCCCAGGGCGGCCAGCTTGTCGTGCAGCGCACCGGAGGTATCCCTCGCTCCGATGGGAAGCGAGCGGCGCGCGAGCACGGCGCCGGCATCGAGTTCGGGAGCGACCCGCATCACGCAGACCCCGGTTTCGGCATCGCCTTCCAGAAGAGCGCGCTGAATGGGCGCGGCTCCCCGCCAGCGCGGGAGCAGCGAGGGGTGTAAGTTCAACAGCCCCAGTCTGGGAACACCGAGCAGCTTCCTGCTCAGAATCTGCCCGTAGGCCGCCACGACGCCTACGTCGGGCCGGAATTCCGCGATGTCGGTCGAGCGGATTCGCTCGGGCTGCAAGACGGGCAGCCCCGCCTCGAGCGCACACGCCTTGACGGGCGGCGGCGTCAGCCTGCGGCCCCTGCCCGCGGGCCTGTCCGGCTGCGTGAAGACGGCCGCCACCTCGACCGGCGAATCTACCAACGCCTGAAGCGTAGGCACGGCGAATTCGGATGTGCCGAAAAAGACCGCCCGCATGGGTTCCTCCCGGGAAAAGCCGCAGCATCCGCCGAACCAAGCGCGGATAAATTTTCGGAAATATAGCACGAGCGAAGCGGGGTTTTCTAAGAGGCGGCCCTGGCCTGTTTCTTGAGGCGGCGCTTCACAAGGTCGCGCTTCGTCTTGTTGAGGCGATCCAGGATGAGTTTTCCGTCCAGATGATCGATTTCATGCTGCAAGACGAAAGCGAGCACCTCGCGCGCGTCGAGAATTACTTCCTCACCCTCCAGGTTCAGCGCGCGCACGCGCACCGTCTCGCGGCGGCGGATGTTCTCGGTGACCCCCGGAAGCGAGAGGCAGCCCTCTTCCACGATCCGCTCGCCTTCGGCGCTTTCGATTTCCGGATTGACGAGAAAATGGACCTGCTTGGGGTCTTTCCCGACCGAGACGTCCACCACGATGAGGCGGATGTTCTCGCCCACCTGGGGGGCGGCGAGGCCGACGCCGGGCGCATCGTGCATGGTGTCGAGCATCGCGCGCGCGAGTTCCCGGGTCCGCTCCGTGACGCGCTCGACGGGCAGGCATTTCCGGCGCAGGGCCGGGGCCGGATACGTGAGAATTTCCAGAACGGCCATGAGAGATTCCCCGGTGAAATGGAGGCGCAATCGGCACACCCGCCGAGCGGGTTTTCCATCATGTAACCCATCCGGGGTGCGGAATCAAATTCGCGGGTCCATCTCGACCAGGGAGAGAGACCCCCTGGGTGAATGGGAAGGGATTCCCCCTGGCGGTGGAAGAGCGTAACGAGAGAAAAATGAGGGATTACGCATACGCGGAAGCCAAAAAAAGCCGTGGGGATTTGTTATCGGGCGCGCTGCCTCCCACTTCTAATTGCTCACTCTTTCTTCCCTTTCCGGATCGGCGCGCATTTTCGCGCATTTGCCGTCATCGCGTTTTCCCCGATATGCGGCATAATCCCCCGCGAGGAGGACGTTCTCGTGGACTCAAGCGGAGTTATGAAAGGATAACAAGGTTGTCGAAGCGATGGAACATCCCGGGCGCGTTCCGGTCCCGGGGTGTTGAGAATCAGGAAGGCGCTGCCCCGAACCGAAAACGCCGCGCCATACCCAATACCGCCGCAGGCGCCTGCGCCATCATCATCCCACGAGCGAACGATTACGAACGTCTTGGGTACGGAGCGAAAATGCCCGCCTCGAATTTCCGAAAAATTCGATAAATTCAGATAAATTCACGAAGTTTTCCGGTAAATAACTGAAAATTTATCTTGTTGTATTATCTATGGTTACGTCAATTCCGCCCCTATTTCGGCGTCGCCGCCTGGGGCGCTTCTTTTTCCTGCGCAACCGCTTTCGGCGCACCGATTCCGACGGCGGCGCGCACCTGGCCGTCGATTTCCGCAAAAATATCCGCGTTCTCGCTCAAGAATCGCTTCACGTTCTCGCGCCCCTGGCCGATGCGCTCCTCTCCGTATGAGTACCACGCCCCCGTCTTGGCGACGATGCCTTGTTCGACGGCCAGATCGAGCACGTCGCCTTCTCGCGAAACGCCGCGACCGAACATGATGTCGAACTCAGCCGTACGGAACGGCGCTGCGAGCTTGTTCTTCACCACGCGCACCCGCGTCCTGTTCCCCACGTTGTTCTCGCCCTCCTTGATCGCGGCGATGCGCCGGATGTCCAGGCGCACGGAGGAGTAGAATTTGAGCGCGTTACCGCCCGAAGTGGTTTCCGGGTTGCCGAACATCACGCCGATCTTCATGCGGATCTGATTGATGAAGATGAAGCACGTGTTGCTGCGGTGCACCACACCCGTGAGCTTGCGGAGCGCCTGGCTCATGAGCCGCGCCTGGAGGCCCACGTGGTGGTCCCCCATGTCGCCTTCGAGTTCCGCCTTGGGCACCAGGGCGGCCACGGAGTCAATGACGACCACGTCGAGCGAGCCGCTGCTCGTCAGAATCTCGGCTATCTCCAGAGCCTGCTCGCCCGTATCGGGCTGGGAGACGATGAGGTTGTCCGTCTGCACCCCGAGCGCCTTGGCGTAGGTCGGGTCCAGAGCGTGCTCCGCATCCACGAAGGCGGCCATGCCGCCGCCCCGCTGCACCTGCGCGATGATTTGCAGTGCAATGGTCGTCTTGCCCGAGGATTCGGGGCCGAATATCTCCACGATGCGTCCGCGCGGCACACCGCCGCAGCCCAGGGCGGCGTCGAGCGATACCGAACCCGTAGAAATGGCCGGAATCGCCTCCATGCCGGGCCCTTCGCCCAGGCGCATGATGGAGCCTTTACCGAATTGGCGGTTGATCTGATTGAAAGCCATGTCCAGCGCCTTCTCGCGGCGCTCATGCCCTTTCGGGTTCTCGGATTTCTCGGAGGGGGACCCGTTCTTGAGGTTCATCGGAAAACTCCCTTGGATGGAGGAATGCGCACCGGTTCGGGCGATGGCGGACATAGAATGAATGTAGGGGATCGATCCATTTTCTGCAATACAGCAGACACCACTGCTTCCAGACGTGCTTTTGTGGAGAAAACCCCATTCCCTTGTCTATCCATGGTTCCCAACTACGGCGGCGGTTTACTTTCGCTAAATATACGTAAATTGGTTCCGCAAATCAAGTATAAAAAGCGAAAATCTTGACAAACAAGCTGTTTCTTCCCATATGGGTGGGCGATAGTGGGTAGTTTATGAGTGAATGGCGCTTCTTCAGGAGATTTCACACATCGCCGGTGTCACCTCCCCTCCCATGAAAATAGAGGGTTTCCACGCTAGCTGACGAAATTTCAGAGTCCTGATCTCAGGGTGAATGTCAGACGTAGCGAAGCGGATGTCTGCCCGTCGCCTAGTGAAAAGTCACTTTTTCAAGGGCTGTGTGAATGGCGCCGGAGGGATTGAGTTCGCTTCTGAACAAGACCGCCTCGTGCGCTCGGCAGATGAGAGGAGGCGTCAACCATCGCTGTTCAGCAATTTCAAGCTCTCCCTCGAGTCCTGCAGGTGGTCGGTCGCGGGACCGGCGGCGCGCAATCGTTACATGCGGGTGAAAAATTCCTTGGCCAGGGGGAAACCCCGCTTCAGCCAGATAGCGGGAAAGATTCGCTTCCAGTTCCACCAGAGGTTCCGGCGTTTCCGAGGGCCCCGCCCAGAGCACGCCCGGACGCTTGAGTTGCGGAAAAACGCCAAAGCGATCGATCGAAATTTCGAAAGCAGGCGCGCCTTCGCCCGCAGTGCGCAACGCCTTTGCGGCGGCCTCGGCCTGCGTATCCTCGATGTCACCCAAAAAGCGCAGGGTGAGGTGAATGTTCCGGGGCCTCATCCAGCGGAAATCATCAAGAGCCGGCAAGGTGGCAAGTGATTCCTGCAGCAACTCCAGCTTTTTATGCTCATCCGCGCTGAATGGAATCGCTACAAACGCGCGCATGGAGAACCTCCTTCCACTGGATCACTCACATCTACAGGGGCACGAGAACACCCGCTTTACACAAGTAATGAGCGCAATCGCGCATCGTTTTCTTCAGTCCGATGCTTCCAGGGTATCGCGCGCCATCTCGAGCGCGGTTTGCGCCGTCTTGGCCTTCACCTCCAAACGGGAGCCATCGAACAGATGATGTCGACAATTGGTGCCGGAAGGCGTCGCGACGGCCATATACACCGTGCCCACAGGCTTCTCGGCGCTTCCGCCCGTGGGACCTGCAATCCCCGTGACAGAGAGGCCTACATCGCTCCCCGTAGCCGCGCGCACGCCTTCCGCCATCGCGCGCGCGCAGGCTTCGCTCACCGCTCCCGGCCCGCCCTCGGTCGCCACGATGTCTTTCGATACGCCCAGAAGCGTCATTTTCGCTTCGTTGCTGTAGGTGACAAATCCCTGCTCGAAATAAGCGGAACTGCCGGAAACATCCGTAATGCGGCTGGCGATAAGGCCGCCGGTGCAGCTCTCCGCAGTGGCGATGCGCCAACTCCTGTCACTTAGGTACGCCCCAAGCCATTCCTCCACAGATCCCGCCATTTCCCTCCGCTCCCAAAAAATCAGACCACCCCGATGTATGACAAACCATACAAGACTGCCCAGCCGAAAATTCCCGCGGCGACGTCGTCCGCCACGATGCCCACGCCGCCCGGAAAGTCTTCAAGGCGTCGAACCGGCGGCAGCTTGATAATGTCAAAAATACGAAAAAGGAAAAAGCCCGCTACCAGAGCGCTCGGGCTCGGCTCGACACCGATGAAGCAAATGAATTGACCCACCCATTCATCCACAACGATCTCCGGGGGATCTTGCCGGTTCATGCTTGCTTCAAATTTACCGGACCCCCAAACGGCGATGGGTGTCAGGAAGAACAAAAACAAGAGAGGAACATAGGGACTGATCTGATAGAGCAGAAAATACGCCAGAACGGCGACGAGAGAAGCGACCGTGCCCGGGGCCACAGGAACCAGCCCGAGGCCGCCCAACGTGGCGACAAGCCGGGGCAAGGCCTTGCTCTCGTCTTGACGGCTCATTGGTTTTATTGGCTTGTGACGGTTCCGTTCAGCCGGGAGGAGGCGTACTCCCTCGCCCAGCGGTCCGCCTCCAGAATCGTCTCCAGATCATTCGCATTCATCTTCTCGTGAGCCTGCAATGCGGCTCCTACCACATCCGGTATATCCATGAATTTCGATGCGCCCGATAGGAACGAAGCGACGGCAATCTCGTTCGCAGCATTGAGGACGACGGGGGCCGTCCCACCTTCGCTCATCGCGTCTTTCGCATGAGTGAGGCAGGGAAATCGCTCAGGATCCGGTGCTTCAAATGTCAGGGAACCAATCTGCCCCAAATCGAGTCTCGGCGCCTCGATGGGCAACCTCTCCGGAGAAAAAATAGCCTGCGCGATGGGAATCCGCATGTCGGGCATACTCATTTGCGCCACATAACTCCCGTCGACGAATTCCACCATGGCGTGCACGATGCTTTGCGGGTGAACCAGCACGTCCACCTGTTCTGGCTTCAGACCGAAAAGCCAGCGCGCCTCGATGATTTCAAGACCCTTGTTCATCATGGACGCGGAATCGATCGTAATCTTGGGCCCCATCTTCCAGTTCGGATGATTCAACGCTTCTTCCAGGCACACTTTCTTCATCGCCTCGACCGAATGGTTCCGAAAAGGTCCGCCCGACGCCGTAAGCACGATACGCTCCACCTGGGACTTCGGCCTACCCGCCAGCGCCTGCGCCACGCCCGCATGCTCGCTATCGACCGGGAGCAACTCGACTTCTCCAGCCGAAACGCGCGACGTCACAAGCTCGCCGGCCATGACAAGCACTTCTTTGTTCGCAAGCGCAATCGAGGCCCCAACGTCAATGGCGGCCAGCGTCGGCGGGAGTCCCGCCGCACCCACCAAGGCGGAGACCACAAGGCCCGCTCCCGCGCCAGCAGCTACCTCCCTCAAACCCTCCTCCCCCGAAAGCACCTTGACTTCGGTAGAGAGCGCATCCTCAACACGCGCCGCGTCCGCATCATCGGCTACGGATACAATTTCAGGTCGAAACCGCCTCGCCTGCTCAACGAGCCGCTCCCAGTTTCTACCCGCAGCAAGCGCCACCACATCGATTTTCTCGGGAAATTGCGCCACAACATCAAGAGTGTTTTCCCCGATGCTGCCGGTAGAGCCCAATATGGCAACTTTTTGCGGCTTCATTGACGGCTCTCTCCCGATGCGCGGTGACTTAATACCGTATCCAGTACAAGTAACAGTAAAACGCAGGACCCGCCATGAGCAAACCATCAATTCTATCGAGCAGACCCCCATGACCCGGGATGATGTCGGACGCGTCCTTTTCCCCGGCCGCGCGCTTTAAGATCGATTCACCCAAGTCCCCTATCAGCGCGAACAGCCCGATACCACCCGAAACAGGAATCACGAGCCAGGGGTCGACACCGGGCACATCCATATAGAACGTCGTGAGGATGCCCACGAGGACCCCGGCGAGGATTCCCCCGATCGCGCCTTCCAAGGTTTTACCGGGGCTGATTCTCGGCGCGATTTTTATTTTCCCCAACGTCTTGCCTGTGAACATAGCCACAATATCGTTCGCCCAGACGATGACGAACAAAAAGAAGATGGCCTCCATACCTCCTGGAATGGTCCTGGTAAGCGCAATCAAACCACCTGCTCCGCCCACCCAAATCACGCCCAGAAATGACATGCCCGTCAAGGAAAGGCTTTCTCGAAAGGCCTGGTACGAAAACGCTTTCAGGAAGACACGAAGCAGAATGACCGCCAGGACCAACGGCGGCAATACGCCACCCACCCACACGGCGAGCACGAATGCACAGGCATCCAGGGCTCCTTCCCATGCTCTCACGCGCCACCCGCAATGGTTGACAAGGGTCTGGAATTCCCAGCCTGCGCGATAAACGAGCAGAAGCACCACACAGAGAAAAATAGTCGAGGAGGAAAAAAACAAGACGGCGAGAATGGGCGCCGCTAGCACCAAGGCGCTTATGAGGCGGGTCAAAACCTAGTTTCTCCGAGTCGTGAACTGCTCCTCGGTGAGACCAAATTTCCGCACCCGGGACTGATAAGCGAGTATGGCGTCTTCGAGCTCGCGTTCTGCGAATTCCGGCCACTTGATATCTGTAAAATACAATTCAGCATACGCCGCCTGCCAGAGAAGATAGTTGGAAAGCCTCAGTTCGCCGCTGGTTCGAATCAAAAGGTCGAGTTTGGGCAAATCCGCCGTATACAGATGGCGCTCGATGTCACTCTCATCGATTTCCTCGGGCTGAAGAATTCCCTTTTGCACTTCTTTGGAGATGGCCCTCGCCGCGTCTGTAATTTCCCGCCTCGCGCCGTAGCTGAGCGCCAGAGTCAGAACCATCCCGTCCCGGTCTGCAGTCTGCTCCTTCACGCGCTGCACAATTTCCTGCGCAAACAAGGGCAAATCCTCTTCGTGCCCGATCGTGTTGAAACGGATACCCTCCCTGAGCATCCTTTGAAGTTCGCGTTCGAGGTAATCCGCCAGAATATCCATGAGCGCGTCGACTTCGTCTTTGGGTCTGTTCCAGTTCTCCAGGGAGAAGCTGTACAGAGTAAGGGCCTTAATGCCGATTCGGCACGCATGCGCCACCACTTTGTCGACCGACTTCACGCCCTCGCGGTGGCCAGCGACCCGAGGAAGAAACCGTTTCTGGGCCCAACGGCCGTTGCCATCCATGATGATGCCGATATGGTGGGGGAGCCGCTCAAGATCGATGCGTGGGTCGATGCGAGATTCCATACGCGCTCCGTTGAAAAACTAGACCTCCAGAATCTCTTTCTCTTTGGCTGAAAGCAAATCATCCAAATCTGAGACGAACTGATCCGTCAGCTTCTGGACATCTCCCTGTCCTTTCCTGAGGTCATCCTCGGTGATCTCTTTGCTTTTCTCGAGGTCTTTCATTTCATCGTTGCCATCGCGTCGAATGTTGCGAAGCGCGACCTTGTGTTCTTCGGTCATCTTCTTGAGCAGTTTCACCATCTCGTTGCGGCGCTCCTCCGTGAGCGCCGGCACCGGCACGCGGATGATCTTGCCGTCGTTCGACGGATTCAGGCCCAACTCCGCCGATTGAATCGCCTTTTCGATTTCGCCCAACGAGTTGATGTCGAAAGGCTGAACGATGATGAGTTGAGGTTCGGGCACGTTCAGGGTGGCGAGCTGATTCAGCGGCGTGGGTGCTCCATAGTAGTCGACCATCACGCCACTGATAAGATTCGTGGAAGCGCGCCCGGTTCGCACGCGGGCGATTTCGGACTTGTATGATTCCACTGTGGCCAGCATTCTTTTCCTTAACGCAGCAAGAACCTCATCCATCGATCGTTTCCCCCTGTCGGATCATCTGCTCCCCCCGCCCATGCCCTCACGCCGAATCCAGGCAAGCGCGACAAGCGCTGCATCAGCCCTCGGCCGCTTTCACCAAAGTCCCTACCTTCTCACCTTCCACCACGCGGCGGATGTTGCCGGGCTTGAGCAGGTTAAAGACAATAATGGGTAAATTATTATCCATGCACAAGCTGACAGCGGTGGTGTCCATGACTGCGAGTTGACGATTGAGTACCTCGATATACGTCAACTGATCGATGAACTCGGCTGTAACGTCCTGATTTGGATCGGCGGAGAATACGCCATCCACGTTCGTGGCTTTGAGTATGCACTCGGCGCCTACCTCTATGGCCCTGAGGCTCGCAGTGGTATCCGTTGTGAAGTAGGGATTTCCTGTGCCGCCTGCGAAGATGACGACCCGGCTTTTTTCCATGTGGCGTATTGCGCGCCTTCTGATATAGGGCTCGCATAATTCGGCCATGTGGATAGCGCTCTGGACGCGTGTGGCGAGGCCCGCCTTTTCGAGGGCATGCTGAAGCGCCAAAGCGTTGATGACCGTGCCGAGCATGCCCATGTAGTCGGCGTTGGTGCGCTCCATTCCGGCCTTGGCGGCGGCGGCACCCCGGAAAATGTTCCCGCCGCCCACGACGATGGTGACTTCGACTCCCAACTGGTGGATTTCTTTGATTTCCTGCGCTATGTCGTCAACGACGTTATGGTCGATCCCGTACTTGAGATCTCCTCCCAAGGCTTCTCCCGAGAGTTTGAGCAGGATCCTCTTGAATCGCAAATCGCCGCGCATGGACATCCCCAAATTTTCAAGCCAATGACAACGGGCGGTGCGAATGATGCGTCAGCAGGGCTTACCCTTCTTCCGACGCGGAAAGCTCGCCGAGTTGGAAGCGAGTCCAGGAAGAAACCCGGATTTCCTCGCCCAAGTCCGCGCTTCTGTCTTTGAGATACGCCTGAACCGTCTTGTCGGTGTCCTTGACGAATAACTGATCAAGCAGGCAAATCTCTTTTTTGTATTTCTTGATGCGTCCTTCGACAATTTTCTCCAGAATGTTCTCGGGCTTTCCGGAATCTTTCTGCTGGGCAAGAAGAATCTCTCGCTCACTTTGCAGGACCACTTCCGGCACCTGATCTTCCGAGAGAAATTGTGGACTGCTCGCCGCGATGTGCATCGCCAGATCGTGCGCAACCCCCGCGAATCCGGCGTCATCCGCCTTCCCGGACGTTTCACATCTCAGGTCAAGCAAAACGCCAATCCGGCCGCCCGGATGAATATAGGAAGCCACCTTGCCCGAGTCGCCATCTCCCAACGAGAGGCGCTCTCCACGGTTGACGACGATGTTCTCGCCCAGTTTGGCGATAGACTCCGTGGTCACCTCTTTCAGCGCTTCGGCGAGACCTTCCCCTCCATTGTCTTTCACATGGCTCGCTACAGTTTCGAGAAGCGCCTGAAAATCCTCGGTCCGGGCCACGAAATCGGTCTCGCAATTTACCTCGACGAGGACGCCCATGCGTCCGTCTTCTCCAAGAGAAGCATATACCTGGCCCTCGCTTGCCGCGCGCCCCGCCTTCTTGGCTGCGCTGGAAAGCCCTTTTTCCCGTAAATAACGCACCGCCTCATCAAAATCCCCCTCGTTTTCCTTGAGGGCTTCCTTGCAATCCATGATGCCCGCACCAGTACGGGTTCTTAACTCCTTGACCATCTGAGCAGTTACTTCCATGCCCTGCACCTCTCCTCATGTAATCCGGCTATCGCTAAAATACTATGGTTATTTCTCCGCTTTTGTTTCCCCACTGCCCGATGCGGCGGCCGCCATCATCTCCGCCGCCACCGAGTCGCCCGATGCGACGACGGCTTCGACGTCCTCGGCCCCAGTCTCCTTGCGCACGGTGACTCCCTCGGCAATGGCCTCCGCCACCTGCGACACGAAGAAGCGAATCGAGCGTAAGGCGTCGTCATTTCCCGGCAATATGTAATCCACACCATCAGGGTCGGAATTCGTGTCCACTACTGCGATGACGGGAATACCAAGCTTCTTGGCCTCTCGGATTGCGTTGTATTCATGGCTCGTATCGATGACGAACATGGCCTGCGGCAGCTTGTCCATATGCTTAATTCCGCCCAGAAACTTCTCAAGCCGCGCCATGTCCTTCTCGCGCCTGACGGCCTCTTTTTTCGCCAGAAGCTCGAAGGTGCCGTCGTTCTTCATCGTCTCCAGATCCAGAAGACGCGCGATGGAGTTTTTAATTGTCTGGAAATTCGTGAGCGTCCCGCCGAGCCAGCGTTGGGTGACGTAAGGCATCCCAACGTTCCGAGCCTCTTCCATCACGATTTCCTGGGCCTGTTGTTTCGTTCCCACAAAAAGCACTTTGCCACCCTTCGCCGCAATATCGCGAATCACCTCCCGGACGGCGTTGAACAACTTGAGGGTTTTTTGTAGGTCGATGATGTAAATCCCGTTTCGCGCACCGAAAATATAAGGGCGCATCTTGGGGTTCCATCGGGTGGTCTGGTGCCCGAAGTGGGCGCCGGCTTCCAGCAATTCGCGCAATGTAATCGGGGTCAAGGGAACACTCCTTTTGCCCCGCCTTTCATCGAGGGGGGCCCTGCCAGCCTCTTGGCGGATGAGACCGAATTTTCAAGCAATTGATTTTGTTTGAGTAATTCGCCGAACAGCTCCGCCACCACGGCGTCCGCCACCGTTCGGCGCATGGAATGTCTCATAAGAACACCGACGATTCAAGTCTGCGAATCAAAAGCGTTCACGTCTTGTAGTCCGCGTTGAACCGTACATATTCCGCACTCAAATCCGTCGTCCAGAACACAGCCTCCGCATCACCGATGCCCAAGCCCAGTTCGAGGCCGTATTCGGGCTGCTTGAGCAAGGGAGCCAGGGTTTCCGCCCAGCCCGGGACAGGCGCGCCGTCGCGCATTACTTCTACATTCTCGATTCTGAGCGACATCTTCTCGGGCGCCACGTCCGCGCCGCTATAGCCGGCCGCCGCGAACATCCGGCCCCAGTTGGGCATCTCGCCATGAATGGCTGTCTTGACCAGCAGGCTTTCCGAAACCGACTTCGCGGCCATATGCGCCTGCTCCTCGCTGGCCGCGCCCGTGATTTTCACCTCCACTACCTTGTTCACTCCCTCGCCATCCCGAACAATGGCCAGGGCCAACTCCTTGCACACCCAGTAAAGCCCTTCCTCGAACCGCGTCAGCGCTTCCGCCGTCTCAAGCGCCACGCCGGATGCGCCCGTGGCGGCCAGGATCACCGTGTCGTTCGTCGACGTGTCGCCGTCAATCGTCACGCAGTTGAACGTCTTGCGCACAACAGCCCGCAGGATGGCCTGGAGATCGGCTTGCGCAACCACGGCGTCGGTGCCGACGTAAGCGAGCATAGTCGCCATATTGGGGGCGATCATGCCGGCCCCCTTGGTGATGCCGCCAATCCGGTAAACACCCTCCGGGGTGCTGACCTCAACGGCGTACTCCTTGGGCCGCGTGTCGGTCGTCATGATGCCCACCGCCGCCTCGTGGCCGCCCTCCGAGGAAAGGCCGGACACCAGGTTGGCGATTTGGGCCTTCATGAGTTCAACCGGGAGCGGAGCGCCGATGAGTCCGGTAGAGGACATGGCGACCTGCGCTTCCGGGCAGTCGAGCGCTTCCGCCACTTCGCCGCAAAGGCTCACGGCGTCTCGATAGCCCTGCTCGCCCGTACAGGCGTTTGCGTTGCCGCTGTTGACGAGGAACGCCCGCAATGGCGACTTCCCGATCCGCTCCCTGCACAGGGTGACGGGAGCGGCGCACACCTTGTTCCGGGTGTAGACGCCCGCAGCAGTGGCCGGGGGGTCGAAAACGAGCAGCACCATATCCGGATTACCGGAATACTTGATGCCCGCCGTCACCGAGGCGGCGCGGACTCCCTCGGCTGCGCAAACACCACCCTCAATCGCCTGAATGAATTCCTTTTCACTCACTTTCAAGACCCCTTCTTATTCGCTTACATCCAGAACCCCGGGTGCAGGAGACCTTGCGTCTCGGGAAGCCCCAGCATCAGGTTCATGTTCTGCACCGCCGCTCCCGAAGCGCCTTTCACCAGATTGTCAATCGCCGCGACAATGATGAAGCGCGAGGTGCGCTCATCGTGCGTCAGACCGATGTCCACGTAGTTCGAGCCAGCCACCTGCGTCACGTTGGGAAACGCGCCCTCGGGCATCAGGCGGATGAACGGCTCGTCCGCATAGGCGTCGCGCAGCGCCGCCCGGACCGACGAGGCGTCGGCGCCTCCCTCCCCCTCGGCGTAGATGGTCGAGAGAATACCCCGGGTCATGGGCGCCAGATGCGGAGTGAAAGAAACCTGCACCGCCTCCCCGAGAGCGGCGGACAACTCCTGCTCAATTTCGGGCGTATGACGATGGGTCCCCACGCCATAGGCCTTGAAGCCCTCGTTCACTTCGCTGAACTGGAGGCTCAAGTCCGCTTTTCTTCCCGCGCCTGATACGCCAGATTTCGCATCCACGATGATGGAGTCCGGCTTGATGAGTCCCGCCCTCAAAAGCGGGGTCAGGGCCAGAATCGCACCCGTGGGGTAGCAACCCGGGTTCGCAACGAGGCGCGCTTTTGTTATCTCTTCGCGATACAGCTCGGGCACCCCGTAGACGGCGTCCGCTATCCTCTCCGGCGAAGTGTGTTTCGTCTTGTACCAGGCTTCATAAACGCCGAAATCCCGCAAGCGGTAATCAGCGGAAAAATCCACCACACGATGCCCGGCCTCCAGCAAGGAGGGCACGGTGTTCATCGCCACCCGGTGGGGCAGGCAGCAGAATACGATGTCGACTCCCTCACAGACGGCGAGTTCGAACTTCACGAGTGTGCCGCCATGGACAGAAGAGAGAGCGGGAAACACCTCATCCACTCTCTTGCCGGCATAGGTTTCGGACGTGAGGGCCACCACTTCCACACCCCCGTGCGACCCGAGGAGCCTTAACAACTCAAAACCCGTATATCCCGTAGCTCCGACCACGGCGATTTTAGGCATCTCCTTATCCCCCAGAATCCTCAGCGATTCGCATCAGACCCTCATCAGAGCAAGTTTCCACCACAATTCATTTTTTCGCACAAAAAAAGGGGCCGGCAAAGCCAGCCCCCGAATCGACCACCACTGTGGTTAGCGCTTGGAGAACTGGAAGCTCTTGCGCGCGCCTTTCAAGCCGTATTTTTTACGCTCTTTGACACGGGAATCACGCGTGATGAGACCCGCTTTTTTGAGAATCGTCCGAAACGCGGGGTCCACGCTGAGCAGGGCCTTGGAAATGCCGTGACGAACGGCGCCCGCCTGACCGGTGAGACCACCGCCCTTCACGGTAGCCCGCACGTCGTAGCTGCCCCACGTCTCGGTAAGCTCGAAGGGCTGCTTGATCACCATGAGTGAGGTGTCGCGGAGGAAATACTCGTCCGCCGGCGTGTTGTTGACCAGAATTCTGCCGTCGCCCGGTTCTAGCCAGACGCGCGCAACGGCCGTTTTGCGTTTTCCCGTGGCGTAGTGCTTCGGTATCGTAGCCATATCGAATTCAAAAACCTCTTGGAGTTCAGTCCAACTGAATCGCTTCGGGTTGTTGCGCCTCATGCGGGTGCTTGTCGCCCGCGTACACTTTGAGTTTTTGCAGCAAAGCGCGCCCCAACTTGTTTTTTGGCAACATGCCCCGCACAGCGTGTTCTATCACGCGCTCGGGATGTGTTTCCAGCATGCGTCCCGCATTCACTTCTTTGAGATGACCAGGGTAGCCGGAGTGGCGGTAATACTTTTTGTCCGAAAGTTTGCGTCCAGTGAGAACGATGCGCTCCGCATTGATGACGACAACATAATCGCCATTGTCGACATGGGGCGTCCAGTCCGGCTTGTGTTTTCCGCGCAGCAGCGTCGCCACACGCGTACTAAGACGCCCCAAGGTCTGATCCTTCGCATCCACAAGCACCCAGCCGCGCTGGGCGCTGGCCTGCTCTTTCGTGAGGCTGACTGTCTTTCGATACATTCTCATTGGTTCTCTTCTCTTCTTCGACTCATAAATTATCTTCTCGGGAGAAGACGAAGGTGTATATAAACCCCAGATGGCCGGGCGATGTCAACCGCCTCGGGCGGAATTTTCAGAGAAGGTGTCACACCACACATCTTATTGTTGTTTAACGGGCTAAACACCTCCAGCGCTTACATGCGAGGTCCTCGCTTGAAGAAAAGCGCATCATAGTTTGAACAATCGGGTGTTTTGCCCGAATTCTGCAAAGGCGTTGCGCGTATCCACGATGCAGTTCGTATGGGCGTGGATGCACCCTCTATCCAGTGACTTGTGGTTCGCGAGCACGATAACGCAATCGTATTCACGCAGCGCTTCAGCGCTGATGGACTGTGAATGCGCCCTTATCGGGGGAGCGTCGATTTCCGGTACATGGGGGTCTGAATAAAATACACTCGCCCCGTGGCTCTCCAAAATGGGCCAGACGTCGAGGGCGGGACTCTCTCTGATGTCGGACACGTCCGCCTTGTACGCAACCCCCGCCAGCAGAATCCTCGCACCCTCCAGCGTCTTGCCCGTCTCTTTCAGGACTCTGGACGTGAGCTCCACGACAAAACGAGGCATCGATTTGTTCACCGCATCGGCCAGTTCGATGAACCTCGCCTCGAATCCCGCCTGCCGCGCCTTCCAGGACAGATAAACAGGGTCCACAGGAAGGCAATGACCGCCGAGTCCCGGCCCGGGATAGAAGGGCATGAAACCGAAAGGCTTGGTTCTCGCCGCCTCGATCACCTCCCAGACATCCAGGTCAAGCGTGTGGCACATCTTCGCCACTTCGTTCACCAGGGCGATGTTGACGCTGCGAAATGTGTTTTCGAGAAGTTTCACCATCTCCGCGACCCGGGGCGAAGCGACCCTTACAATCCGATCGACAGCACCCTCATACAAGGCGCAGGCGCAATCGGCGCACTTCGGTGTCACGCCACCCACGATTTTCGGTATGTTTCTTGTTGTATAGCGCTCATTTCCGGGATCCACGCGTTCGGGCGAGAACGCGAGGTGAAACTCCACTCCCGCCCGCCAGCCGCCTTCTGACAAAACGGGCAGTACGATTTCCTCGGTCGCCCCCGGATAGGCGGTGCTCTCGAGCACGCAGAGCTGTCCCCGTCTCCGATGTCGCTTGATGCTCTCGACCGCTGTTTGCACGAAGGACAGATCCGGGTCTCCGGTCTTGCCCAACGGCGTGGGAACGCAAATGCTGATGGTGTCCACTTCCGCAAGGAGCCGGTGATCGCAGGCGAACTCGAGCCGATTCGTCCCCAATGCCTCGGCCAGTGATTCAGAAGAAACATCCATAATATGACTCTTCGCCACTCGCAGATCGCGAACGAGCCGGGGGTCCGCGTCCAACCCGATAACACGGTAGCCCGCGCGAACGAATTCCAGCGCGAGCGGGAGCCCGACGTACCCCAAACCCATCACGCATGCGAGAATCCGTTTTTGCCTGATTTTCTCGATGAGTAGCACGGGACCCTCCGAGAGAGAGAAAATGAGGGTCCTCTGAGAACGATTGTAGTATAGAATAACTACTGGTATTTCCAATATCGTTACTTCAAGTGAAAGCGTATACATCACGGGAGAATCGAGCATGAAACGGTTTACAGTACTGGCCGCGGGCCTGCTTCTTTGGGCGGGCGCGGCCCATGCGGCGGAAAAATGGAACATGCCGACGGCGTACGGGAACGCCAACTACCACACGCAAAACGCCAGGCTGTTCGCCAAAGCGGTGGGCGTATGCACCGGGGGGAAACTCGAGATCGTGGTGCATGGAGGCGGTTCTCTCATCAAGGGCGGCGAGATCAAGCGCGCCGTACAAAACGGGAAGGCTCCCATCGGCGAGCGCCTGCTGAGCGCGCACCAGAACGAAAACGCCGTCTTCGGGTTCGACTCCGTGCCGCTGCTGGCAACGTCTTTCGAGGCATCCGAGAAGCTCTGGCGTGCGACAAAGGGCCGGCTGACGAAGATTCTCGCCGCGCAGAACCTCGTGCTGCTCTACTCCGTCCCCTGGCCGCCGCAGGGAATGTACTTCAAGCGCGCGATCGGCGGCGTCTCCGACATGCGGGGCATCAAGTTCCGCGCCTACAACGCCGCGACGGCGCGTTTCGCCGAACTCGCCGGAATGCCCTCGGTGCACATCGAGCTGGCGGAACTCGAACCCGCACTGGCAAGCGGTAAGGTGGAAGCCTATATCTCATCAAGCGCAACCGGCTACGAACTCAAGCAGTGGAAACACGTGAGCCATTTTTATGACACTCAAGCCTGGCTGCCGCGTAACTACGTGTTCGCAAACAAGCGCGCCTTCGAGGCGCTCGATGCACACGCCCAAAACTGCCTGCGCTCCTCGGCGTTGCTGGCTGAAGCGGCAGGAACGGCGCGGGCGCGCGAGTTGACCGGCTTTTATCTCGAACAACTCGCCGCAGGCGGCATGAGCGTGGAGAAGCCGGGGAAGCAACTCGCCGCCGATCTCGAAAAAATCGGCGAAATCATGTCTGCCGAATGGACCAAGGCCGCAGGCGCGGAGGGCGCCGCGATCATCAATGCCTTCAGGGGGAAGTAAAGGGTTATCAACACCCTTTTGTAAATTTACCGAGGATGTAGCAATGCAACTCAATATCAAAGATGCCGACACCCATGCGCTGGCGAAAAGGCTCGCGAGCCTGACCGGCGAATCCATGGCCAAGGCCGTCAAGCGCGCCATACAGGAGAGGCTGGCGCAGATGGAAAAGATGCAGGGCGGGACCCCGCTTGCCGATGAACTGGACCGCATCGCTCTGTATTGCGCCAGGCTGCCGAGACGTGACGAGCGAAACAACGATGAGATCATCGGGTATGACGAGAGCGGCCTGCCCGCGTGATGGTCATCGACACATCGGCTCTTTCAAGGGTATTGGAAAATCAGGAGCGTCTTTGAGGATTACCTCACCGAAGGCGCGCGGCGCGCTAAATGTTCATCGAGCGGACGAGGGGCGCGTTCTCGTGCAGGTCGATCACGTTCAAGGCCGCGAAGTCCTGCTCCAGCCGGAAAAAGCTCTCGAGCGGAGCGCCCAGCGCATCGCACAGGATCACCCGGTTCACCGCCGCATGCGCGCAGACGATGACGTTCTTCTCCTTCTCCCGGTCACAGATATCGCGAAAAGCGGGCAAGACGCGCCCGGCGAGTTCGGCCACGGATTCCCCGCCGCCGGGTGGCTTGGAGTTGACGAAATTCCTGTAATGTTCGGCCAAACGCTCTGGTTCCTGGTTGCTGAGGCTTGCGTGCGTCTCCCCTTCCCAATCGCCCAGGTGAAGCTCTGAAATATCGGGAACGATTACGGGCTTGAGGTCCAACCCCATTGCTTCGGATAGAATTTCCGCCGTTTTTACGGAGCGGGTGAGCGAGCTGGCGTAAATGGCCGTTTCACTCTCCATGAGCCAGCCCTTGACGCGAGCCGCCGCTTCCCGAACCTGCGCCTCGCCCTCGGCGAGAAGCGGCGCGTCGGTGCTGCCGTAGAAAAACCCCTCTTTCGAGCCCTCCGCCGCGCCGTGCCTGAGCAGAAGGACGCGCGTGGTGGATTCGGCCTTACGCGGCATGGAAACCGTGGAATCGGCCCGCCTTTGATTCACGCTTTTCTCCAACCTGAAAAGCAGGCGCGGAAGATTTTACACCACGCCCGAAACCCGTATTCGCGCTATTTCGTTGCCAGTGAGATGTCCCGAACGCCCGCTTCCGAGATGAGGCCCATCACCTTGATCACATAGCCGTAATCGAGACGCTTGTCCGCCTTGATCGTGAGAGATGGCTTGAACTTTCCACTTGCGACGTCAGCTTTCAACCGGCTTTCGAGATCATCGAGCAGCACAGTCTTACCGTTCAGCGAGATTCGCTTCTCCGCGCCGACTTCGATGAGAAACGATTTTTTCTCCACCACCTCGGCGCTCGATTTGGCCTCTGGAAGTTCGATGTCGAGTCTTCGGGTGAAATCCACGAAAGAGGTGGAAACCATGAAAAAGATCAGGAGCAAAAAAACGACGTCTATGAGTGATGTGAGCTGGAGGCTGTAGTCTTCCTCCGAATCGCCCTGAAAGCGCATTCACATGTCCTCACGCTGCGGACTCAAGCTCTCCATGCCCTGCGCCTCGTCGTGGAGCGCATCATGCGTGTTCTCGCCGGGTTCTCCGGATTGCGCCGCCAGGTTCTGTAAAAGCGCCAGTGCGATGGATTCCATCTCGAACAGGAGGCGACCACTGCGCGAGCGGAAGAAGTGATACGCCGCAAGGGCGGGAATGCCTATCAAAAGGCCCGCCGCCGTCGTCAAAAGCGCTTCGGATATCCCCTCCGCCACGAGATTCGGGTTCCCGGTCCCGGCGCGGCTGATGACGTCGAACGCGCGAATCATACCTACGACGGTACCGAACAGGCCCAGCATGGGGGCCAGGTTCGCGATGACCCCCAAACCACGGAGGTTGCGAGACAAGACGGTCGATTCGTGCTGGCCCGCGCCGACCATGGCGCGTTCCATCTCGCCGAGTCCCAACCCCCGCCTCGACAACCCCGCCTGAAGCACGCGCGCCAGCGGTGAGTCGAACCGCTCGCAAACACTGGAGGCACCCTCGAAATCTCCGCTGCGCCAATATCTCTCGGAAGCGCTCACCAGTGCATGGGGCAGGACTTTCTTTCGCCTGAGAGTTATGAGCCGCTCGAGCGTCACCATGAGCGCAATGACCGAGCAAAGCCCCAGGGGGATCATCGTGTAGCCCCCCTTCTTCAGAAGCTCCCACACCCTGGTCGTAAAACCCCATTCGATAAAGCTCGAAGCCGCGAACGCCTGCTCTGCAGCGAGCAAAACGAAAACGCCCGCCAGACTCGCGGCGAGGAACCATTTTCCGCTTCTGGAATCTCTCGGCTCATGAAACACTTGGAAGAACTCCTGCGACCCGCGCCGGGTCGGTTTCCATCACAACGTGCGCGTCGAACACGTCCGCGCAAATGGGGATTACATCCTGCGCGAGTTCCGGCAGCAGCGGCGAATCCCCCAGGAGTTTTTCGAGGGAAGTTGTGCGTCCGCCCACCTCGCCGCAGGGGTGCATCATCTCGAAATATCTCAGATCAGGTGATGCGTTGAACGAAACACCGTGCATCGTCACCCAGCGTCTCGCACCCACGCCCAAGGCGAGAATTTTCTCACCACCCACCCAAAGGCCCGGATTCCCCTCTTTTCTCTCGGCGTGAAACCCTCTCTTCTCGAGGTAGCGCAGAAAGACCTCCTCAAGCCTTCTACAGTGGAGGTGCACGTCGCGCTCCCTCTCGCGAAGATCGCAAATGGCGTAGAGCATCAACTGGCCCGGGCCGTGAAAGGTCACTTCGCCGCCCCGGTTGATCCGCACGAGAGGAACCTCCGCACCGTCGACGGGCGAACGACTGAGAAGCACGTTCGCCTCGCTCCCCCCCTTGCCCAGCGTCATGACCGGGTTGTGTTCCAGAAAGAGGAAAACATCCTCCCCGAGGCGGCCCTCGGCGCGCTCGGTCCACAGGCGCTTTTGCAAATCCCAGGATTCGTTGAAGGCTACCCTCCCCAGGAAGGCCGCCCTGATGGATGGTTTATTCAAATTGAACGGCTCCCGCACCTACCAGATCCCCGAGTTCTTCGGTCAGTTCCGCCGTAGGCGCCACCACGAATTCCTGGCCCGCCTCGATACGCACCTCCCGGTCGGGTAACCTGAGCGTGAAGAGCACGGCGCAGTTGCCCGGGTGCCTGGCCAACACATCGCGGATGGATTGCAGGCGATTCGGCGTGCGGCACTCGGGCTCGAGATCGACCAGAACCCTGCTTGCGCGGTTCACCTCCACTTCGGTCAACGGTTCGATGGCGCGCACCACAACCTGAACCCCGTCGTCTGAAACTTCGGCGACGCCTTCGACGAGAACAGGTTCATCGCTCTCCAGGATTTCATGGCAACTTTCGAACACGTCGGGAAACAGCGTCATCTCCGCCGTGCCCACCTGATCCTCCAGCACGAAATTCGCCATGCGCCGGCCCGCGCGCGTCGTGCGCAACCGCGAGGAGCGGATGAGGCCCGCCATCTTGAGCTTGCGCGCGCTCGTGACTTCGGAGAGGCGCAGCGTGTCGATGTTCGCGAAGCGCTCGATAACCTCCTTGTGATCATCCAGCGGGTGTCCTGAAACGTAGAAACCCAGCACCGCGCGCTCGTTCGCCAGACGCTCGTCATCCTCCCATTCGGCCACTTCGGGCAGGTGCAACGCGCCCCTGGCGGCTTCATCCCCCCCGAAGAGGGAGCCCTGCCCCACGGCGACGCTTTTTTGTTCGCGAATCGCAGCCTCGATCACAATGTCCAAAGACGCCGTCGCCTGCGCGCGCCCCAAGCCCAGAGAATCAAAGGCTGCCGCCTTGATGAGGCTCTCCAGCGCCCGCCGGTTCAGGTGCCGGTGCTCCACGCGCCTGCAAAAATCACCCAGGTCCCCGAACGGCCCCTCATCGTTCCGGATGGCCAAGACGGCGTCCACCAAGCCCTCGCCCACGTTCTTCACTGCCGCCAGACCGAAGCGGATGGCCTCCCGTTCGACCGTGAAATCCTTCTGGCTCGCGTTCACGTCCGGCGGGAGCACGGGAATCTTCATGCTCCGGCACTCGGCGATGTCGTTGATGACCTTATCGGCGTTCTCCCTGTCGCACGTGAGAAGCGCCGACATGAACTCGCGCGGATGGTGCGTCTTCATGTACGCCGTGCGGTAGGCGATGAGGGCGTATGCCGCGCTGTGGCTCTTGTTGAAGCCGTAGCCAGCGAACTTCTCAATCTGATCCCACAGGGACTGCGCCTTTTTCTTGTCGTGGCCGCGCGCGACGGCCCCGTCTACGAAGTCGGCCTGCTGCTCCGCCATGAGTTTCTGGCTCTTCTTGCCCATCGCCTTGCGCAGCACGTCCGCACGCGCAAGGGAGAAACCCGCGAGGGCATTCGAGATTTGCATCACCTGTTCCTGATACACCATGACGCCGTAGGTTCCCTCAAGGATGGACTCGAGTTCAGCGAAGAAATAATCGATCTTCTCGCGCCCGTGCTTTCTCGCGATGAACGCATCCACCATGCCGCTTTCCAGCGGACCGGGACGGTAGAGCGCCACCATGGCGATCAGATCCTCGAACGTCGTGGGGATGAGCTTCCTGAGGTACTCGCGGATGCCCCGGCTCTCGAGCTGGAAAATACCGGTGGTCTTGCCCTCGGCGAGCAGGCGGTACGTCGCCGCATCATCGAGGGTCAGCGTCTCCAGGTCCAGTTCCCCGCCTCCGTCGCGCACGAGGTTCACGGCGCGCTCAAGCACCGTGAGCGTCTTGAGTCCCAGGAAATCCATCTTGAGAAGGCCGATTTCCTCGATGTCCTTCATGTCGAACTGGGTCATTATCTCACCGCCCGAGGCCTTGTAGAGCGGCACGAAGTCGGTGAGCCTGGACGGCGCGATAACCACGCCGGCCGCGTGGGTTCCCGCATGGCGGATGTTGCCCTCGAGCTTTCTGGCCGTACTCATCAACCCGCCCACTTTCGGGTCGCGCTCCACGGTGTCGCGCAGGCGCGGCTCTTTCTTCATCGCGTCATCGAGCGTGATCTTGAGCTCGTTGGGCACCAGCTTGGCGATGCGGTCCACCTCGCCGTAGGGCATATCCATCACGCGGCCCACGTCGCGCAAGACGCCCTTCGCCAGCATGCTCCCGAAGGTGATGATCTGGCACACGTTCTCGCGCCCGTATTTTTCCTGCACGTAGCGGATGACCTCGTCGCGGCGGTCCATGCAGAAGTCGATGTCCACGTCGGGCGGGCTGATGCGCTCGGGGTTCAGGAAGCGCTCGAACAGCAGGGAATATTTGAGCGGATCGATGCCCGTGATGCCCAGCGAGTAGGCGGCGAGGCTGCCCGCCGCCGAGCCCCGGCCCGGACCCACGGGGATGCCCTGTTCCTTGGCGTAGCGGATGAAGTCGGACACGATGAGGAAATAGCCCTCGTAATTCTGGCTGTTGATGACTTCGAGTTCCATCTTGAGCCGCTCTCGGTAACGCTCCGCCTCGGCGCCCTCGATTTCGAACTGCTCAAGCCTGTGCGCGAGACCCTCTTCTGCAGTGCGTCTCAGGTATTCTTTCTTGTCGGCCCCGTCAGGCGTTTCGAAATCCGGGTAATGGGCCGCGCCGAAGGTGAACTCGAAATCACATTGCTCGGCGATGGCGAGGGTGTTTGCGAGGGATTCGGGCGCCTCGCTGAAGAGCGCCTCCATCTCCTCTGCGGTTTTGAGATAAAACTCCTCGCTCTTGATTGTCATGCGGTTGGGATCGTTCAGGGTCTTGCCCGTCTGGATGCAGATGAGCACCTCTTGCGCGCTGTGGTCCCCCTTATCCAGATAGTGCACGTCGTTGGTGGCGACAAGTGGCAGCCCCATCTCCTTCGAGAGGGCGATGACCCTCGGGATGACCTGCTTGTCCTCCTCCATGCCGTGATCCTGGAGTTCGAGGTAGTAGCGCCCTGGAAAAAGATCCTTGTAGAACCCGGCCGCCTCGCGTGCGGCCTCCGCGCGGCCGTGCAGGAGATGGTCGTTCACCTCCCCGCGCAGGCAGGCGGACGTGCAGATGAGGCCCTCGGCGTGCTGTTCGAGGAGTTCGCGGTCGATTCTCGGGAAATAGTACATGCCCTCGGTGAAACCGCGGGTGACCAATTCACACAGATTGTTGTAGCCCGTCTGGTTCTGCGCGAGCAGCAGCATGTGGTAGGCGCGGCCCCCGCCGTTCGTGGAGCCCTTGTCGAACCGGCTGCCCGGGGCGACGTACACCTCGCAGCCGATGATGGGCTTGACGCCCGCCCTTTTCGCCGCCTCGTAGAACTTCACGGCGCCGAACATGTTCCCGTGGTCGGTGAGCGCCACGGCGGGCTGCCCGAGTTCGGCGGCGCGCTGCACGAGATCGTCGATCCGCGTGGTGCCGTCAAGCAAACTGTACTGGGAGTGTAGATGCAGATGAACGAAAGGAGACGGCATTTATATTCCCCGGGGGCGGATTTTGATAGGGGCGTGCTTTTAATACTGGCCTGCTTATACGGGTGTACCAATTGCGGTGAAGCCCATCCAGTTTACTTCTTTCTGCCTCTCGCCGTCATCTTTTTTCGCTGCCAGGCGACGCATTTTATCTCGCGGCGGATCACCCGCCGTATCCGAACAGCCGGCTGATGAACCGGCCGGGCAACATGGCGAACCCGCCCGCGATAAAGGCGCCTATCATCGTGCCCGTCATGAACGCCGCGTGCCTCCGCACGTTTCCCCGCCGTATCGAGACCACGGCAACTATCATGCAGAAAATCGTCCAGACCGTCAGCAGGTGAATCCAGCTGAATTCGCCATGGTTGAGCTCTCGTATCCAGAAGGACGAGACCGTGACGTAGGTCATCGTGACGAGCCAGCACCAGCCGATGATGCGGTGCCTGCGCGTTCCCTTCGCGGACGCCAGATTGACGAGGCCGAGCCCGATCGCCAGCACCGCCAGAATGAAATGCGTCCATATCAGCAAGGATCCGGTCTCCTGAGCCTAGTTGTTGAAATCCTTGAATACCACCACACCCTGAACGAGTTTTCCCTTGTAGCTTAATTCCTCGTGCATGTTCGTGTTCAGCGTGACCCTAATCTCGAGATTCCCCTTCGGCAGTTGATCCATGAAATAGGAAGCGCCGTACAGTCTCGTCAGCTTCTTGCCGTTCAGGTACAGATGCGCGTGGCCCTCGTTGATTTTCGAAGTCTTGTTGACCTCATCGGACGCGAAGCGGAAGTTCTCGAGATCCAGAAACAGGTTGAGCGCCCCCCTGGAGTGGGCGTCCTTTATGAGGCGTATCTTCACGCTCGGCGGGTTCTTGTAGCCGGCGGGAATGATTTTTACGGAATGCGTCATGCCGCCGCGGCCCTTCTTCATCCCCCTTTCGTCGGCCTTGTGCATCTGGTGACCGTGTTCCTTCTGGGCGTGGCCGCTTTGAGCAATGTGCAAGTGAGGATAATTCGCCTCATGGGCATGGGCGCTCGCTCCTGAGAGAAGCGAAACCAGGAAAAAGATCGGAATTACGTCGAGCGATGTCTTCAATATCCGATACATTTCATTCGACTCCTAAAGAGGATTTCAGATGCGGCGGCGGAATTCACAAAGAAAAACGGGCGAATTTCTTGTAACCTTTTGATTCTAAAAGCATAAGACCTGATGTTACCCCATCGTTTTTCTTGACTCTTTCATCCAAGACGCCTAAAATTCCGAATAGAATCCCTTTCCATATATTCGATGTAAAGGGAGGAAAAATGCGTGAATTTCTTCTCCTGATTATTATCGTCTTTTTGGCGGGATGTAAAACATCGTCCGACTTGGTTTCATCCGCCGGGTATTTCGATACGGGCGGCAGAACGACTTATCAAGACAAAGACTGGAACGTCGAGTTTTACGACAACTGCGGCCTCCCGGATTCTTCTTCCGTACGATGGGTAACGGAAGGAAAAGAGACGTTCTTGCGCTTTACACTGAAGAACAAACAGGTAGGGGGGTGTAATACCGACGGTATACAAAGGCACGGCGCGCCATACTGGGAGCGGGCGGAAATAAAACAGGCGAGCACTCTGGGGCAGGATGCAGACTATACCTTGACCTTCAGGGTCCGGTTCGTAAAGGGGTTTTCCTACCCAAGAGAAGACTTTTTTCAAATGCACCAATATGTTCAGGGTTGCGATGCCGGCCCTTCCATGATGTTCAAATTTTCGAATGGTCGCTTGACGACCAATAATTGGGATGAGCGCTTCAAAAGGAATGTCCGCATCAATGAAGTCATCGGGAAATGGATAGAAGTAAAGCTGGAGGTTAAGTTCACAGAATCAAATTACAACCTCTATTTCAATGACGAAAAGATATTAGACAAGGCGGTTTTTATCGTGAAGTCATGCGGAGCGCCGCATTTCAAATTCGGGATTTACCGGCCCGGCGACGAGAGGGCGACCGGCGAAAGAATTTCCATTGTAGATTTCGATAAAATCAGGCTGACCAAGAAGAAGAAAAAGTAATTCCTGCTTAAACCTTTGACTTTCTAGCTTTTCCACTCACTCCCACTCGATCGTGCCCGGCGGCTTGGAGGAGACGTCGTAGACCACGCGGTTCACGCCGCGCACCTCGTTGATGATGCGCGATGAGGCCTCGGCCAGCAGATCCCCCGGCAGCCTGGCCCAGTCCGCCGTCATCCCGTCCTGGCTGGTGACGGCCCTGAGCGCGAGAGCGTTCTCATACGTCCTCGCGTCGCCCATCACGCCCACGGTGTTGACGGGCAGAAGCACGGTGAACGCCTGCCAGACTTTGTAGTAATAATCGTGCTTGTGGAGCGTTTCGATGAAAATGGCGTCCGCCTCCTGGAGGGTCTGCACGCGCTTCTCCGTCACCTCGCCCAGGACGCGCACGGCGAGGCCGGGTCCCGGGAACGGATGCCGCCAGAGCATCTCGCGGGGCAGTCCCAACTCCTCGCCCGCCTCGCGCACCTCGTCCTTGAACAACTCGCGCAAGGGCTCGATGAGCGCGAGCCGCATCCACTTGGGCAGCCCGCCCACGTTGTGGTGGCTTTTAATGGTCGCCGAAGGCCCCTTGAAGGAAACGCTCTCGATGACGTCGGGGTAGAGCGTCCCCTGGGCCAGGAACTTCACGTCGCCCAGCCTATTCGCCTCGCGCTCGAACACGCGGATGAATATCTCGCCGATTCTCTTTCTCTTGGCTTCGGGGTGCGTGACGCCGCGAAGCGCGCCCAGAAAATCACCGCTCGCGTCCACGTGCACGAGTTTGAGCCTGTCGTCGAATGTCTCCACAACCTGCTCGGCCTCGTTCATTCTGAGCAGGCCGTTGTCCACGAAGATGCACGTGAGCCGATCGCCTATCGCCTCTTTGACGAGCATCGCCGTGACGGAGGAATCCACGCCGCCCGAGAGGCCGCACACCACGCGCTTGTCCCCGACTTGCTCCCTGATGCGCTCGACCGCCTCCTCGATGAAGGAGCGCATGGTCCAATCGCCCACACAACCGCAAATCCTGTGCACGAAGTTGTGGAGAATCTCCTTGCCGCGCGGGGTGTGCGCCACTTCGGGGTGAAACTGAATGCCGTAGCGACGCCCGTCTTCGGACATCATCGCCGCCACCGGGGAGCCTTCCGAACGCGCGAGCGGCCGATAGCCGGGCGGCGGCTCTTCTATCGTGTCCCCATGGCTCATCCAGACGGTTTCGGCGCCCGGGGAGCCGAGAAAGATGCCGACGGGCTCTTCGACCACCACTTCCGCGCGCCCGAATTCCCGTTTGGCGTAAGGGCCGACTTTCCCACCGAGAAGGTGGGTCATGAGCTGCATGCCGTAACAAATCCCCAGAATGGGGAAGTCGCTCTCGAACAGCGCGGGGTCGACCGAGGGAGAGCCGTTCTCGTACACGCTGCTCGGCCCGCCCGAGAGGATGACGCCTTTCGTGTGCGGACCCGTAATCTCACGCCAGTCACGGGTGCAAGGCTGAATTTCGCAATAGACGTTCAACTCCCGCACGCGCCGGGCGATGAGCTGCGTATACTGCGAGCCGAAATCGAGAATGAGTATCTGATCGCGCATCTACATTTCAGGACAAAGCGATACGAACCGCCTCTTCCCCTCCACACTCAGGCCAACTCTCAAGCCGGACCATCGGCCGGCATCTCGTGCACCGATTGAATCGGGACCCCACATCCCTCCATATTCGGCGCTTTCGTTCTGGCGGGCGAAGCACTCTTCTGTACGCACACGCCCATGGCGACGCGAGCGGGCGCCCCATCGGGCTATTCTCTATCAATCGCGCTGGTAGTTGGGCGACTCGCGCGTGATGAAGACATCGTGCACATGGCTTTCGGTGAGGCCCGCCGACGTGATGCGTACGAACTTCGCCTTCTCCCTCAACTCCTTCAGGCTGCGGCAACCGGTATACCCCATTCCGGCGGCCACCCCACCCATGAGCTGATAGACGGTGGAGGAAAGCGACCCCTTGTAGGGAACACGGCCCTCTACGCCCTCGGGCACGAGCTTCGAATCGCTGAAGGCGTGCTCCTCCTCGCCCGGATAGCCGTTTTGCACGTCCTGGAAATAGCGGTCCCGGCTTTTACCGTTGCTCATCGCGCCGACCGAACCCATGCCGCGATACACCTTGTAGCTTCTCCCTTGATACAGGACTCGCTCACCAGGGCTCTCCTCCACCCCCGCGAGCAGGCTGCCAACCATAACGCCATGCGCGCCAGCTGCGAGCGCCTTGACGATATCACCCGAATACTTGATGCCGCCGTCGGAGATGATTTTCACGCCGTGGGGCTCCGCCGCCGCTGCACAGTTCGCCACCGCGCTCAACTGGGGCACGCCCACGCCCGCCACGACGCGCGTCGTGCAGATGGAACCCGGTCCGATACCCACTTTTATCATGTCCGCGCCCCGGGAGATGAGCGCCTGCGTGCCCTCGGCGGTGGCCACGTTTCCGGCGAGCACCCTCACGTCCGGCCAGCTGTTTTTAATCTCTTCTACCGCCCCCAGCACCCGCTCGGAGTGGGCATGGGCGCTATCGATGACCAGCAGATCCGCCCCCGCCTCATGGAGCGCGGAGACGCGGTCGCGCATATCAGCGGCCACGCCCACCGCCGCCGCCACGCGCAGGCGGCCGAACTTGTCCTTGGCCGATTTGGGATAGCGGCGAACTTTCTCGATGTCCTTGAGCGTGATAAGGCCCTTGAGGTTGAAATCCTCGTCCACGACGAGGAGCTTCTCGATGCGGTGGCGGTGCAGGATTCCCTTGCTGTCGTCGAGCGTCGTCCCCTCCGGCACGGTGACCAGCTTCTCCCGGGTCATCAACTCGGCGACCGGCTTGTCCAGGTTCGTCTCGAAGCGCACGTCCCTGTTCGTGAGGATACCGACGAGGCGCCCCTCTTCGGTAATGGGCACTCCCGAGATGTGGTAGGTCTGCATGACCTCCAGAGCTTCGCGAATACGCTGCCTGGGCTGCATGGTAATGGGCTGTGTAACCATGCCGCTCTCGGAGCGCTTGACGCGATCCACCTCGGCCGCCTGGCGTTCGATGGTCATGCTGCGGTGCACCACGCCCAGGCCGCCCTGCTGGGCGAGCGCGATCGCCAGGTCCGATTCCGTTACGGTATCCATAGCCGCACTCAGGAGGGGAATGCCGAGTTCGATCTCCTCGCATAAGAAGGTGGAAAGATCCACATCCTTCGGCAGCACCTCCGAGTGAGCCGGCAGCAGCATCACGTCGTCGAAGGTATAGGCTGCTTCTATCGGGGTGTTGAGCATCTTTATGCGCCACTCCCTTGAATGAGAGAAAACGGAGAACGCCCCTGCGGTTCTACGGTGCAGATAAAAGAACGCCCGCCACCATTGCGCCGAAAAGGCCAAAAGTGAGCGGGCGTAACGGAAAACCTCCTTCACCATCGGCGACCGATGGCCTGTGCAAGAATCAGGGACCGAAAGGCTGCTTCAAAAAGGACACGGCATCAAAGGCCTCCCCAGATGGCCCTCCTTTTTCTTGCCTCGCCATTCTGTTCCGCGCGGGCGCGGGTGTCAAGAGCTTCACCGCCATCGCGGACGAAAAATCGGCTCAACTCCGCAGAAAGCGCCTCCTCACCGGGGCCGGGCTCATCACGAGCATGATGGGCCGCCCATGCGGGCAGGTCCATCGGCCCGGTGTTTTCTCGAGTTCCTCGACGAGAGCGGCCACCTCTTCGGGGCGCATGGCCTGCGCCGCCTTCACCGCGCCCCTGCAACTCATCCTCGTGATGATGCCGTCGATGAGGTCTGCGAAACTCACGGGCTGCTCGAGATCCGCCAAACCTTCCACGATCTGGCGCACCGCGCCTGCGGGATCACGGTCCGCCAGAAGCGCGGGCACGGCCCGAATCCGGTAATCGCCGGGACCCGCGCATTCGAGTTCGAAACCCGAGCGCAGCAGATCGTCGCGATGCGCCTCGATGCCCAGCGCCTCCTCGGGCCTGAGCCGAATCTCCTCGGGCACCAGGCACGCCTGGCTGTCCACGCGGCCCTCCCTGAACTGGTCGCGGAACCGGTTGTAGAGCACGCGCTCATGCGCGGCGTGCTGATCGACGAGCACAAGCCCCTGTGGCGAGGCGAACAGCAAGAAGCACTCCTCCCACTGTCCGAGATAGCGGCATTCCGACAGAACGACCGGATCGGACGGATGGGGCGGCTCGAGGGTGCGTTCGAGCGGCGAGGGAGCCGCCGATTCGGATGGGGAACTCGCCGGCGCAGGCAGGTCGGTATCCGCCGCCTCGGCGTCGGGTGCAAGTGGAGAGGCGGCGAGGGAGCCTCCTTCCTCAGAGGCGCCGTAATCCCCGGCGGCGTCAGCGTTTCCAAAGTATCCGCCGCCGCCCAACAAGGCGGGCGCGGCGCTCTCCTCTGCGGCGGCGCCCGGAGCCGCGTGGCTCACTTCCTGATGGGCGAAATCGCGCCGCACTCTCTCGGGCCGCGCGCCCAGCACGGCGGCGACGCTCTCGCGCACGAGATCGTAGACGTTCGATGCGAAGCGGAAGCGCACCTCCTGCTTGGCGGGGTGGACGTTCACGTCCACGTCCTCGGGCGGCATGTCCAAAAAGAGGATGAAGACGGGGTGGCGCTTCACCGGCATGAAGCTGCGGTAGGCCGCATACGCCGCGTGGACGAAAAGACGATCCCGGATGGGGCGTCCGTTCACGAACAGATACTGCGCGTCGCGCGTGGAGCGGTTGAGCCCGGGCGCGCCCGCCCATCCGCTGAACGTCATGTTCTCCGAGGCGGCGCGGGGAATCTTCAGCAGTTGAGAGACCGCCGCCTCTCCGACGAGTTGGGCTGCGCGCGCCTGAAGTCCTCCCGAGGCGTCGAGGTCGAGCAGCGTCCTCTTCCCGTGGCGCAGAACGAACGAGACGTTCGGGTTCGCCATGGCCGCCTGATTCGCCACTTCCAGGCAGCGGGCGAGTTCGGTCTCTCTTCTTTTGAGGAATTTGCGCCTCGCCGGCACGTTGAAGAACAATGAACGCACCTCGACCCTCGTGCCGGGCGTGGCTCCCATTTCGGTGACGCGCTGGAGCTTGCCGCCCTCTATGCGCACCTCCGTACCCAAGGCGTCCTCCGACCTTCTGGTGGTGATGGTCATCTTCGACACCGCGGCGACGCTCGGCAGCGCCTCACCCCTGAATCCCAGGGTGGCGACGCGGCCCAAGTCCCAATCCGAGGCAATCTTGCTCGTCGCGTGGCGCTCGAGACTCAAGAGCGCATCGTCCTCGCTCATGCCGTGGCCGTCGTCGACGACCTGCACGCGCGCGGCGCCGCCTGATGCCAAGTCGATTTCCACCCGCGAGGCGCCGGCGTCGATGCTGTTCTCCACCAACTCCTTGAGGGCGGAGGCGGGGCGCTGCACCACCTCGCCCGCGGCAATCTGGTTCGCGAGCGATTCCGGGAGTATGCGGATGCGGGATTGTTTTCTCATCGGGGTCCTCGTGTACGGGTCTAAAGCATACTTTCTCCGAAATCGAAAACCATGTCAAGCGACAACCACAAGATTTTGTGCCTATAAGTACATGATTACGCCATATAATGGGATTTTTACTCACTACGATGTTTATTAAAATTGTGTGTAATTCGTGTGCATCATGTGGATTGCATGTGATGAACGTTTATGTCATATTCGAACTCCCCAAGGTAGTACACTCGCCCTTTTATAATTCCTGTACCACCAAACACCCGAGTAGTCTCCAGCGCGCTACATCGCCGCCCGGCAACTACGGTTCTGCTCCCCACGAGGGGCGGGTTCTCCGCTGTGAATTTGCGACACGGGAGTGAACCGGGAAACCGGTCCCAAAGAATTGAGAAAAGCCAAATACCGAACGGTGATGGTGAGAGTGACGAGCGGAGCGGTCCCACGTCTCCACCTCGTAAGCGTCCGTTCGAATCGGGGAAGACGCATTCGTGCGTGCGTCGCCTTCTTCCTATCATTCCTCCTCGTCGCCTACGGGTTCTATGGCACGAACTCCCTGGCGCAGTCGGGCGAACCCTGGGACGGAAACCCGGCGAACGGAGACGTGCAGGTATCGCGCGACAAAGTGAATATCTCGTCGTCCCTGTCGTTGACCCTCAAAGCGGGAGAAAGCGTCACCTACTGGCTCAGGCTGAGCCGGCAGCCGCTTACAAATGGCTGGTTCGTCAGGATTTTCGTCAACGGCCAGCATCGCCCGGCAAATGGATACTACCCGCCGGAAGCCACACGCGATACCGCAGACTACACCTGGATACCGGACGGCGGCTGGGATGTCGATATCGACAACACGGATCCGGAAGAGCCGACCAGGTGGCGAGGGGTCACTTTCACGGCGAAGAAGGACATTACAACGCCGATAAAGATCATGCACGAGGTGTGGGCGACGGGTGGAGAGTGCCCGATACACGAACGAGGCAAGATTACGATAAGCGGGTCCATTACCAATCCCGACACCACAACTACCACTGACACCACTACCACTGACACCACTACGACTGACACCACTACGACTGACACTGACACTGACAACAATAATCCCTATAACAACAACCCCGGAACCAACAATGAAGGCAATGGCGGTGGCGGTGGAAGTGGCGGCGGCGGTGTGGTTCCCAGAAATCCCGCTCAGCAGAACCCACCGACACCGGTCAGCGCTAAGGTGGACGGGAACAAGCTGGTCCTCACTTTCAACGAGCTTCTTGACAGGGGTTCCGTGCCGGCGCCCGGAGATTTCACGGTGAGCGCGCATGACGTCGAATCTCTCAGCTTGAGCGGCTCGCGCGTGACGATGATCCTCGAAACCCCTGCGCTGCCTGGCGAGGAGGTGACGCTCTCCTACACGCCCGGGAAAAATCCGATCAAAAGCATAACCGGGCTCGTGGCCCCGTCTTTCACGAATCTGCCGGTCGAGAACATCGGGAAAGCGCCAGTGCTGGTGGACGCGAGTGTGCGCGGCAATCAGATAACTTTGACTTACGACGAACCACTGGATGAGACTTCCGTGCCGACGACGGGCTCTTACACGGTGATGGTTGCCGGTGCGAATCGGCCGATTTCCAAAGTGAGGGTCAAAGGCAAGAAGGTATTTCTGACCCTGGAATCGGCGGTGGAACCCGGCGAGGAAGTAACGCTCAACTACACTCCCGGCAGCCCTCGCATCGTGGACTTGACCGCGATTCCCGCAGGACCCATCAATAATTTGCAGATAAACAACTCCGCAGAAGCGCCTGAGGTTAGTCTCGAGGGGACGAACGACTGGCTTACGCGCTTCGGGCGCACGGTGGCGAGTCAGGCGGTGGAGATGATCGAGAACCGGCTGAAAGCCCCCTCCAAGAGGCAGGAGTCAAGTGTAACGCTCGCCGGACAGGACGTGGATTTCTTTGGCGATAATTCTCCGCTTCCGCTCTCACAGGACGACCCGGAATTCGCTTCCGCTTCCCGCCTCGCAAGCCGCACCCTGGGCTTCGGCGGTCTTTCCGGAAACGACCCCGCGGCGGAGCACCGCGAGATATCCATGAGCGATCTTCTGCTTGCGAGTTCGTTCCATCTCACCTCGGCGCAGAATACGGAAACCGGCGGGGGAACGTTGTGGACGACCTGGGGCCGTGGATCGCGGACGAGCTTCTTTGGAGATGAGGACAGTTCCACCTTCAATGGCGATGTGACGACAGGCACGATCGGGGCCGATTTCGAATGGGGCCGCACCATGGTGGGCGTCGCGCTCTCTCACACCCTGGGCGAGGGGTACTTCTCGATCGACGGGAGGCGCAACGACGTGGAAGCCCGCCTCACGGGCGTTTATCCCTACATGCGCTACACGGTGAGCGAGCACCTCACAGTCTGGGGCATGTTCGGCTTCGGGAACGGTGAGTACGCGCAGACCGAACAAGGCGTCGGCGAGGAGATCGAGACCGACATCTCCATGCGGATGGGGGCGTTCGGTTTTCGCAGTTTCCTCTTCCCGCCGGCGCATCCGAGAGGCTACGACCTAGCCCTGAAGGGCGACGTGATGGTGGTCAAGATGGAGGCGGATGAGGTACGTGACAAGTTGCTCCCGGTGGATACGAACACGAACCGCTTCCGGCTGCTTCTGGAGGGTTCACGCGAATACAAACTCGGACGCGGCGCATCGCTCACGCCATCGCTGGAGATGGGCGTACGCTATGACAAGGGCGACGCGGAAGAAGGAGGCGGCATCGAGGTGGGCGGCGGTTTCCGATACTTCGACCCCTCGCTGGACATGGTGATAGACGTGAATGCGCGCGGTTTGCTCGCGCACGAGGAGAGCAGATTCAGCGAAAAGGGCGTTTCGGGTTCGCTTCAACTCACCTGGGGCACAAAGAAAAAAGGCCTCTCCGTGCGGGTGGGCTCCTCATGGGGAGACGCCGCGAGCGGGGCGGAGCGTCTCTGGTCGCAGGCCTCCACGGCGAGTCTGTCCTCGAGTGCACACGGTGAAGGCGCACGTATGGAAGCCGAAGTGGGCTACGGGTTGGACGCGCCCGGCGGCGGCACCTTCAAGCCCTACGCCGGCCTTGCGCTCGCTGCCAGAGGAAGCGAGTCATATCGCCTGGGTGGGCGTCTACAAATCGACGACCGTGTGAGCCTGAGGCTCGAGGGGGACCGCCGCGAGCGCGCAGGCGGCAAATCCTCTCACGGCCTCGCCCTGCTGGGCTCTATTCGCTGGTAAAGTATTCCCTATACGAACCCCGTCATTCCGGCGCATGTCCCTATTTCCCTATTGACGAGCGAGGACGAGCATCATGTTTTATCCCGTAGGGGCGGACCTGCGGATCTAATTTCTTCCGCTCCTCGCCTTCCATCACGAGAAATTGCGCTAGCGAGGTTGTGGCGCTCTCCCGTCATGCGATATCCCGGATCGGAGCATAATTGCTTGTTTTCGGCGGTTGCGCGTATACTGCGGGCGTCGGAATTCCACATTCGTGAGGCCAAGATCTTGAGTAAAAATAAAAGCGGTTTCGAGCGCGCTGTGGAGGTCATGGCCCGTCTCAGAGCGCCGGACGGCTGCCCCTGGGACAAGGAGCAGGATCATCAGAGCCTCAAGCCCTACCTCGTAGAGGAAGCCTACGAAGTGATGGAGGCCATCGAGGCGGACGACCCGGCGATGCTCAAAGAAGAATTGGGCGACCTCCTGCTCCAGGTGCTCTTCCACTGCCGGCTAGCCGAGGAGAAGGGTCTCTTCGACGCCCAGGAGACCGCCCGCGCCCTCGCGCAAAAGATGATAGACCGCCACCCCCACGTGTTCGAGGACACGCTTGCCGAGACCAGCGGCGAGGTGCTCAGGAACTGGGAGATCAGCAAGAGAAAGGCCCGCGCGGGGGAGGAGAACGGCGCGGCCTCCATTCTCGACGGCGTGCCCGCCGCCATGCCCGCGCTCCAGCGCGCCCAGAGGCTTCAGGGAAAGGCCTCGCGCGTGGGCTTCGACTGGCCGGACCCGGCCGGAGCGGCGGAGAAGATGGAAGAAGAATGGACGGAACTCAAAGAGGCGATGCGAAGCGGCGACCGCGAGGCGCTTGAGGAGGAGATGGGCGATTTTCTCTTCGCCGCCGTGAATCTCTCCCGAAAGCTCGGCGTGAACGCCGAGGGGGCGGCCCGCACCTGCATCGGGCGCTTCACGGCGCGTTTTCACTACATGGAAAAGACGCTGCGCGCCCGGGGACTCTCGCCCGAGGACGTATCGCTCGAAGAACTCGAATCGCTCTGGAGTGAAGCGAAAAAAGCCGGGAAGAGCGAGGGATGACCTGACTCTCGCCCTGTACCCAGGACACGCGCACCCGATGACGCACCGCACCGCCCGCCCGGAAGCCGCCAGGAACTACCGATGACGCGAAAACCCCGAACAACCCGCCCCAGAAGAGGGACCCCACCTCCACAAGCGGGCCTTTTTCCGCAAGACGGCACCGAACTGACAGGCGTGGTGGAACGGATTCGCTTCCGCGCGGATGACACCGGCTACACCGTTTTGCTCGTCCAGCCGGACAACGAGGATTTCCCGCGCGTGGCCGTTGTGGGCTATCTCTCCTCCATCCGCGAGGGCGAGCGCGTGCGCTTCGAGGGCGGCTGGAAGGACCACCCCAGGTTCGGCCGCCAGTTCCACGCCGATCTCGCGCGCCCCTTGGAGCCCACGACGATCGAGGGAATCGAAAAGTACCTGGCCTCAGGCATCGTGAAGAACATCGGCCCCGCACTCGCCAGGAGAATCGTGGCGCGTTTCGGGGAGAAATCTCTCGATATTCTGGACAGCCACCCGGAGCGCCTCAAGGAAGTCGCCGGTCTGGGCGCAAAGAAGCTCGAAACGATCGTGGAGAGCTGGAAAAGCCAGAGCGAGGTCAAGGAAATCATGCTCTTCCTGCGGCAATACGACGTCCCGCTCCATCTGTCGGAAAAAATATTGAGAACCTACGGCGAGGCGTCCATACGGATACTGCGCGAAGACCCCTTCCGGCTGGCGTCGGAGATTCACGGCGTCGGCTTCAAGAGCGCGGACCGCATTGCGCAGAAACTGGGCATCCCGGCGGACTCTCCCAAACGCCTGGCTGCAGGGGCCGTATACGTGCTCAACCAACTCGCCGAGCGCGAGGGTCACTGCTTTCTTCCCTATGGCGATCTGATCGAGACAGCAGCCGAAATGCTCGAGACGGAAGCCGATGCCTTGACACCCGTCCTCGAGAGCCTGGGCCAGGGCGTCTCGGTGGTGATCGAATCGGCGAACATGGCCGAGAATCTCGCTTCGCCCGAGGGCAAGCGCGTCTACGCACGCCCGCTCTACGCCGCGGAATGCGAGATCGCCCGCCGTCTCGCCGCGCTCATCCGCACGCCGCGCGACGAGGCGCGCCTCGAGGCCGCCATGCGGGGACAGGGGGCGCCCGGCGCCACGACGAAGGAGCGCCTGGGCCACCTCGCCCGGCGCGCGCTCGAGGGCGGCATGGCGACCAAAGATCAGGGGGCGGCCATCGAGGGCGCGCTCACGCAGAAGGTGCTCATCGTTACGGGCGGCCCCGGCACCGGCAAGACGACCATCGTGAGCGCCGTCACGAACCTCTATACGAAACTGGGCCTCCAGGTCATCCTGGGCGCACCCACGGGCCGGGCGGCCAAGCGCCTCTCGGAAGTCACCGGCCACGAGGCGGCCACCATCCACAGATTGCTCGAATACAGCTGGCACTCGGGCGGCTTCACCCGCGACGCGGAAAACCCGCTCACGGGCGACATCGTGATCATCGACGAAGCCTCGATGCTCGACGTGCACCTCACAGCCCATCTTCTGCGCGCGGTGCCCGACCCGGCGACGCTCGTCCTGGTGGGGGACGTGGACCAGCTCCCCTCCGTGGGTCCCGGCAACGTCCTGAGCGACGTCATCACCTCCGATACCCTGCCCGTCGCGCGGCTCACCGAAGTTTTCCGCCAGGCGCAGGAGAGTCTCATCGTCGAGAACGCCCACCGCGTGAACCGCGGCGAAATGCCCCGAAACGGCAAGGGGGAAAAAGAAGACGCGCCGCTCGATTACTACTTCATCGAGGAAAGCGAGGCGGAGCGGGGCGCTGACCTCATCATCGAACTGTGCCGCGAGCGCATTCCCGAGCGATTCGGCGTCGACGCCATCGCCGATCTCCAGGTCATCTCCCCCATGCAGCGCGGCGTGCTCGGCGTGCAGAGCCTGAACGCCCGCTTACAGGAAGCGCTCAACCCTGCCGGAAACGCACCCGCACTCCAGAGCGGAGGCCGCATTTTCCGCACCGGGGACAAGCTCATCCAGGTGCGGAACAACTACGACAAGGACGTGTTCAACGGCGACATCGGCGTCGTCAAAAGCGTCAAGACCGAAGAGGGCAGCATTCGCGTGGGCTTCGATTCGAACGTCGTCGAATACACGCGCAGCGCGCTCGATGAGGTGATGCACGCCTACGCCATCACCGTTCACAAGAGCCAGGGCAGCGAATACCCCGCCGTCGTCATTCCGCTCCACACCCAGCATTTTCCGATGCTGCAGAGAAACCTCGTCTACACCGCGCTCACGCGCGCAAAGCGCCTAGCGGTGTTCGTCGGGTCGAAAAAGGCGCTCGGGATGGCGATTGGAAACGCGCGCGTGAGAAGAAGGTGGAGCGGTCTGCCCGAAAGAATCCGCCGCGAGGCGAATCTCGCCCCGCTCCTCAGGGAGCCCTCCCCTGCCCCGCAGGAGGCAGAAGCCGATGAGGCGCAATTCACCGAAGACGCCCCGCCCGATGCCCTGTATGAAGATGAAGCGACCGAGGGCGGCGGGGACACCTCATCCGATAACGAACTGACCTACCTCCCCGTGGATGAGTAGCGGAAAACCGACACAAAAAAGCCCCCGTCCCGGAGGACAGGGGCGAAATGGCTGGTGGTAGGCGAGGGTTACTTCGCAGTCCGCTCGATGAGCGTCTTGAGTGCGGTCATGGCCTCCTCATGCCGCCTCGCGCTCTCTCTTTCCCGCAATTCCGAGGCGCGGCTCATCTGCCTCAAGCCCATCAAGATGAGGGCGCACTGCGCGAGGCCGATGAGGGACTGCACGGCGTAGAACCCGAGCGTTGCGATTTGAAACGTCGTCATTGCTTCTTCCTCGCGGGTCCATAGTTTTTTCCCTGCGGAACGCCATAGCCTCGCGCTCCATGGCCCGCAATCCTGGATAAAACTCTATCCCCTTTCGCGCTCAACCGCAAGATTCGGGCCTGCTGCAACTTACGGCTTCAGCACCACCTTAAGCGACTCCCCCGCTTCGGCGACGAGGCGGAAGCCCTCCTGCGCCTGCTCGAGCGGGAGCCTGTGGGTGATCATCTCCTCGGCATCGATGCGTCCGGTGCTGATGAGCGCAAGCGCTTCTTCCAGATCGAGCGGAGCCGCGCCGTATGTGGTGGTGAGGGCGATCTGCTCGCTCCAGATCCGGTTCAAATCCATCGCGGGGCGGTAGCCCGGCGGCGTGGGAGCGAAAAGTTGCAGGACGCCGCACGTCGCCACGCTTGCCAGAGCCGTCTCCAAGGCCTCCGGAGCGCCGGCGCACAGGACGACGCGATCCGCCAGGCGGCCGTCGTTCGCCTCCCGCAAGGCTTCGGCCATATCCTCACACGGAGGCAGTGCGTGCGCGCCGAACCGCTCGGCGGCTTTCAGGCGGTAAGAAGAGATGTCCGTCGCAAAAACCGATCCCGCCCCCAGGAGGTGCGCCGCCTGCACGTGCAGAAGGCCGGACATGCCGCTCCCCACCACGAGGACGCTCAGGCCCGGCATCATCCGGAAGCGCCGCCAGCCGCGCAGTACGCAACCCAGCGGCTCAATGAACACGCCCGCATCGTCGGACACTCCATCGGGCAGGCGGAACGCGCCCCGCTCCACGTTGATGGCCGGCAGACGGATGAACTCGGCGAAACCGCCGGGGTCGAAATTCGTGCGCTTGAGCATCTCACACGCCGTGTGGTCGCCGCGCAGACACAGCGCGCAGCGGTTGCACGGCACGTGATGGGTGACGCAGACGCGATCGCCGACGCAAAAGCCATCCACGCCCTCGCCCGCCTCTGCCACGACGCCCGTCACCTCGTGGCCCAGAACCCGCGGCGCGGTCCCCACCCGGTACCACTCCATGACGTCGCTGCCGCAGATGCCGCTCGCGCGCGTCTCAACCAGAAGCTCGCCCGCTCCGGCGCGGGGTTTTTCCAATTCCTCGATCCGCACGTCGTCGTTTCGGTAATAGACCGCCGCTCGCATGGTGTCAGGCATGATAATGCTTCCCGGGTTACGCGCAGGCTTCAATCCGTGAGGGGCGCAACGCTCAAATCCTCGAACATCTCATAAGCGGCGTCGGGGCTCAGGTCTTCATGCACGACGGCGCGCACCGCCTGGATCATGGCGACCGGGTGCGCGCTCTGGAAGATGTTCCGGCCCATGTCCACGCCCACAGCTCCCTCATCAATCGCCCGGCTGCAGAACGCGAGCGCCTCGCGCTCGGGCACCTTCTTGCCCCCCGCGATGACGATGGGCGCGAAACAACCGCGCACCACGCGCTCAAAGCCCTCGCAGTAGTAGGTCTTCACGACGTCCGCCCCGTGCTCGGCCGCGATGCGCGTCGCAAGACCCAGATAACGGGCGTCGCGCGTCATCTCCTTGCCCACAGCCGTGATGCCCAAGACGATCAGACCCTCCCGGCGGCCCTCATCGCTCATGCGCGCCAGGTTCAGGATGGATTCTTTCTGGTAGCACGCGCCCACGTAGACCGACACCGAAACGCCCGCCACGCCCAGGCGCGCCGCCTCCGCCGCCGAGACAGTGATGGACTCGTTCGAGAGTTCGCGGTTCACGATTTCATCGGCGATTTGCCCTCTCAGCGCCTCGCGCGCCGTCTCATCCGCAAGGCCCGCCGACCGGATGCTCAACTCGCGCTCAAGCTCCACGGGGTCTGAATAGACGATGGCGTTTCCGCCCGATGCCCGGAGAATTACGGGCGTCTTGCTCTCCGGCGGCATGCAGCGCAGGAATACGCCCTTCGTGGGACTGACCGCGTCGCACCAGGCCAACAGGGGTTCGACCGTCTTCCCCGGCTCTTCGAGGCCCGAGGTCGGCCCCTGGAAATAGCCGTGGTCCACCGCCAGCATGACGATGCGCCCCGTCTTCTCGTTCATGATTTTCATATGGTCAGACATTTTATGGCTCTCCGGCGGGACGAGCCGCGCTGAAAAAGATGGAACGGGCGAGAGTCACTTGATACTCATACATCCGGTGCATTCTCCGGCGGGAGCGGCGGGCCGCCCTTGTAGAAGACGCGCGCCATCACGTAGTTTTTCGCCGTGAAATCCTCATCCCCCTTATCCTCGGCCACCGCGCGCTTCAGGATGTTGAACTTCGCATCCATGTCGTCCGCGTAGTGGAGCAGGAGCGCCTCCGCCGACATGGGAACCTTCACCGTGCCCCAGTCGGGCTGGCCCTGATGCGAGAGGATGAGGTGTTCGAGATGCAGCAGGAAATCCTCGGGCAGCGCCTCGCCTTCTGGGAATACGCCCTCGCGCCCCGCCCACTCGCGGACGATGTCGCGTCCCAGCACGATATGGCCGAGGAGGCGGCCGGCGGCGGTGTAGTGCGTGGCGCCCTCGGTGGAGAGTTCCTCCAGTTTACCGATATCGTGCAGGAGCGCGCCCGCGACGAGTAAATCCTTCGAGACGTCGTATTTATCCGCCAGATACAGGCACGTCTTCGTGACTGAGAGGGTGTGCTCCAGCAGGCCGCCCAGGTAGGGATGGTGAATGCGCTGGGCGGCGGGCCACTCGCGGAATTTCTCCTCATAGGCATCCAGGATGGCAGTGAGATAGGCGGCCACGAGCGGGTGGCAGCCGCCCGCGATGCGCTTCGCCTCCTCCCACATGACGTCGATATCGTAAGGCGTTCGCTGCACGCAGTCCTCGGGCTTAAAGCCGCTCTCATAATCCTGCTCGTTCACCCGGCGGACGCGATCCACACGAAGCTGCAGTCGGCCCTGGTAGTTTTCGGACGCGGCGCGCACCTTGACGAAATCGCCCGCCCCAATCGCGCCCTGCACCTGAGTGGCCGGCTCCCAGACCTTGGCGGGAACCTCGCCCGTGGCGTCTTCGAGCGTCAGATCGAGATACTCCCGGCCCGCGCGGCTCTGGCGCGCCTCGTATTCCCGGATTTTGAAAAAAGCATCGAACCGCTCGCCTTCTTTCAGCGTCGCAATGTTGGCCACGAATACGCTCCCGAACCAAGAAAGGAATATGAACACGCGCGAAATAAACGCGAGGCTTTATTGTAGGGGCAAGGAGGCTTAAGCCGCAATGAAAGGCGCTTTTATACGAGCGAAACGCGTATACCGTCCCGTAGGGGTAATCCCGAAAATGGGTAATGGCGGGCTCCTGCGCCCGCCCAGTCGATGCGATCTTTGGAATCACTCCCGCTTGAGGGTCAGGCCAGGCCCGGTGGCAAGACGAGAACGCCAGTCCGAAGTCACCGCCCTTGTGAAACTCGCCAATAGCGCCTTGTGTGGATCAAGAACGGCGGCCCGCCCGCTCATTCACCCACTCGCGTCACCCGGGGAGCGAAACGTAGCCGGAATCCCCGTAAAGCGCCCCGCCCTTCAGATCATCCCGCCGACGAAACCCTGCTTGCGGGTTCTGGCGACCGGCTCGAGACGCGCTCTTTTGGAGCGGCATTCCCGGCAACGCAGGAGGGGTTCGAGGTCTTCGACGCGCATTCCCCGGTGCACTTTTTCCGTCCCCGGCTTGGCGAGGAGTTCGGCGGGCTCCAGTATCTTCTCCCGGCCGCAGGCCTCGCACACCACGATGAAATACCAGTCTCCCTCGGCGTAATCCCCCAAAAGAAGCGCCATTACTGGAAATCCTCCAGCCGGGGAATGCGGCCATACGCAATCTTGGCCCCCGCGTAGCCGCCCGGAGGCGCACACCCGCCGTAGCCGACGAGGGTGCGCGCGTAGCGGCTATTGATCGAGTCGACGGCGGCGTTCAGCCTCATCAGCCTGGGCCTTTCGTCCGGCTCGCCGAGAGGCAGTTCGAGCTGCATCTCGTCCGAGGGAATGAACCTGTCGAACGAGACGGCAATCCGGAACAGGGCGGCCCGGCCCCGCGCCCTGGCGAGCGCGGCCCACAGCTCCGAGAGGGCGCCCAGACAGGTGAGATCGTCGTTCGCTCTCGCGACGATCGTCGAGGCCGTCCAGGCGGGCGCATCGAGACACTCGGCCGAGAGGCCGAGCCTGCGGGCGAGGAACCCCTCCCGGCGCAGGCGACGGGCCGCCTTCACCACCAGTTGCCTGGCCATCGGCCGGGCGGCCTTCACGCTGCGCTCCCCCGGGGGCAGGACCCGGCCGTGGCCTATCGAGCCGCGCTTCGTCATCGGCGGCTCCACGGCGTAGCCGTGGAGGGCGTACCAGAAACGCGCGCCGGTCACGTTGCCCCAGAGCGAAGTCAGCCGTCCGGGATCGGCCTTCCAGATGTCCTCGAGCGTCGCTATCCCGCCGCGTTTCAAACGCGCGCGCATGCGCTCCCCGACCCCGGGCAGCGCATCCAGCCCGAGGTGGAGCAGCGGACCCGGCAGGTCCCCGGGGAGCAGCACCTTGAGGCCGTCGGGCTTATCCAGGCCGGCGGCGATCTTGGCGAGCCACCTGTTGGGCGCGCAGCCGATGGAACAGGTGATTCGCTCCCCCACGGCTGTCCGTATGCTGTGCTTGATTCTTCCGGCGACCTCCTCGGGGCGGTCCCGCTCCCCCAGAACGGCGGCGAGTTCGTCTATCGAGCAGACGACGTCGACCGGCAGCACGGAGAACACGGAAGCTACGATCCGGTGGTGGATACGGACGTAGAGATCCGGCCGCTGCGGCGAGAGCGTTATCCGGGGGCACAACCGGCCGGCCTCGGCGATCGGCGTCCCGGTCTTGACGCCGAACTCCTTGGCCGCGGCGTTGGCGGCGATGACGCAACTGTTGCGCGCCCCCGCAAAGGGTATGACGCCGACGGGGCGGCCATGCAGGGCGGGGTCCGCCTGCTCCTCGCAGGACGCGAAAAAGCCGTCGAAATCGATATAGAGCCGCTTCGGTTTGGTCGGGTGTCGCATGGCTCACTCATACGAATAAAATACGAAAATACCACACCATGAACGGCCCATGCAAGATGAAAATCGGCCGGGCGCACGAGACGATTGCCACCGGCTCGCCCCCGAGCCGCCTTGCGGCGTTATCGCCGCCAGCCCGTCAGTTGATGGGCGACGCCTGACGCATTAGGCTTGAGCAATGACCGCGCCTTTCAAACATCGGGCCTGGTATCACTCCAGGATGGCCGGACGTCTTGCGGCGCTCGCAGTCGACCGATCCGAATCCAGGCGCCAACATCCGAAAACCCGCGGTCTGACAGGGAGATAACCAGGACAGGCAGGCGATCGCGAAAGCAGGAGGGAGAGCAGATGCCACCCGAAATCGCGCCCGAATTGCAAACCACCGACTGGCTCAACACCGACAACCCCGTCACGCTTGAAGCGTTGCGCGGCAAGATTGTGCTGGTTGAAGCCTTCCAGATGCTTTGCCCGGGATGCGTCTCCCACGCCTTGCCGCAGGCGATGCGCGTGCGGCAGACATTCAGCGCAGACGATGTCGCCGTGATCGGTTTGCATACGGTGTTCGAGCACCATGCCGCGCAGGGAACCCGCGAGGCGCTGGCCGCATTCCTCCATGAATACAGGATCGCGTTCCCGGTGGGCATCGATGCGCCATCGGACGTCGCGGGTCCGCCGAAAACGATGGCCCGCTACGCCATGCAAGGTACGCCGACCATGCTCCTCATCGATCGGGAGGGGCGCCTGCGCAAGCAGAAGTTCGGTGGCGTGGAAGACCTCACTCTCGGCGCCGAGATCATGTCGCTCCTGCGCGAATGAGCGGCGCAGCGGCGCGACGCCGACGGGAAACCCGCGCCGGGAGGGCTAGGGACGAATCTGTAAGGTGAGGATGGTCTCCACCGGCGCGTCGTAAGTGAGTTCGTTGATGTTCAAGGCCGCGCGCGCGTGCTTCCCCCGCTCCTCACCGAGCACCTCGACGAGGAGGTCGCTCTCCCCGTTCACCACCCAGGGCGCTTCCGTAAAGCCGGGCGCGCTGTTCACGTAGCCTTCGAGGCGCACGGCCCGGACCATGCGGTCGAGATCACCCCCCAGGCAATGTTTCGCCATGGCGAAGTGGTTCAGACCGCACAAGCGCGCCGACTGGTAGCCCTCCTCGACGGTGACTCCGTCGCCGAGCTTCCCCCGGATGGGAATCTCTCCGTTGTACTGGCCGATGGTGCCCGCGAGGAAAAGCACCTCGCCCACCGCCACGCCGGGTATGTAGTTCGCCACGGCGGGCGGGACTTCGGGAAGTTCGATGCCGAGTTCTTCCAGCCTCTTTTCAATGCTCATATGCTCGCTCCATGCCTGATGAGGAAACGATTCGGGGAGGCGACTCCGACGCCGGGGCGAATCTCCCGAACCCGCGCCGGGACGCCGAGACGATGGTAGCACAACTTCTCCTGCCCTTCTCTCATATTCTTCGATGAAACCGAGCGTCCGGCGCAAGGGACGGGAATCGAGCACCATAAAGCAGAGTGGGGGTCGGCGGTTCCCGGACAGCCCCTACATCAGCCGTGGTTTCGGCATTTCAGCAAGGCAGGGACTGCCCCTCCTCGGGGCCGTCCCACAGGTCGCGACCTCGGACAGGCACGGGGACCTGTCCCTACTTTCTTGTAACCTGTGTTCATTCGAGAAGAATATACGAATCTGTTGAAACTTACCCCACGCAGGCTGGAGGTGGAGGCGTGGTTCTGAGAGAATGCGCGCGGAGACGAATTTAACCTGACATTCATGGAGATGACGCATGGCAATCCTCAAGGCACGGCCCCAGGAGGTGGAAATCGACTTAGGGCGAACCGCTTTCATCGTGGTGGACATGCAGAACGCCTATGCCAAGAAGGGCGGAATGCTCGACCTGGGCGCAGGCATCGACGAATCGCGCACGAACCCCGTCATCGCGGCCAACCAGCGCCTGCTCACCGCGGCACGCGCGGCCGGCGTGCAGGTATTCTATCTCCAGTTCGGGTACCAGCCTGACTTGAGCGACGCGGGCGGGCCGCAATCGCCCAACATCCGCAAGCAGATGGCCATCCGGATGATCAAGGAACGCCCGGCGGATCTCGACAAGCTCATCATCGAGGGAACGTGGGGGTGGGAGATCATCGACGAGCTCAAGCCCGGGCCGGACGACCTGGTGGTGAAGAAAGCCCGCTACAGCGGCTTCGCGGGCACGACGCTGGAAAACCAGCTCAACGGCCTCGACATCCGGCACATTCTCTTCACGGGCGTGGCCACGAACGTCTGCGTGGAGAGCACGGCGCGCGAGGCCTTTTTCCGCGAGTTCTGGCCCATCCTCATCGAGGATGCGATGGATCACACCGGGCCGGACTTCACGCGCGAGGCAACGCTCTTCAACTTCGAGTCGAAATTCGGCTGGGTGACGAAAACCGAAGACGTGCTGGACATGCTGGAGCGCAACCAGGCCACCTAGAATATTTCCCGCAAGACAAATCGGCAAGCCCGTCGAGATGGAAGGCGCCTGGTTCTCGTTTCCATGGCAAGCGCCCGCGCCTTCATGAAATACCCGGGATGAACATCACTTAGTCCATATGGATAAAGAGTGCTCTGGTCCGAATTTCAGGTGCTACGCCACTACGCATGCCATCGAGCCGATGAACGGATTTCCCTGATCCAGGCAGAGAATTACAATCAATCAGGCTCGTTGGAATCCCTCTTCCCGTCTCTTTATCAGGAGCGCATTTTTCCCCGCATATCGGAGGCGGGACACCTATGCTACGATGGATATAGCAGGGAGGAATTCTCCTCCCTCAGAGGAAAAAGGATCCCTCATGAAAACGCCTTCGTTTTTGGCACCCCTGGTTAAAGGAAACTCTTTGAAAAGACTGTTTCAAGGTTTTGCGGCAGGCGTAATTTGCACGGTGATCATCGGCTTTGGTTGGGGCGGATGGTTACTCGGCAGCGCTGCTGAGAAAATGGTGGATACAGCAACCGAAACAGCCATGGTCGCGGCTTTGGCGCCCATCTGCGCCGATAAGTTTGAGCGGGCGGTTAATACCGATAACGGTTTGGTTCCTAAACTCGCAGCGGTCGATTCATGGGAACGGGGCAATCATTTGCTGAAAGCCGGCTGGGCAACTTCACCGGGCGGAGCAAAGCCGGACAACAATGTGGCGGAAGCGTGCGCCAACTTGCTCAACAAGACATTTAAACTGAAGTAGGTCGACAAAACCGGCATCTAGCGGAAACCGCCCCCCGTACGCCCCGGCCCTCGTGGGCCGGGGCGGCGCGTCTTCAGTTTTGTTTGGGGATGCCCTTGAAGGCGTGCTCGCCCCAGAGGTTCTTGAGCCTCTTGTCCCGGCCGCACCTGAAGCGATAGTAGCGGTAGCGGACCGAGTTATTCTGATAATAGTTCTGGTGATAATACTCGGCGGGGTAGAACGTGGCGGCGGCGAGTATCGGGGTGACGATCGGTTTGTCGAGCAACTTTTGCGCCGCTTTCTTCGAGGCCTCGGCCGCCTTGCGCTGCTTCTCGTTCAGGGCGAACACGGCTGTTTTGTAGGAATCGCCCCGGTCGCAGAACTGGCCGCCGTCATCGGTCGGGTCGACCGAATGCCAGAAGGCGGTGAGCAGCGCCTCGTAGCTTACCTTCGCCGGATCGTAGGTGATCTCGACCGCCTCGTAGTGACCCGTGTCGCCATAGGTGACTTGCTTGTAGGTCGGGTTCTTGGTCTTGCCGCCGGTATAGCCCGAAGTCGTCGAGACCACGCCCGGCACCTTGTCGAAATCTGACTCCACGCACCAGAAGCAGCCACCCGCGAATATCGCCTTCTCGAGCTTCTGTGCGCCTGCGGTGTGAGCGCAGAGTAAAAACACGGCGGCTACCAATAGCATGGTCCGTTTCATGATATGTCTCCAAATTGTTGTGGTTCGACCCAGAAATAACCACTCATCCGTATCGTCTGTCCCAAACGCAAACCGGCGTCGACTACGCTGCCTTCGTCAGCCGGCGAGTGGGGTCGCCCATGTGAAGTTCATCGATGGCGGCTATGAAAGTGTGAAAGGCAGGTAATCCACTGGATTCAGGACACCTATGCAACAGAAGTAATAGTAGCCTTACGCCACGCTTCAGATCAACGTCGCGCCCGTACCGGGGTCGAAAGCGTGGACGCGCGCCGGGTCGGGGCGGAGGCGGATGCGCTCGCCCTGGCTCACCCGGACGCTTGGCTCCACCCGCACGGTGAGGGACTCACCCCCCACGCTCAGGTCGAGAAAGATGTCCGAGCCCACCGGCTCGATGATCTCGACCGCGCCCTCGATTTCGCCTTCGCTGCCCATGCGCATGTCTTCGGGACGGATACCGAATACGACCTCCCCGCCCTCGCGCCCCTCGAGCCCGCCCGCGCGCTCCGCGGGCAGGGAAACCCGGAAGCCGCCGCCTTCCAGGATCGTCCGCCCCCCCTCGGCGCGCACCGTGGCGGGCAGGAAGTTCATCGAGGGGCTCCCGATGAAGCCCGCCACGAAGTGGTTCGCCGGGCTCTGGTAGATTTCCATCGGGGAGCCGACCTGCTGGATGGTCCCGTTGTGCATGACCACGATTCGATCTCCCATGGTCATGGCCTCGACCTGATCGTGGGTGACGTAGACCGAGGTGGCGGCGAGGTGCTGGTGGAGCTTGAGGATTTCCACCCGGGTCTGAACCCGCAGCTTGGCGTCGAGGTTCGAGAGCGGCTCGTCGAAGAGGAAGACGCGCGGGTCGCGAACGATGGCGCGCCCCAGCGCGACCCGCTGGCGCTGGCCTCCGGAGAGCTTGCCCGGGTAGCGCCCGAGCAGGGTCTCGATCCCCAGGATGCCGGCGGCGCTCTTGACCCTGCGGTCGATCTCGTCCCTGGCGACCTTTCGCATCTTCAGCCCGAAGGCCATGTTCTTGTAGACGCTCATGTGGGGGTAGAGCGCGTAGTTCTGGAACACCATGGCGATGTCGCGGTCGCGCGGGTGCACGTCGTTCAGCACGCGTCCGTCGAGGAGGATGCGCCCGCTCGTTATCTCCTCGAGACCCGCAATCATCCGAAGCGTCGTGGTCTTGCCGCACCCCGAAGGCCCCAGGAGCACCACGAACTCCCCGTCGTGGATTGTGAGGTTCACCTCCTTGACCGCTATCACCTCGCCGAAATCCTTGGTGAGGTCTTCGAGCAACACCTCCCCCATCTCAGTTTCCCCTCCCTGCGAGAAGCGCGATGGACACCCGCGTGAAATGGTCTGTCCTGCATGGGGCCTGAAGGCGGGTCTTCACGGGCTTGACGGCTGAAAACAAGTTCATCAAAAGCACTTCATGCTCCTCATTCCTTGAGACCGGTGAGCGTAATGCCGCGGACGAATGCGCGCTGGAAGAACAGGAATATGAACGCCGCCGGGATCATCCCCATGACCGCGAGCGCCATGATCTCATGGTAGGCGGCCGAATCGATGCCCTCCATCTGGGCGAGGCCGAGCGGGAAGGTCTTCAGGTTGTCGGTCGTCGCCACGATGAACGGCCAGAGGAACTGATCCCAGTTGTCACGGAAGGCGAGCAGCGCCAGCGCGCCCAGGGCGGGCTTGCAGTTGGGGAGAATGATGCGCCAGAAGATGCCGAACTCGCTGCATCCGTCCATCCGCGCCGCCTCGATGAGGGAGTCGGGAATGTCCCGGATGGACTGGCGCATGAGGAAGACGCCGAAAGCGTCCACCGCCAATGGGGCAATCAGCCCGCCATAGGTGTTGACGAGGCCCAAATCCCGCACCACGAGAAAAGTGGGCACCAGCACGATTTCCAGCGGAAGCATCAGCGTGCTCAGAATCAGGCGGAAGCACAACTCCCGGTGCGGAAAGCGGAACTTGGCCAGGCCGTAGCCCGCGAGGGTGCAGAAAACGAGGTTCCCTCCCATGACCGCAAATGCCACGACGAAGCTGTTGTAGAAATAGACCCCGAAAGCCCCCTTGGCCAGGGCGTTGGGGTAGTTCACCCACTGGATATCATCCGGTATCCATTTTATGGGGAGATCGAAGACTTCGATCCCCGTCTTGATGGAGGAGGAGACCATCCAGAAGTAGGGAAGGAGCATCACCCAGACGCCAAAAAGTGCGAACAGGGTGATGAGCGCACCCCCCAGGCGGAGCATCGTCTTGCGTCTCATTCGACGCCTCCCCGGCGCAGGAGCCGCAGCTGAATCAGGGTCAGACCGAAGAGAAAGACGAACAGCACCATCGACGCTGCGGCCGCCTCTCCCATACGGAAGAAGGCGAAACCCGTTTCGTAGATGAAATACGGGAGCACCTTGGTTGTCCCGTTGGGGCCGCCTTCGGTCATGACCAGCGGGTTCAGGAACACCTTGACGGCCGAGAGGAGAGACAACACCATCACGAACGTTATCGTGGGAAGAAGCAGGGGGATCGTCACGTAAAAGAAGCGCTGGAACACGCCCGCGCCGTCGATGATGGCCGCCTCGTGGTATTCCTTCGGTATGGCCTGGAGGCCCGCCAGGTAAATCACGCCGAACAGCGGAATGCCCCGCCAGATGCCGATGGCGATGAGGGCGGGCAGCGCCGACTCCTCCATCGAGAGCCAGTTGATGCGGCCGATCCCGAAGGTCTCCAGAATCGTGTTCACCAGGCCGTAGGGGTGGTACATGAACTTCCACACCATGGCCACCACGATCTGCGACATCGCGATGGGGAAGAAGTACGCCAGACGAATGACCGAACGCCCCGGCATCCGCCGGTTCAGGAGAAGGGCCAGCGCCAGCGCGAAGAACCACTCCGGGATGGAGACGCCGAACATGTACTTGACCGAAACCCAGAAGGACTGATGAAAGAGCGGGTTCTGCCAGAGGAGGTTGTAGTTCTCAAGCCCCGTGAATACGGGCGGGCTCATGAGGTCGTAGCGGTAAAAGCTCAGCCGGAAGGCCTGGAGCATGGGGTAGAACTTGAAGATTATGAGATGAATGAGCGCAGGGAGAACGAAGAAGAACCCCGCCCAGCGGAGGTGGCTGTGGAGGGAGCGTTTCCCCCCGCCAGCCACCAACCGCCGAATCTTCGACGGTAAAGTCCGGTCGACTCCGATCTCGCGACCCATCGGTTCTCCGCCTACTTCTTGGCCAGCGCCGCGTCGATCTCCTTACACGCCCTGTCGAGCGATTTCTTGGAGTCTTCCTTCTTCAGGACCACGCGCTCCATCGCCCGGTGAATGGCCTGGTTGAGTTCGAGCACCTTGTCGGAGCGCTGCAGAAAGCGCCCGTTCGAGATGTCCTTTACGAACACGTCCAGATAGCGTGTCTTGCGCGCATCTTCCATCCCGGGAAGGTTCAGGAAATTCTTGTCGGGATGGGGATAGGACGTTCTCTCGTACCAGGTCTTGGAGTCATTGACGACGTGTTTCAACACTTTATGCACGGCCCGCTGCTTCGCCTCGGAAATATGGGGATTCACCGCGAGGGCGAAGCCGTAAATCGGCGTCACGGGCTTTTTGGGGTCCACCTGCGGGAAGGGCACCACCTTCACGTACTTCATCACCTTGGGGCCGAACTGCGCCACGCTGCCTGCGTGGGTGATGAACATGGAGACGCGCCCCTTGGGCAGATCGTCCGCCGGGAGGGCGTTGGTGCCCAGGCTCACGGTGGGGTCCGAAGCCTTGTAGTGGTGCGCAATCCTGGCCCGGACATTCATGGCCTTCACACCCGCCTCGCTGTTGGCCAGGCACTTTTTCCCGGAGGCGTCGAGGATTTCTCCCCCGTATTGGCGAATCGTCGTGTTGAAGTACCACATCGTCCAGGTGGAGGAGTGCATGGCGAAATCGAAGCCCTCGCGCACCATCCTGCTGCCCCTCATTTTCACCAGTTTTTTCCCGATGCGGCCGACGTCCTCCCAGGTGCGCGGGTAGTCCTTGTCCGGGTCCAGGCCCGCCTCCCGGAAGTGCTTCGTGTTGATGAAGAGGCTGAAGCCCGAAGCGATGGGAGGGAGAGCGTAGAGCTTCCCCTTGTGGATGTAGCCGTCCAGCGCCCCCGGTATGTAGGCCTTCTTCATGTCCTCGAGGTCCTTGTAGCCCAGCCATTCGGGACGAATGGGGGCGAGGACGTTCTTGGCGGTGAAGCCGGGCAGCAGGAAGTCGATGAGCGTAAACATGTCGGCCGCCGAGCGCGTGGAAAGCGCGGCCGTGAGTTTCTGGAAATACGGGGTCATCGCGAAAAAATCATACTGTACGGGAGTGTTGGGGTTCTTCTTGTTCCATTCCGCCACCAAATCCTTCGAGCAGTTGCTGTGCCCCCACCAGGTGATTCTTGTCTGCTGGGCGAAAGCCGGGCTCACGAGAAGCGCCGTCAGCAAACCGACCAAAAGATGCGTCATGAGGAAGCGTCGCATGGTTTTGCCTCCTTTCCGATCCGCCTGTAACAGCCGGCGGTTCAATGGGGATTCCGGGCGCACTCCACGTATGGAATGTACCGGGATCGAATGGGTACACCAGCAGCAACACTATTCCACCACGATAAATTTTCTATTAGGCAAGTGAATAAAAAATATATTAACACCTGCCCATTCCAAGTCAAAACGTCTTTGGTGAGTCTGTGGACACGAAAATAATGACAAATACGATAAGAGTGTGGCCAAGTTCATACGGGCGGGCGCGGGGGCCTCGGACAGGCACGGAGGCCTGTCCGCTACGGTCGCGGTACGAGGGGGATATGCAGGGGTCACCCGACCGGGATTGACCCGACCGGGGAGGGAGGAGATATCACTCCCCCCTTGAGGGAACTGTTGAAAAAGACCTCTCCGCCTCATCCTGAGTAGCGGTGAAACCGCGTATCGAAGGATGCCCTCTCGCCCAGTGCGAAGCGTTCAACTCCCCTCGCCCTTCGATACGCCGCCTTCGGCGGCTACTCAGGGTGAGGGAAAGGCGCCCCATTCAGGGCGGTGAGCGGACCGACAAACTATCCCTTCTTCGGGGTTCTCGAAACAGGGTTTTTCAACAGCCCCTTGAGGGTCGGTCTCCCTCGGGGAAGACCGACGTAGAGGCCGAGCGTTTTATGCGAAGGCCGATTCAGTGGGGGGTAAAATGCGTTTTATCGCCATTCCGAGTTATACCCCCCACCAGTTCACTTTCGGGCTTACGCCCTCAGTTCACTGTCTGGCTTTCCCCTCGGGAAGCCAGACCCTCAAAGGGGGGAGTAAACTTCAAAAGCGTGCGCGCCACCCAACCAAGAAACCTGTCTCATTCCCCCTTGCCGGAGCCGCTCTCGCGCGGGTCGCGCCCGGTGTAGTAGAACCAGTGAATCTCGCCCAACTCATGCTCCACCCCTCCGGACGCAGCAGCTCTGGCCGCTTCTTCTGCGCGTCGGCGCGCGCGTTTGGCCGCACGGCGCATCGCGACTTCAGCACCTGCAAAATCAGGGTCTCGGGGCTTCTGCGTCGAATGCTGCTCACGTGAATTCATACTCTCACCTGCTCCTCAAGCAACTCCGGCACTTCCCCCGAATTATCGTACAAAGCCCACCCATCGACCAAGTCCCGATAAATTTTCTCGAAGTTGCGCCGGCCGGCGTCGAACCGTCTGCGAATCACCTCTTCGGGCACGTCGTGGCCTCCTTCGAGAACGCGCTGCGTGACGCGCGCAATCGCCATTTCGGGCGTCGGCAGCTGCAGGAAGAACAGCTTGACCCGGTAGCCCTGCTCCCGCCAGCGGGGAATATGGCGCGCATAGCCCCGACCGCTCAGGGTCGTCTCGAAGGCGAAACTCTCTCCCCTCAGCGCGTTTTCGCGGATTTGGTTCAGCACCAGCCTGCCGGCTTGTGCGCCAACCCGATCGGGACGGAATGGATTCAACCCGGCGGCGATGAGATCGGTGTTGATAAAAAAAGGGCAGTTCGCCTCATTCGGCAGAAATTCCGTGGCGAACGTCGTCTTTCCCGCGCCGTTCGGCCCGGCGATGATGAATATCCGCTTCTCGTCCGTATCCGCCAATGTCAGTCCGCTTCCTTGTAAATATCTTCAAACGCAGCGGCGATTTTCTCGTCATCCTCATTGTCTCCGCGCCCCGCCCGGCATGCAAGGTCTCCCAAACGCGAATCGGTTCGCCCTGTGGTATATATAATCGCCGAGGGGTTCATGCGCGGAATTTGTGAGCCTGTAAAAAACACGAAAAATTTAGTGCTTTCCCCATATAGACCGAACGAGGCTGCGATGAAAAAAACGGTTTCCTTTCTGTGCGCGATCGCCCTGCTCGCGCTCGTACACGCGCCCGCCTCAGGAGCCGAGCCCCCGAGACGCCTCAAAGCGCGCGTCACCAAGGTGTACGACGGGGCGAGCTTTCAACTCGGCGGCGGCCTGCGCTCCGCCCTCATCGGCGTGGCCGCCCCCGCGCCCGGTGCGCCCGGCTCCGAGCAGGCCCATGCGCACCTGAAGCGCCTCATCGAGAACAGGACCGTAACCCTCGAAATCGACGAAAAACCCGTGGACGGCTCCGGCCAGACGCTTTATTACGTTTTCCTGGAAGAAGGCGGCCTCGTGAACGCCCTCATGGTGCTGCGGGGGCTGGGCCGCGCCCTCGTGAAACACCCCAACGTGCGCTACCGCAAGGAATTGATAGAAGCCGAAAACCTCGCCAGGCGATACCGCCGCGGCGTGTGGGGCAGCGAATTCGACCCGCGGGATCCGATAGACCGATAGAATTCATACTGGCGGATTTTCATACAGGCAGTCTCGGTGACGCACCCGAATCCTGTGCAGCCGTTTTGAGAAGGAGTTGTTGACAAACCCCCTCGCGAGAAAAACGCCTGCGGCGCATTCACCTCCCTGACGCGCAATTCCTCCTTCGTCCCGGAAAGGCCCGAAAACCCGCGCTGAAGAATTCCTCCTTCCTCAGTCGGATTTCACCACTGCCGTCATTCCGCCGAAAGCCGGAATGATAATGCCTTTGCTCGGTCGATAAACAAGAATATAGCGGACAGCTCCCTGTGTCTGTCCGCTACGGCCCCCCCTTCCCGGTCGGCCCCATTCGCCGATTCATGAATTTCGGACTTTTCAACAATCCCCTCCTCACTGGCCGGCTTCCCTTCCTCAAAGGCGCGCCGTGGCGAGGTTCTTTACGGAATCTTTACGATCTTTACACAATCTTTACATTCACTCGCAGCTTCCGCTGATACCATTTTCTTGCCCATTCGGGCCTCGCCGGACGTTCCTGGACGCGAAGGCGAGCCTGCCGCCGGTCTCGAAATTCCAAACCTGCCGCCTCCTTCCACATCCGCCGCCGCAACAACAGGAAGGGGAACAGACCATGAAAGCAGAATGTGGCGACACATCCGACGACGAACCTGGCGAACAAACCCGGAACAGCACCACTCACCAAACACTTCGTAATCCATGCACACCCCGGCGCGGAGGCCGCCTCGCGGCGGCGCTGCTCGCGTTGCTCACCGTTTTCTTCTTCATGTCACCCGCCACGCCCGCCACGGCGGAGAAACAAGTCTGGTCCGGGACTCTGACCGCCAAGGAACTCCCCGGCGGCATCCTGGGCTGCAGCAACGACGTGCTGGCGGGCAGCAGGTGCTCCGAAAGCGCCGTTCTCACGGAGGACGAATTCACCGAAGGCGACGCCACCTACGCCGTTCATGCGGTCTTCGTCCGCAGCAACGGAAGACTCGAATTCTCCGTCCGGCCCATTCTTCCGGACAACCTGCGCTCGCTCGTCCTGTACGTCGGCGAGAAGACTTACGACTTCGACAGCGCGGACATCGCCAACCATGGGTCGGGAACAAGCAGGTGGGCCTGGGACGGCTCCGCCCTCTCCTGGTCCGCGGGTGATGACGTTTCGCTCCGGCTGACGGACCCCACCTCTGCGTCGAACGACGCGACCCTGAACACGCTGGGGATTAGCACAGGTTCTCTCAACGAGACGTTCGAGTCGACGACCACGAGCTACACCGCCTCGGTGGAGAGCGGCGTCTCGCGAATCACGGTGACGCCGGCGGCGACCGACTCGAGCGCCACCATCTCCTGGCTCGATTCGAACGGCAGTCCGCTCGCCGACGCGGACGGGAGCACCGAGGGGTTTCAGGTCGATCTCTCGACTGGCGAAAAAGTCGTCAAGATCAAGGTGACGGCCGAGGATACCACCACGACGCAGACCTATACGCTCACGATCGTGCGCCAGTCGGAACAAGGCACAACGCCGACGGTCTCTATCGAGGCGGTGCACGCCAAGGCGGCGCCCAGGATCGCGCACCCCGAGTTCCGCGTGACGCGCTCTGCGTCTTCCGCCTCCCCGCTCACGGTCAACCTCTCGATAACCCAGGCGGCAATGTATCTCTCGAACACTTCGCCGAACGTCACCATTCCGGCGAACGAGACCTCGGCGACGGTGAAGCTCAGAAGCACTTACAGCGGCTCGACGAGCGGGGACATCACGGCGAGTATCGCCGCGGGGACGGGCTACGAGGCGGCCGCTGCGCCCGACGACTCGGCGACCGTGGCGATGGTGGTGGCGGACCCGCTCCTCATCGTCAGCTGGGCGCAGAACGACTACATTGTGAGAGAGGGCGAGAGCCTGGACGTTGCTATAAAGGCCACGACCGGCGCGAACGTGCCGAAGCCGAGGGAAACCCTAATTTATTCGGTGAGCGCCCGGGCGGATACAGCAGGAAGCCCCGACGACTATGCGGCGATTTCAGAAATTCTGCGCGTCGAACCGGGCGACTATTCCGCGGACGGTAACACCTTCTCGGCGACGAAGACGGTGACCGTGCAGACTGTTGCCGACGCCGAAGACGAGGGTGACGAGCGGTTTGACGTTGTACTCGAAATGTTGCCCGGTTCCCTGATTTCCCCGACCTGCCCCTGCCGCGCATCCGTCATCATCACAGAAGAAGATATCTCCGACGCGACCCTGAGCGCGCTTGCGATAAGCCCCGGTTCGCTCAACGAGGCGTTCGCGCCCGAGACAACGAGCTACACCGCCTCGGTGGAGAGCGGCGTCGCGCGGGTTACGGTGACGCCGACGACGAGCGACCCGGACGCAAGCGTGGCGTTTTTCGCGTCGGGTGATACGGCGCTTACCGACGCGGATACGAGCAGCCCGAACACCTTCGAGGTCGACCTCGTTACGGGCGAGAACGTCGTCAAGATCAAGGTGACGGCCAGGGACGCCACCAAGACGCAGACCTATACCCTGCGGGTGACCCGCAATCATGAGGTGATGCTGCGCCTGGTGGACGGAAATACGCCCCATGAGGGCCGCCTCGAGATATTCCACGGCGGCCGGTGGGGAACGATCTGCGACGACTATTGGACAGATAGCGACGCAGACGTTGCGTGCCGGCAACTCGGCTTCCCGGAGGGCTCGGTAGGCAACGGCGGTCGCTTCCTCCGGGCGCATTTCGGCGAAGGCGCCGGGCCGATCCACCTGGACGACTTGCTGTGCGTGGGCAACGAGACGAGCCTGATCGACTGTCCACGCGCGAACAACAAGGCGGTGGGCGTCCACAACTGCCGCCACAGCGAGGACGTCGGGGTGCGGTGCTCGGTCGGCGGGCCGAGAATCTCAGGCGCGCCTTCCTTGAGCGCGCCTGATGCGAACGGGCGCTGGAGGCCGGGCGAGACGCTCGAAGTCACGGTGACCTTCAGCGTGGCAGTGGAGGTCGACACGACTCGCGGCGTACCGGGCGTCGGGGTGCGGCTCGGAGATTCTACAGAGCGCCTCGCCACCTACGACCGGGGCGGAGGTACGATGGAGCTCGTGTTCGCCTATGCGCTTCGCCCGGATGACGGCGCGCATACGTCCGTGCACGTGAGCGGCGACAGCCTCGATCTCCGTGGCGGGCTGATCCGAAGCGTGGCGACCGGACTCGACGCGCTGCTCGACCACACAGGCGCGAGCCGCGCAGGAGTGGCGGGCGCTTCGCCCGCCCTCACCGCGGAGTTCAGGAACCTGCCGGATTCGCACGAGGGACGGGGGAACACGTTCAAATTCGAGCTCCACTTCAGCGCCGAGATCCAGATGAACGCCGAGGCGGTGCGTGAACACCTGCAGCTGAAGAGATCCCGAGTTTCCGAGGCGCAGAAGCTGTCGCCGCCGAGCAACATGGGCTGGGAAATAACGGTGTCGCCCGACTCGTTCGACGACGTCGTCATCACGCTTCCCGCGACCGCCGACTGCACATCCGCGAACGCGGTTTGCACCGCTGACGGACAGAAACTCGAATCCGGCGTTTCGGCGTTGGTGCCGGGAGTTCCGGCGGTCTCGGTGTCCGATACGCAGGTGCAGGAGGGGCCGGGGGCCACACTCGACTTCCTGGTGACCGCCAGCCGGGCGCCTGACCGGTTGGTGGCGGTGCGCTACCGCACGGTCGACGGGACGGCGCGGGCGGGGAGCGACTACACGGCAAGTTCGGGACACGTCTTCTTCCGTCCCGGTGTGACGACGCGTACGGTGTCGATTCCGGTGCTCGACGACTCGCACGACGAAGGCAGCGAGACGATGCGCCTCGAGTTGTCTCAGGGGTCACATGCAGGCAGCCATCGCTTGCGGATCGACGATGGCGAGGCGACGGGGACGATCACGAACACCGACCCGATGCCGAAGGCGTGGCTCGCGCGATTCGGACGCGAGGCGGCGGAGCACGTGACCGACGCGATTGCCGAGCGGCTGCGCGGCGCGCGCACGGACGTTGTGCTGGGCGGGCAGAGCCTGGCCCTGGATCGGGACCCTCTCCTCCCGGCGGACCCGAACGCCCGCCTCGCCGGTAGTAATTTCAAGCTCGGAGGAAGCGGCGATGGTTCCACGCCCGGAATACCGGGCGGCGTTTCGGGTGAAGACGCTGAAGCGACGTGGCGCGAAATCGAGATGAGCGAGTTCATGCTCGCTAGTTCGTTCCACATGGCGTCCGCCGAGAAAATGGATTCAGGACCACGCTGGTCGGTCTGGGGACGGGGTGCGCGTTCGAACTTCCAGGGCGCAGAGGACAACCTCACGCTCGACGGCGAGGTGACGACGGCGACGCTGGGCGTGGACCATGAGCGCGACCGGTGGCTCGTCGGCGTGGCGCTTGCGCGAAGCGCGGGCGATGGTTCGTTCCGCACGAGCGGGGCGTGCGCGACCGGCTGCGCGGGCGAGGTGGAGAGCACACTCATGGGCGTCTACCCCTACGCCCGCTACCGGGTGAGCGAGCGGCTCTCGCTCTGGGGCGCGCTCGGCCAGGGGCAGGGCGACCTGACGCTTTCGCCAGAGGGCGCGCGGCCCATCGAGACGGATATCGATATGCGCATGGCGGCGGCGGGAGCGCGCGGCGTGCTCCTGCCCGCCTCCGTGACGGGCGGGTACGAACTCGCCCTGCGCGCGGACTTGCTCGTGACGCGCACGACTTCGGACGCGGCGGCGGGCCTAGCCGAGGCCGAAGCGGAAACGAGCCGAATCCGCGTGCTCCTCGAAGGCTCGCGCGAGTTCAAACTGGGAGGCGGGGTGCTCACGCCCTCGCTGGAAGTCGGCCTTCGCTACGACGGGGGCGACGCGGAGACGGGAAGCGGCCTGGAGGTCGGCGGCTCGCTGCGCTATTCGTCGGGAAGCCTGACGATGGAGGTGAGCGCGAGCGGCCTCCTCGCCCACGCCGATAACGACTATGAGGAATGGGGCGTGAGCGGCTCGGTGCTCTACGCGCCGGGCGCCGACGGGCGCGGGTTGTCCGTTCGCGTGGGCTCCGGCTGGGGAGCGGATTCGGGGAGCGCCGAGCAACTCTGGTCGCAGAGATTCGGCGGCATCCAAGCGGGTGCATTCGACCCCGAAACGCGGCTCGACGCCGAGGTGGGCTACGGTTTCGACGCCAGGCGCGGCCTGCTCACGCCCTACGCGGGCGTGGCGATGTCGGATAGCGGAGAGATCTGGCGCGCGGGCGCGCGCTGGCGGATTGCGCACGCCTTCGACGTGGCGCTCGAGGCGAGCCTCAAGGAGTCGGAATACGACGAAAAACCCGAGAGCGGCGTGCTCCTGCGCTGTTCGAGGAGGTGGTGATCCATCCATCGAGGGGGGGGGCCGCAAGGACAGGTCGCGACCTGTCCCTACAAGAAATGCGGTTGGCCTGCCGCATCAGAGAGGACGCATCGGCCCTCCCCTGGAAAAATCTTCCGTCGTTCCCGAGATGCGGGGACAGGCCCCGGCCTCGAAGAAGCACGGACTGACTCCCCCTCAAGGGGGGAGTGAACTTCAAAAGCATCCGCGCAACTCAAAATCGCTTCCAGAGGGTTTTTCAGCAGCCCCTCCTCGCTCGCGTTTGACACGCATTTCCCCGCATTTGCCGTATCCCTGCATATTCGGAGATTCGATATCGTGCGCTCGGCGCGGGGGAAAGCGAACCCTCCTTCATCAGTCGGGTTCGTCCCCAAAGGAAAGGAGGCTTTCTCATGGAATCAGGCATTCGGGAGAGATTGAAAACGGTGATAACTGCATTCTTCGCCGGAGCGACCCGTCCATCTTCAGAAGAACACGGGCAGCCTCGTTCGAACTCCCCCTCATCGGGGAAATTCGATACCCTCTACAAAGGCGTAAACCTGTTCTCCTTACTCCGGTTCGATAATCGCGGAGAGAGGAACTGCATGCATGGATTCGAGGATGGCGCAGCAATGAAAATAATCCTATTACCCGTAAAATACGATTAATTATTATTATGAACCCGGTGACCACGCAATGGTACGATTGACTCCGTTTGTCTACGGTAACTGATTGTTTATAATACCATATTTCTGTTATTTTCCTTCCCGACCCCCCTTGCGCTTTCG
>MPNJ01000047.1 GCA_002238965.1 Nitrospinae bacterium bin107 | reverse complement strand
ATTGCGGTAGGGACGCCGGTTGCCCGGCGCCCCCCGCACAGATCCGGACGTGCCCGCTAAGGCATCCGGCTCCTCCCTTGGGTTGCGCCCACGCCAGCTCTGACGGCAAATCGCCGGTCCGGCCACGGGTGTCTGATTTCCAGCCTGGGCCAGTGTTGCGCTGTTAGTCGCGCGATGTCGGCCCATGTGGAGTGGTCCTTCTGCGACCTTCGCCTCAGGACAAGGAGCCACATTCGCTTCAGACGGAGGACAAAGCGTTCCAGATACCGGTAGGCCGTTGGGACGGCGAAGTAGTTCAGCCATCCATCAACCACCTTTCCCAGCCATTGCGCCGTGTCCCTGACACTCTCGTGCATCCGTCTGCGCAACGCCTCCTTTATCCGTTTCAGGGTACGAACCATCCGCTTCGCCACCGGCTTGCGCCCCAACTGGAATTTGCCTTGTTCCCTGGTCTTCGTGCAGTAGTGCGTGAAGCCCAGGAAGTCGAAGGTCTCCGGTCTGCCAAGCCCTTGTTTCCGTCGGTCTTCCATGGCAGACCGCCCGAACTCTATGAGCCGGGTCTTGTCGGGGTGTATCTCCAGTCCGAAGTTTCTGAATCGCTCCTTCACGGCGCTCAGGAAACGCTCCGCGTCCTCCTTGTACTGGAAGCCCACCACGAAGTCGTCGGCGTAGCGAACGATGATTGCGTCGCCTTCGACCTCGCGGCTGCGCCATTTCTTCTGGAACCACAGGTCGAGGACGTAGTGCAGGTAGACGTTCGCCAGAATCGGTGATGCCACCGAGCCTTGCGGCGTTCCCCGCAGGTCGTCCCGCCACTCTCCAGCCTCCATGACACCGGCCCTCAACCACTTGATGATGAGCCTGATGACCCGCTTGTCCCCGATTCGGTGTTCGAGGAAGCGCACCAGCCACTCTCTCGACACCGTGTCGAAGAATGCGCGGATGTCGCAGTCCACCATCCAGTTGGTCTTGCGCCGTGTTATCCCGACCGCGAGCGCGTCGAGCGCATCATGCGCCCCGCGTCCGGGCCGGAACCCGTAGCTGAACCCCAGGAACTCCGCCTCGTAAATCGGCGTCAGGATTGTCTCCATCACCGCCTTCTGGACTATCTTGTCCTCGATGGCCGCGACGCCGAGCGGTCGTGTCCCGCCGTCGGGCTTGGGGATGTTCACCCGCCGTGACGGCGTCGCCCGGTACGCTCCCGTGTGTACGCGCTCGTGCAGGTCGGCCAGACGGCCTTCCAGCCCTTCCTCGTACATCCGCCACGTCACCCCGTCCGCACCTGCCGCAGCGTCCCTCTTCAACTCGAAGAACGCCCACCGCAGCGCATCGACCGTGACGTGGTGGAGAAGCGCCGTCAGACGCTCCCGTGGTTCCCGCCCAACAAATTGCCGTATCCGGTCGACCGCTTGTGACACGCTTCCCCGGCCCTGTGTCCGGCGCGTGCTTTGGCTTCCCGGATTCCCCTCGGGCCCGGCCCTTCGCTCCACCGACTCCGCCGGGACGGACATCCCTTTGTTCGTCGGCTTCATCGCTACTATGACCGAGTCTGACTTCTCCATGCCGTTCATCATCGGTTACGGATTCCTCCTTCCTTCAGCGACCCCGCCACGACGGCGGAATGACATGGAGACCTCCCAGGTCCCGGTGCAGTGCGTACGTACGTGCATGGGTTCTTCGACACCGCGGGATTCCGGCCCGCCTCGCCATATCGGCGGGCCGGATGCTGTCTTCGGTCATGGGACAAGGCCTCGACATCCCGGACTTTAACTCTTTCGGTGCTCAATAGCCCCGCCCGCACGCGCCCCTGTCAACGCTTGACCCCCACCCTCGCGGGTAGCGGCCCATGACTCGGGGTGGAGGTGGTGGCTGGCCTTCTGTCGGGTAGAGCACTGGCGCGCGCACCTTTAGGCGGAGGGTTTCCAGCCCTGCCCTTTCGGTTGCAGGGTGGGGTCACAGTTCCGCCTTGAGCCACGTTTCCAGCCGCCCCCCCTAAAATTCCGTACGTCGGGTTTTCCCCGGTACGGCTTCAAGCAACAGGCACCTCCCAGCTTGGAGTGGAGTCTTCCGCGGGAACACCGGGGTTAAGACCGACCCTGCCATACCCCTCGGCGGGTCCAGCGTTTACTCCATCCTCAGGCTTCACCATTTGCAGGGCGGTTTCCCCCGCCTCTGTGTGCGGGCTGCCCACCACGGCGTCGCCACCTGTGCCCAGAGGTCCTCGCTCCGGGTGGGTTGTGTTGTCCCACCCTTCATCGCTTGGCGACCTCATCCGCCAGTCTGGAGGTCTCCGTCTCACTTCCCGGCGCCCCGGTTATAGAGACGGTCTTCGACATTCACAGGGTCATCCTGTCATGACCTCCACACCTTCCGGACTTTCACTGCGCTACTTTCGAGTATTGCCGCCTTCAATACGCCGGGAGCCCCGGTGCGTGCGCCTCAGTTTCTTCCGCACCGGCACTGGCCATCGGTTAGGAGGGAGACCCTTGGCAACTCCATCTACCCCGCAAATCAGCTTCACGCGGGAAGTCCTTGTTTCGACGCTTCATCCGTTCACTTTCGTTACGGCCCTACTCGTTGCTTGCCTCCCGGGCTGATCGCACACGAGCGGCACGACGGCCCCTCTGTACCCCGAGGCTTTTACGTCCGGGCTTCCAGATCGCCGGGTCGCCCCGTACGTCTGCCGGATATGACTACGGCGCCAAACTGAGAATTGCGCCGGCGGGACTTTCACCCGCTAGTACCGCAGCTAGTCTCGCTGCACCCCTCCCGCCGGACTTTCACCGGCTGCACTGGCACCAGTTAGCCTGGCGCACACCCCGTTGTTTTCGGCGTATTTCATGGCGAAATCCTCGCAATACCCCGACACGGCGAGGGCGCCTCGCGAACGCGGGACGGCGGCGCTCCTCTCCCCGGCCCGCCCGTCATCCCCGTTGAGGGCGCCGCCACAGACTGAGAGCATGAAAACGAGAACGAAAACGGATGTCTTTCTCACCCTTGCGTCCCCCACCGCGCCGGTCCTGGCCGCGCATCACTGTTTCAGATCGACCCGTTCCGCCCAGTCCCTGCTCTTGAACCAGTAGCGGTTCCGCCCGGCCAGCCAGCCGTTCGCCCTGTTGGCCAGGATCCAGTTCGAGAAGAAGTGCAGCGCGTCCGGGTCGCCCTTGCGCAGACCGAACGCCTCGTCGCTTTGAGAGAGGTTCTCCGTGGTCGGCAGGAATATCCGCTCCGGGTGGGCGCCGGCCCATACTACCGGCTGCGGGTAGGAGGAGAGGACCGCATGCGCGTTGCCGCTCAGGACTTCACGCAACGCCCCGGCGTCGTCGTCGAACCTGCGAACCCCTGCATTGGGGAACAGCCGCTCGACGTCGCCGCACGAAGTGGAGCCGCGGCGGCACGAGAAGGTCACCCGGGCGCTGTCGTAGTCGTCCGGCCACTTCATGTCCGCGGCCATCGCCCTGTTGGCCGCGATTCCCATGCCGGAGTGCGCGTAGGGAACGGTGAAGTCGATGGCGAACTTGCGCCGGGGACGCACGCTCATGCCCGCGATGATCACGTCGAACTCGCCGGCGACGAGGGCAGGGATGAGCCCCTCCCAGGGTGTCGGGACGAACTCGATACCCACGCCCATGTCCCTGGCCACCTTATTCGCGACGTCGATCTCGAACCCGACCAGCTCCCCGTTCCTGTTCCGCATCGCCCAGGGGACGAAGATCGACATGCCGGCCCTGAGCACACCGCGCTTCCTGATCGTCTCGACGACGCTCCCGGACACGGGCTGCTTCGGGTCGTCCTGCGCGAGCGCCCCGGACGCGAGCGCCATGACGAGCGCGGCGGCCATGACCAGTTTCCATACAGCCCCGGTCCATCTCATCGCCTTCTCCCCGCCCTCGTGGCGCAGCGCGTTATCTTGCCGGTGCTCGCGCACCGTCTTTATTTTCAGAAGGCCCGCAGGCGTGAACTCTCCCCCGGCGGCGCCGCCATGCCCGGTGAGTTTTGCGCCGGCGTCAATCCGCTTCCTGAACCCGGACAACCCATCCGCCGTGCCGCTTTCCATCTCGAATGCATAGCGGGGACAGATGAATCATTCTAGCACGATTCAAAGCGGTTCCATTCCCTCTGGCCCAATACGTGCGAAAACGCTTTTCGCGTGCGTCCTCAGGTGCGTAAAGCGTCCGGGGAGGCGCGCGTTTCTATTCCGCCCGAAACGTGAATCTGGTATGTTGCTCCCATATGACGCGCGAATCTTTTCGTCTTGTCGACATGAATTCTCTCCAGCTGAAGGAGTTCTCCCCATGCTTCGCTATCTTCGTCTGTTCGGCGTTTTCGTTCTCATTTTCACCCTGGGACTCGCAGGGAACGCTCCGGCGCAGGACTTTGGCGACGTATTCGTATTCGGCGACAGCCTGAGCGATTCGGGCAACGCGGCCCTGGCGCAGGGGCTGCCCGAGGGCGCGAGCTTCACCACGAACCCGGATCCCGTGTGGGCCGGGATCGTCGCGGGGGCTTTTGGCGCATCGGGGCGAAACTCCCTCGCGGGCGGGCCGAACCACGCCTTCGCCGGGGCATGCATGAACCCGGCCACGCCGTGTGATTTCGACGACGTGCCGACAGTGGCGGAGCAAATCGGCCGGCACCTCTCATCGAAGGGCGGAAGCGCCGACCCGAATGCGCTCTACGCCGTCTTCGGCGGCTCGAACGACATCGCGGACGCCGCTCAAAACGACCCGCCCAACGCGCTGGCCCACGTCCTTGCCGCCGCGGACGTGAACGCCGCCCAGATACGGCGCCTCCGCGAAGCAGGCGCCCGCCACGTCGTGGTCTTCAACTTGCCCGACGCCGGCCTGACGCCCTACGCCGCCGCCCTGGGTCCCGCCGTTCAGGCGGGGCTCTCCGCGCTGGTCGGCGAATACAACAAGAAACTCCACGCCGGCATTCGCGAGCGTGAGGAGGGCGTCGTCCCCGTCAACGCCCATGCGTTGCTGGGCGAAATTGCCGCCAATCCCGGGAGGTACGGCTTCACCAGCGTCACGGGGACGGCCTGCGGGGCGCCGGACGCGGGGAGTCCACTCTCGATCGTATGCGGACCCGAGGGCTCTCCCTCTCCCGTCGCGTATGCGCCAGGCGCAGGCGAAACGCATCTGTTCGCGGACCGCAGCCACCCGGGGGGCGCGGCCCACGCGATGCTCGCGAGCCTGGTCACCTCGGCCCTCGCGGCCCCGCTCCAGGTATCCCTCGCGGGCGAGGCGGGCGCAGATGCGGCGACCGCTCACCACGGCGCCATCCGGGCGGAGCGGGCCGCCGATTTCGCGCTGCCGGAGGGGAGCTGGCGCGGCTATGCGCGGGGCCAGTTCGGGGGGAACGACGCAGGGACTCTGCCGCGTCTCGGGGAAATCGAAACCGAGGTGACCGTCATTACACTGGGCGCAGGCCACCGCGCCGGGCCGGACCTCTCATGGGGCGCCGCGCTGAGCGTCGTCCGCCACGGGAATGAACTTTACGGGGCGAACCTGGAGAGCGACGTGGTGCTCGGCTCGCTGCACGGCGCGTGGCGAAACGGCGGCCTCGAGGTGAGCGTCGCCCTGACCCTGGGGCAGACCTCGGTGGATGTCGGGCGTCCGGTCGCCCTCGGAGCGTTCACGCGCACCGAGCGCGGCTCCACCGAAGCCGCCCAGTTCGGGGGCGAATTCGAACTGGGGTGGTCACCGGGCGCTTCCGAATCTCTCCGCCACGGGCCGTTTCTCGGCCTCTCGCTGCTCAACCAGGAGGTCAAGGGCTACCGGGAGAGCGGGAATTCCTCGACCGCGATGAATTTTTCGGACTTCTCGCGCAACTCGCTCGTCGCGCGCGGCGGCTACCGCTTCGGCTGGCGCGTCGGCGGACTTCGCCCCTACGCCCGCATCGCCTATGAGCGCGAACTCGAGGACGACCCCGTTCTCGTCTCGGCGGGTTCGAACACCATGCCGGGTCGTTTCTCGCTTCCGGGCTTCGCGCCGCCGGGCGACGCCGTGAGCGCCAGCCTCGGAGTGAGCGCGAAAATCGGCGAGCGCGCGAGCGGCCACCTGGGCTATTCGGGTCGCTTCGGCGAAGACTCGCGCCGGAGCCACCGCCTCTCTCTCGCATTGCGGGTCGTCTTCTGACCCATCGGCACGGGAGAAATTCAAAAAGGCGGGACCGGGATTCCCGGGCCCCGCGCGTCCGGCCGCATCGCTCGCGCCGGTTTCGTGATCGTTGCCCGGACGAGTTCCCTCACCTGCGGGAATGTCCACGTACCCGTTCATATGCCTCTCTCCTTCGCGTTCGAACCCCTCTCCCCGATCCTCCGGCGTCGTGCGGGCGGGGACTCGCATCGCCCGCATACATGACAAAATAAGCAATAAAAAACCGTTTGCAAGGATTTTTTATATCCGGTTTCCTGCGTTTTCTCGCCATACGCGCCCTCGCATACGACCGGCTGCGCGGGGGTATGACAAAAATAATTTCCGCAGCGTGCCTCACCCGGCTCCGAGCGCCGGGACGTTCATCGCGCACGTCTCCAAGGGCCCCGCCCCGCGCCGGCGAGAGGCCGAGGCGGGTGGTGAGGGGGCGCGGGAGCCTGGCCGGAGAGGCCGGGCGGCGCCCGCATTCCCCTCACCCGCAGCACCGGAGGCGCGACCCATGAGTGAACC
>MPNJ01000046.1 GCA_002238965.1 Nitrospinae bacterium bin107 | reverse complement strand
AGGGGTTTCCCCACTTCGTCATGCGGTCGATCCTCACCAGCAGGCCGCTGCCGTTTTCTGCGACATAGTCGTTCAGGTTCACCACGGTGGTTTCCATGCCTTTCTCCTTTCCAGAGAGTTAACGGATGCGCTTCTTAGCGTCCCATTTTCAGCACGTAAGGGCATCGGGCGGTGTTGCCGATGCCCGTAGGCGGGCGAATCAAGGGCTTGTCATTTTCCGGGGGGTTCCCGAAAAACACGGTTCATAGAGCGGCGCTCCTGTTTTTTGCCGCTCGACGTTTTTTGGGGGGTACCGGCAAATGATGGCCGCCTGCGGCCACCCTTTATTCGCTCGGTGTTCGTGCTAAAATGAGGACGCTAAGAGAGAGACACTAGTACCGCCACCGGGACACAAGAGTTTTTGGTGTTTCACGATGAAGGCGAAGCTCATCGGGAAACAATCTCTCATGCTGCGGAGAGGGTCATTTCGGGCCGTTTTTCCGGCCCGAAATTCCCGCAGCGGGGGGTAGACCGAGCCACTGTCCTGGATATGGGATCATTGCAGGCGCCTGCAGATCTTCCGGGAACACGGTTTATCGTTCACGGAACCGGAGATTTACCGGGTGCTCCCGGTAGATGAGAGAGCCGACAGAGCGGGAAAGGTGAGAGCCTCGTCCATGGCCGGGTGTTCATCCTTCTTCTCGGGCCAGGGGAGGCTTCCTCCGGGTCGACAGCAAAATGAAAGGGCCGACGCCGTAGCGCCGGCCCTTGTCGTGTTCAGAATGGAATCTCCTGCCCGACTACGCCTGCGGTGGCCACCACGTCAGCCGTCTCGGCGTGCGCGCCGTTTCCGTTGCCATTGCCGTTCCCGTTCACCTTGTCGAGGAACTGCACGCGCCCGCCGGGTGCTACGAGGATTTCGGTCGAGAACCGGTCCGAGTCCTCCTCGTCCTTCTTCCAGCGGCGGGTCTGGAGCTTGCCCGCGACGTAGACCAGGCGTCCCTTCTTCGCGTGCCGCTCGAACATGTCCACCAGGCCGGGCTGGAAGGTGACGACCCGGTGCCACTCCGTCTTCTCCACCCGGTCGCCGCTCTGCTTGTCGACGTAGCCCTCATCCGTGGCGATCGAGAGGTTCGCGACGCGTCCCCCGCTCGCGAGGTGGTTGATGGTGACGTCGGCGCCGAGACGCCCGATCAGTTCCGCTCTGTTGAGTCCGAATGCCATTGTAGTACTCCTTCGTTGTGTGAGTGTGAAAAAGTGACGGGAGGGAGAGAGCCTTTCTCTCCACCCCCCGGTTCGCCCTATTCCCTCCTGAACTCCTCCGCCTCGCCTTTCGCCTCATCGCGGATCACGCGGATGGCGTACGCGTCGAGTCCGATCTCGGCAAGCAACTCGTCACTGGTGAACATCTCGTAGTCATGGTCGTTCTCGTACATGGCCGTGCCTCCTTTCGGGTTGTCGCCGGCGGCGGGAGCTGGAGACCGTCTCCCTCTCCCTACCGGGCATTTGCCCGGCTCCCCGCTTCACTCTCACTCTCGGGGGGAGGTCCTCACCCGGCGGTGACCATTCGCGGAACGCGCCTGCCCTTGCATCGGGCCCTGAATTATTGTCGGATAAGGCATGGAGGAAAGAAGGCGGAAAAGACGCACCGAAAGACTCAAGTTCTGGATGCCGGCGCTCCTGTGGCTGCCGGCGGGGATGATTGCGGGCGAGGTTCTGCGTGCGGGCTCCGAGGAGTGGGTAACGGCGCCGTTCGCGCTCGTGGAGTTGCTCCTGGCCGTTCCGTTCGGGGTCCCGCTTGCGCTCGCCTGCCGGAGGCTGACCCGCTCGGGCTATCCGGGTCCCGCCCTGGTGGCGTGGTTGGCGCTCGGGGCCGCCTCGGTGGCGGACCTCCCCGGTACGCTTCCCGTTGGCGTCCGGGCGGTCCTGGCCTCTCTTCCGGTATGGGTGGCGGTGTGGCGGCTCACGCCGCGGCCTCGCGGCCCGGGGTTCGCCCCGCCGTCGCAGCGGCCGGAGAGCCGGGGATTCCGCGGTCCGTTCCGGTGACGGGGGTCAAACCCTCCCTCCCCGGTCGGGTCTGACCCCCGCGGGCGACGACAGGCCGGCTGCGGAGCAGGGCGGCGCCGTACCCTCCCGCCCCGCTCGGTTCCGGCCCCCCGCCGTCGGGATGACGGCTGCACGTGCAGGCGCGCTCACCACGGAGCCGCGGTGAGTTTCGCCGTCACGCAGATATCCTCCACGACCTCGACCTCATCGCGTGAGAGTTTCGCGAAGGCGAGGCACATCGCCACCTCCTCCCAGGAGTCCAACGGTCCGTGTTCGATGCCCGTGGCGAGTTCCACCACGGTGTAGCGTGGTGGATGGACGGGCATCCCCCTGTGCACGCCCGAGGAGTGCCAGGAGCGCGAAGCGCAACGGGCGCACCTCGATGCTCCGTGTACATCGGCTGAACAGTCCACGCAGATTCTGCGGGCCCTCCTGTCGCGATAGCGCGCCCGGCTCGCGGCGTTCTTGCGCGGACGGCGCTTTGAATCCCTTGCGGCGCACGAAGCGCACGTAGAAGCCTTGTCGATGACTTCCGCTCCGCACCGTCCGCATCGCCCCCCGGCGCGCCTTTCGGCGTAGAGCTTCCTCTCGGCCGCCCGGCGTTCCACGCGGCACGTCTCGCATACGGCGCTTCCATTGACCGGGGGGACTTCACCGCAACGGGTGCACAACCCGGCTTCGGTACGCTCGCGCCTGCGCTTTCTCGTCCTCTCGCGCGCCATGCGCCGGCGGCTCTCGGGATTCCTTCCTCCGTAGGGGTCCCCGGCAGCCTTTCGCCTGATGTATCGGGCTTGCTCGGATTTGCGGCCTCTATCGAGGCAGACCTCGCATAGGCTTCGCCCGGGCGCGGGATTTCTGCGGCCACATTTTGGACAAAGGCCCATCTCTTTTCGCTCGGCCGTCCGGCGCCTGTGGCGTTCGCGTTCTCTCTCGCGTCGAATTTTCGGATCCTTGTAGGGCATGCCGTCTCCCTCCCTGGGGTGGATGGAATCCGTGCGGCCGGCGCCGGGCCGGCGAGACGTCTTCGGACTCATCCCCGGCACAGCATCTTTCCCCAGACGAGGTGTTCGCCCCACAGTTGAAGCCCGCTATCGGGGAGTTTAAGCCCCGTGCAGACGATGAGTTCGTCGCGCGCGGGCCGCATCTCCCGGACCGCCCGGCGCGAAGCCGTCGCGCGCTTGCTCCTGCGCCCGCCCTTCTCCCCGGCGGGCAGGGGCCTGAGTTCACCCCCGCCCGTGGATTTGTAGCGCTTTACCTCGTATCGATCGTCCGCCAGGCCAAGGCCTGAGAGATGGGTGAGGAAGGTGTTCGCTTCAGGTTTGGGTTTTCGCATCGCGCGCCTCCTTGCTGTGGGTGGGTGATGGCGGCGTAGAACGTCCTCTCCCGGACGCCCCGCCGACGCCCCCCTCCCGGCCCGGCTCGGCCTCTTCGGGGTGCTGAGCGCGCCGGGGGCCTCTTACGGGAAGGGTGCGTCCGGGTCGTGGCGGTGAAGTTCCTGCTCCTCCAGTTCCCGGCGCCAGGCGTAGCGCCCGGTCCTCGTCGTCCAGTCGAAGCGCTCGCCGTGATCGTCGGGGAGTTCGTAGCGCTTGAAGGCGGACCAGTCCCCGTGGCGGAACCCCCGCCACAGGACGCACGGGAGGGCCGTGAGAAGGCACCAGAGGGCCGCAAGAACCAGACGGCCCACAGGAGGCGGAGACCGCTCCCGGCCGCGAGAGAGAGGATTGTGGCGAAGAGCGCGAGAGCGGGTCCCGCCAGAACGAGGGCCCGGGCGTATCGGGATGGATTCGGTTCACTCACGGGTCGCGCCTCCGGTGCTGCGGGTGAGGGGAATGCGGGCGCCGCCCGGCCTCTCCGGCCAGGCTCCCGCGCCCCCTCACCACCCGCCTCGGCCTCTTGCCGGCGCGGGGCGGGGCGCGCCGCGAAAAAAAAGATCATACCCCCGCGCAGCCTGTCGCATGCGAGGGCGCGCATGGCTCGAAAACGCAGGAAACTGGCTATCTAAAATCCTTGCAAACGAATTTTTTTTGCTTATTTTGTCATGGGTGCGGGCGATGCGAGCCCCCGCCCGCACGACGCCGGGGGATCGATCGGGGCGAGGGGTTCGAACGCGAAAGAGAGAGGCATATGAACGGGAAAGGCGGGAATTATCCGGGTGCGCGGGAGCGCCGCCGCGTGAGCGGCGGGGCGGAAGAAGGCGCGGTTCCGCAGGGGCGGCCGCATCGCAACCACATGAGGAGCTGCTGATATGGTGGCATCGATCGGCGCCGTCGTCGCGCCGGCGCAGTGCGTCTCCTACTTCGAGCGCGACGACTACTACGGAAAGAACGACCCGAACCACTTGGATGCGAGCGCCTGGCGCGGCAGGGGCGCCGAGGATCTGGGACTCACGGGTCCGGTCGACCCCGATACCCTCCGCGCGGTGCTCGAGGGCGTGGTGCCGGACGGTTCGGGACAAAGGCTCGGGAAGAGGGGCAAGGACGGCGTCATCCACCACCGTCCCGGCCGCGACCTCACCCTCTCGGCCCCCAAGTCCGTCTCGCTGCTGGCCTACCTGGGCGGCGACGGACGCGCGATCTGGGCCCACGAGGTGGCCGTGGCGCGCACCCTGGACTGGGTGGAGAAAAACGCCGCCGAGACCAGGATGAGCGAGCCCGGGACCGGGCGGATGGTACGTGCGGGGGACCAGAAGAGCGTCATCGCGACCTTCCGGCACGACACCTCGCGCAACCTCGACCCCCTGCTCCACACGCACGCCGTGATCGCCAACATGGTGCGTGGCGCCGATGGCAAGTGGCGCACGATGTCGAACGAGAAGCTCTATGAGCAGAAGATGCTGATCGGCGCCCTCTACCGGACCGAACTCGCCCGGGGTCTCGAAGGGTTCGGCTACCGGGTGGAGAAGACCCACGCCGACGGGCGCTTCGAGATCGCGGGCGTCCCCAGGGAGGTGATCGAAGCGTTCTCGACCCGGCGGGCGGAGATCGAGAAGGCCATGGCCGAGCGCGGCCTGGGCAAGACGTCGGAGAACCAGCGCGCCGCCCAGCGGGTCACGCTCATGACGAGGGACCCCAAGCGCGAAGCCGACAAGGCGACGCTCATGGCGGTATGGGAGAAGCAGGCGAAGGAGTTGAACTTCGACGCCAGGACCCTCAAGGCGCAGGCGATGGAGAGGAGGGCCCTGTCCCGCGACGCCGGCCGGGGCGCGGCGGACGCCGAACCCGCACGTGAGGCCGTGGAGTGGGCCGTGGCGCACCTAGCGGAGCGGGAGGCCGTCTTCGACCGCGCCGCTCTGCTCGCCGGCGCGCTCGCCTGGCGGCCCGGCGCGGTGTCGATGGCGGGCGCCGAACGCGAGGTCAAGAGGCTGGAGGAGACCGGCGTCCTGCACGCGGCGGATCTGCCCGGAGTGAAGGACATGCTCACGACGGAGAAGGCCGCGGCGGCGGAGCGCGAGAACATCGCCCTGGTGGAAGCAGGCAGGGGCCGGGGCGCGCCCGCCATGCGGGGCTGGATGGTGAGCGCGCACCTGCACAAGGGCCCGCTCACGGCGGGGCAGAAGGAAGCGGTCAAGCTGATCCTCTCGGAAAAAGACCGCGTCGTCGGCGTACAGGGGTATGCCGGCACTGGGAAGACCAAAATGCTCCGCCGCGCCCGCGCGCTTTTCGAGAAACGCGGCTACGAAGTCCGGGGCCTCGCGCCCTCGGCCTCGGCCGCGCGGACGCTCGAAGCCGAGGCGGGGATCGGGAGCGAGACGCTCCAGCGCTTCCTCACGCGAAACGCCGACGTCGCGCAAGACCGCCTCACGGGAAAGGCCCGGAAACACTTGCGCGCGGGTTACAGCAAGACCGCTCTCGTGGTGGACGAGGGATCCCTGGCTTCCACGCGCGAGGTGCGCGAACTGCTCCGTATCTCGGAGGTCCTGCGCCTGCCCCGGGTCGTTCTCGTCGGCGACGCGAAACAGTTAGACGCCGTCGACGCCGGCAAACCCTTCGCGCAGTTGCAACAAGCCGGCATGAAGACGGCGACCATGGACGAGATCATGCGCCAGCGCGACCCGGACCTCAAGGCCGCCGTCGAGGCCACTCTCGCGGGCGACGTCAGGCGCGCCTTCGACAAGCTGGGCTCGAACGTGGCCGAAGTGAAAGCCGACAACCTGGCCGGCGCCGCGGCCGCGCGCTGGCTGGCGCTCCCGCCCGAGGCGCGTGAAAGGACTGGGCTCATGGCGCCGAGCCACAAGATCCGCGAGAAGATAAACGCCATCGTCCGCGAGCGCCTGGTCCGGGAGGGCGTCGTCTGCGGTCCGGCCTTGCTCACGCAGCGCCTCGTCTCGCGCGGCTACACGAACCCCGAGAAATCGCTCGCCGCGAACTATGCACCCGGCGACGTCGTCGCCTTCCACCGCCCCTACAAGCGCCTGGGTGTCGAGAAGGGGGACGAGTTGCGCGTGACAAGCGTCGACCACAAGGGCGGCGCCGTCATCCTGCAAGGCAGGGGTGGAGGGGAAGTCCGCTGGGAGCCCCGCCGTCTCGCGGCGAGAAGCGGCGGGGTCGAGGTCTACAAGGTCGAGCGCATGGAGTTGCGCATAGGCGACAAGGTCCGCTGGACCCGGAACGACAAGGACCGCGGCCTGGTCAACAGCCAGGCCGCCGAGGTGAGGAGCGTCATGAACGGCCGCGTCACCTTCCAGGTCGAGGACGGGCGCACGATCGGCA
>MPNJ01000045.1 GCA_002238965.1 Nitrospinae bacterium bin107 | reverse complement strand
TAGAGAAAGTCGGAAATTTACGGAAAATCCCTTTTTCTATGTATTCAGGAGGACTCACTAAATGATGTTCAGAGAGAAATCGATAAGCAAGCTATACGCTTTCGCGTTGGCGGCGGTGTTCGCCCTGACGCTGGCGGGCTGCGGCGGCGGCGGCGGGACTGCCCAGGAGCCGATGACGGAGCCTACCCCGGAGGAGATGTGCACGGCCGCTGGCAATAATTATGTGGGCGGGGAGTGCTTAACGGACGCACAGGTCACGTATAACGAGGCGCTCGCGGCCATCATGGCGGCCACTACGGCGGAAGCTGCCCAAGCGGCTTACGACGCGGTTAAGGGCGATGTTAGCGCCTCGGATGGCGAGAAGCTTCAGGCTGCGGTCGATGCAAGAGTGGGTGTGCTTGCAACGATGGCGCGGGCCGACGAACAGAAAATGAATCTAACGGCGGCGGCTGGAATGATCGAAACGTCCGACCTTTCGACTCAGGAAGCGGTTGATACCGCCAGAGCTGCAATCGTTGCGCTTCGAGGGGCGTTGGATGAAGCGGACGACGTGAGCGACGCCGACAAGGCGATGTATCAGATGCAACTGGACGACGCCGTGGCTGCCGTGGACAGTGCGCAGGACGGTATCAATACCGCGACGCGCCGGACAAACCAGATGGCAGCGCTGACGGGTGCATCCGGGACGCTTCAAACTGCCCTTGCGGCACTGTCCGGCTCGACACCCACTAAGGCGCAGCTAGACGCCGCGAACAATGCCCTCACGGCCCTGAACACGGCCATTACCGGCGCCGAAGACCTCACGGAGGCCGAGAAAGCCACGTACGTGAGAGAGGCCGGTAATGCGGCGGCTCCGATTCGCGTGGCGCAAATGGCCTTCGACAATGCCGAGGACGAGGCCACTATGGCCGAGAGAATGGCCATGACGGAAACGGGCAAGTTATTGTACGCGGCGCTGGGGCCGCCCGCTGCGTCTGACACGAGTGCGCTGGACAATATCGCCGCACCTGTACTGACTTCGACCCTCGCGATTGATGCCGCTGCAGGAGCGGGAACGCTCGGCGAAACCGACGACCCAGAATCAGTAACACTCAGAGCCAGCGGTTCCGCCGGAGCATTGGGCAGCTGGAACGGCATGGACTATGCTCTATCCTCGGGTACCGGCGACGACAAGGTCACCAACGAAGCCAGGGTCTACACAAACCGGGGTGCGGCGGAGACGGATGATTTCGGCGATGTACACACCCTCACTGACGGTTCGCTGGCAGTGGCCGACTCAGCTGAAGCGCGAGCGCTAGTCATGGCCGCTGCATTCACGCACCAGGGAACCCAGAATCACGCGGTGCCGGACAAATCGGATGCGGTGTACGTTAGTGGCACATACGACGGCGCGCCGGGGGAATTCAGATGCGAAACCGGCTGCTCCTCGACCAATGACGGCAAGGGCAGCCCGAGTGGCTTGGGCGGAACCTGGACGTTCACGCCCGACAAGGGCGCGATGGTGTCCCAGCCCGATGACGAGTACCTGTACTACGGCTGGTGGGTCAGCAAGGACAGTGACGGCGAGCCGACGGCCGCCAGCGCATTCGCCGGGGTCGTTGAGCCTGCTGCTGGCGATCTTGACAACGCCGGCGACCTTACCACAATTACCGGTAGCGCGACCTATGTCGGCAATGCCGTCGGCAAGTTCGCGATGAGCAATCCGCTCGACGGTACGGGCAACGGCGGCCACTTCACGGCGGACGCCGAACTGTCAGCCACGTTCGGTACCGGCACGACCGCAGGTGTGACCGGCACGATCGACAACTTCCGGCTGAACGACGGGTCCGAGGATCCGGGCTGGAGCGTGTCGCTGGCCCGCGGTGGCCTTGCAGCAGATGGAGCGATCACGGCTCCCACGACCAACCCCACGGTCTGGTCGATCAACGGCAACAAGGCGCTGGCGTCCGGCACCTGGAGCGGTACGATGTACGACGAAATGCCCGGAGACCCACCGGGCGGCGACGGCAGCAACATCCCGACCACCGTTACCGGTACTTTCTATACCGAGTTCAGCACGATCGGCCGGATGGTCGGCGCGTTCGGAGCGGACAAGCAGTAGCAGCGAAGAGCAGGACGCCTCTGGCCTTCGGGGCTTCACCGCCCCGGAGACCAAGGCGAAATAAAGGAGAGCGAAAAGGGGGTTGCCCGTTGGTTGCTTCCCTCGTGATGAGCAAACTGTACCGCTCCTTGCTATGAGTTTGAGTCCTCGAGCCGGGAACGGGAACAACGGGCAACCCCTGTTCTTCTTTCTACGCGACTCGGATGTGCTTGAAATACGAGAAAAAGGGACTGCCCCCCTCTCCAGGAACAACCCGGGATAGAGAGGGAGGGTAGTCCCTTTCTTATGTGGACATCTTTCAAGCTATTCGGTGTAGATGCAGAAGTTTTCCGCTCTCGCTTCCGTTCTCCCGGGCCACGTATGTCTTTTCTTGTTCGTGCCTGCCTATTGCAAGAGCACTAAAAACCTCTTGGCGGGTTTTCGCATCCCTCATCTCCAGGGAGCATATCATCGCACCAATTGATCCATGGTTTCGAAGCCGACCCTATTGAATCGATGAATTTGACTTCAAGTATTTACTGATTCATGTTCCCGCCTGCGCGGGGATGAAGCGGGGAAGCCTGACGATGGATTCAACGGGAAACCCCCGCCAAGAGAGTAAACAAAGCCGCTTTCGCCGGGAGGCGACGGCGCATTCGGCATCAGGCGTTCCCGCCCCCCGGTATCTGGTTTCGGGGGAAGACGCATGAGCCTCATCTCACGCCTGCGCGCGTCTGTCGTAAAACCGTCGAAATTCCGTTTGTCGTCCTGTTGAAATTCTCATATTTACGTATTATATTCGTTATCCGGGACTGACGGGAGCGCCGCCGGGAAATCCCCCGCCGCCGCTCCCGCGACACACAAGATAGGGAGAACGCCTCTTTGGGAATCCGCACACGGGACAGAAGCCGCACCGGCTGGCTGGCCGTCCTGGATCCCGGCGCGTGGTTCCGTTCACTGCTCTTGACGACTTTCTTCGTCGTTTCTTTGTCGGCGTTGGCCTGCGTCGTGGGGCTTGTGCGCGACACGACGGGCCATGACTGGCATGCCAGCGGCAAACTCCTCTGGGCGGAAATCCTCCTGGCGCTCCACTTCGACCCCCGGACGCCGATGGCGTACCGGACGAGGAAGGGCGCGGAAGTGACTCTCGCCCGCGGTGAATTAGCTTTAAGCGGCGAGGCGCTGTTGGCGCGTGACCGTCTCCTCCGCACGGCGAAACAAGCCGCCGAGCTCGGCGCCTGGTGCGGCTTCGGCGCAGCACTTATGTGCCTGGCGCTGCTCTGGTGTCATGAGGCCGAACGCGGCGAGCGGCGCACTTCGCGCGAGCCGCGCAGGACGAGGCCGGGCTCAGGCTCACCGACGCCCGCGTCCACGGCGCCCGTTCGCGCACCGGCGGACCGGCCGGAGGGACCGGATGTTCCGCGGCGCGTAAAACCCCGTCCTGTTGCCACGGACCGCACGGAGGCAGTCCCGGACAGGAAAAACGCGCCTGCGCCCGCCCCTCGCGAGCGCGGTTACGGGCGCTGGATCTGATGGTCGCCTCGATCGGCGCGGTGGCGAGCCCGTCTCAGGGCGCGGCCTACTACGAGCGGGACGGCTACTATGCGAAGGACTCGGCCGAGCACCGGATGATGAGCGCCTGGGCCGGCAGGGGAGCCGAAGCACTGGGCCTCGAGGGACCGGTCGACCCGGACGTGTTCCGGGCGGTGCTCGAGGGCCATGTGCCCGACGGCTCGGGGCGGCGCCTCGGCCGCAGGACCCGGGAGGGAGAGATTCACCACCGGCCCGGGCGCGACCTCACCTTCTCCGCACCCAAGTCCGTGTCCCTGGTCGCGCTCATCGGCGGGGACGCGCGCGTCGTCGACGCCCACGATCGCGCCGTCACCCGGGCGCTCGGGTGGTTCGAGCGAAACACCGCCGAGACCCGGATGCAGGACCCGGAGAGTCGAGGCATGGTCCGGGCCGGCGGCCAGAAAGCCGTGATCGCCACGTTCCGGCACGAGACGTCGCGGAACCTCGACCCGGCGCTGCATACCCACTCGGTCGTAGCCAACATGCTGCTCGACGCAGACGGCAAGTGGAGGACGATGGCGAACGAGCGCCTCTACGCTTCGAAGATGCTGCTGGGCGCGCTCTACCGGAGCGAACTCGCAGGTGATCTGATGAGGCTCGGCTACCGGGTCGAGAAGACCCACGCCGACGGGCGCTTCGAGATCGGGGGCGTCTCGCGCGAAACTGTCGAGGCGTTCTCCTCGCGCCGCGCCGAGATCGAGGCGGCGATGGAAAGCCGTGGCCACGGCGCCACGGCGGAGAACCAGCATCTCGCCCGGCGGGCGGCCCTGATGACCCGCGCGCACAAGCGCGACGTCGACAAGGAGGCGCTGCGCGGGATCTGGGCAAAACAGGCATCGGAACTCGGCTTGGACGCCAAAGCGCTCGTCGCCTCGGCCACCGAACGGGTGTTTCAGGGTCCCGGGAAAGAGGGAGCGCTGGACACGGGCGCGGATCGGGGGGCGGACCTCACAGGGCATTCCTCGCTGACGGACCCCGCGAAGGAGGCCGTCGAGTGGGCGCTCGCCCATCTCTCGGAGCGCGATGCGGTGTTCGCGAAGACGGATCTCCTCGCCGCGGCTCTCGCCCACGGCCCCGGCGCCGCGTCCATCGGGGCCATCGAGCGGGTCGTCGAGGGTTTCACGCGCGAGGGCCGCGTACACGATGCGCCTGCACTCAAGGGAGGCGACGGGCTGACCACCGATGTGGCCGTAGCCAGGGAGCGCGAGACGATCGCGCTCATGCGCGCGGGCTCGGGCCGGGGCGGTGCGGCGATGCGCGGCTGGATGGTGGATAGGCACCTGCGCAAGGGGCCGCTCACGGCCGGGCAGAAACGGGCGGTGAAACTCATTCTTTCGGAGAAGGACAGGACCGTCGGCGTGCAGGGCTACGCCGGTGTTGGCAAGACGCGGATGCTCGATCGCGCAAGGACGCTGGCCGCGAAGAGGGGCTGGCGCGTCACGGGGCTCGCCCCATCGGCGTCTGCGGTGCGCACGCTGGAGGCGGAATCGGGGATCGGGAGCGAGACCCTGCAGCGGTTTTTGGCGCGGAACGCGGGATTGGCCCAGGGCCGGCTCACGAAAGGGGCCGCCAGGAAGATGCGCGCCGCCTTCGCGAAGACCGTGCTCGTGGTCGACGAGGGCTCGCTTGCGTCCACCGCACAGGCCCGCGACCTGCTCCGGATCGCGGGCGAGCTGCGCATACCGAAGCTCGTTCTCGTCGGGGACGCCAAACAACTCGAAGCCGTCGACGCCGGCAAACCCTTCGCCCAGCTCCAGGCGGCGGGCATGAAGACCGCGGTGATGGACGAGATCCTGCGCCAGCGCGACCCCGATCTCAAGGCCGCGGTCGAGGCCACTCTCACGGGCGAGATCGGACGCGCATTTGAAAAACTGAGCGACAATGTCACTGAAGTAAACCCCAGAAACATCGCAGGCGCCGTGGCGGCAAGGTGGCTGAAACTCTCCCCCGATCTGCGCGAGCGCACCGGGGTGATGTCGCCCGGTCATGAACTGCGCGAGGCGATCAACGCCCACATCCGCGAACGCCTCGTCCGCGAGGGCCGCATCGCGGGTCCGGCGCTTCTGACGAAGCGGCTGGTTTCGAAGGGCTACACGAACGCCGAGAAGGCGTTAGCGGCCAACTACGCGCCCGGCGACGTGGTCGCCTTCCACCGGTCCTACAAACGGATCGGGGTCGAAAAAGGCGAGGAGCGCCGCGTTTTGGGCGTCGATCGCGAGGGTGGAACCGTCCGGCTGGAAGCCCCCGGGGGCTCGGTCGTGGACTGGAAGCCCGCCCGGATCGGCGGAAGGCGGGGCGGGACCGAGGTCTACCGGGCCGAAACCATCGAGCTTCGCGCCGGTGACCGGGTGCGCTGGACCCGGAACGACAAGGGGCTGGGACTCGTGAACAGCGCCACCGCGGAGGTCTCGGGGGTCCGGAGCGGACGGGTGACGTTCACCCTCGAGGAAGGCCGCAGGCTCGTCCTGACCCGGGGCGATACGCAACTGCGCCATCTCGACCGCGCCTGGGCCTCGACCGTGCACGCCTTTCAGGGACGCACGGTGGACAACGTCATCGCCGCGATGGAGGCGAACCACCCTCATCTGACCACGGCGAAAGCGTTTTACGTCGAGATATCGCGCGCCCGGGACAGGGCCGAACTCGTCACCGACGACGCGAAGGCGCTCAGGGAACGGCTCGAAACCGTCACCGGTGAGCGTATTTCGGCACTTGAGGGCATCGGTGAATCCGTCCGTCCGGAGCCCGGGCTCGACGCAAAGGCGCCTCTCGAACGCGAAACTACGGAGCGGGAGTTGGCCGATTCCTCTTCCCCGGGCGGGAAAACCGGACGGGAAATGCCGCGCTCGGAGGCGCCCGAACCCGGCCGCGGGAAGCGGATCGAGATGGACCTGGGGCTCTGAACGCGCCCCGACCGGGCCCGATTCCCGGGTTCTTGCAACAAATTCTCAACCGATAAACCGGCTTACGCACGCATCGCGCCGCCCTTTGCGTTCACCCTGTGCCTTCGTCCATGGTCTCGGCCATCGTCTTGCGGGCCGCGGCGATGAGGTCCTCGAGTTCTTTCCCGCGCCCGGCGTCGAGCAGTCGCCCCCGATCCAGGGTCGCCATCATGTAGACCATGCGGTAGACGGCCTCGATGAGGGCGGCGTGTCCGGACGACAAGGTCGCCGGTGGAAGCTCGCCGAGTAGCTCCCCGGCGGCGGCCATCGCGCCGTTGCGTACGAGTTCACCGGCCGGGATGCCGTGCAGTTCGGCGGCCCGTTTAATCGATTTCCATTCCGAACCGGTGAAGCGAACCGAGTGCGGCTCTCGCGGGTCGACCGGGTTTTCCGCCGGTTTTTTGCCTTTTCCGGGCTGATTCGGGTCGTTTCGCGTCATCTTTTTCGCTTCCTCCGGACGTGATCGGGCAATGAAACGGACCGCATCGCTCGCCGGTGCCGGGTTCTGACGGCTCAGTTCGGGGCGAAAACCCGGGCGTATCCGGGCTTGATCAACGTCCCGTGTTCAGGGTCTTTCGGCCATCCGCGAGAGAGCGCTCCGCACATGTGGCGACACCGTCGTGCCGCGAAACGGCCGGAATCGGGAGCATACAAACGCAATGCGGACCGTAACACATTGTGTTACGGAGCGCCACCGATTGCGACGGATCCGGTATCCGTGCGCGACATGCGCAGCCATGCGCCCTCAGGGATGAGAAAAAGCGTGTATGCTCTGAGCATACACTCGATCCGCCATGCGCTTTGCGCCCTGTGTCGCCGACAGGAGACGGGATAGCGGCCCGGTCGTCGTATGCCGGAACCCTTGCAGCCCGCTGCGTTCCGGTGTACTGAAAGAAACGCCGAAGGGCGGCTAGCGCAGGGATCTTTTGGAACGCGAGTCGAGGGAATTTTTGCCGGTGAGAATGGCGAGCGGGAGCCGCCGCGGCGATTGAGCGCGAGGAGCAA
>MPNJ01000022.1 GCA_002238965.1 Nitrospinae bacterium bin107 | reverse complement strand
TGCGGGGCGACGAGCAGGAAATCGCGCCCCTCGGCCAGCATCGCTCCCCAGCTCGGCTCGGGCGGCTGTATCCCCAGTCCCAGGAAGGAGAGACCCGATTCGGCGAGAATCGCCCCCGCCATTCCGATGCTCGCCTCCACGATGACCGGCGAGATGATGTTCGCGAACAGGTGGAGGGTGAGGATTCTTCCGGGCGTGGCGCCCGCGGCCAGGGCGGCGGTCACGAATTCGCGCTCGCGCAGCGCCAGCACCTGTGCGCGGACGAGTCGCGCGTAGCCCACCCATCCGAACACGGAGAGCGATATGACGATGTTCCACAGACTCGGCGCGAGCACGGACATGAGGGCGATGGCGAGCAGAATGCCGGGAAAGGCCAGGAACACGTCGGTGACGCGCATGATCGCCTCGTCCCACACCCCTCCGAGATAACCCGCGATACCTCCGATGACGAGGCCCAGCAGCACGGAAACCGAAACGGCGGCGAAGCCCACCGTGAGCGAAGTTCTCCCGCCGTGCAATACGCGGCTCAGTATGTCGCGGCCCAGTTTGTCCCGCCCGAAAGGGTGCGCCGTCTCGGGAGCCGTCAGTCCTTGCGCCAGCTCCATCTCATAGGGGTTTTGGGGCGAGAGGAGAGGGGCGGCCAGGGTGGCGACCAGCAAAAGGGCGATAATGCCCCCGCCCAGATAGATGGAAAGGCCGCGCCTCATGTGAGTCTCACGCGCGGGTCGAGCCAGGCGTAGGCGATGTCGGCCAGGAAGTTCGCGCTCACGTAGATGGCGGCGATGAACAGCACGCAGCCCTGTACGAGGGGGTAGTCGCGAGACGCGATGGCCTGGATCACCAGCCGCCCCACGCCGGGCCAGGCGAAGACGGTCTCGGTGATGATGGCGCCTGAGAGCAGAGCGCCGAGCTGGAGGCTCAGGATCGTGATGAGCGGCAGGCAAGCGTTCTTGAGCGCGTGGAGCCAGAGCACCCGCCTCTCCGAAATGCCCTTTGAGCGCGCCGTGCTGATGTAGTCTTGCGGCAGCACTTCCAGCAGGCTCGAGCGCGCCATGCGCATCAATATCGGAGAGAGCGCGGCGCCGAGCGTCACGGCGGGGAGGATGAGGCTGAAAGCCCCCTCCCGGCCCGAGACGGGTAACCAGCCCAGCCCGATGGAGAAGACGATGATGAGCAGCGGCCCGAGCCAGAAAACGGGCATGCTCGCGCCCGCCACGGCGAGAAAACCGGCCCCCAGGTCGAGCAACGTGCCCTGCCTTCGAGCCGCCGCGATCCCCAGCGGAAGCGAAATGAGAAGTGCGACGGCCATCGAGGCGAGCGTGAGTTCCGCAGAAGCATAGGTGCGCTCGAAGATGATGGCCGAGACCGCTCTTTTCTGGTGAAGCGAATTCCCTAAGTCTCCGCGCAGCAGCCCACCCATGTAATCGGCGTATTGAACGCCGATCGGCCTGTCCAGCCCCAGCGTCTTTCGCAGTTGTTCGCGCTGGGCGGGGCGGGCGGTTTCGCCCAGCATCAGGTCCACCGGGTCGCCTGGCAACACCTGGGTGACGATGAATACGAGCGTCGTCACCCCCCACAGGACGGGGATGAGGAGCAGAATGCGTCTGAAGAGGAATTTTCTCATTTATCGTCCCGCCGCCGGGGAGAGGGTGGCTCTCGCCAGCGAGATGAAATCCGCGTCCGGGTACACCCGATAGCCGGATATGCGCCTGTCGAAGACGGCCACGTTCATGCTGTGCCAAAGATTGATGTAGGGAAGCTCACGGCCCAGGATGCGCTGTGCCTCGCCGTAGGCGCGGGCGCGAATATTGGTATCGGCGGATTGCTGGGCCTCTTCCAGGAGCGCGTCCACGCGCGCGTTCCGGTAGCGGCCCCGGTTGAGGCCGGCCGGCGGCATGAAGCGGCTGTGGAAGATGTAGCGGTAGATGTCGGGGTCCGATATGCCGACCCAAGTCAGGCTGTAGAGCTGGAAGTTCCCGTTTCTGATGTCGCCGAAAAACGTGCCCCACTCATAAGAGCGGATTTTCATCTTGATTCCCACGCGGGCGAGTTGATGGCCGAACACGGTGGCGATGCGGCGGCCCAGTTCGTTTTGCGAGGTTTTGTAGACGAGCGTGAAGCGCGGCTCGGGCCCCGGCCCGTCGGGATCGGGATAGCCTGCCGCGTCGAGTAGTTTCATGGCCAGTTCCGGGCGGTGCGCGTAGTTTGGAAGACCTTTTTTGTGCGCCCAGTGATCCGGCGGCAGCAGGCTGTCCGCCTCCTGGACGAGGCCCTTGTGGATGAAGCGCACAATAGGCCGCCTGTCGATGGCGTGGGCGATTGCGCGCCGCACCTCAAGTTTGGAGAGTATCGGGTCACTCAGGTTGAAGCCGATGTAGGTGAAGTTCGTGCCCAGCCGCTTTCGTATCACAAGCCGCTTGTTTTTGACGAAGCGCGGCAGAATGTCGGGTGAGAAGGCGTTCTGGAGGAAATCGACGCCTCCGCTTTCGAGTTCCAGGACGCGGATGGTCTCCTCCGGCAGGATCCGGAAGATGAGGCGCTCATAAGCGGGCTTGCCGGCGAAGTAACCGGAGAATGCCTTGAGGGTGATTCGCTCGTCCGGCGTGAATTCCACGAACTCGAACGGGCCGGAGCCTATGGGTTTTTGGGCGAAGCGGCTCCCTGCCTCGCGCGCGCTTTTGGGGAGGATGCCGACCATCAGGGATTCCGCGAACGAGGCGGAGGGTTTCTTGAGGTGAAAGACGACCCTGTGCGGCGTGGGCGTTTCGATGCGCGCGAGTTCCTTGAGTCCCGCCGCCTTAGGCGAGGCGAGCGAGGGGTCGCGAATGGAGTCGAAGGTGTATTTTACGTCGGACGCGGTGAGAGCTACGCCGTTGTGGAACCGTACCCCGCGCCTGAGTTCGAAGCGATGGACGAGAGGTGTGGGCCGCTCCCAACGCTCGGCGAGTTCCAGGACGATGCGGCCCTCGTGGTCTTGCGATATCAGCCGGCTGAAGATGAAGCGCTGCACTTTGGAGGAAATGGCGTCTTGCGACAGCCTCGGGTCGAATTGCGTGGGGTTGGTCCCGATGCCGACGACGATGGCGTCGTTTTTTTGCGAACGCTCCTCCCCGCAGGCGGATAAACTCGCACACGCCACCATGAGAACCACAAAAACAAGCGATTTATTTCGCACCTGATCATACCGGCGGGCGGGAGTCATCTGGAGATTCGCATACGCCGCGTCCCATCGTCAACGCGGTGCACCCTCGTGGTTTACAGCCTTCTCCGGGGGGATTAAGATTCGCCTCGGTGGTGATTTCTTGATTCAACGATTTGGAGGTTTTTCCCGATGAAATGGAGCAGGTGTCATTTGAAGCGAACTTTGCGCCTGGTGGTGACGGCGCTCGCTTTCCTCCTCATAAGCGTAGGCCCGGTGGCGGCTGCGCCATATGATGAGAATCGCCCCAAGGTGGGGCAAAAGGCGCGTGATTTCGAAATCCAGGGCTTCAAGCTCTCCGACCTCAAGGGCAGGAAGAACCTCGTGATGGTTTTCTATCGGGGCCACTTCTGAGTGATTTGCCAGCGGCAACTCGTTGAGTTCCAGAGATTTTCCGGGAAGATACACGGACTTCAGACCGAGATCATTGCCATCAGCGCGGACAACGCGCTTGAAATGAACAAGACGACGAGGGAGTTAGGCATTCGGTATCTGCTGATATCGGACCCGAAGAAACGAATTATCAAAGACTTCGGAGTGCTGCATCCCAGAGAGGGGATCGCCCGGCCAGCCACCGTCATTATCGACAAGAGCGGCGTGGTTCGCTACGTTCATGTGGGCAAATATCCCAGCGACCGTCCATCGGTTCAACAGGTGATGCAGGCCCTCGCTTTTTTGTGAAATGAATAGCCGGTATTCCCGCCCCCGCCCGGCGCGTAACGGACACCGAATATGAGATTCATGAAGCAAGACTCAGCGTGCCGGTTTTTCAGGTTCTCCTTGTGGGCGATGATTCTGTGCCTCGCCGCCATATGCGCGTCGGACGCCTTCGCCGCAAGAAAAAAACGCGCTCCGAAAAAAAAGATCGCTTCCAAAGGCATCGTCTCGAAGGCCGCCTTCCAGGCCAGGGTGAGGCGCGCCGTAAAAAGGCAGTGTGTCCGCCCGGGACGCCTCGGTCTCTACATTCGCTCGGTTTCCACCGCTCAGACGCTCTATTCCCATAACGCCGCCACGAAGCGGATTCCTGCATCGAACGTCAAACTCTTCACGGCCGCCGCCGCGCTCGCGCGTCTGGGGCCGGACTACCGCTTCGCCACCGATTTTTACGCGAAGGGCAAGGTTCGAGGCGGCGTCCTGCGGGGGGACCTGTATCTCAAGGGCTACGGCGATCCGCATTTCGTGCATGAAAGGATGCGTGACTTCGTTCGCCGCCTCAAGCTGCGCGGCGTGAGGCGCATCGAGGGCGACCTGGTGGCGGACGATACGTTTTTCGATGAGAAAAAACATGGGCGCGGGTGGCGCGTGGGCCGCTCCATCCGGCCGTATCTGGCGCCGCACGGGGCTTTGTCCCTGAATTTTGGTTCGGCGAACGTGCTCGTGGCTCCGGGTGATGGGGCCGGTACGCCGGCGATGGCGAATCTCGAGCCGCCCTCGCGCGCGCTTCGTCTCCAGGCGAGAGTGAAAACCTCGCGCAGGAGCCTGAAGATCCGGCTCGGGCGCGGGCGCTCCAAAGGAAAGGATGTCGTTCAGATTAGCGGCTTGTTTCCGGCGGGGATCAGAATGAAGCGGTACCGGGTGCCCGTCACGGACCCCACCGCCTACACCGCCGGCGCAGTCGCCGTCGAATTGGAGAGGCAGGGAATCGCCTTGAAGGGCGGAATCCGGCGGGCCGCCACGCCGCCCGATGCGAAGCTTCTCGCGCGAAACCTCTCGCCGCAATTGAGCGAGGTGGTGAGCGGACTCAATAAGTTCAGCAACAATTTCGTGGCCGAACAGGTTCTCAAGACGATGGGCGCCGAGACGCACGGCGCGCCGGGCACGGCGGAAAAAGGCCTGCGCGTCGTGCGGGATTTTCTGATCTCCACAGGCGTCTCCGCGAAAGAGATCGCCCTCGCCGACGGTTCGGGCTTGAGCCGGATGAACCGCGCCTCGCCCCGCGCTCTGGCCACTCTGCTCGAAGCGGCGCACAACGATTTCAGGCTGCGGCCGGAGTTCATGGCGTCGCTGGCCGTATTCGGCGTCGACGGCACGGTGAAGAAAAGACGCCGCCGGGGAGTCAAATCGCGCCGGGTGCGGGTGAAGACGGGCGTGTTGAACGGCGTGCGCGCCTTCAGCGGATATGCGGCCGCCGGAAACGGGGAAATTCTCGCATTCTCTGTTCTCATGAACGGGAACGCCTGCCGGCCCAAAAGCCTCACGGGTGAGGTGGTTCGCGCAATGGTTTCTTTGAAGCGGAGCTTTTCGAATCCCGTGAACGCTCATCTCAGTGGGGCTCGCGAGATAATGGCGCGCTCCATGCCGAAGCCTTCCATCAGAGACGGGTGGCGCAGACGCTCCTCTCCGCGGGCGGGCCCGGCCGAAGAGGATGATTTCGAGGAGCTTGGCCCGGGAATCGCTCCGGTCGCCGAATCGCCCCTGGACGATTCCCCCGACGAATTGTCTATGGAGAATTCTGAAGAAGCAGTCCCGGCGGAAGGTGGCGCCGCGTGGCCCTCGAAAAACGCCCCGCGCGGGCGCAGTCGTGAGTAACCTGTGAGCGATACGCTTTTTCGGGGCGGACTCTCCCGGCGTGGCGGCTATGGGTGGAGCAGGGGAGCATGAAGAGCCGATGAGCGATTCCACTGGCCCGCTCGCGCATCCCCGCAAGTGGACTCTGCGCCCCGTCGATAAAGAGTCAGCCGAAAAACTTTCCCGGGAGTTGAACGTCCCCCCTTTGATGGGAAAACTTCTCGCGCAAAGGGGAATTCAAGACCCCGATGAGGCGCGCAAGTTCCTGGATGCCCCCCTCGCGGGGCTGCACGATCCGTTTCTGATGAAAGGGATGGAAGAAGCTGTCTCCCACCTCCTGGGGCCGATAAGAAACCGACGCCCCATCGGCGTTTATGGGGATTACGACGTGGACGGTATCTCCGCCACGGCGCTCCTGTGCCGGTTTTTCTCCCAGGTGGGCGTGAGGACTCCCTACTACATTCCGAATCGCCTGGATGAGGGATACGGCCTGCACCGTAAGGGTCTGGAAAAGCTCAAGGAGGCGGGCTGCGACACGGTGGTGACGGTCGACTGCGGTATCAGCGCGCATTCCGCCGCCAGAGAAGCCGAACAGATGGGTTTGCGGCTCATCATCACCGATCATCACCGCCCGCCGGACGAGTTGCCGCCCTCCGTGGCAGTCCTGAATCCCGGCCAGATGGGTTGTGAATATCCTTTTCGAGGACTCAGCGGGGTCGGGGTCGCGTTCAAACTGATCACAGCCCTCAGAAGGCGTTTGCATGAAGGCGGATTCACGGCGTCGCTGCCGAACCTCAAGCAGCATCTGGACCTGGTGGCGTTGGGCACGGTGGCCGACGTGGTCCCCCTCAGGGATGAGAATCACATATTTGTTCGCCACGGGCTGGAGATTCTCTCGCCCCCCGAAGTGGCCGAAGGCGGGTTCGAGACCCTGGATCGGAGAAAGGCGGGAATCCGCGCATTGCAGGCGGCGGCGAATCTGAAAGCCGGAGCGCTCAACGTCGGGCACATCTCCTTCATGATCGCGCCGAGGCTGAACGCGGCAGGGCGGGTGGGAGAAGCTTCCTTCGGCGTCGAGCTTCTCACCGCTGATGACGAGGGCGAGGCGCGCTCGCGCGCTGAGGTGCTCGAAGAGTGGAACCGGCAGCGCCAGAATTTACAGCAACTGGCCTGGGAGGAGGCGAAGGCCCTCATGGAAACTTCGGGAGTCGACGCCCGGGATGAGGCCATCGTGCTCGCGAGCGACAAGTGGCATCCCGGCGTGGTGGGCATCGTGGCCGCAAAACTCGTGGAGGAGTATCACCAGCCTTCGGTTCTCATCCACTTAAAGGACGGGGTGGGCAAGGGTTCCGTTCGCTCCGCCATGGGTCTTCATGTTTACGATGCGCTCGAGCACTGCTCTGACCTTTTGATTCAGTTCGGCGGACACAAGGGCGCCGCGGGCCTCAAGGTGGTGGAAGAGAAGATAGACGCATTCAGGGGCCGCTTCCGGGAGGTGATTCGCGGGATGAAGAAGACCGGGGCGGATGAGCGCGAACTCTTGCTCGACGACCGCGTCGATTTTTCCGAAATGGACGTGCCGCTCCTGGAGCAACTCGAGGGCATGGCGCCTTTCGGGGAGGAGAACCCACGGCCCGTGTTCTGCGCCTCCCGGGTCGAAGTGGCCGGCACTCCCGGCGCGGTGGGCCGCGAGAGAGAACACTTGAAGATGAACTTGCGCCAGTTCCGCGACGAGAGAGAGGCCATCGGCTTCGGCATGGGGGCGCTGCTCAAGGAGCCGGAGCGTTTGAAGGGCAAGCTCGACGTCGCGTTCTCACCCGGCCTGAACCGCTGGCGAGGCAACACCAGGGTGCAGCTTGAACTCCGCGCCATCCGCCCGGCGGGCGGCTAACCGAAGAGGGTTTCGAGCGACTCCCTGTCGTCGGGCTTCATCGAGAACTCGCTCAAATCGCTTAAGCTCAGGTTCTTGGACAGCAGCATCACCTTGATGGCGCCGCCCAGGCCGGTGGGGTTCATGATTCCCATGACGGATTGGCGCTCGCGCCTCGCTTTTTCTTCATCCTCGGTCTTCCAGTTTTCCACCGCCTTTGGTAGCCCGGCGCCCAGAAGAAAGCGCGTCTGGTCGGTGAAGCCCGCGAGCTCCATGCCGTGTGACGCAGCGGTTCGCAGGATGGAGGTGAAGTCGACGTGGGTGGTGAGGTCGGTTTCCCCGGGGCGGGAGAGTACGTCGCTCACGAGGGTGTGGTTTCTGTAGCCGCGCAGCGCGCCCTCGGGTCGGCTGGAGCCGTAGAGGACTCTTGCGGAGAAACCGTAGTCGAAGATAAGAATGGCGCCCCGCTCCATCCGGCGCGCCACCTCGCTCACCCAGTCGAAGGCGCACAGGTTCACTTCCGCCATCTGGCCCGTGGAGAGCCGCACACCCAAATCGGGGAACCAGTCGCTTAAGCGCTCATCGGCAAGCGGACCTTCTGAAAACTGAAGCTTCTCGCCGCTTTGCTCCACGTATCTTTCTCGTAGATGCCCCTCTTTTTGAATAATGACGTGGACGGGCAGGGCGTCCAGGAACTCATGGGCGAGCACGACGCCCTCGAAGCCCGGAGGCGGGTGCTGCGTTGGGTCAGAGAATCGTATGTTATCGGTATCTTGAAATTTTTCCCGTATCCGCGCTTGGGCCTGCGCGCTCTGCTCGGCGAAGGTATAGGCGACGGCCTGGTGGAGAGCCGAATGCGAGGAGTGAATCGCCTCCAGGATGTCGAAGGCGAGCCATCCTTCCCCGGGGCCGTATTCCCAGAGGTGAAGGGCGGGCGGCTCGTCCATGCGGAGCCTGATTTTCTCGAGCAGCGGCGCAATCAACCGCCCGAGCCAGGGGCTTTGGTGAGGCGAGGTGTAGAAATCGCCACCGGGGCCGATTCGTGGGCTGTCCCGGCAGTAATAGCCGCCCGTGGGATGATAGAGGGCGACCTCCATGAAGTGCCGAAATGAAATGGGACCGGTTTCGAGCGCATCCGCAAGGGCTTTGGACAGTTCGGGATGGGAGGCGATTTTCATGGCGCGAAGTATACACGCCATATAGAAGGAGAAGAACGGGGCAGGAGGAAGCGCCCCTTGATTCCGCCTGTTGGAATATCTATCATCCCAAGAAGAGTTGACTAATTTCATCATCACGAGTGAGGAGCCGCATGAAAGTTCGCGTCAAGTGCTTCGCCTGGGCCAAAGAGGTGACGGGCGAGGAGGAAATCGACCTCGAAGTGCCCGAAAGCGCCACGGTGGCAGATCTCAGGGATAGCCTCGCCGAGCGGTTTCCTGTTTTCTCCGGGCGGATGGAGTCCATCGCCGTCTCCGTGAACCAGGAGTTCGCGGGCGAGGGCACGCCCGTGGATGCGGGCGATGAGTTGGCGCTGATCCCTCCCATCAGTGGAGGTTGCGCATGATTTGCCGCATCACGGATTCTCCCGTCGACATGGACGAGTTGACGGACAGCCTCGATTCTCCCGAACTGGGCGGGCTCTGCACGTTCGTGGGCAAGGTGCGCAACCACAGTGCGGGGCAGGGAGTGACGCATCTCGAATACCACGCCTATCCCGAGATGGCGGAGAAGAAGATGCGCCAGGTCGCCGGGGAGATCGAAGAGCGCTTCGGCGTCACCCACCTGGCCATGGCCCACCGTGTGGGAACGCTCGCAATCGGCGATATCGCCGTGGGCATCGCGGCGGCCTCCGCCCACCGGGACGCGGCCTTCAAGGCGTGCCGCTACGCGATCGACCGCATCAAGCAGATCGTTCCGATATGGAAGAAGGAGTTCGGCGAAGACGGCGTGGCATGGGTCGAGGGCTGCGCGGTGGACGCTGAGACGGCGGAGCCTCAAAAAGCGCAAAATCAGCGCGTTTGACTTTTTTCCCCTTCCGGCTAGAATTTAACTATACCCACAGAGAATTGCGCCTGGAGATGGCGTTTGATGTCTATGACGTATTTTTCGTTCCATAGTAATTGATTACGCACATATAGAGCTTCGTTTCATCCTGCTTTGGAAACATTTGAAGAAAGGGCGGATTTACCGCTGCGAGATTCAATGTTTTTCCCACCTAGCAAGGAGGATAGAAAATGAAAATGGCTCGCATCTTCATTACAATCGCATTTTTGGTGACGACGGCGTTCTTCGCCAGCCCGGCATTGGCGGCGAACGAAATCCACTTCGGCGGAGCCATCTCCCAGACGGGCCGCTATGCGGAGCCAGCCGGCAGGTTCGTCAACGCCTACAAGCTGTACATCGATCAGGTAAACGCCAAGGGCGGTCTGCTGGGTAAGAAGATTAAAGTCACTCTCCTGGACGACAAATCGGACAAGCAGACCAGCATCAAGCTCTACGAGAAGCTCATCACGCAGGATAAGGTCGCCATCACGCTCGGCCCCTACTCGAGCGGCATCACCGACGCGGTGGCCAACGTGCTGGAACGGTACAAGTACCCCACGCTGGCGCCGGGCGCCTCCTCGGGCATCATCTGGAAAAAAGGCAGAAAATATCTTTTCAACCAGAACGCCATCGCCCAGAACTATCAAAGGGGCGCCGTTTTCATGGCGAAAGATATCGGCGTGAAGCGAATCGCCATCGTCGGCGAGGACAGCCTCTTCCCGCGCCAGTCGGCCGAGGGCGCCGTGGAGTGGGCGAAGAAACTCGGCATCAAGGTCGTGCTGAACGAGAACTATACGCGCAAGCAGACCGACTTCACCGCGCTGCTGCAGAAGATCAAGGCGCGCCGCGCAGAGGCGCTCATTTCGAACAGCTATTTCGCGGATTCCGTGGCCCAGATTCGCCAGCTTCGCGAACTCAACATCAACCTCAAGATTTTCGCCGGAACCGTCGGCCCCGGCCTGCCCAAGTTCGCCAAGCAACTCGGCAACACGGCCGAGTACGTTCTGGGCTTCAGCCAGTGGGAGCCTCGCCCCGAAATCCTGAAGTTCCCGGGCATGAAGCATTTCATCGACTCGTACGTGAAGCGTCATAAAGTGAAGCCGAACTACCACGCCGGAATCGCCTGGGTATCGATGCAGATTATGACTCAGGCGATTCAGAAGGCGGGTTCTTTTGATCGCCAGAAGGTCTGGAAGACGCTGCGCACCTCACAGTTCCAGACCGTTATGGGGAAATGGAAAGTGGATAAGAACAACCTCAACGATCATGATGGAGTGACTTTCCAGATTCTCGACGGCCAGCGCAAGATCGTCTGGCCGAAGAGCATCGCGGAAGTCCCCTACAAACTGCCGATGCCGAAATGGAACGAGAGGTCCAAGAACTAGGCAGGCGGCGTGTATGGCGAAGGTTGTTTAACCTTGGCGCGCCGATTTGTAATGGCGGCGCAACCTTTGAATATCCATAAGTGGAGGATCGGAGATGAAGAAAAGCTTTGTATTGATTCTCGGCTTTGCTCTCGCCCTCACGGCCGCTCCCTTTGTGGAGAAAGGCTTCGCGGCGGACAAGGTAACCTTGGGAATCGCCATTTCGCAGACGGGTCGCTACGCCGAGCCCGCCGGACGTATGGTGAACTCCTACAATCTGTATGTGGATCAGATGAACGCCAAGGGTGGTTGGATCGGCAAGAAAATCGATATGGTCATCCTGGACGACAAATCTGACAAGCAGACCAGCATCAAGCTCTATGAGAAGCTGATCACGCAGGACAAGGTGGACCTGACCATGGGCCCCTATTCCAGCGGCATCACCGACGCCGTGGCCAACGTGCTGGAAAGGTACAAGTACCCCACGCTGGCGCCGGGCGCCGCCTCGGGCATCATCTGGAAGAAGGGCCGCAAGTATCTCTTCGACATCATCGCCGTCGCCCAGGACTACCAGAAGGGCGCGATTCACATCGCCAAGGACATCGGCGTGAAGCGCATCGCCATCATCGGCGAGGACAGCCTCTTCCCGCGCCAGTCGGCGGAAGGCGCCGTGGACTGGGCGAAGAAGCTCGGCCTCAAAGTGGTGTTGAACGAGAACTATCCGCGCAAGCAGACCGACTTCACCGCGCTGCTCCAGAAGATCAAGGCGCGCCGCGCGGAGGCGCTCATCTCGAACAGCTACTTCGCGGACGCCGCGGCGCAGATTCGCCAGCTTCGCGAACTGAACATCAACCTCAAGATTTTCGCCGGAACCGTCGGCCCGGGTCTGCCCAAGTTCGCCAAGCAGCTCGGCAACACGGCGGAGTACGTGCTGGGTTTCAGCCAGTGGGAACCCAAGCCGGAAATCCTCAAGAGGCCCGGTATGGAGGCGTTCATCGCTGCGTATGAGAAGCGCTACGGCGTAAAGCCCAACTACCACGCGGGCCAGTCCTATGCGTCCATGCAGGTTTTCGGCGAAGCGGTGAAACGAGCCGGCTCCATCGACAGGGACAAGGTATGGAGGACGATGCGCACCATGAGCACTACGACCATCATCGGTCCCTGGAAAGTGGATGATACCAACATGAACAATCACGAGGGCTTGACCTTCCAGATATTGAATGGCGAACGCAAGATTGTGTGGCCCAAGAAGATATCGGAAGTCAACTATAAGCTGCCGATGCCGAAATGGAAGGACAGGGCCAAAAACTAGGAAGGCAAAGGAGATAGGCAAAGGTCGTGATAGCGTAGTAAGTCGACTCCCGCCCCGCGCGTGGTATTGCGTGGGGCGGGATTTTGCCGGTGCAATAAATATTTGAGGGTTGTTCATAAATTCTTTATAAAACACCCTTTGACATATGAAACAATATGCGTATCATATCGCACCTATTAAAGGCAAAAATGCGCATTCAGCACTACGAGAAGTTGATTTTTTCAAGTAGAAATAGTCTGAATTACTGCAATGTAGCCGTTCATTTATGAGTAGTAATTCAAACTTGTTTTTCTGTTGTAAGGCAGTATTATTTGTTTCCATCAAAGGAGTGTAAAGAAATGAAGAAAAGCTTTGTGTTGATTCTCGGCTTTGCTCTCGCCCTCACGGCTGCTCCCTTCGTGGAGAAAAGCCACGCGATGGACAAGGTCTCTCTGGGTATCGCCATTTCGCAGACGGGTCGCTACGCCGAGCCTGCCGGACGTATGGTGAACTCCTACAAACTGTATGTGGATCAGGTCAACGCCGGAAAAGGATGGAACGGCAAGAAAATCGACTTCATCCTTCTGGACGACAAATCGGACAAGCAGACCAGCATCAAGCTTTACGAGAAGCTCATAACGCAGGACAAGGTGAACCTGACCATCGGCCCCTATTCCAGCGGCATCACCGACGCCGTGGCCAACGTGCTCGAAAGGTACAAGTACCCCACGATGGCGCCGGGCGCCTCCTCGGGCATCATCTGGAAAAAAGGCCGCAAGTATCTGTTCAACATCATCGCCATCGCCCAGGACTACCAGAAGGGCGCGATTCACATCGCCAGGGACATCGGCGTGAAAAAAATCGCCATCGTCGGCGAGGACAGCCTCTTCCCGCGCCAGTCGGCCGAGGGCGCTGTGGAGTGGGCGAAGAAGCTGGGCCTCGAAGTAGTGCTGAACGAGAACTATCCGCGCAAGCAGACCGACTTCACCGCGCTGCTGCAGAAAATCAAGGCGCGCCGCGCGGAAGCGCTCATCTCGAACAGCTACTTCGCGGACGCCGCTGCGCAGATTCGCCAGCTTCGCGAGCTCAACATCAACCTCAAGATTTTCGCCGGAACCGTCGGCCCGGGTCTGCCGAAATTCGCCAAGCAGCTCGGCGACACGGCGGAATACGTTCTGGGATTCAGCCAGTGGGAACCGAAGCCGGCCATTCTCAAGCGGCCAGGCATGAAGGAATTCATCGCGGCGTATAAAAAGCGCTATGGCGTGAACCCGAACTACCATGCGGGTCAGTCTTATGCGTCCCTGCAGATTTTCGGTGACGCTGTGGCGAAAGCCGGCTCCGCGGATAGGGACAAGGTGTGGAAAGCGCTGCGCACCATGAAGACCACGACCGTCATCGGTCCCTGGAAGGTGGATGACACCAACCTGAACCAGCATGAAGGCCTGACCTTCCAGATATTGAACGGCGAGCGCAAGATCGTGTGGCCCAAGAAGATATCGGAAGTCCCCTACAAGCTGCCGATGCCGAATTGGAAGGAAAGAGGCAAGAACTAGGCGGGTTGCGTGAAAGGCGAAAATGCCATAAACACTTGAACTTTCGCGCCGGGGCTGTTAAAAGCGGCTCCGGCGCGAAGGCGAAAGTATCCGGAGTTTTTGTGTAGCAATTCGAGGACTTGATTTCTCATGCAGGAAAAAGCGGAAATCCGTAGCAAATACTGGCTGGCGTTGTTTCTGGTTGCGGCCTACACCGTTCCCTTCGGCATCGGTATTTATACGGACAACGTATTCTTCGATCTCCAGTGGCTGGCGGACCTGACTACCGTCATCCTGAACGGCATCATGCAGGGCGGCGTATACGCCATGTTCGCCGTGGGGCTCACGCTCATCTTCGGCGTCATGCGCATCATCAACGTGGCGCATGGCGAGCTGGTGATGCTGGGCGCCTACCTGACGTGGATGTTCTTCTTCTACGTTGGAATCGACCCGCTCCTCGCCTTGTTCCTCACGCTTCCCATCGCTTTCGTCATCGGGGTCCTTATCCAGAAGCTGCTGTTGAACGCCGTGGTGGGCGGGCCGGAACTAACGCCCTTGCTGATTACCTTCGGCCTGGGTCTCACGATCATTCATATCGTAGAAGCCATATTCACCACCGATTACCGCACTATTCCATACGCTCCCGACGCTTTGCAGATCAGCGAGTCCATCAATATAGGCAGGAGCAAGATCATCAGCTTCGTGATGGCTTCTTTCATCTCCATAAGCGTTTTCTTCTTTCTCAAGATTCACCGCATCGGCAAGGCAATCCGCGCTACGGCGCAAAATGCGGACGTCGCGATGGTCTGCGGCATCAACATTTTTCATATCTACATGATCACCTCGGGTCTCGCCGCGGCCCTTGCTGTGGCGGGCGGCGCCCTGGTGTCGATTCAGTTCGGCTTCAACCCGGAAACGGGCGTTTTGTATACGTTGCAGGCCTTCGCCATCATCGTGCTCGGAGGCAGGGGCCACTATATCGGTGCGCTCATTGGAGGAGTCATGCTCGCGGTCATCGAGAGCCTTATCTCCTTCATGATCCCCAACGGCACCGCCATGGTGGAAATTGCGTCCTACGGAATGATGGTATTCGTGCTGCTTATCAGGCCTCGCGGCCTGATGGGGCCCAAAGAAAACTAGGAGAGATCTGAAATGGGCCAAAATGAACACCTGCGCAACTTCGGGATGCTGGCCGTCCTCATAATCATCCTGTGCGTGTTGCCCTCGAATATCAATCTGTATCAGCGCTCCGTTATACTCTTCACGATGATGTACGTCATTCTCTCCCTGAGTTGGAACATCATCAGCGGCTATACGGGCTACGTGTCGTTCGGCCATGTGATGTTCTACGGCATCGGCGCATACGCCACGGGTATTCTGGTGGTGGATTACGGCTGGCACTGGATAGCGACCCTGGGCGTGGGCGTGTTCGTCTCCTTCGTAGTTTCTCTATGTATCGGGTTTCCGGTTTTGCGCCTCAAAGGTCCTTATTTCGCCATCGCCATGCTCGGCGCGGCGGAGGGTACGCGCGTGGTGGCCACGGTGTGGGAGAGCTTGACACACGGTGGTGAAGGAATCGGTCTGCCCAACGTGGAAAACTCCTTTGAAACCTATTTCGCCATGCTGGTGGTCATGCTGGCCACTATTATCGTGTCCTATTGGGTGGGGCATTCAAGGTTCGGGATCCGCCTGAACGCCATTCGTGAGGACGAGATCGCCGCGGAGAGCCTGGGTATCAACACCACGTTCTACAAGCTTTCCGCCTTCGCGCTTTCCGCCATATTCCCGGCGGCGGCCGGCGGCATTCAGGCATACAAGATTCTCTATATCGATCCTGAAACCGAATTCTTCATTCTCGTCACCATCTACATGAAGCTCTTCGCCATGTTCGGCGGAAAAGGAACAGTGATTGGCCCCATCTTGGGCACATTCATTTTGTATATCGTTCAGGAAATTACCTGGGTGAAGTTCCCGACGGCCCACCTCATCGCCTTCGGCGTCTTTATCGTCCTCGTGGCCCGGTTCATGCCGCGCGGATTGATGGGATACGCCATCGACAAGGGTTGGGCGCGCAAGGGAATGGTTCACTAAGAAACGGAGCAGCGCGAGAAAATGGCTGATGCGGAAATCGCCCTCGACATTCAGAACCTGAAGAAGTATTTCGGGGGCATCAAGGCGGTGGACGGGTGCACGTTTCAGGTGCCCAAAGGCCAGATATCGGGCCTGATCGGACCGAACGGCTCCGGCAAGACCACCACGTTCAACCTGCTCACGGGCGTTCTCGCGGCGGACAGCGGCGAGGTGCTCTATAACGGAGAGAACATCGTCGGCTTGAGGCCATATGAAATTTTCAACAGGGGCATCAGCCGCACGTTCCAGATTACGCGCATCTACCGGGAAATGACGGTGTTCGAGAACATGCTTTCCGCATCGAGCATGAAAGTACCCTTGCGCGAGGCGCGCGCCCGGGCGGAGCAGTTGATGGAGTTTGTCACGCTCACGAAGCTTCGCGGCGAGTATGGCGGAAATCTCTCCTACGGACAGCAGAAACTTCTCGAATTCGCCCGCGCCCTTATGACGGACCCGGACCTCATCCTCCTCGATGAGCCGGCGGCCGGCGTCAACAGAACCCTGCTCAACAACCTGCTCGACCACATTCACCATCTCCAGGAAGAGCAGGGGAAAACGGTGCTCATCGTCGAGCACGACATGAACGTCATCATGAATCACTGCGAAAAGGTGTTCGTGCTGGACTACGGCGTGAAAATCGCCGAGGGTCTGCCAGAGGACATTCAGACGAACGAAGAAGTCATCGAAGCATATTTTGGACACAAATAAATGGCGCTATTAGACCTCAAGGATGTCAACGCGGCCTATGGCCGAATCCAGATACTCCACGACGTGTCGCTCCACGTGAACGAAAAAGAGGTGGTGGCCGTCATCGGGCCGAACGGCGCGGGAAAATCCACGACTTTCAAAATCATCATGGGCTTTATCAACTATCTCGGCGGCGAGATCGAGTTCGATAGTCAGAACATCGTGGGCTTCCGCCCGGATCAGATTCTGGGCCGGGGGCTGGGCTACGTGCCGCAGGGCCGCATCGTTTTCAACCAGATGACGGTCAAGGAAAACCTGGAGATGGGCGCTTACATCGAGCGCGATCAGAAGAAAATCGACGAGTCGATGGATTACGTCTTCACGCTCTTCCCGCGTCTCGGCGAACGACAGAAGCAGTTGGGAGGCACGATGAGCGGCGGCGAGCAGCAGATGCTGGCCATGGGACGCGCCCTGATGACGAGGCCCAAGATGATCATGCTCGACGAGCCTTCCCTGGGCTTGAGTCCCCGCTTCGTCACGGAAGTGTTCGAGAAAATCGTGAGCCTCGCCAAGGAAGGCCTGACCATCATGCTGGTCGAGCAGAACGCCGCTCGCGCCCTGGAAATTTCGGACCGGGGCTACGTGCTCGAACTCGGCAGGAACCGCTATCAGGGCGGCGGCCACGAACTCCTGAACAACCAGGAAGTCAAGATGATGTATCTGGGCGGCGGCTAACGGGCCACCCCTTCCTTTCCCGTAAAATTTGCATCTCCCTAAGTTCTGAAAGCCTCGCGTCCTCTACCTGATGCAATTTTCTCGCCTTATTCTCATGTCGCTTGGACTGCACCTTTACGCTAGGCTTGCGCTTCGACTCTATGCTATAAATGCTTGCTCTGCCCGGGAGGGTTTCGTGACATGATCCGCGTGAAGATTTGTGGAGTTACGACCGTCGAGGATGCGGAATTCGCCTTGGAAGCAGGCGCCGACGCCCTGGGGCTGAATTTCGTTCCGGGCACTCCCCGGTGTCTGGAGGTGGCGCAGGCGCGGGGAATTGCCGAGGCGCTGCCCGCTTTCGGGACCAGGGTCGGCGTTTTCGTGAACGAGCCACCCGAGCGTGTCATGGAAGTTGCGCGCCTCGTCGGTTTGGACGCAGCCCAGCTTCATGGCGATGAGTCGCCCGAAGATTGCCGCTGGCTCATCGAGCGGGGCTTGCGCGTCATTCGGGCTTTAAGGGTGAAAGGGCCGGAAACGATAGCGCAAATTGACGTTTTTCCCGATTGCGCGATTTTGCTGGACGCCTACGTGAAGGGCGCGCTCGGAGGCACGGGCGAGACTTTCGATTGGGAGTTGGCCCGGCGGGCGGCCGAAGCGCGACCCATCATCCTCTCGGGCGGTCTAAAGCCCGAGAACGTGGGTGAAGCCGTGAGGAGCGTTCAGCCCTATGGGGTGGATTCGAGCAGCGGGGTAGAGGGCGCCGTTCTGGGCCGGAAGGACCCCGAGCGGGTCTTGGGTTTCATACAAAACGCGCGCGCGGCGATATCGGAATTTGAGGAAATCAGAAGATGAGCGAATTGGTCTCCAGGGGAAGGTTCGGTCGGTTCGGGGGGCGCTATGTGCCTGAAACCCTGATGCCCGCCCTTGATGAGTTGGAAGAAGCGTACGAGGAAGCCCGCAGCGACCCGGCGTATCATGAAGAACTTGCCTATTATCTGAGGGAATTCGTGGGCAGGCCCACGCCGCTCTATCTGGCTGAGCGCCTGTCCGATCATCTGGGCGTGCTGAGGGTCTACCTCAAGCGTGAGGACCTCTGCCACACGGGCGCTCACAAGATAAACAACACGCTCGCCCAGGTCCTTCTGGCCAGGAGGCTGGGGAAAACGCGGATCATCGCGGAAACCGGAGCAGGCCAGCACGGGGTGGCGACGGCGACGGCGGCGGCGCTCTTCGGCCTGGATTGCGACGTCTACATGGGCGAGGAGGACATCGGCAGGCAATCGCTCAACGTGTTCCGCATGCGTCTTCTGGGCGCGCGGGTGATTCCGGTCACCTCGGGCAGCAAGACCCTGAAGGACGCCACGAACGAGACGCTGCGCGACTGGACGGCATCGGTGCGGACGACCCACTACATCATCGGCTCGGTCGTGGGGCCGCACCCGTTCCCGGAAATGATACGCGATTGTCAGTCCGTCATCGGACGCGAGGCGCGTGAGCAGATTCTCGGGGCTGAAGGCCGGCTTCCCGACGCCTGCGTGGCCTGCGTGGGAGGCGGCAGCAATTCCATCGGCCTGTTCCATCCCTTCGTGGATGACGAAGACGTCGAACTCATCGGCGTGGAAGCCGGGGGCCGGGGTCTGGACACCGAGGAGCACGGCGCCTCCCTGACCGCCGGCCGCGTGGGTGTTCTGCACGGCTGCGAGACGTTCCTGCTGTATGACGATGACGGACAGATCATCCCGGCCCATTCGGTGTCCGCGGGCCTTGATTACCCCGGCGTGGGTCCCGAACACTCCCATTTGAAGGATACCGGCCGCGCGCGCTACGTGACGGTCGAAGACCACGACGCGCTCAAGGCGTTCCAGCAACTATCCGTGCTGGAGGGCATCATCCCCGCCTTCGAAAGCGCCCACGCGATTTCCTATCTGGACCGCCTGGCCGAGGAGACGAGAGAGGCGGGCGAGATGAAGACCGTGGTGCTTTGCCTTTCGGGCCGGGGGGACAAGGACGTTCATCAGGCGGAAGGGCTATTGACGGAAATGCTCGATGACGAGGACGTGCGCTGATGGGCGGCAGACTGGAAGCGTGTTTCAACCGTTTGCGCACAGAGGGCCGGGCCGGTCTGTTCCCGTTCGTTACAGCGGGCGACCCTGACCTTGGCTTCACCCGTGAACTCCTGCCCCTCATGACCGAGGCGGGAGCGGACGGCTTCGAGATAGGGGTTCCCTTCAGCGATCCCCTGGCGGACGGCCCCACCATTCAGCGTTCGAGCATGCGTTCGCTTGCGGGCGGCACCCGCCTGAACGGCGTTCTGGAGATGGTCGGAGAGGTTCGCGCGGACATACCGGATACGCCTCTGGTCCTGATGACGTATTACAACCCCATCATCGCCATGGGCCTGGCGGAGTTCGTGCGCGGCGCGGCGCAGGTGGGGGCCGACGCCGTCATCGTGCCCGACCTGCCGCCCGAAGAAGCGAACGCTATTGTCGAGATCATGCACGATTATCCGCTCGTGCCCGTCTTCATGCTTGCGCCGACGAGCACGCAGGAGCGTATCGAGCTGGTGAACGATGTGGGCGGCGGTTTTATCTACTACGTCGGTCAGATGGGTGTCACCGGCGCGCGCGACGCCCTGGATTCGGATTTGGGCGCCACCCTGACGAGGATCAACCGGGTGAAGAACCGGCCCGTTCTCGTTGGGTTCGGCATCAAGACGCCCGAGCAGGCGGCGGAGGTGGCCGGGCATGCCGATGGCGTCATCGTGGGCAGCGCACTGATAGACGTCATGGAGGCGGAAGCGTCGCGTGAGGACAAGATGCGGGCGGCTTGCGATTACATCGCCTCTTTGCGGGAAGGTCTCGATCGCTCAAAAACGGTTTCTTGACAACCAATTTAAAAATGACGCGTAAGAATCTGTAGATCATTTCGAGGGTAATGCCATGTCGAAAAACACGCTCTACGATAAGGTTTGGGATTCCCACACCGTGGCCAGGCTCGATTCGGGCCAGGATCAGATTTTCATCGGTCTGCATCTCATCCATGAAGTCACCACGCCCCAGGCGTTCGGGATGCTCAAGGAAATCGGCGCGGGCGTCGCTTTTCCCGGCCGCACGATGGGGACGGTGGACCACATCATCCCCACGCTCAGCCAGATAAGGCCCTATGAGGACGAGCAGGCCGAGAAGATGATGGCCGCCCTGGAGCAGAACGTGAACGAGTTCGGCGTCCGCTTCTTGCATCTCGATTCCGGGAAGCAGGGCATCGTTCACGTCATCGGGCCGGAGTTGGGGCTCAGCCAGCCCGGTATGACCATCGCCTGCGGCGACAGCCACACGAGCACGCACGGCGCGATGGGATCACTGGGCTTCGGCATCGGCACGACCGAGGTGGGCCACGTCCTGGCGACGCAGACCCTGGCGCTGAACCGCCTGAAGGTGAAGCGAATCGAGGTCACGGGCGCTCTTGGCCCCGGCGTGACGCCCAAGGACGTGACCTTGCGCGTCATCCACGATCTGGGTATCAAGGGCGGTCTGGGTTTCGCCTATGAGTACGGCGGCGACGTTTTCGACGCCATGTCGATGGAAGGACGCATGACGGTCTGCAACATGAGCATCGAGGGCGGCGCCCGAATCGGCTACGTGAATCCGGATCAGACGACGTTCGATTATCTCGAGGGCCGCGAGTTCAGCCCCGAAGGAGAAGCCTGGGAAAGAGGGCTCGCGTACTGGCGGGATATCGCCTCTGGCGATGACGCGGAATATGACGACGTCTACGAGATTGCGGGCGAATCCATCGAACCGATGGTCACCTGGGGCATTAACCCGGGGCATTCTGTCGGGATTTCTCAGCCGCTGCCCGAAGTGAATAGTTTCTCGGGCGAGGACAGGAATACGGCGGAACACGGCTATGAATTCATGGCCCTCAATCCGGGCGAGTCCATTCTGGGCACGAAGGTCGACGTCGCCTTCCTGGGTTCCTGCACGAATTCGAGAATCTCAGACTTGCGCGAGGGCGCGCAGCTGATAAATGGCAACAAGGTGCACCCAGGGGTCAGGATGCTGGTGGTGCCCGGCTCCCAGCAGGTGAAGCAGCAGGCCGAGGAAGAGGGATTGCACGAAATTTTCACCGAAGCGGGCGCGGAGTGGCGCGAAGCGGGATGCTCGATGTGTCTGGGCATGAACCCGGACAAGCTCGTGGGTGCGGAGAGAAGCATTTCCACCTCGAACCGCAATTTCATCGGGCGTCAGGGCAGTCCGCGCGGAAGAACGCACCTGGGCAGTCCGGCCGTTGTCGTCTCCTCAGCGATTGCGGGCTGCATCGCGGACCCCAGAGAGATGGGAGAACAGGCATGAGCACGAAAAGAATCGAAAAAATCGTTGGCAAGGCCATCCCCATGCCTCGCGACGACATCGATACCGACAGGATCACGCCGGCCCGCTTTCTCAAGTCCATCACCTTCGAGGGCATCGAGAAGGCCCTGTTTTGCGATGAGCGCGAGAACACGCCCGATCATCCCGTCGACAACCCTGCTCACAAAGGGGCCAACATGATGTTCGTGGGCAAGAACTTCGGTTCGGGTTCCTCGCGCGAGCACGCCCCGCAGGCGCTCAAGCGCTTCGGAATCGAAGTGCTCGTCGGGGTATCGTTTGCCGAGATTTTTGCGGGCAACTGCTTCGCCATCGGCGTGCCGCTCGGCGTGGCTTCGGCGGATGACGTGAATGAGCTGATCAGACAGGCGCAGGAAGAACCGGAGACGCGCTTCAACGTGGACATCAGGAATTCCACTGTCAGCTTCGGTGATCGCGTCATTCCCATCGAAATCCAGGAGACGCGTAAGGCCGCATTTTTGGCCGGCACGTGGGACATGCTCACCAATTTGAGAAGCAATCTACCCCAAGTCGAGGAGGTGGCGCAGCATCTGCCGTACGTCACGAATTTCGAGAACGACGCGCAATAAAGAGAGGAGAGTTATCGGTGAGCAGTTATCGGATAGCCGTTTTGCCGGGTGACGGTATCGGCCAGGAGGTGGTGGCGCAGGCGCGCTCGACCCTGGAGGCGGCGGGCGCTCGCTTTGGCGCCAGTTTCGAGTTTGAAGAAGGACTTTGCGGCGGTGCAGCTTATGACGCGAAGGGCGAGCCCCTTCCCGAGGAGACCCTTGCCCTCTGCCGCAGGAGCGAAGCGGGGCTGTTCGGCGCCGTGGGAGGCCCCAAATGGGATGAACTCTCTCGCGACAAACGCCCCGAACAGGCCATCCTGGGTTTACGGAAAGAGCTGAACCTCTTCGCCAATCTGAGGCCCGCCGTCATGTTCGATCCGCTGGTGGAAGCCTCATCGCTCAAGGCCGAAGTCGTTCGCGGACTCGACATGCTCGTCGTACGCGAGGGCGTGAGCGGCATATATTTCGGCCAGCCGAGAGGCATCGAGCGGCTCTCTCCCGATGAGGAAAAAGCGGTCGACACGATGACGTACACCACGGGCGAGATTCGTCAGATCGTCCGCCTCGCGTACGAGTTGGCTTCGGTGCGCGAAAAGAAGCTCTGCTCGGTGGATAAGGAGAACGTTCTCGACAACAGCCGGCTGTGGCGCCGGGTCGCCACAGACGTCGCCGGGGAATTCCCCGACATCGAAACCAGCCACATGTACGTGGATAACGCGGCGATGCAGTTGATTCGCGACCCGCTGCAATTCGACGTCATCGTGACGGGCAACATGTTCGGCGACATCCTGAGCGATTGCGCTTCGATGCTCACGGGTTCCATCGGCATGCTCGCCTCGGCGAACCTGAACGAGACCGGTTTCGGCCTCTACGAACCGGTGCACGGCACCGCGCCAGACATCGCCGGCCAGGACAAGGCGAACCCGATTGCGGCCATCATGTCGGCTGCCATGCTGTGCCGCTACTCGCTTAAGCGGGTGGACGTGGCCGAAGCCATCGAGGCGGCCGTGGCCGCGGCGCTCGATGAGGGTCTCAGAACATCCGACATCCATACACCCGGCGCTACGGCGGTGGGTTGTGAAGAGATGGGCGCGAGAGTCGCTGCTCTGGCGGGAGGGGCGTCGTGATGCGCGTCGCCGTCGCCGGCGCCACTGGCGCCGTGGGCCGGGAGATGCTCCGGATTCTGGAGGAGCGGAATTTCCCCGCCGAAGAGGTCGTTTTGCTTGCGAGCGAGCGCAGCGTGGGCCGGAAAATCCCGTTTCGGGACTCGGAACTCACGGTAAGCAGGCTTACCAAGGATGCTTTCAAGGGCGTGGACTTGGCGCTTTTCTCCTGTGGCGCTACCCGCTCACTCGAGTTCGCGCCTGCGGCCGTGAAGTCTGGGGCGGTCGTGGTGGATAATTCCAGCGCCTATCGGATGGATGAGGATGTTCCCCTCGTGGTGCCGGAGGTGAATCCGGATGCGATGGCTGCGCACCAGGGAGTCATCGCCAACCCGAACTGCTCCACCATCCAGCTCGTGGTGGCGCTTAAGCCCCTTCATGATGCAGCGCGCATCAAGCGGATCGTGGTGAGCACCTACCAGGCGGTGAGCGGAGCGGGGCAGGCCGCGATAGACGAGATGCAGGCGCAAGTCGATGGCGACGCTGCGGCCCCAGAGAAAATGCCCCATGAGATCGCCTTCAACTGCCTGCCCCATATCGACGTTTTCCTGGACGGCGGGCATACGAAAGAGGAAAAGAAGATGGTCGATGAGACGCGAAAGATCATGGGCGCGCCTCATCTGGCCGTCAGCGCCACATGCGTGCGGGTGCCCGTTTACAACGCGCACTCCGAGTCGGTGAACGTGGAGCTTGAAGACTCTATCTCACCGGAGGAAGCGCGATCGTTGCTTTCCCGCGCGCCAGGCGTGGAGGTGGTGGATGACGTGGAATCGTTCTCCTATCCCATGCCCAAGGACGCGGACGGTGAGGACCCGGTGTATGTGGGCCGCATCCGCCGGGATGATTCACGCGAAAACACGCTCAACCTGTGGGTGGTGGCGGATAACCTGAGAAAAGGGGCTGCGCTGAACGCGGTGCAGATTGCCGAGACCCTGATAGAGAAGGGAATGCTCCGGGCGGCCCCGGTGAAGTGATCACGAACGAGGTTATATAAGTGTCTGATGTGAAAATCGGGGTAATCGGAGGAAGCGGCCTTTACGAGATGGCGGAGTTGAGCGAGGTGGAAGAACGCGCGCTCGATACACCCTACGGCGCGCCCTCGGCCCCCTATGTTGTGGGGACGTTCTCCGGCAAGCGAATCGCCTTTCTGCCCCGACACGGTAGAGGGCACGTATATCTTCCGAATGAAATTCCCTTCCGCGCCAATATCCATGGATTCAAGCAGTTGGGCGTGGAATGGCTGATATCCGTCAGCGCGGTGGGTAGTTTGAAAGAAGATATTCATCCGGGCGACATCGTGATTCCCGACCAGTTCATCGACCTCACAAAAACGCGAATAGCCACTTTTTTCGGCGACGGTGTCGTCGCCCACGTGTCTATGGCGGACCCGGTGTGCGGGGTGCTGAGCGGGATACTGGCGGGCGCGGCCGCTCGGGCGGGCGCAACGGCGCACGCGGGCGGGACGTACGTGTGCATGGAAGGCCCCCAGTTCAGCAGCCGGGCGGAGAGTTTCCGCTACCGCGACTGGGGCGCATCGATTATCGGGATGACGAACATGCCCGAGGCCAAGCTCGCGCGCGAGGCGGAGATGAGCTACGCCACCATCGCGCTGGCGACGGATTATGACTGCTGGCACGAGGAGGAAGAGGCGGTGAGCGTGGAGGCCGTGATCGCCCTCGTGAAGCGCAACGCGACCCTCGCGCAGCAGATTATCAATAAGGCAGTACCTGAAATTGATGGCGACAGCCCCTTTTCAGGCTCTTTGGCGACGGCCCTCATGACGGACCCTGCCCGCATGCCGAGTGAGACGAAAGAACGTCTCAGTCACCTGATTGGAAAATACATATCGTGAACCGGCCTAAATCCGAAGAACTCTTCGCGCTCGCGCAAAACCGTATCCCGGGCGGGGTGGATTCCCCGGTCCGCGCGTTCCGGGGCGTCGGCGGTACGCCTTTTTTCGTTGAAAAAGGAGAAGGGGAGCGAATCCGGGACGCCGACGGCAACACCTATATCGACTACGTGCTCTCCTGGGGACCGTTGATTCTGGGCCACGCACACCCGCGCGTTGTGCGCGCCATTCAGGAAGCGGCGGCGCGCGGTACGAGTTTCGGCGCGCCCACTGCTCTCGAGACCGAGTTGGCGGAGCTGGTGAACGCTGCATATCCTTCCATGGAGTTGCTGCGTTTCGTGAATTCGGGCACCGAGGCGACGATGTCGGCCATCCGCCTCGCACGCGGTTTCACGGGCCGGGACGTGATCGTCAAATTCGAGGGCTGCTACCACGGCCATGCCGACGGACTGCTCGTCAAGGCGGGCAGCGGGGGCGCCACCCTGGGCGTGCCGGACAGCGGGGGCGTTCCGGGAGATTATGCGCGAAACACGGCGACCCTTCCCTTCAACGACGTTGAGGCGGTCAGGGATTTCTTCGCCAGACGCGGCGCGGACGTGGCCGCCCTCATCATCGAGCCGGTGGCCGGCAACATGGGGCTGATTCTGCCCGAGACCGGGTTTTTGGAGGTCTTGCGGGAGGAAACCGAAAAAGCGGGCGCCTTGCTCATATTCGATGAGGTGATGACGGGGTTTCGGGTGGCGAGAGGCGGCGCCCAGTCCCTGTTCGGAATCACGCCCGATTTGACGACTCTCGGGAAAGTGATCGGCGGCGGCATGCCCGTGGGCGCATACGGGGGCAGGCGCGACGTGATGGAATGCGTCGCCCCCCTGGGTTCGGTCTATCAGGCGGGAACGCTGTCGGGGAATCCTATCGCCATGACGGCGGGAGTGGAAACGCTCAAAATTATCGAGGAACTGGGACTGCCCGAAGCTCTTGCCGAGCGGACCAAAGCGCTCTCCGGGGGTATGACCGACGCGGCGCGGTCGGCGGGAATTCCGCTCACTACCGCGTGTTGCGGGTCGATGTTCGGCGCGTTTTTTCAGGCAGGTCCGGTTCGCAATTTCTCGGACGCCATGCGCTCGGACACCGACCGGTATGCCAAATTCTTTCATTCTATGCTAAAACGGGGTGTGGCATTCGCCCCGAGTCAGTTCGAAGTGGGGTTCATGTCTTCCGCCCATACGGATGAGAGCGTGGAGGCCACGCTGGCCGCTGCGCGAGAGGCGTTCGCCGAGCTTTAGCTGCTAGAGTTCGCACGTCTCGGAGCCTGAGCGCGATGCGAAAAGCAGGACGATCATCCACCACGGCCCAATCGCCAAAAGCAAGACTTTTTTTCTGGCTCTCTGCGGGTATTATCGTCTTGCTGTTGGGTTCGGCATGGCTGGGCCAGGACGGGTATCTTGCCGTCATCGTGAACCAGGATCGCGTCTCTGAACTCAAGAAAGAAAACGCGGAAATCGAAACGAAGAACAAGGAATTGCGCTCGGAAATCCGCTCATTGCGCTCCGATGAACGCGCGATAGAGAAAATCGCGCGAGAAGACTTAGGCCTCGTCAAAAAAGGGGAAGTCGTCTACGAGTTCATTCCCTCGAAAAAATGACCTTCAGTTTTCGTTGCCTCGATCTCAAGGGGTCCTCCTGGTAATTCTCGAAGAGCCTCTCTCTCCTTGACAGAACGCCCATGCGGGAGTAGATAACACATATTGATGCGGGGTGGAGCAGTCTGGTAGCTCGTTGGGCTCATAACCCAAAGGTCGGAGGTTCGAATCCTCCCCCCGCTACCAAGCGAAAAACGGCCGCGGAGTCTCCGCGGCTTTTTCTTTGCCGGATACATTCACGAAATCATAGAGACGATACTCATAAAAGTGAAAGGAAGAGAAATGGCGGATAAAAAGGAGCTGGGGCTTGCCATCGTCGGTTGCGGGGTCGTGGGGCGCATGCGGGGCGCGCTGGCCAGGGATTTCCCAGGAATCGGCTGGATCGGCCTCTCTGATATGAACGAGAAGGTCGGCAATAATCTCAAAGATGATATCGGGGCCGATTACTTCACCACCGATTTCAAGGAACTCCTCGCCCGGCCCGAGGTGGATGCGGCGATCATCGCCACTTCGACCTGGGCGCACGTCGAACCCACGCTCGCCGCGGCGGAGCGCGGCCTGCCCATGCTGATCGAAAAGCCACTCGCCACGGACGCGCGCGAGTCCGCCTCTGTTCTCGCAGCGATAGAATCGGCCGGCGTGGACGCCGTGGTCGGCTACACCCAGCGTTTTCGCAGGCGTTTCCTCGCCGTGAAGGACCGCGTCGATAACGGCCAGATCGGCGACGTCACGGCGGCGGTCACGCGCGCCTTCATGAACCGCATGGCGCCGACCGGAGAGGTCCGGCTCTCACAGGACCGCCGGTTCCTGACGCCCATGGTGATTTCGGGCACCCACAGTCTCGATATGTGCCTGTGGCTGATGGGCGACGCCAAGCCCGTTTCCATATTCGCGCGCTCGACCGAGGGGATATTGAGCGATCTCGGCACCAAGGACGCCACCTTCGGCGTGTTCACAATGGACAGCGGCGCCATCTGGAGCATGAACATCTGCTGGGCGCTGCCCAAGGAATGGCCCGGCGCGGTATATGGACTCGAGATCGGCATCGTGGGCACCAAAGGTGTAGTGGACATCGAGGACACGCACCGCGACGTTGTGATGGCGTCTGAATTCTCGCAAGGGCCCGCCTATAATCCGGATGATTTCGAACTGGAAGCGCAGCGCAACGTCGAATTTCTCACCAGCTTCCCGCCGGGCGACATGTATGAGGGGGAACTCTGGGGGCCGATGCGCGAGGAGACGAACTCCTGGTTCCAGCGGATTTATTCGGACAAGAGTACGCCCCATGCGACCGCCGCCGAGGGGCACCGTAACCTCATGCTGACCATGGCGATGGACCTCTCGGCCAAGCGCGGCGAGGAGTTGAAGTTGCCAATCAGTCCTGCGGAACTGATGGCGGGTCTCGAGGCATAGGGGCGTTCTCGCGAAATCTTGAGCGTGGGGCAGGGCGACTACATGGCGACGCGTGAGTTGGGAATCATTCTGCACGGGGCGACGGGCGGCATCTGCTCCTTCCAGCATCTGAGAAATTCGCTCATTCCCATCATCGGCGAGGGCGGCCTCGAAGTCGGCGGCGAGAGAATCCTGCCGAAGCTCCTGCTTGTCGGCAGGAGCGAGGAGCGTCTCGCGAAACTGGCGGCCGTACACGGCGGCCTTGACTGGACGACCGATCTGGATGCGGCTCTCGGGAACGAGGCGTATCCCGTCTTCTTCGACGCTGTGTCCACGCATTTGAGAGTGGATGTCCTTAAGCGCGCCATTGCCGCCGGGAAACACATCTATACCGAAAAACCAGTAGCTCCCACCGTTAAAGAGGGGATGGAGCTTCTTGGCGCGGCGCAGGCCAAAGGCCTCAAGCACGGCGCTGTGGAGGATAAGCTCTTCCTGCCGGGGTTCCTGAAACTCAGGCGGGTGGTGGAGAGCGGTTTTCTGGGGCGGATCATCGGGTTTCAGATCAACTTCGGCTGGTGGGTGTTCGACGGTATCGAGGCGGAATGCCAGCGCCCGAGCTGGAACTACCGGAAGGCGGGCGGCGGCGGTCTCATCTCGGACATGCACCCGCACTGGCGCTACATCGTCGAGGGAACCCTGGGGCCGATTGCGCGCGTGGCGGCGCTAGCCTGGACGGGGCAGACCGAGCGCGCCGACGAGGCGGGGGCGCGCTTCCGCGTCGACGTAGAGGACAACGCCCACACGCTATTGGAACTCGAAAGCGGCGCGCGCGGCGCGATTCTGAGCTCCTGGTCCACGCGGGTCAGGCGCGAGGACCTGGTGACTTTCCAGGTGGACGGAACCGGCGGCTCAGCAGTCGCGGGCTTGAGAAGATGCTGGAAGCAGGCGGCGGGCGATACCCCTTTGGTGCGCGGTTTCCTGATGGGACGCGACGCGGACACCATGGACGTCTCGGTGGATTACCGCGAGAACTGGCAGGAAGAGCCCGACCCTGCGCCTTATAAGAACCCTTATCGCTACGGCTGGGAGCGCTTCATCCGCCACGTGGTGCGCGATGAACCTTTCTACGCCGACCTCACCGCAGGAATCCGCGACGTGAGGCTCGCCGAAGCCTGTCTCCAAAGCGCGCAAGAGGGCGGCTGGGTGGATATGAAGGCGTGATGGGTAGCCTGGATGCTGTAAACCTCAGCCTATAGGATCCCGTCCGCCGCCGAGGTTCGTGACGTCCGCCTCATTCAGTTGAATGAACGCCTGGGCGAGGACGACCGCGGCGGTGTTGGCGAGGTTGTAGGAGCGGATCGGCCCGGGCATGGGCACGTAGATCCGCCGCTCGGGCCAGCGCGCGTGCCAGGAATCGGGAAGCCCCGTGTTTTCGTTTCCGAGCAGCAGCACGTCCTCGTCTTTGTATGAAACTCTATCGAATCGAGAAGCGCCGAACTTCGTGATGAGCCAGGGCGTTCTCTCGCCCAGCCATTCGAGGAAGCGGGTTTCGTTCTCGTGGATGGTGAGCTTCACGTCAGGCCAGTAGTCCAGCCCCGCTCTTTTCAGGGAATTGTCCGAAAAATTAAATTTCGCAGGCTCGATGATGTGCAGATGCGCATCCATCCCGACGCAAAGACGGCCGATGTTCCCGGTGTTCTGCGGAATCGCCGGATGATAGAGAGCGACGTGGAGCATTTCATTCTATTCGAAAGTAGGGAACCCGAAGCCGAGCGTTATCCCGAGACGGCGCCGCGAACGCTCGCCTTGTCCACCGCGTCGGTGAGGATGTCCATCGCCTGATCCATCTGTCCTTCCGTCGTCGTGGCGGGCGGCACGAACCGGAGTACGCTCCCCCCGCGCCGCTGGCTGAAGATGAGGCCGTTTTCTAGGCACCTGCGGTTGATCTCGCTGCCCTGCCTGGTGGCGGGCGTTTTCGTGCGCCTGTCCTCCACCAGTTCGATCCCCTGCAGAAGGCCCCGGCCCCTGATGTCGCCCACCATTTCATACTGCTCGCCCAGCCAGGTGAGGCGTTCTCTCAGGTGAGCGCCGATTTTCCGCGCCTTGGCGGGAACGTCTTCTCCCTCGATGACGTCTAAGCTCGCCACGCCCGCGGCGCAGGCGAGCGGGTCGTTCGTGTGGGAATGGGTGACGACGAACTCGGTGGACGCTATCTTCTCCTCCACCTCGGCGCTCGTCGAGACCGAAGAGATGCTCACGCCCCCGCCGAAGTGCTTCGCCAGCGTCACGACGTCGGGCACCACCTCGTCCTTTTCGAAGCCGAACATCGTGCCCAGCTTGCCGAGTCCGGTCTGCTCGTCGTCCACGATGAGGAGCATGTCGCGCTCCTCGCAGCTTTCTTTGAGTTTCTTGAGCCATCCGGGCGGCGGCTCCACCACGCCACCCGCGCTGAACAGGGGTTCGGTGATGACGGCGGCGGGCTTGCTCGTCGTTTGCGCGTCGATGAGTTCGAAGCTCGTGTCCAGGCAGGCGATCTCGCAATCGGGGAATTTCTGGGCGAGCGGGCAGCGGTAGCAGTAGGGCGCGACCATGGCCATGCTCCCGGGCGACAGCGGCCCGTGCCCGCTGTGCCAGCCCGCGAAGGTGAGGGAGCGCGCCGTGTCGGAGAGGCCGTGGAAGCTGATGTGGGGACTCGCCACCTCGAAGCCGTCGGTGAATTTGCGGGCGATGGTCACCGCCGCCTCGTTGGCGTCTGCGCCGGAACCGAGAAAGAGGCTTTTCTCGAGCGGGGGCGGCAGCAGCGCGCCGAGACGCTCGGCGAGGATTATCTCCTGGTCGTTGAAGAAGCTGCTGTGCGCGTGAATCAGCTCATCGCAACTTTTTTTGATAGCGTCCGTGACAGTGGGGTGGTTGTGCCCCAAGGCGGAGCACATCTGGCCCGAGTTGAAATCGAGGTACTGCTTGCCGTTCACGTCCTCGACGGTGGAACCTTCACCGCGTACGAAGACGGGGCCTGCGAATACCGTCTTGTCCACCCGCCCGCGAAAGCTGTATTTCTTCGCCGAATCAAGCAGGTCTTTCTCGCTTCGCATGAAAGTCGCCTCCACGGGTATGAGAAGATGGGTCGCCCGGCGCGCTCCTCTCGCAAATGCGGAATTTCTCGCTTAAACCGCGCTCCATGAAACGCTGTGATATAGTTTAATACTATCTCATATTCATGGTTTCGGATATGGCTTATCATCAAGCCATCTGGCGAATAAGTCATCCAACGGTGATTCGCCCGTGAAACCTCGTGATTGCGCGAATCATGGGCCGTGAGTTCGGGAGGATATTTCGAATGAACATGGCGGAGTTTTTGGCCCGGGCGGCCAATGCCTGTGGCGGTCGGCCGGCCATATCTTCGGGCGAGGCGGTTCATTGCACGTATGAGACGCTTGCCCGCAGGGCGGGTTCCATGGCGGGTTACCTTCGGGAAGTGCTGGGGATGGCGCCCGGGGATCGCGCCGCCATCACGATGAAGAATTGCCCGGCGTTTCTGGAGGTCCTCTACGCCATATGGCATGCGGGGTGCTGCGCGCTGCCCGTCAATGCCAAACTCCATCCGAAGGAGATGGCTTTCATCCTCGAGAATGCCGGAGCGCGCTGCTGTTTCGCCACTTCCGACCTCATGGGGACGGTGTCGCCGCTCGTCGATGAAATCGAAAGCCTGGAAAGCGTGATGGAGGTCGATACCCCCGAATACCGGGCGATCCAGTCCCGGGAGCCCGTCTCCATCGAACCCCGGGAGCCGGATGACCTGGCCTGGCTCTTCTATACGAGCGGCACGACGGGCAGGCCGAAGGGCGCGATGCTCACCCACCGGAACCTGCACAGCATGTCCCTGAGCTATTTCGCCGACGTCGACCCGGTCTCCGAGAACGATTGCATCCTGCACGCTGCGCCCTTGTCCCACGGCTCGGGCCTGTACGCGATACCACACGTCTATAAGGGCGCGAACAACATCGTTCCCGAGAGCGGGGGGTTCGAGCCCGCGGAGATTTTCCGTCTGATCGAGGCCTACCCGGGCCTCGCCATTTTCGCGGCGCCCACGATGGTGACGCGACTGATACAGAGCGAAGCCCTCAGGGGTGCGGATACCACGAATCTCAAGACGGTCGCCTATGGCGGCGGTCCGATGTACCTGGAAGACCTCAAAAAGGCCATGGAGGCTCTGGGGAACAAACTCGTTCAGGTTTACGGGCAGGGGGAAAGCCCCATGACCATTACGGTCGTCTCCAGGGAACGGCACGTCGACACCGATCACCCGCGCTACGAGGAGCGGCTCGCATCCGTCGGGGTGCCGCACACCGTGGTCGAAGTGCGCGTGGTGGACGCCGAGGACAACACCCTGCCGCCGGGAGAGACCGGCGAGGTGCTCGTGCGCGGCGACGTCGTCATGAAGGGTTACTGGAACAACCCCGAAGCCACGGCGAGCGCGCTCAAGGGCGGGTGGCTCCACACGGGCGACGTGGGAGTGATGGATGAGGACGGTTTCCTCACCCTCAAGGATCGCTCCAAGGACCTCATCATCAGCGGTGGGAGCAACATCTATCCCCGCGAGGTGGAGGAAGTGCTGCTCCGCCACGAGTGCGTTCAGGAAGTCTCCGTTATCGGGCGGCCCCACCCGGATTGGGGGGAGGAGGTCATGGCCTTCGTGGTGCCCAAAGACGGGCGAGGCGTGAGCGAGGAAGAACTCGACGGCTTGTGTCTCGAACACATCGCGCGCTTCAAGCGCCCCCGATCGTATCGTTTCATCGAGGCCTTGCCGAAGAACAATTACGGAAAAGTTCTCAAGACGGCGCTTCGCGAGATGGCGGAGCGCGAATCCCGGGAAAGCGAAGGATGATGATGAGGGGCGCAGCACCAGGCGTGGAGGAAATGAAATTCTCCAGGCTTCGGCAAGCGTATTCCCCGGGTGAGCAGACGCCTTCGGACGTGGTTCATGAGGTTTATCGGCGAATCGCCGCGCGCGGTGAGGACGGCGTCTGGATTCACGTCGAATCCGAGGATAAATTGCTCGCGCGCGCGGAAGAGTTGGAGGCCAGCAAGGCGGATGCAGGTGAACTCCCCCTTTACGGCATCCCTTTTGCGGTGAAGGACAACATCGACGTAGCGGGTGTTCCGACCACGGCGGCGTGCCCCGAATACGCCTATACGCCCGAGGAGAGTGCTCCCTGCGTGGAGCTTCTGCTCGATGCGGGGGCGATTTTCGTCGGGAAGACGAACCTGGATCAGTTCGCGCTGGGCCTCGTCGGCGTGCGCACGCCGTATGGGGTGGCCCGGAATCCGTTTCATCCCGACTACATTCCGGGCGGTTCGAGTTCGGGCTCGGCCGTGGCCGTCGCAGCGGGTCTGGTGAGTTTCGCCCTCGGCACGGATACGGCCGGCTCGGGCCGGGTGCCCGCCGGGTTCAACAACATCGTGGGTTTCAAACCCTCCCGGGGACTGGTTAGCACGCGGGGCGTAGTGCCCGCCTGCCGCACGCTCGATTGCGTCTCGGTCTTTGCTCTCGAGGCTTCGGACGCGCTTCGTGCGCTGGAGACGATGGCCGCGCCCGATGGGGACCCCTACAGCCGTGCGCTTCCGGCGGGAGCGTCCCTGCAAGTGGCCGCCGACTTGCCGGAGGGGCTGAATGCTGGCGTGCCGCTTCCTGAACAAAGAGATTTTCTGGGAGATGGTGAAGCGCAAAGTACTTATGAGAGGGGGATAGAGCGCTTCACAGAAATGGGTGCGGTAGTGCGGGAGATCGATTTCTCGCCTTTTTTCGAGGCGGCGGGGCTTCTCTATGGCGGCCCCTGGGTGGCGGAGCGTCTGGCGGCGATTGAAGAGTTTTTTGGAGAAAAGCCGGATGCCCTCCATCCCGTCACGAGAGAGATAATAGCGGGAGCCGCCCGGTATACGGCTGTCGACGCTTTCCGGGCCTTCTATCGCCTGGAGGAACTAAAGCGCGAGGCAAATAAAGTCTGGGAAGATATTGATATTGTGGCGGTTCCCACGACGCCCACGGTCTACACGATTGACGAGGTGAATGCCGACCCTGTGGCTTTGAACTCGAATCTGGGGACCTATACGAATTTTGTGAATCTTTTGGATTTATGCGCCATCGCCATCCCGAATGGATTTTATGCGAACGGGCTGCCCATCGGGATGACCCTGCTTGCGCCCGCCTTCAGGGAGGGATTCTTGTGCGCGGTGGCGGAGGAGTTTCTGTCGAGGGCGGGTTAAAATAGATGAAAACGAGAGAAATTTTACCGGAGGATATCTGATGAAACGACTGGGTTTTGTAGGCGTGGGAGCGATGGGCGGTAGGATGGTGCCGCATCTCATCAAGGCAGGCCATGAGGTGGGCGTGGTGGACGTCGGCCGCGAGGCTGTTGAGCGCGCCGTCTCGTATGGGGCCGTCGAGGCGTCCGGCCCGGCGGAACTCGCCGCTACGTGCGAGATCGTGCTCACGTCCCTTCCCACGGGCGCCGAGGTGGAAGAGGTCTTTCTGGGCGAGGGCGGACTCATGGAAGCCGTGGGTGAGGGCGGTTTGCTGGTGGACCTCTCCACCATCGAGCCCGATCAGAGCCGAAAACTCGCCGCCGAGGCGGCCGAGCGCGGAGCGGTGGCGCTCGATGCGCCCGTATCGGGCGGGGTGATGGGAGCGGATGCGGCGAGCCTTACCATCATGGTCGGGGGGCCGAAAGAGGCCTTCGATACCGTGCAGCCCGTGTTGGCGCTGTTGGGAAAGAACATCATCCACGTCGGAGGATACGGCGCAGGGCAGGTCGCGAAGCTCTGCAACAATCTCATCGCGGGCGTCACCATGGTGGCGGCGGCGGAGGCGTTCGCCATGGGGAAGGCGTCCGGCGTGGACACGAAGATTCTCCACGAGGTGATACGCACGAGCAGCGGCGGAAGCTGGGTGATGGAGAAAGACCCGCCGTGTCCCGATCTCATCGAGGGCGCGCCTTCGAGCAAGGATTTCGAGGCGGGCTTCACGGTGGACTTGATGCTCAAGGACATGTCCCTGGCCGTATCCGCACTGATGTCACTCGGGATTCCGTGCCCCACCGGAGCGGCCGCGAACCAGGTCTACCGCATGGCTTCGCGCGATGGTCTGGGGGATCTGGATTTCGCCGCGGTGGCCATGTTGACGGGCGCAGCGGAGCGTCCCCGGTGAGCGATGTATTGCGGAAATGCGTCTGACGACGAAGCGCTCTGATTGGAGGAATGATCCGATGGAAGAGAGCAATCCGGCCCGACTGAACGCCCTTAGCGCCGCAGAAGCGATACGCGAAGGACGATTGACCTCGGAGGAACTCGTCGTGGCGTGCCTGGCCCGCATCGAGGAGTGTGAGGAGCAAATCGGCGCCTGGGAGCATCTGGACAGGGAATTCGCCCTTTCGCAGGCGAGGGAGGCCGACCTCGCCAGAGGGGAAGGGAAGGCCCTGAGGCCTTTTCACGGGGTCCCCGTCGGAATCAAGGACATTATCGACACCGCCGATTTTCCGACCGAGAACGGCTCCGTACTCCATGCGGGCCGCCGGCCCACCAAGGACGCCGCACTCGTGTCCCTGCTAAAAAACGCGGGCGCCGTCATCATGGGCAAGACCGTGACGACGGAGTTCGCCGTCTATCACCCGGGCAAGACGAAGAACCCCCACGACCCGAACCGCACGCCCGGCGGCTCGTCGAGCGGTTCCGCCGCTTCCGTCGCCTCCCACATGGTTCCCGTGGCGGTGGGGAGCCAGACGAACGGTTCCGTGATTCGGCCCGCCTCTTTTTGCGGCGTCTGCGGCTTCAAGCCCACCCACGGGTCGATTTCTCGCTACGGCATGCTCCCGCAGTCGAGGCCGATCGATCACGTGGGCCTATTCGCGCGCTCGGTCGAGGACGTCGCCTTCCTGGGCGATCAGTTGATGGTCTTTGACGGGCGCGACCCGGATATGCGGCATCGCGCGGCCCCGAGACTGCTTGAGACCGCCGCCGCCGAGCCACCGATTACTCCACGCTTCGCGTTCGTGAAAACGCCCGTCTGGGATCAGGCCGATGAGGACGCGCAGGCGGCTTTTGAGGAGTTGGCGATACGTCTGGGCGAGGAGATAGTGGAGGAAGTCGAATTGCCCGAGCCCTTCAACAGCGCGGTCGAATGGCATCAAATCATCCTGGAATCGAACCTCGCGCGGAACTTCGAGACGGAATACGAACGCGGCAAGGACCAGCTGAGCGACCTTCTGCGCCTGATGATGGAACGCGGCAAAAAGTATCTCGCGGTGGATTACACCCGGGCGGTGGAGAAGGTCCCCGTGCTGAATCGTTTGCTGGGAGAGATGTTCGAGCGGTACGACGCCCTGCTCACACCGCCTGCGCCGGGTCAGGCGCCGCTCGGGCTGGGCGCTACGGGGAATCCCGTTTTCTGCACCATCTGGACCTTGTGCGGGACGCCGGCCGTGACGCTTCCTGTGCTTGAGGGCGCGGACGGGATGCCGCTTGGTGTTCAGCTCGTGGGGCCCAAGGGAGACGACGCCAGGCTACTCCGAACGGCGAGGTGGCTGGAGTCCCGGCTCGGCGGGTAATCCGCCAGGATATGAACAGCGCCAGGGCTGGCGTGGTTTCCGCGATTGCGCCGGAGGCTCCGGCCCGCGTCTTGTTTCGTCCATAAATCACAAAGAGGGAGGCTTAAACGATGAGCCGAGCCGTCGCTTTTATCGGAACCGGCATCATGGGTAGGCCCATGGTGTTGAACTTGCTGAAAGCAGGCCTTTCGGTGGCCGTCCACAACCGCAGCAAGCCTCCGCTGGAGGAACTCGGTGAGGCGGGCGCAATTGTTTGTGGCTCCGCATCCGAGGCCGCCTCGAAAGCCGAGGTTACCATCACCTGCCTGCCCGATTCCCCGGACGTTGAACTGGTCGCCCTGGGCGAAGGGGGCATTATCGAAGGAGCGGGGGAGGGTTCCCTTTTTATCGACATGAGCACCATCGCTCCCGGCGTCTCCAAGAAGGTGGCGCTGGCTTTGGGAGAGAAGGGCGTGCGCATGCTCGATGCGCCCGTGAGCGGGGGCGACGTAGGCGCCAGGGAGGGCACGCTCTCCATCATGGTGGGCGGCGCCGCTAAGGATTTCGAGGATGCGCTCCCCGTTTTCGAAGCCATGGGCAAGACCATCGTCCACGTTGGGGAGAACGTGGGAGACGGCGGTTACGTGAAGATCGCGAACCAGATCATGGTGGGGCTCCACATCGCCGCGATGAGCGAGGCGCTGGTGCTGGGCTCCAAAGCGGGCGTGAATCCCGAAAAAATGATCGCCGCCCTATCCGGCGGCCTCGCGCAATCGCGCGTGCTGGAGTTGCGCGGGCCGAATCTGGTGAAGGGTGAATACCCGCCGGGATTCCGGATTCGCTTGCACCGGAAGGACTTGCGCCTCGCCATGGAGGCGGGAGCGGACCTGGGCGTGGCGATACCGGCGGCGGGCCAGCTCTATCAGATGTTCACGGCGCTGCTGGCGGCGGATCGCGGAGAACTGGACCACAGCGGCTTCGCCACCCTCATCGAAGACCTAGCCGGACACAGGGTCTGCGATACGGGGTAGCCTTACGGGGTTGTTGAGAAAGTCCAGATTTCGGGATTCGGAACGACGGATGTGAAGTTGTAGGTCGGACATATATGTCCGACATATATGCGACACTGCCTTTTACGCCTGCCGACCATGGGCCGCATATCTGTAGCGCTCCCAAGAAGGGAGCGCTACCTACACGACCAATCTCACCCACTCGCGCCGAGCCGGCTTCACATCCATCGCTTCGTGACACTCCATACCGCCCGTTCCCAGAGCCGGGTTATTCAACAACCCCTTACACGACGACCTCCGGGTCGCCGTCGCCGAGCCACCCGATGGCCGTCATCGAGACTTCCGTGCCCGCGACGGGCGAGACTTCCGGTATCTGAATGGCGGTGAAGGCCGGTCTTCGTTTCGGGAAATATTTCCTGAACAAAGGATCGAGCGCCGAGAGGTGAGCGATGTTCTGGAGGAAGAGCGTCAGGTGCGTCACCCGGCTCATGTCGGAGTCTGCTGCTTTCATCGCGCTTTCCATCTGATCCAGAATCGCCAGCCCCTGGAGAACTGTGTTTCTCGTAGCTGGCGAAGACGCTTTCGGCAGTTTCCGGCGTAGCGCTCCCTTAAGCTCGCTTCTTCTGCTTATCGGCTCGCCGTCCCCGTTCAGGCCGACCAGGTTCGAGAGGAACAGCACGCCGCCCGCCGCGACGCCCAGGCTCATCTGGGCGCCTGCTCCATCCTCACCCCGAATGACCTCGCGCTTGATCTTGCTTTTATTCATCAGCGCCGTGGGTTCGATTTCGATTTTCTCCCCCTTGTGGCCGACTTCCGCCACCTGCATCACCGTAAGTGCCGGCGGGTCTTTTGGGAAAAACCGTTCGTGGATGCGGTGGAAGGTGGGATAATCGCGCATGTCCCCGAGATAGACGGTGAGATTCAGGATGTTTTCGAGTGAAGAACCAGAACCTTCCAGATGTTTGCGGATCAGGTCGTAGACGAACCACGTCTGCGCGGCGATGGGGCCGTTTCTGCTGTCCTCGTGGCTCTGGCCGACGGAGAGGAATCTCCCCTTTTTCGGGATGTCGGGATAGTTGCGGATGAGGGGAGAGCCGGGTTTGGAGGTATCTGTCGGAATCTGCCCGGCGACGAAGAGATAGGGGCCCGCGCCCACGACGTGTGAGAAATGGGCGGCGGCCGAGTGCGCCTTCGAGCCTTCATGCTTCATCCTTTTCCCCAGCGTTTTCGCCGCCTCGGGATTCAGTGCGATGCCGTCGATGTTGAAGCGCACGGTACGCTCGGGGTCGAACGCGCCCATACCCACGGCGGTGCTCGGCGTCGGCGCTTTCGGTTCATAGTGGCGCCTGATGCTATCGAACACCGGGAAAAAGCGCTTGTCGAGCTGATAGAGGTGGAACCTGAGCAGATTCTCCAGCCCCCCGCCATTCGCCGCGAGCGTTTCCCCCACGCCCTCATAGGTGGCGATGGCCTGCGCGCCGATGGGTGCTTCGATCCTGTCGACCCAGGGGTAATTTTTGGTTCGCGCGGGTCCGCTGTCCCCGATTTCGGTGTATCTGGTGCAGATGTTCCCCGTTTTCGGGTGCATTCCCATCTGTCCGCTGAAGAACAGGAAAGGTCCGCCCGAAACGCACCGGGGCCACTTGGCGTGATCTGAAAAGAATTTTCTGGACATTTACGCCTCAATGAAGGATGGGGGTTGAAATGCCGTGATCTCGGGGAGTTCTTCCGCGTAGCGCTCCATCTCCACCAGTGCGCTATGCGCGCTCGGACCTTGGCCCAGGCTTGAGGTTCCCTTGTCGGGCGTCAATACGTTGGGGTTTCCGTGCTTGTCGAGAGCCCCGATTCTCCCGGGCTCCTGCGGGTCGTACCAGGCGCCCGTGGAGAGCTGTATGACGCCCGGGAGCAGCCCATCGGTGATGACGGCGCCTGCGAGAATCGAGCCTCGCTCGTTGAAGATTCTCACGACCTCTCCATCCTGTATGCCCCGTGCGGCGGCGTCATCGGGGTGAATCCACACCGGCTCCCTTCCGTGAATCTTGCTTTCGATACTTGTGGTCCCGTTGTCCATCTGGCCGTGGAGCCTCGTGCGCGGCTGGTTCGAGATCATGTGCAGCGGGAATTCCTCCGACAGTCCGCTTCCCAGCCATTCGCGGGGTTCCAGCCATGCGGCGTGGGGCGGGCAGTCTGCATAACCGAAGCTCTCGATGCGTTCGGAAAATATCTCGATTTTCCCCGAGGGCGTCTTGAGCGGATTGCTCTCCGGGGTTTCCCGGAAATCGGCGAGATAGACGTAAGGCGTCTCCGGCGGGGCGACTTCGGTATGCCCGGTCTCCCAGAAATGCTCAAAGGTGTCGAGAACCACGCCCTTGGCAGCGGCCTTCTGGCGCGCTTCCTCATAGATGTGGCGGAGCCATTCCATCTCGCCGCGGTCTTCGGTGAACGCGCTCTTGAAGCCGAGGCGCTCCGCAAGCTCTGAGAAGATGTCGAAATCGTGCCGGGCTTCGCCCACAGGCTCGATCACCTTGTGCATGGCGAGGATGAAGCGGTCCCTCGAACTCGAACCGATGTCGTTGCGCTCGAGCGTGGTGGTGGCGGGCAGCACGATGTCCGCATGGCGCACCGTGGACGTCCACCACGGGTCGTGAACGACGATGGTTTCCGGCCTTTGCCACGCCCTCACCAGCCGGTTCAAGTCCTGGTGGTGATGGAAAGGGTTGCCCCCGCACCAGTACACCATGCGGATATCGGGGTAGGTGCGGCGTTCGCCGTTGAAGTCGTATCCCTCGCCCGGGTGGAGCATCATGTCCGCGATGCGGGCGACGGGTATGAAGCTGCCCGTCGGGTTTTTCCCAAAGTTCATTTTGACGGAGGGGATGTCCTCGCGCGGCGTTCCGCGCCCGCCCATGCTCCCGTAGCCGAAGCCGAACCCGCCGCCGGGCAGGCCGATTTGCCCGAGCATGGCGGCGAGCGTGATGGTCATCCAGAACGTCTGCTCGCCGTGGTCTCCGCGCTGGAGCGACCAGTTCGTGTTGAGCATGGTTCGCGCGCCCGCCATGCGCCGGGCGAGGCTTCGAATGACGTCCGCCCCGATCCCCGTAATGGGGGCCGCCCATTCCGCGCTTTTGGGACGGCCGTCGGTTTGGCCCGTCAGGTAGGCTTCGAACTTCTCGAACCCCACAGAGTAGCGCGCGAGGAAATCCCGATCGTGCAAATTCTCTTCCCAAAGCGTGTGGGAGAGGCCGAGCATGAGCGCCACGTCGGTATTGGGGCGAACGGCGAGCCACTGGGCGTCCAGAAAATCGGGCGCATCGTCCTTCAAGGGGCTTACGTTCACGAAATCCACGCCGTTCGCCTTCGCCTTTTCGAGCCAGAACGCCAGGGTGTGTTCTCCCGCGCCACCGGCAGCCACCTGCGTGTTCTTGGCCGGGACGCCGCCGAACATGACGAACAGCTTTGAGTCTTGCGCGATGCTGTCCCACGTCGTGATGGGGCCCGAGCAGGCGGTATTGTCCCCCAGAACGTGGGGGAGGATGACGTATCCGGCTGCGATGCTGTAGGTGGTCACCTGATCCGTAAAGCCGCCGCAGCAGTTGAAAAACCTCTTGACCAGGGTGTTCGCGTGGTGGAAGCGGCCCGCGCTCGCCCAGCCGTATGAACCCGCGAATATGGATTCGTTGCCGTGTTCGGTTTTGATGCGCCGGATTTCATCGGCGACGGTCTTCAGGGCGAAATCCCAGGAGACGGGCACGAAAGGCTCGCCGCCGCGTCCTTCGCCCTTTTTCCCGGGCCCGCCTTCGAGCCAGCCCGCGCGGATCATGGGCTGGGAGACGCGGCTTTCGTCATAAACGGCGTCCTGGATAGAATCCAGGATGGGGGAGGGCGCCGGGTCCTTGGCGAACGGCTCGAAACCCACCATGCGGCCATCGCGCACATGCGCCCGGAACGCCCCCCAGTGGGAACTGTGGTGACGTTTTTCAATTTCACTTTGCCCGTCGGGCATCAGATGATTTCCTCCATGAATCTGAGTCGTACTCATGATTTGCGTGCGTTTCGAGCAGTATATCACGAGTGGGAGACAAGTCCCCCCGCCCTGGCATTCCAAGCGTCCAACACCGGTAACGGGATGATTTTAAGGCGAGAGTGTGCCATTGTTCCACCTTCTGAGTTCAAATTTACTGATTTGGAGAATCTCATGGATTTGCTCACGCGAATGGCCGGTGAAATCGGGCAATTGCTGAAGGATAAGGAACAGACGGTCGCCGTTTCGGAAACGTCCGCCGGCGGCCTGGTGTCGGCCGCCCTGCTCGCCATACCGGGGGCTTCGGCCTACTACATGGGCGGCGGCGTGCTCTACACCTACGATTCGAGGAGCATTCTGCTCGGGCTGCCCGAAGACGCCTTCGAGGGAATGCGGCCGAGCACGGAACCTTACGCGGCGAAGCTGGCCGGGGCGATAAAGGACAGGCTGGGGTCGACCTGGGGCGTTTCCGAAACAGGAGCGGCCGGCCCTGCGGGCAACCGATACGGAGATGCGCCCGGGCATTCGTGCATGGCGGTATCCGGCCCGGTGGACATGGTGATGACGCTGGAGACGGGCAGCGCGGACAGGGAGGCGAATATGTGGGCGTTTGCGGAAGCGACGCTCGGCCAGCTCAAAGAGGCAATCGAGAAAAGCTAACCATATGGAGAGGTGCGTTATGTTTCGTGCTCTGGTTTTAGAGGAAGCGGACGGGAAGGTCAGTTCATCGATTCAGGAGCTCGATGAGGCGAGTTTGCCGGATGGCGACGTGACGGTCGCTATCGATTATTCGACGCTCAACTATAAAGACGGGATGGTGCTGGGCGGCATCGGGCGGCTGGTGCGGAATTATCCCCACATCGGGGGCATCGATTTCGCCGGCACGGTGGAGAAGAGCGCGCACCCGGGTTACAGCCCCGGAGACAAGGTGATTCTCACCGGCTGGCGGGTCGGCGAGGCGCACTGGGGGGGATATTCCCAAAAGGCGCGCGTCAAGGGAGACTGGCTGGTCCATCTGCCGGAGAATATGTCCACGAGACAGGCGATGGCGCTCGGCACGGCCGGCTTCACTGCCATGCTGTCCGTTCAGGCGCTCGAAGACCACGGAATGGGCGTGGATGACGGGGATGTGCTCGTCACGGGCGCCGCAGGCGGGGTGGGCTCGGTCGCAGTGGCGGTACTCGCGAATCAGGGTTATTCGGTCACCGCGTCGACGGGCAGGGAGGAAACGCACGGATATCTCGAATCACTGGGCGCTTCGACCATCATCGCCCGGAGCGAACTCGCCGAACCCACGAAACGCCCGCTCGATAGCGAGCGTTGGGCGGGGTGCATCGACTCGGTGGGCGGCACGACGCTGGCGCGCCTGCTCACGCAGATGAAATACAGAAGCTCGGTGGCGGCGGTGGGTCTGGCCGGCGGGAGCGGGCTCGAGACGACGGTAATCCCCTTTCTCCTGCGCGGCGTGAACCTGCTGGGTATCGAATCCGCCATGTGCCCGCTTGCGCCTCGTAAGAAAGCGTGGGCAAGGCTCGCGGAGGAGATGCCGATGGACAAGCTCGAATCGATGATCACAGAAGCGACGCTATCCGATTTGGCCGGACTGGGCGGCGATATATTGAAGGGGCAGGTGAGGGGCCGCGTGGTCGTGGACGTGAACGCCTAGGCGTTTCTTTTTTTCGTCAACTCGCGGTCCAAAGCCGCTGCGAATTTGTGGCGGTCCGAGGTGGCCATGGGCGGCGGGCCGCCCTGGACGAGGCCGCCCGAGCGCATATCCATCATGAAATTTCTTAAAGAGAGCCGCTCGCCCACGTTTTCCTCGGTATAGACTTCGCCGCGCGGGTCGATGCCCAGCGCGCCTTTTTCGACTGCTTTCGCCGCGAAGGGAACGTCCGCGGTGATGACGAAATCGCCTTTGCTTAAGTGCTCGACGATGTACTCATCGGCTACGTCCGCCCCGCCGGGGACCTGAATCGTGGAGACGGAGGAGATATCCGGCGTCCTGAGCTTCATGTTGGCGACCAGTACGGTGGGTATATCGAGGCGATCGGCGGTTTTGTAGAGGATCTCCTTGATATCTTGCGGGCATGCGTCCGCGTCCACCCAGATTTTCATGCGTTTTCCCTCTCATCGCCCTTAAATCCGGCGGTTCCTTTATAGTATGATGCTTTTCATTCGAGATACCTAACACGATATTCCGGATCGGGTGATATCCGTGCAGCCGGGAGAGTGAATATGTCACAACCGCAAGAGGGTCATGAGGAAATCGCGGCGCGGATAAGCGAGATGGCCGCTTCCGTATTTAACGTGCCCCGGGATGAACTCGGCCTCAAGACGGCGGATGATGTCGCCCGGATGCTCCAGGTTCTCTCAGGCACACCCGTAGAATCCACCGATGAGCCGTTTCTCCCCATGCTTGAAGAGCCGAAGGCCGATGAGGGCGCGAAATGAGCGAACACTGGCGGCTCTCCTTGAGCGAAGGCTTAAGCAAGATGGAGGAGGGCGCACTCACAGCGACGGAGTGGGTGCGCTCGCTTATATCCCGAATCGACGCTTGTGAAGAGCAGGTGAAGGCCTGGGTGCAGGTGGACGCGCAAGGCGCGCTCGAGGCGGCGAAGGCGATAGACGATGCGAGAAGCGCCGGTGAGGCGTTGGGCCCTCTTGCCGGTGCGCCTTATGCGGCCAAGGATATTTTCGGCATCCGGGGTCTCAAGCTCGAAGCCGGAACGGGGATTTTCGAGGGACAAACTGCCGCCGAGGACGCCACTTGCGTGGCGCGTCTCAGGAATGCGGGCGCAATCGCCCTGGGCAAGGCGGTGACGACGCCCTTCGCGCAGGGAGACCCATCCATCGCCCGCAATCCCTGGAACATCGAGCGAAGCCCGGGCGGGTCGAGCAGCGGCTCCGCCGCCGCCGTGGGCGCGGGCATGGTTCCCGCCGCGTTCGGCAGCCAGACGACGGGCTCCACGCTTCGCCCCGCCGCCTATTGCGGCGTACCGGGACTGAAACCCACCTATGGACGCATTCCCAGGACGGGCGTCATCGAAGTTTCATGGAATTTCGATCACTTAGGCGTTATCGCGCGCACGGTCGAGGATATCGCAAAGATACTGGAGGTGGCGGCGGGTCCCGATGGCGCGGATCACAGCGCGGTGGATGATCCGCCGCCCGCTGCCAACCAGATGCCCCGGAAGCCTGTAAAAATCGCCTATTTGAAGCACCTGCTCCCGCTTGCCAGCGAGGAAGTCGTCGAATGGACCGAGCGGGCCGTATCTCAAGTAAAATCAAAGGGTATCGACGTCCACGAGGTGGAGCTGCCCCTGAGCATGGATGAGATAAACGCGGCGCATTTCATCGCCCGATGCGTCGATTCCGCCGCTTGCCATGAGGATTTGTACGCGGCGCACAAGGACGAACTGCCGCCTTACGTGCGCAGGAGCATGACGATCGGCTACATGGCGCCCGCGGTCCATTACGTGAAGGCGCTGCGCGTGCGGGCGAATTTCACCCGGAAAATGGACGATCTGATGGAGCGCTACGATCTGTTCGCCCTGCCGAGTTTCGACGCGGGGCCGCCGCCGTGGGCGGAATCCACCGGCGGGCCGGCCATGTTGCAGCCGCTCACCTTTTCGGGGCAGCCCGCCATCACCCTGCCTTTGGGGCGCGGGGACATGAACCTTCCCCTGGGAATCCAGTTCGGCGCGATGCGCTGCGGGGAGGAGAAGCTCCTGGCGACCGCGAAGTGGTTCGAGGACGAGATGGGCTGGCGGGCGGAGTTTCCGGAATTTTAGGACTGCATACATTTTTGAATACTTGAAACAGAGGGGCCTGAAATGAACGAGACGGGACTTGAACCGGCGGCGCAAGAAACGACGGATGAAGTGAAGCTCAAAATTATCGACGCGGACATCCATCCGCGGATGAACGGCATGTACCAGCTTCATCCATATCTGTCCGAGTCGTGGCGCAAGCGCATGGGCGTGGCGCCGCTCAGTTCCGCCAAAGACCCGACCACCGCGAGAAACGTCTTTTCGATTCCCAAGCGCTGGTACTACCATCCCCACGGCGCCGAACGTCCCGACGCCCTGCCGCCCGACGGTGGGAGACCGGGTTCCAGCCTCGACATGCTGCGATCCCACCATCTGGATAAATACGGGGTCGACACCGGGGTTCTCATCGCCGGCGATCTGTTCGGCATCGGCGGACTGCCGGACGCCGACATGGCGGCCGCGTTCATCGCGGCGAACAACGACTGGCTGCTCCACGAGTGGTGCGAGCCGGAACCCCGGCTCAAGCTCGCGATTCACGTCGGCCCGCGCGACCCGGGGCTCGCCGTCAAGGAGATCGAGAGAATCGGCGCGCATCCCTCCGTGGTTCAGGTGCAGATTCCGCAGATGGACGTGTTGCTGGGGAACCGCCACTACTACCCCATCTACGAGGCCGCAGAAGCCATGGGGCTGCCCATCGGGATGCACGGCGCGGGCGAGGGGGCGGGCGTGAACACGCCTATGAACCCCACGGGAATTCCCGCCTATTACATCGAGGTTCACACGGGCGCGGTGACGATTGCGCAGTCCCAGGTCATCAGCCTGGTGTGCGAGGGCGTGTTCGTGCGCTTCCCGAAACTCAAGGTCGTTTTCCAGGAGATGGGCTACGCCTGGCTGCCGAGCATCATGTGGCGCTTCGATCAGGAATGGCGCTCACTGCGCGCGGAGGTGCCCTGGCTCGAGCGTCCGCCGAGTGAATACATCGTCGACCACATCCGGCTGACCACACAGCCCATCGCGGAGCCGCCCACGAACGAGGACCACCGCCAGATTCTCAGAATGGCGAAGGCGGAAAAGACGCTGCTGTTCGCGTCCGATTATCCGCATTGGGATTTCGACAACCCCCGGCAGGTTTTTCAGGAAGTCCCGGACGAACTGAGGCGGCGCATCTACCACGAGAGCGCCGAGGAGTTATACGGCCACAAGCTTTGAGGGGGAGAGCGTCAAAGGGCTGTTGAAAAAGACCTTGTTTTCCTTCGCTCGGCGACTTGATGATCCCGTAGGGACAGGCCTCCGTGCCTGTCCTGATTGTAACCATCCTGCAAAAGGACAACCACGGAGGGTTGTCCCTACACTGCCATCCCTCCATCATCGGGGTTTTTCAACAGCCCCCTCAAGGGGGGAGTGAATTACTCTCTCGTGAAACGGCAAGAACTCTCAAGGAGTTAGTGCATTTTAGCGCGTTTCTTCTGTGGGTTTTTTCAACAATCCCACCTTTAAGGGGGAGTGGTTCTCTTCTCTCTTGCCGGTTGGTTATTCGGGAGAAGTACAGTACGTGGACTTAGGGCTACTTGAGAGCTGAACGGCCGGTGATGCCCGCCCGTATCAAAGATCGAGGCGGAATTTTTGCACCGCCTCCTCGTTGACTTCCACTCCCAGACCCGGACCGTCGGGAACCTTGACGACCCCGTCTTTCGCCACGAAGCCGGTGACGATGTCCTCATCGTGCCAGGCGGGGGCCTTGCCGGATTCGTTATAGACGATTGAAGGGGTCGAGGCGAAAAGATGCGCACAGGCGGCGTCGTTCAGCGCGCTGTGGATCACGCTGCCGCAGATGCCCTCGATGCCGTGGATCTCGATGAGGGCGGCGGCCTTTTTCGCGTGGAGCAGGCCGCCCTCGCGGTTCACCTTCAGGTTCACGATGTCGGCGGCGCGCCTGCGGGCGATTTCGGCCAGATAGTCGGGCCGGAACGACTCGTCCGCGCAGATGGGGATGCGCGTGTTCTTGTTGACGAACTCCAGGCCGTCGAGGTCGTTGCCGGGCACGGGCTGCTCCAGCATGGTGATGCCGTACTCCTCGATGCGCGCGCACATCTGCACGGCGAGCTTGGGCGTCCAGCTCATGTTCGCGTCGACGACGATGTGGGCCTCATCCCCGGCAGCCTCCCGGGCCGCCGCCACGCGCGCAATGCTCGTCTTCGTGTCACGGTTCATCTTCACCTTGAACGAGGTGATGCCCAGAGCCATGGATTCCGCCGCGAGCTCGGCGGTTCGCTCGGGTGATTCCAATGGCAGGATGTCGAAGGCGGGCATCTCGTCCCTGATTTTTCCGCCCAGGAGATCGTAGACCGGGCATCCCAGCATGCGCCCCAGGAGGTCGTGCACCGCGCAGTCGATTGCCGCTTTGGGTGAGTAGTGGAAGGGGATGGCCTTTTCCATCTTGTGGACGATGAGTTCCCTGTCGAAGGGGTTGCTATCGGCGACCGCGGGTACGAGGTATTCATCGAGAATCTGGTACGCGCTCTTGAGCGTCTCCCCGGTGGGAAACGAGCGGAGCGGCGCCCCGCCCCAGCCGGAAACGCCGTCGCAGGTGATCTTGACGACGATGTCCTCTGAATGCGTCGCCATGCGCGTGGCGCTCTTGTAGGGATGGTTCAAGGGTATGGCGACGGGGAAGAGTTCTATTTTCTCGATTTTTCTCATTCGTGCTCTCGGCTCCTCTGGCGGGGAATCAGACGTGCAGCATCACCAGGTCTTTTTCGAGCGTAACCTCATACGTCTCGATGGAGGGGTCTTCTTCCGCCTCGAGCGTGACCTCATAGGTTTTGACGCGCATTTTGTGGGGATTGAAGACCGAGCGCCCGTTCGTGATGTCGAACTCCCAGCAATGCCAGGGACACACGAGAACCTGCTCGTCCATCACGTATTCATAGGTATGGGGCCTGGATGACTTCATCGTCCCCTTGACCTTGCCGAGACACAGCGGCGCGCCCTGGTGCGGACAGGAGTTCCTGACCGCGTAGAGGGAATTCTTGATGTTGAACACGCCGATGGAGCGGCCCTCGACCTCGACTATCTTGCGCGCGCCGGGGGGCAAGTCCGAGATTTTGCACACCATGTGTTTCGCCATGCGCGATTCGCCCCGCTTTAGCCTTGCGCCGCCGCGGCCGCCGCCTTTTCCCGCAACATCTCCTCGAGCTTCGGCATGGCCCGCACCGACGCGTAGCGCGCGTGCTGGCCGCTCTGGGCGGAGAGGCTCCGCTTCGAACCCTTCGGGATGTGGATGATGGAGCCGGGACCCGCTTGCTGCCGGTCGTCGTCCACCTGGGCGTCGATGACTCCCTTGATGACGTAGACGAATTGCTCGTGCGCGTTCTCGGCCGTCTGGTCCTCAAAGCCCTCGGGAATCTCGCCGTAGCCGAACGCGAGGCGCTCGCCTTCGATCCACACGGTGTGGCGTCCCGAAGATGCGGGCGCGTCCAGGGAGGGGAGAATCGGGTAATAGGAGTTGTTCAGGCCCTCGACGATGATTTCCGATCTCTCGGCGTCTCTTTCGAATTCTTCAGCGGTGCCTTCCTCGTATCGCTGGTTGATTTCTTCGACGGTGAGCGCCTTGTCCGGCACAACCTGGTCCCTGTCGAGCCCCACGACCGTCCAGGAGCGGTCCTTCACGTAGAGGTAGTCCATGTCGCCGTCTTCGGTGGCGCCCATCTGATGCTGCGCGTAGGCGGGGACGTGAACGAAGGTGCCCGGCGTGACGACTCTTCTGTCCTTACCGACGAGGGCGTTGATTTTACCACTGACGGGGAAAATCATGAGCTCGTTGGGGTGATAGTGTATCTGCGAACCCGTGCCAGCCACCTTGCTGACCTGGCAAAAATACATGTATTCCCCCTCGATGATGGAACCCTGACCGGAGGAGAGATGGGGGGTAACGGCTTTTTTCTCTATTTCATCGAAACGATGGAACGGCATCCGGTAAACTCCTTTTCTGACGAAAATATCCCTGCATTCGTTTTCGGTGATTCAAGGCAATTCGCCGCCGGGAATCAAAAAAATTATTGTTGTCAGGTTTGTTGAACCCAAGGCGCGAATGTTACCCTTTCCCGTCGCGTCTGACAATTTATGTTCGACAATAAATGAGGCGCTCCCCGGCATTTTCCTGGCGGTGGGCGCGATCCTGGATACTTAACGGCACTTATCAAATATACTGGAGATGGATATGGCGGATGAAAAAGTTCGGTTGGCGTCGATAGGCCTGGCCAACTGGGGAACCATGCTGGGGAATGCCGCGAAAAGGGCGGGAAACGTGGAGATTACCCGGTGCTTCACGAGAACCGAGTCCTCGCGCGAGGAATTCGCGGAGAAATTCGGTTGCCGCCCGGCGGCGTCTTTTGAGGAAGTCCTGAAAGACAGCGAGGTGGAGGGAATCCTCATCGCCACGCCCCATTCCACGCATACGGACCTGATCACGCAGGCGGCATCCGCAGGCAAGCACGTTTTCGTCGAAAAGCCGCTCACCCTGACGGTGGCCGATGCGGACAAGTGCATCGACGCCACTGAAAAAGCAGGCGTTACGCTCCTGGTCGGGCACCACAGAAGGCGGCAGGGAGCGAACCGCCGGATACGGGCGATGATAGACGAAGGCGCGCTGGGCATGGTTCACGCACTGGAAGCGAATCTCTCGAATCCCAACGGGCAGAACCCGAGAAGCGGCTGGCGGAACGACCCGGCGGAATGTCCGGCGGGGGGCATGACGGGGCTGGGCGTCCACATGGTGGACAATCTCCAGTACCTGGCCGGCCCCGTGAAGCGGGCGAGCGCGTTCAGCAAGCAACTGTTCGCCGCCGGCAATCTCGATGACGTGACGAACATCATTCTCGAATACGAGAGCGGCCCGCTCGGCTACATCACCACCTGCTACGTCACGCCCAAGCAGTGCACGACCTCGGCCCATGGCACGGAAGGCTCCGCATGGAGCGAGGACGAGGGGGAGCGGCTCTATCTCCAGAAAAAAGGCGAGAATGAAAGGAGCGAGCTCTCCGTGGACGGCGGCGATGCGCTCGCCGAAGAAATACAGGAGTTCGGCAAGTGCATACGGGGCGAAGCCACGCCCGAGACGGACGGAAGAGCCGCGCGGGAAGTCGTGGCCGTTCTGGAGTCTATCGTTGAGAGCGCCAAGAGCGGGCGCGTGGTCGATGTTTCCGAGATTAGAGGACAATAAGGGTGAGTCGAGATTCGTGGGAAATCGGGGGCGTGGAAGTGGCCGCAGGCTCCTATGAATACGTGAAAATACCGGTGGCGCAGATGCTCACCGGCTCAGAAACCGGCCTGCCCCTTCATTGCGTGAGGGGGGCGAAGCCCGGCCCCACGCTTTCCGTTCTGGCGTGTGTCCACGGGGATGAGCCGCAGCCGATTCGCGCGTTCCAGAACGTGCTGGCGCGAATCGACCGCGCGCAATTGAGCGGCGCCCTGTTGGTGGTACCGGTGGCGAACCCGTTCGCCTTTGCGAATTTCTCGCGGCAATCGCCCGATCAGCACGAGCAGACGAATCTCTGGGGCGCGTTTCCGGGTTCGGCCAAGGGGACGCTGACGCAGCGCTACGCGCACAAGATTCGTAAAATCCTTATCGAGGGTGCGGATTATCTCGTGGAATGTCATTCCGGCGGTGCGGCCGGGAGAATCCAGAGGCGCGTCGACATGGACCCGGACATCGAAGGCGCGGCAGGTGAAAAATCGCGCGAGATGGCGATCGCATTCGCAAGCGGGGGCGCGGGCCTGGTGCACAGCGTGCCCTTCAGCAAATCGAGCGCATCGGGCTATGCGCTCGCGCAGAAGATACCGGCGGTCAGCGTGGAGATTGGCGGCGCCTACCTCCCCGAGTGCGAGGAGAACCTCTACCGGGAGAACCTGGAGGAGGGGTTCTTGAACCTGCTCGTTCACCTCGGGATGCTTCCCGGGGAGGAGAAGAGATTGAGGATCACCTATTTCGGTTTCGCTAATCGAGCCGAGGCGAATCCCTCGAGCGGCGGATACCTCATCTCGCGGAAAACGCACTTCGCAGACCTGGGCGCCAAAGTGAGCGAAGGGGAGCTTCTGGGTGAAATGCTGGATCCGTTCTCCCTGGAGGTAGTGGAGGAGTTGCGCAGTCCCGCCGACGGGGTGCTCTTTTTCAGCAGGTGCAGCGGGCCGTTCGAAGTGGGGAACAAGGGGTTCGCCGTCGCCACTGAATACCGGGAAATATGACAAACCGCGCATAAGCGCGATTTTATCTATGGGCCTTTGAAGGACAGATTTGGAGGAAACGCAAGAAAATGCCTTTTTACGAACCCGAAACGATGGAGCAAAGACTGGCGGGGGCGAGCTACAGCACTTCCGAGGGTGTGTGGGTGGATGGCGAGCGCGTCATATTCGGCATCATCAACAAGCCGGCGGGCACGGGCAGCAGACCCCATCGCCATGCGAATGAGCAGTTCATCCTCGTGCAGCAGGGCAGCCTGAAGGCGATGATCGACGGCGAGCGGAAAACGGTCGGCGCGGGGGGCATCATCCACATACCGGCCAATTCGCTCCACAGCATGGTGGCCACCGATGATGAGGACGTCATTTTCATCGTGGCGAAGGATACGGCCTGGCAGATCGAGGGAGTCCCCGAGGATGATTCCTCTTATGGCGCGTACATCGGCGATGGCGCTGACGAGAGCGTGGCCGCGCGATTTCGCGAGATTTCCGAAAAAGGCTCCGAATAAAGGGGTTGCTTCCGACGAGGGAGGTCGGTGGGAGTGAAATGTAGCGCTTCTTCTGAGGGGTTTTTCCGCAGCCCCCATAAAGCGGAGATTGACTAAAGTGCAAGAAAACCGATCGCGTCAATCCCCGGTGAGGGGGGGAGTGTCAGAAATTGCGGGGATAAGGCGGTTTTCGCGCGCCTGATTCCGCAACACGGAAAACTCGTAAATTTTGCCCGAAGATTTTGACTTGATATCCTATTTTTGCAAGAATGCCCGAAATTCGGACCTGAGCCGCAATGAACCACACAGAACAGACGGGATAATCCCATGGCTTCGGCTATGGACTCATTGTATATGAATTATTTTGAAATTCGTATCATTTGGGAGGCTGTTGATGGCGACGGCGAGTGAAGTCAGAAGGGATGAAGTAAAACTACCTGACGAATACACCAAGCAGGAAAGAGTCTGGATGTGGCTCAAGGACAACGTCCCGAGCTTCATCGCGGTGCTCGTCATATGGGAGTGCATCGCCTGGTACGTGAATGAACCCGCTCTGTTCCCGCGCGTATTTCCCATTGTCCACCGCTTCTACGAGGTCACCTTCCTGAAGTCCGGTGAGACCACGTGCGTCTTGTGCGTGCACTCCTACCACACCGCCTGGCGGATCATGATAGGAATGCTCATCGCCGGCTTCGTGGGGATAGCCATCGGCATCGCGATGGGCCGCATCGGCTGGTTCGAGAAGTTCATGATCCCCATCCTGAGCATGCTCCTGCCCATTCCGGCACTGGCCTGGAGCCCGATTCTCGTCTTGTGGTTCGGCCTCGGCAACACGACCATGATATTCATCACCGCGTTCGCCGCGGCGCTTCCGGCCATATCCTCCACCTGGACGGGGGTGAAGACCATCAATCCCATCTGGATACGGGCGGCGCAGTCGATGAACGCCGAGGGGATGACCCTGTTCTGGAAGGTCATTTTCCCCGGTTCGCTGCCCTTCATCCTCTCGGGCATCCGCATCGGCCTCGCGCGCGCATGGCGCGCCGGCATCGCAGGCGAGATGGTGGCCGCGAGCGACTGGGGTTTGGGCTACGCCATCTTCGACAGCCGCGAAGACCTGGACACCGCATTCATGCTGGTGGGAATCGCGGCCATCGCCCTGGTCGGCTTCGTGATGGAGAAGTTCATCTTCGAGAAATTTGAAAAAGTGACCGTCGTCAAGTGGGGCATGATGGAAGAGGTCGGCGGACAGCGCCAGTAACCGATAAAACCCAAAGGCAAAAGATAAGGCCGGCTCCCTCGCGGGGGCCGGCCTTTTTTTGTAATTCCGGTGGGGAGTGGCGCTAGTTGCCGCGCACCGCCTCGGTCGCCATGTGTTCGAGTTCTATCACCCTCGGGTCGAACGGGTCGCGGGGGCGCGGCACGTCCACGATAATCTCTTTATGGATTACGCCTGGCTGGCCCGCGAGAACGACGATCCTGTCCGCGAGGTAGACCGCTTCGCTCAGGTTGTGCGTGACGTAGAAGATGGTCTTCTTCGTTTTCTCCCAGACTTCGACCGTCAGCGACTGGAGATTCTCGCGCGTCTGCGCGTCGAGCGCGCCGAAGGGCTCGTCCATGAGCATGAACTGGGGCTCGTAGGCGTACGCCCGCGCAACGGCGACGCGCTGCTTCATGCCGCCGGACAGGTTGTGGGGATAGAGGTGGGTGAATTTTTCGAGGTGCACGAGTTCCAGGTATTCCTGCGCCTTTTTCGTGCGCTCCTCTTTGCCCAGCCCCTTCATCTCGAGGCCGAACTCGACGTTCCGGAGAGCGGTGCGCCACGGGAATAGGGCGTATTCCTGAAACACGACGCCCCGGTTCATGCGGCCCGCCGCCGAAATGGGGTTGCCGTCCAGCGAAATGGAGCCCGCCGTATGATTCAGGAACCCGGCGAGAATATTCAGGAGGGTGGTCTTTCCGCATCCGGACAATCCCACGACGCAGATGAACTCGCCGTCCTGAATGTCGAGATTGATGTCCTTTAAGGCGTGAACCCTTCTGTCCTTCAGGTAGTATTCCATGTGCAGGTCTTTGATGCTTACTTTCACCGGCATGTTATTCGGTCCTTATGAGATATCTGATAGAACGTGATTTCGTCTTTTTGTTTTTCGCTATGACCCCGAAAAATAACGCAGATGATCCGCACCCGTCAATTCCGTCAGGCTCCGCAATTCGATTCGCGGAAATCAGAAAAAAGCATAGATGCCCTCAAAATTCATCACCACGAGAAGAGCGCCCATGACGAACAGAATGATCGTGACGATACGGAAGAACAGCTGATCCGTAAAAATGTTGTATATCTTCGTGCCCACAAAGAATCCGAGCAGCACGGGCGTCGTCAGCACGAGGATGAGCCACAGGGCCGTTTCGCCGATGTAGCCCGCCGCCGCGATGGAGGCGATGGCCGCGACCCGGAGCACCACCTGGCTCGCGCTCAGCACGAAGAGATAGCGCTCTTTCGAGATTTTCATCCCCGTTAAGTAGGAGGCGATGACGTGGGAGGGGATGTTGATGGTCCCTAGCATGAGGCCTGCGACCGCGCCCATGCCAAGCGAACGCTTGAGAGATTCCTCGGGCGCCGGTTTTTCGGTCTGCCGCCATTGCCAGACGATCTGGCAGATCAAAAAAGCGCCCAGGATGAATTTCATCAGGCGTGGATCGGTATTCAGGAGAATCGTCAGCCCGACGGCAAGGCCCACCAGACTCATCGAAAAGAAGGGAACGAAGGGCCGCAAGCCCTCGTGGACGGCCGCGCGCGTTCGCCAGGCGTTCATGAGGCTCGTGCACAGGGTGGGGATGGAGATGACGGCGATGGCCGTCGGCACGTCCCAGAAAATGGCCACGGTGGGCGTCGTGAGGGTGGCGAAGCCGAATCCGCCCACCGCCTTGAGGCCCGAGCCGACGAATGCGGCGCAAAAAACCAGAATATAGACCAGAGGACTCAAAATAACCCCGAGAAAAGAAGTTTTTACGCCAGGCGAGATGAGGCTGAAAGCGACACTCGAAGACGTGAACGGCTCATCGCGAGAAATCCGCAAACATGGCGCTGAACCTTGACGCCGCTGCGATTATATCGGCATTATAACCGCCAACCTTGAGTACGGGAAATCTCATAGGCTCGTTTCATCAGCATGTGTCGAATGCCCCTTCGACTTTTGAATGGAGCCGTCAACCACGGCTTCGGCGCGCCGGATTTGAGGGTTTTTTGAATGGATTTTTCCTTATTTTATATCCTGTATCGTCCCGAAGATATGACCGAGGCGCAGGTCCATGAGGATATGCTCGAAGAGAGCATTCTGGCGGACGAGTTGGGTTACTCGTGCGTCTGGTACGCCGAGCATCACTTCTCACGCGTCGGGATGATCCCCGACCCCCTCCTCATCTGCGCCGCGGTGGCGCAAAAGACGAAAAAAATCCACGTGGGCACGGCCATTTCCATCATGTCGTTTCACGATCCCATAAGGCTGGCCGAGCAGGCCGCCATGGTAGATCTCCTGAGCGGCGGCAGGCTGGAGCTGGGCATCGGGCGCGGCTCCCAGCCCAAGGAGTTCCAGGGTTTCGGCGCGAAGCCGTCGGAAAGCCGCGAGCGCTTAAAAGAAGGTCTCCACATTCTCTCCCGCCTTCTCGAAGGGCAGAAGGTGACGTTCGAGGGCCGGCATCACCAGTGCGCGGACGTGGAAATCTTCCCCAAGCCCCTCCAAAGGCCGCGCCCGCCCATCTGGCTGGCGGGAACGAGCCCCGAAACCTACACTTATGCGGGCGAGAACGGCTTCAAGGTGATGGCCTCGGCCGGCTTCACGGGGCCTGAGGTTTATAAGCAAAAGTTCGGGCTTTACGAGGACGCCATCAGGAAATCGGGCGGCGACCCCGCCGGAATCGACAGACCCCTGGTTCACCACATCCACGTCTGCGATGCGGCGGATGCGAAGGAATGCTTCGACCTCACGGTGGAGGGCGAGGGCGAGTACCTGCGCTACCGGGCGAAGATGAACGAGGTGGAAATGCCCGAGGATGAGGCGAAGCACCTGAAGCGCAACTGGAGTTATGAGCTGGACGTCGCCGAGATTGTCAGGGGCGGCGGCATCATTGCCGATCCGGGGGCCGTGGCGGAGGATATCTGCAGGCTGCGCGATGATTACGGGGTCAATCACGTTATCCTGGCGCCCTGGCGCGGGCCGGACCACGCCGCGGTGATGCGCTCGATAGAGAGCTTCGCCAGTGACGTCATGCCGCTGGTGAACGCCACCGCGCCCGTCGGCACAGGTGGCAGTCAGCCTTGAAGCCTTGAAGGTTTCTTTCTTGTCTTAAAAATCAGGAGGCGCTTTGTCGTGGGTATGAGCTTTAGTTTGCATCTGGTGCCGGATGACATCCGGGTCGTGGCGGAGCGCTCGAAATACGCCGAGGACAACGGTTTCGAGCAGGTGTGGATAGCGGAGAGCCACCTCACCTGCCGGGATCACAACATCGCGCTCGCCCTGGCGATCGAGAATACCTCGCATGTGAAAATCGGCCCCGGCGTGACGAACCCGGTCCTGCACGACGACAGCGTCGCAGCGAGCGCCATCGCCACGCTCGATGAACTATCGGGCGGCCGGGTGCTGTTCGGCATCGGCTCGGGCGATACGCCCGTCTATACGCTGGGCAAGAAGATGGCCCGGCTCGCGCGGATGCGCGAATCCATAGCGGCGGTTCGCGCGTTCACGCGCGGCGAGACGGTGGAATACGCCGAGGGCGTGCACGTGAACATGTGGTGTGAGCGGGATATCCCCATCTACACCTCCGCCGAGGGTCCCCGGACGCTCTCCATGTCGGCCGAGGTCGCGGACGGCGTCATCGTGGGTTCGGGCGTCTACCAGGAGACGGTGGACTGGGTGATGAAGTACCTGAACGAGGGGATGGCGAACCGCGACTCCTCTCTGGGCGAGATGGACATCATATTCGGCGCGGTCGTCTCGGTGGATACCGACAGCGTGCGCGCTCGCGAGAAGGTGCGGGCGCGGGTGGCGAACCGGGCGCACCACAACTTCCGCATGACGCTCGACTCGGTGCCCGACCCGTACAAGCCCGAAATCAAACACCTTCTGGACAACTTCGACGTGAGCAACTGGCGGGATCCCAAGCACGTGCCGCTCATTACCGACTACATCCTGGACCGCTTCACCATCACGGGAACGCCCGGGGAATGCGTCGACCGCATCCAGGAGATCGAGTCCTACGGCGTCAAGAGCATCATGATCGACCCCCCGAACCAGGATTTCGACGAATCTCTCAAAATGTTCACCGAAGAGGTTTTGCCCAGGTGCGTATGACCGCATCCGGGGCGTAATCGACCGCCTTATTCATAAAAGGAACCCAACATGGCGCTGATACCCGATTCTCATGCCGGCATTCTCGACACAAAGGCCCTCCTGTACCTGGGCACCCAGAACAAGGACGGATCTCCCCAGGTCTCTCCCGTATGGTTCGGCACCAACGGCGACATCATCGAGGTGAATTCGGCCAAAGGCCGACTGAAGGACCTCAACATGCGCGCGAGGTCCAAGGTTTCCATCGCCATCGTCGACCCCGAAAACGCCTACAGGTGGGTGGGGATTCAGGGCACGGTGGTGGAGATTACCGAAAACGGGGCGGAAGAGCATATCGACGCCCTGGCGAACAAGTATCTGGGCGTGGACAGCTATCCGAACCGCCAGGCGGGACAGGTGCGCGTCATCTACCGCATCCGGGCGGACAAGGTGTTCACGATGGGTGCGTAAGAAGCCCTGCGCACCGGATTGCCATGTACGGGACGGAGACCTGATAGATGAAATTCTCGCTTTTCTACATTCCTGCCTGTCAGGAGGGCGAAAGCTACAAGCACGAGTTCGACCAGTTGATCGAACAATGCGAGGTGGCCGACGAGCTCGGCTATGAAGCCGTGTTCCTGGCCGAGCACCACTTCTCCCGCGTGGGCATGTGCCCCGACGCCCTGATGGTCGCGCTCGCCATCGCGCAGAGAACCAAAAAGATCAGAATCGGCACCGCCATCTGCATCATGCCGTTCCACAATCCGGTGCGCCTGGCCGAACAGGCCGCCCTGGTCGACGTGCTGAGCGGGGGACGTCTGGAACTGGGCGTCGGCAGGGGCTCCCAGCCCAAGGAATTCCAGGGCTTCAACATCTCCCCCTCCGAGAGCAGAGAGAAGATGCAGGAGGGCCTCGAGGTCTTGACCCGCCTGCTGGAGGGGGAATGCCTCACCTTCCACGGGAAGCATTACAGCTGCATCGACGCGGAGATTTTCCCGAAACCCATCCAGAAGCCGCGTCCTCCCATCTGGCTGGCCGGCACGAGTCCCGAAACCTACGTCTTCGCCGGCCAGAGGGGGTACAACATCATGGCGTCGGGCACCTTCAAGGGGCCTGAGGTGTATCTGGAGAAGATGGAGTTGTTCAACGAAACCGTGCGCAACCGGGGCGGCGACCCGAGTGTTTATCCCGCCCTCATGGCGCACCACGTCCACGTGTGCGACGACCCCGAGCATGCCTGGCGGCAGATCGAACCCTCGGAATCGTGGTATCTCTCCTACCGCAGCGCGGTGAATTCCATCGAGATGCCGCTCGAGGAGAAAGAAGCCCTCAAGCGCAACTGGAGCTACGACGTCGACATCCGCCAGGTCATCGAGGGGGGCGGCGTCATCGGCCCGCCGGAGAAGGTGATCGCCGATCTCAAGCGCCTCCAGACGGAGTTCCAGGTGAATCACATCATGATCTTCGTGCTGCGCGGCATCGCCCAGGACGAGGCGATTCAGTCGATAGAGCGGTTTGCGAAAGAGGTGATGCCCGCGTTCGCCGAAGAGCGCGCGGCGAGTTCAAGCGAATAACATCGGTTTCGAGGAGAACGGAGAATGTGGATATCCCCATTAAGGCTGAATGACGCCCAGGAGCCCGCGCGCGGCATACTCGAGGGCATCCGGGCGAAACGGGGCGCCGTGCCCAAGCTGCTGCTCACGATGGCGCGCAGGCCCCAGGTCCTGAACGGACGCCAGACGATGAACATGGCCGTCCACGGCGGGAATTCGACGCTGGGCGGGAGGCGCGAGGAACTGATCTCCTACTACGTGGCCACCATCGGCGGGTGCTATGGCTGAACGATGAACCATGGCCAGGCTTTCCGTGCTGAAAGCGGCGACGACGTAACGCTGGCCGACGTGGCCACCGTGGTGACGGACAGGGACAATTCCCCGGTTCTCGACGATGCGGACAAGGCGATGCTCGCCTTCGCCGAAAAACTCACGTTCGACCACTACGCGATGAGCGAGGCGGACCTGGACGCGCTGCGCGAGGGGGGCTTCAGTGATGAGAACGTGCTGGACATCATCGGTTCCGTCTCGTACCGGAACATGAGCAACCGGCTGAACCTGGCGCTCGGCCTCGATGCCGTCGAACCCGAAGGCCCGGACGAGTTGATGGAGGTGGTGCGCTTCTCCCGAACCGCTCGGGCTTAAAAGACATATATCCGTTTGCCGGCCGAGCAAGTCCGGGCCGGTGATTATCAGGCAAAAAAGTTTGCCACCGTTCATTTGCGGCGCGCCCAGGCCGCGAAACAAAGCAGAAAGGAAGAGATTCCATGTCAGAGCTCACCATCCGTCCGCTGAACTGCGGCACCATTCACACGGATTACTCCAATATGGTGTATTGGACGAACTTCGGGACGAAACTGGAGATTCCCTCGTTCATCTACATGATCGAGGGGGCGAAGGACCACGACGGCAAGGACGTGAAGGTCGTGGTCGACACCAGTTTCCTGGACCCCGAGCGCGGCGGCGCCCCCTGGCCCGCGAGCCGGGAACCCGGCCAGGGCGTGCGCGAGCAGCTCGAAGGCGCGGGCTGGAAGCCCGAGGATGTGGACATCCTCATCCTCACGCACCTCCACTGGGATCACTCCCAGAACTGCGACCTGTTCACCAACGCGGTTAAATACGTGTGGGCGGAGGAGCTTCAATACTCCATGTGCCCGGTCGCGCTGCAGGCGAAACCCTACGACGCGCCGATCCACCCCAACACCCGCTGGCCGGTGATCGCGCAGCAGGGCATCATCTTCGAGCCGATCTGGAAGGACAATACCGAGATCGTGCCGGGCGTCACCTACTTCCACACGCCGGGCCACACGCCGGGGCACTGCTCGGTCGCCGTCGAGACGCGCGTGGGCACCTACGTCATCGCCGCCGACGTCATCCAGATCAACGAAGGCCTCGAGCGCCGCGTTCCCGCCGGCCAGATGTCGAACATGCGCGACGCGATGGATTCCATCCATAAGTGCATCGAGCGCGCCACGAAGGAGGAATACATCCTGCCCGGTCATGAAATCTCGGTGCTGGAGAAGGAAGTCTACCCGTAAGAGCGTATAACGCTCGGCGCCAAGAGCCGAGTGTTTGCAAAGGGAGGAATCAGGATGGCGATGAGCGAGCGGGGCAGGGCCTTGTACGAGGAGATGAAGGCGGCGCGCGGGTTTATCTACCCGGCGTATGAACTCCTGTGCGAGGTGGACCCCGAGCTTCTGGAGAACTACGAGAACCTCAAAAACCACATCATGAAGAAACAGGGCCCCTTTCATGAGAAATACAAGGAGCTCTTCATCGCGGTGGCGAGCGCCTCGCGCAACCCCTCTGATACCGAGGGCATCAAGAACCACTTGAAGAAAGCGCTGCAACTCGGCGCGACCGTCGAGGAGGCGACCGAGGCCCTCGAGTGCATGCTGCCCCCCTGCGGGATGACGGCGCTCGTGGCGGGGTGCACGCAGCTCAAAGAGGTGATCGACGAGGGGTATTAGAGCAAGGCCGAAAGTGAGCCGACCGGGGGAGTGCGCGATGCTCCCCCGGTTTTTGTTTGTTATTTGCGACCGAAGGGGGAGCGATTGCAGAGCCGTGGGGGTGCGATGGTTTTGCAGCCGGACAGGCGCAGGAGCCTGTCCGCTACCTCCGCCTGCTAGAAGGTGAAAACAGGTATTCGTCATGTTTCCATCTCGGGTTGCGCAGTCGATATAAAAGATATATATAATATATATGTTTATTGGGAGGGACACTCGATGAGGCTCACCGTTCAGACAGACTATGCACTCAGGATGCTGATGCACCTGGCCTGCCGCACTCATGACCTGGTGACGATCCACGAGATTGCGGAGCGGTACGGGATATCAAAGAACCATCTGGTGAAGGTCGCGCACAGGCTGGGCCGCGCGGGGTTCATCGAAACGATCCGCGGCCGAAGCGGCGGCCTGAGGCTCGCCGAGCCGGCGGAGGAAATCTCCGTCGGGACGGTGGCGAGGCACACCGAACAAGGCAGCGCCCTCGTCGAGTGTTTTCCGGGCGGAAGCGGAAAGTGCCTGGTTAAGCCGCACTGCCGGCTCAAGAGCGTTCTGGCCGAGGCGCAGGAAGCCTTTTTCACCGTTCTCGATCGCTACACCATCCACGACCTGGTGAAACGCAACCCCGGACTGCTCGCCTTGCTTGTCGGAGACGCCGCATGAACACGACGCATCTCAAGATCGTGGGAGAACGCCGGGCCGGAATCCAGGCGAAAGCCGCCGCGATGGGGGTCGACGAGGCGTACGTCTCCGAGCTCGTGAATGCTTTCTACAGCCGCATCCGGGAAGACCGGCTCCTCGGGCCGATTTTCGATGAAGCCATCGGCGACAGGTGGGGGCTTCACCTCGAGAAGATGAAGGATTTCTGGGCGACGGTGGCCTTGGGCGCCGGGCGCTACTCGGGAGAACCGATTCCGGCGCACAAGAAACTCGTGGAGGTCCGGCCCCGGCATTTCGACGAATGGCTCGAACTGTTCGAGGAAACCCTGCAGGACACGGCGCCCACGCCGGAGGCGGCCGCCTATTTCATGGGCCACGCCAGGCAGATCGGGCGAGGACTGCAGATCGCCATGTTCGGCGCATCAGGTTTCGGGAGGGCAGGCGCATGAGTGAGAACATTCCGGAAGGGCTCGTCAAGTATTTCGAAAGCAAAATCTTCACCGAGAAGACCGTTCCCGAAAAACTCCTGACCCTGCACGACACGAAGCCGGGCGTCTGGGCGCGAATCGTTGTTCTCGAGGGCAGCCTCGACTATGTCGTAACGGGTGCGCCCGAGCGGAACCGCCGCCTGGATACCGGAGATGTCGGCATCATCCGGCCCACCGAGCCCCACCGTGTGGAACTCCTCGGAATGGTCCGGTTCCAGGTGGAGTTTTACCGGCCCAACAAGACTTGGGAAATTGCTGAACAGTAATTTGGATATCTTCCTTCTGAGGTTTTTTCCAATAACCGAATGATCTCTTCCCGTGGCAAATCATATAACGCATCGATGGCTGCAGAGCGTAGCGCCTGCAGCTTAGGTAAGTTCAGGCCAAGCTTCTGAATAGTCGCTTCTGCTGCACGTTCTCCCTCCGAGCGCGGAAAGACTTCTCCACCGCCTGTGAACAGGAACTTTTGTTCGCAATTAGCGTCCAGGGGCGAAATCAATAAATTTTCATCAAACCAGCTTCCCTTCTTGTATCCACAGTGACGTGGCTCTCCTACCGCGAGTTCTCGTTGGCATGAACATAGGAGGTTTTCGTATTCCAGTTGCCGATCTTGATAATTCTCTTTAGGACGGAAGTGCTCTACATGACTATTCTCCAGCATGACCATAGATTCACAATAGCAACATATAAAGCCCTGCTCTTGAATTAGTGCTTGGTGAATGAACTTCCTGATTTCGGCTGGAACTCTATTCCACCTTGGTCGGTGGGACATCGTATCTTCGTCTTTCCAAGTTGAAAAAGCATCCGGTTCCACACCCTTAAGAATTTGTTTCATAGTTCAAGATGTTCTTTTCGTCGGATTAGCATATCCGCCTTGACTAAAGCTGGATCGATCCCAATTTCTTCCCGCAGTTCATTCCATAGTCCTTTTGCCTTGTCTGGTTTTTCCAGCTCGATTGCAGAAAATAACTCGGCTAAATGTTTCTTAATTTCCAGTGGCCTGTCAGGAACACCCATGTTGTCTTCAAGAATTCTGTTTACTGTCTGGCCATATGCTTCACTGGGTCGTCTGGCTTCTACGCGTTTATTCGTTCGTTCTAATATCCAGATACTTTTGGCATCTAGGTGGCTCATAATTATTGGAGAATGCGTTGATAATAGGAACTGGCAATTGGGAAATGTTTCTTTCAACGCTATAGGAACCTTGTGCTGCCATTCAGGGTGCAAATGAAGGTCGACCTCATCGATCAACACGATCGCGTCGCTTTTAAGAGGATCTTTTGAGTTTGGATTAGCAATTGCCATGCGTCGAGCTAGGTCCCCAACCAACGCCAGCATACATTTTTCTCCATCGGAGAGTTGGTTAACAACCAGTTCCTCTTTATCTTTCTCTACTACCATACGCAGTGGGGAGCGCTTTACTTTCAAATTTTTGAAGCCGGGAAGGAATCGTTCTGTTGCCAACCTAACTGCTTTGAGTTGCGTGTCGCGGTAACGCGGTTTCTCTAAACGGTATTCATTTTCCAAATCTTCACGTTCTCTGAACCACTCAAAAAATATTCTAAAGCTGTTCCAATTGCCCGATAGCGCTTGGTCATACGCAGACAGTCTGTCAAAAGGATGCCTTTTTCTAATCCTTAGCGGGATGTCTAAAACTGCGCGATTGACAGGATAATAGACTGCGAGCGGAAGCTCAGAGGATTCATTCGCTTCAAGTTCATGACGAAATAACTCTACGTGTCTGCGTAACTCCCGAAGGCCTGTAATGATTTGCTTGGATTTACCCTTACGGCTCTTCGCTACACGCCACTGAATAGTTTCACCCTGAAAACAAAGTCGGATCTTACTCTGAGTATTATTGGCTTCATTGTTGATGTCGTATTCAGAAAAAAAACGTCCCGTACCTTTTGAAGAACGGATTCGACCAATTAAACGAGACAACAATATTGCTGTACAATCGAGAATAGCTGTTTTGCCCGCTCCGTTAACACCCACCAAGACGTTGACGCCCTCAGTGAATTCCAAGTTTAATTTCGGAATCCCTCTGAAGCCGACGATATCAATAGATATGATCTTCATTTGCTCCCCCAAGTCGTCGAGCATTGATGATCAGTATGCTAGGACAACGCCAGCCTGAATGCTACCACGCGTTTAGGTGACAGTTGACACTGAAGTAAACCATAGGCACTTTTGATCGTCCAAGGAATTCAGTCAAAAATCTGCCCTTCTCACCCGTTGCAATGCGCCACTGCGGCGGTGGCGAACATGCCGGCGGCGTCGACGAGGTTCTGCGCGGGCACGCGCTCGTTCGGCAGATGGGCTTCGGAGATGAACTCGCCGGGGCCGAAGAAGACGCCCGGAATCCCGTTCTCGATGAACAGCCTGAGCGCGCCGGGGGACTCGATGCCGGGGAGAAACTCGTTCGGCGTACCGCGCACGGCGGGCACGACGCGCTCCATGAGCTGCACGACGGGCTCATCCTCGGCGATTTCCGTCACCTCGCGCGCCCCGCTCGGCATGATCTCCACCGACGCCTCGAACTCGGGGTCATCCGCCGCGAGTTCTGCGAGAATGCCCTTGAGCTTCTCCTTGACGCCGGCGGACGTCTGCCCCGGCAGCATGCGCACGTCGAAGGTGGCGCTGCACCGCCCGCCCACGACGTTCACCGCGGAGCCTCCGTTGATTGTGGAGAAGGCGAGGGTGCCCGGCCCCAGGAAGGGGTGGGGCGGAGGCGCGATGCGCTCGGCCTTGAAGGCGTCGATGATTTTCGCCATCTTCTCGATGGCGTTGACCCCCTTCTCGGGCACGCTCACGTGGACGGAGCGGCCCCGCACCTTGACTTCGAAGAACACCCGCCCCTTGAAGGAGCGGATGATGTTGTTGCCCGTCGATTCGGTGTAGAGGACCATGTCGCCGCCGAGTTCCTTCAAGATGCCGTTGTTCACGAGCGATTGCGCGCCGTAGTAGTCGCCCTTCTCGCCGTCTGAGAGCAGGACCCAGGTGAGGGCGCCGTTAAGTGAGATTTTCTCATCCTTGAGAGCCTTGAGCGCGCCGATGGTGGACGCCAGCGCGCCCTTCATGTCGGCGGCGCCGCGCCCCCAGATTTCGCCGTTTATGAGTTCGCCGCTGAAAGGGGGAACCTCCCAGGCGTCCACTTCTTCGGGATGGACGGGCACGGTGTCCATGTGGCCGCCGATGACGAAATGACCGCCCGGGCCGCCGTCTCCCGTGCGGATGATGAAGTTGGGCATTCCCGATTCGTATTCATAAGTGGTGATATCACCTACGCCGATGGCTTTGAGCTCAGCGAGGATGCGCTCGGCCATGTCCGAGCAGTCGCCGGGCGGGTTTTCCGCCGGTATGCGAATCAGTTCCTGCGCGAGGTTTACGACGTAGTCCCCATCCACGGGAACGGGGGTGATGGCGTTACTCATGAATAACTCCTTTCAAATCGAATGATACGCCTGAGATGACGAATTCTTCTTGTTGGTCAGTTTGTAATTCCTTGTCAATCACTACTTCCTGATACTGGGGTTTTCTTGCTCCCTCTGGAAGAGGATCGTAGAAAAACTCCCCCGAGGAGGGAGGGAATCCCGATCTTCGAATAGTTCACGGTAGGGACAGGCCTCCGTGCCTGTCCTGACGAAGGGCGACTACGGAAGGCAGGACAACCACGGAGGGTTGTCCCTACAAAACCATCGTGCCCGCCCACGCCACGTGAGCCTCCATGCCAACCGCTTCCGAAACGGGCTTTTTCAACAACCCCTTCTCCGTCGCGTTTGACCTTCGGCCGCTGCTCAGGGTGAGGCCGATTCGGCGGCCATGCAAGACGAGGGGAAGCCCTCCCGGTTGCAATTTACAAATTCAGCGCCAGGCGGCTTACGGTGATTTCGGTTTCCTCCAGAATTTCCGCCCGCGTCGTTTTTCCGCTCAGGACGGCCGTCAACTCCTCGTGCAGGAGGTCCACGGCTTGATCCCTGGAAATCTCGCCGCGCATGACGCCGCTGATGTCGAGATCGGTGTTCTCCGCCATGCGCGCCGCCGTCCGGGGGTTCGCCGTCACCTTGATGGTGGGGGAGACGGGATGGCCGATGGGGTTTCCGTTCCCCGTGTTGAAGACGATGGCCTGCGACCCGCACGCGGCCAGCGCGGTGACGTTCTCGACCCCGGCGCTCGGCGCGTCCAGGAAAACGCAGCCGCGCTCCTTCGTAATTTCGCCGGGAACGATGACGTCGGCGATATCGCGCGTACCCGCTTTTTTCACCGCGCCCAGGCTTTTTTCTTCAATCGATGAGAGACCGCCCTGGATGTTGTCCTCGGTCGGGTTGCAGCCGATGATGTCCATCCCCATCTCGTGGGCGTAGTCCATCGTGCGCTTCACAGCTCCCAGCAGCTTCCGCCGCACATTCGGGCTGGCCGCCCGTTTTGCGAGAAGATGCTCCGCGCCGACGATTTCCATGGTTTCCGAAAACAGCACAACGCCGCCCGCGTCCACGATCCTGTCCGCCAGAACGCCCGTGACCGGGTTCGCCACCAGCCCGCTCGTGGTGTCCGAGCCGCCGCATTCCGTGCCCAGGGTGACTTCGGAGAGATCGCACCTTTGCCGCCTCGCCGCGCTCAGGTGGCGGTACAGCTTCTGGGCGATCTCCACCCCCCGGCTCGCCGTCTGGAGCGTGCCGCCCGTCTCGTGGATGGTTAAGGTCTCGATAGGCATCCACGGCGATGCCGCAGCCGCCACGTCGGCCAGGTCCTGCGCGCTCTTGGGCTCCAGGCTCACGACGATGGCCGCGCCCACGTTCGGGTGGCCCGCCGTGCGGCCCATCACCCGGTAGTGCTGCTTCTCGTCCTCGCCGAAGAGGTTTCTCCCAAAAGTGGTGTTTACCACGACCGCTTCGCGCACGAGTTTCCCGATCCGCCGCGCCAGGGGATTGGCGTTGTCCATCGCGCTCACGACGACGAGGTGGTTCCGCGCGCCGGGCGGGCCGCTCGGCCGTTTGTAGCCCATGAAGGTGTTGCCCGGTTTTCTTCTCGGCAATCTTATTCTCCCGTATTGGGTAATAATTGAAGAACCCCTTGCGGGTCTGTCAGGATTCCACTGTAGGGGCCGATGGGGTGGACGCCCCCTTCCGGCAGTTTAGAATGTGGCGAGGCAACGTCACACACCGCCCGGAAGGAGGCATCCATGGAAGGAGTCTACATCATCGGCATCGACCTGGCGAAAAACAGTTTTCAACTCCACGGGGCGCGCGCGGACGGTTCGGTCGCGTTCCGCAGGAAGCTCGGTCGGGCGGGTCTGCTGAACTTCCTGGCCAAACAGCCGCGCTGCGTGGTGGCGATGGA
>MPNJ01000021.1 GCA_002238965.1 Nitrospinae bacterium bin107 | reverse complement strand
CTTCCGTACAAATCTTCATGCCGACATGATTACCACATGCCGAAAAGTGTTACCAGCCCCTCAAGGGAATCTTTTCGAATTTCCGGGAGGAAAAAGGCGGGCCATCACCCTGTCGCCGAACGGTTACAAGTGTATTCGTTCGGTCGTGGGGTGATAAAGAAAAGGAAAGCACCTGCTGAAGCTGGCTAGACCGCGCAATTCCTACGAATGTCTCCGGCATCGACTAAGTTATCACCCCTCCGCCGAACTGTTACAATCGTCGTACACGTTCGCTCATCCCGTGACGGAATTGGTCATGGCGCCGACCGGATCCAGATTGTAGTTGCCCTCTACGAGATGAAAATCGATGTCGGAATGCCGTCCATGCACCGAAGGTGCCTGAATATCCTGCCGACTCGGATGGTGAAGAGAACATCAGGAAAAACCAGTTACATTGGGACTGACACCGAACTACCGCTGCTCGGGTGCTGCCATCACGGCCGGGACGAAAGTGTAACGCGACCGGCAATCGTTTCCGCCGGGAAAGAGGTGTCCCCCGAGAAGGGAATTACCCGCCCGGCTCCAGGTCGCCGCTCACCGCGGCGTCAATCACGTGGCGGAGCGTCCGGCATACGAAGTACTTGCCGCCGGCTCTGATCACACGCTCCCGGAACCTCTGCTGACGCGTGGAAAGGTCGTTCTTCCCCGCCTTGAGGTCGATGGCGACATATTCGCCCCCGTCCCGGCAGAGGATGATGTCCGGCGCGCCGTATTGCCGCGTCACCGAAAGCGTGGACGTGTCCAGGACGACGATGCCGATTTTCTTCTCGAGCCGTTTCAACACCATCATCGCCGCCGCCTGGAAGAAGGCTTCGGTCGTGTGTTTCGAATCCAGGGTCGGTATGATGCCGGCTACCACCCGGCGGACCATTTCATCAGAGTATCGCTCCATCACCCCTCTCTCGACGGAACGCAGTTGCCCGCCCGGTGAAGTCCGCACCCCGTGGAAGATTTTGACAGTGCGGGGATGCTACCAGCGATTGCGCCGGAGGGGGGTAAAGATTCCGTAAAGTTCCCGCCGCGGCCGGATGCCGGTCGCAACCGGGGGCGGCGAAGCCGCGCATCGAGGGTCGGTTCCGACTGAGAAAGGAGGAACTGCATTCCTGAGCCTGTCGAAGGGGCGCTCCCGACACCGGAATGACGAACAAAACCGCACCGTCTCATGTAACGGACAGGCACGGAGGCCACGGACAGGCACGGAGGCCTGTCCCTACCCCCCCTCGCCGGGGGCAAAGGCGACGCCTCCCCCCTTGCCCCGAAAACCCGCCACATTTCGTGGTTGAATTCCGTTGTTTGTTTATTATAATATATATAGGTAATATATTGCGTATATATGGCTTCATATACCATTGTTTATCGTACTCGCAGTCATGGAAAGCGGAACGGGAAATTGAAACCGAACCTGGAAACCCATGATTCCGGCGCCCCGCTCGTCCGGGGAAGCCGGACCGGGAGCATCGCCGCCAAAGACGCGCGTCCGTTCGCCACTTTGGCGGGCCGGCCGCGTCCTGCTAGACTGAGGCCTCACCCACAGACCCACAGGCGGAACCGTCTCTCTGAACCACGTTTAGACCCCCAAAAACCAGAAGACAGACTCGCAGAACCACATCTAAACCCAAAAAAACCCGAAAATAAATCCAATAAGGGCCGGTTCTTGACGGGGGTTGCTGAATACCCCCTCGCCCGGAATCGATCACCATCGTCACCCGTCCGAGGGGCGATGCCGGGTCCATACGCATATCTCATCCGCAAACCGGCGAAGTCCGCCGTGGAACTTATGGAAGCGCAAGGGAGGAAGCGCACATGAAGAATAGAAGAAGTAGCCAGGCCTTTTTGTCTCCGCCGGGCGTCTGCGCGGCGGCATTTCTGGTCCTCGCCCTCGCGGTAGCGGCACTGCCGGGGGTGGCCGCCGCGCTGACGGCGTCGTTCCACGGGGCGCCGGAGGCGCACAACGGCAAGAAGCTGTTCGTCTTCGAGATACGCTTCAGCGAGGATTTCGACGGCCTGCGGCTGGGTGCGCTAAGGAAGGCGCTCCAGGTGACGGGCGGCCGCTTGGTGGACGTGAAGCGCACGGTGCGGGGCAAGAACGGCGGCGTGACGGTCAGGGTGCGGCCCTCCTCGTCCGGGGAGATGACGATCACGCTGGCCGACGGCATCGCCGGGGGCGGCTCGCTGACGGTTGCGGGGCCTGCCCCGGCCTCCGAGCCGGATCCCGTCACGCCGCCGGTTTCAGAGCCGGATCCGCAGCTGGTATCGACGCCGGACCCGCAGCCGGTTTCCGCGCCGGCGCCGCTCACGGCATCGTTCCACGGGTTGCCGGACAAGCACGACGGCAAGCTGCTGAGCTTCGAGATCCGGTTCAGCGAGGAGTTCGACGGCCTGAAGCTGGGGGCGCTCAAACAGGCGCTCCAGGTGACGGGCGGCCGGGTGGTCGACGTGAAGCGCACGGTGCGGGGCAAGAACGGCAGCGTGACGGTCAGGGTGCGCCCGGCCTCGTTCGATCCCGTCGGGATCAGCCTGCCGGCGACGGCGGACTGCGCGGCGGCCGGCGCGATCTGCACGAAGGCGGGCGGGAAGCTGTCCGGCTCCGCCAGTGCGAACATCATCTCGGAGGGCTGGGGGCTGGGCCGGCGGGGCTGGCCGAACCCCGACTTGCCCCCTCTGCCATCCACCAAGTCGATTTCGATCGGCGTACCGCCAGGCTTTGGAGGATACACCTGGGGCAGCGTGATCAACATGAACAGCTTCGCCGGCTGGAGCGAGGGCAAACTCGGCCCCAACAGGGCGCCGAATTTCCAGGTTCGAGAGGTCCTTGTCGCCAGAGTTCACGTGATTTCTTGGGCTGGCACCCAGCGAGTGAATTACAATAGGTACGGCTATGCCTACCCTTCGGGGACTGACACCAGCAAGACAAGAGTAATATTAGTAATCGACAAGCTGGGTTACGGCACCTCCAATTACATAACCGGAACCGGTGCCAAAGGAGGAAAAACCGACCTGACGGAGTATGTCCGCTTAGGCAACACCTATACCGAGTTCTTCAAGGCCGACGCATACCTGCAGGAAAAGGGAACCCTGGCCCAGCCGGACGTGACGGCCACGTTCACGGGCAAGGCCATCGCGGCCACATCCGACGTGAGCAACATCCCGACGCGGGGGGAGCTGATCGGCGGCGACGCGAGCGTGACTGCCACGCTAAGCGGGGGCGCGGTGACGGCTGCCGTGTCGCTCACGAACCTCAAAGCCACCACGCTCACCGAGGGAGCAAATAAAAGTGATTTCGGGCCGGTCACCTTCACGGACCAGTCATGGACCGGACTGACGGTCTCGGGCGGCAGCTTCTCGAGTACCACCACCACCCGCAAGATCGAGGGCACTTTCCGCAAGCAGAACAACGACAATGACGCCAACACGGACATCGTCGACACGGTCGGCGCGGTGTTCGAGATCAACGGAAGCGACTGGAAATCGAAGTTCACGGGCGGGTTCGTCGCCACCAAATAAGGGAAACGTTTCACTTGTCAAACCCGGCCGGAGAGAGCGGTTGCGCCGCCGGAACAGGCGAACGAAACCGCCCCGCCAATTGCAGGGACAGGTCGCGACCTCGGACAGGCGCGGGGGCCTGTCCGCTGCGGTGAACGATTCGATGATCGGAATACCCTCCTCCCTTGAGGGTTTTTCAACAACCCCCTCGGGGAGGGAGTGGTCTGATGGCGCGTATGACGTCGGGAAACCCATTCCGGTGCTCTGGTGACTTCTTGAGCGCCCCCGCCCTGCCGCGCCGCCAGGCGCGGTACGCCGCGTTCGCGGCGGCGCTCGCCGTCGCGCTGTTCTGCGCCGGGCCGGAGGCGGTCATACGCGCGCAGGCGGCGGAGTCTCCCCCGGAAAAATCCCCGAAAGAAACACAAGCCTACCCCGCCGTCGGGGCGGCCCTGGCGCAGGCCGAGCGCCTGATAGCGGCGGGCGAGCCCGTCGCGGCCTTCGCGGTGCTCATGGGGGCCATGGAGGCGCTGCCCGAGGGCGCGGACGACGCGGACCTGCGCTTCGGGATCGCCCAGGCCCTGCTGGCGGGCGGGCGCCACGCCCAGGCCGAGCGGGTGCTGGCGCGGCTCGCCGAGGAGCGGCCGGACAACCTGCGGGTCCGGCTCGACCGCGCGCTGGCGCTGTTCGCACTGAGGCGGGACGACGAGGCGGGGGCGCTGTTCCGCGAAGCGCGCCGCGCGCCGGAACTCCCCGAGGACGCGCGGCGCAAGGTGGAAGTGTTTCTCGCCCGCATCCTCGCCCGGCAGCGCCTGCGGGTCGATCTGGACCTGGGATTCTGGCGCGACGGCAACGTGAACAACGCCGCCGAGGTCGATACGGTGCAGATCCCCGCCTTCGGCAACCTGGAGTTCCGGCTGAATGAGCGGCCGGTCGCCGCATGGGTGGCGCGCACGGGCGCGCGCGTGGGCTGGCGGAAGGCGGTGACGGCGGACGGGCGCGTGCAGTTCGAGGCGCGCGCGGCTGCGGCGCGCAACACGGCGGTCGGCGCGAGCGAGTACGACCGGACCTGGCTCAGCCTCTCGGCCGGGCCGCGGGTCGGCTACGCGGCGCCGCTCGGCAGCCGTCTCCGGCCCGGGCGGGTCGGCGCGGACGTCGGGGTGGAGCGGCGCATGCAGGGGGGATCCGGCGAGTCGACGACCTGGTGGGGCGGCGTCCGGGTGGACCAGGTGCTGGACGCGGACTGGCGCGTGGGCGTCTCGCCCCGCCTCTGGGCCACGCGCTACGACGACCGGGCCGATGAGGCCGACCCCGCCGGGCGGTCCCTGTATCTCTCCGTCTCGCGCCGCATGGGACCCGGCTGGCTGACGGCGCGCGCTACGATCTCGCGCGCGAGCGCGGACCTGCGCAGCCAGAGCTGGCGGTCTCAGGGGCTGGGCCTCGAATACGCGGCGGATATCGGGGAGGACTGGAGCGGGTCGGTCCGGTTCGGGATGAGCGGCCTCCGGTTTGACGAGGAGGATGCGACGTTCCTCGTCCGGCGCGAGGACGAGACGCTGAGCGCCGGCCTGACGCTCTCCCACCGCAAGCTCTCCTGGGAGGGCTACCAGCCGGTGCTGATGCTCGACTGGTCGCGGACCGACTCGACCATCCCGCTCTACGACCGGAAGCTGCTCCAGTTCCGGGTCGGGCTGCGGCGGTTGTTCTGATGGGCGCGCCGTGACCGCGTTCGGCGACGATACCGCCTTGCCCCTGGACGAGCGGATGCGCCGGAGCATCGCGCTCTGGCGCGAGCGCCGCGGGATGAGCGCGCGGCGCTTCGGGGTGGGCGCGCTGGGCATTCCCGGCTTCGTGGGCCTGCAGGCGCGGGGGCGGCCCCTGCGCGTCGACACGGCGGACCGGGTGCTCGCGTTCATGGGGTACCCGCCCCTGGGACCGCTCCTCCGGGCCGAGATCGAGGTGTTCATCGAAGTGAGCGGGACGAAGGTCACGATACTGGGCGAGGAGGCGGTGAGGAACCCCGCCTTCGTGGGGAACCTGCGCCGGGGCGTCTCGCCCTACCTTCGGAGCTTCGACCGGGTGCGCGCCTGGATGGCGGCCAACGCGATGGAAGGGGAGATCCCCGCGGTTCGCGAGAGGCTCGCGGACCTCGACGACCCCTTCGACGGGACGTGGGACGCCAGGGGAGACCCGCCCGCAGCCCTGGAAGAAACGCCCGCCGCGCGGGGTCTCGACACGCGGGAGGCGGCCGCCTGGCTGGGACTCTCGCCCAAGACGATCGCTCGATACCGCCTGAGCGGCGAGGGGCCGGAGTTCCGCCGCGTCGGCGTCCGGGTGCGCTACCTCCTCGAAGACCTCGAAGCGTGGGCCTCCGCCCGGAGGTGGACTTCCCTGTCCGAGGAGAGAGCCGCCCGGAAGAAGAAGGGGCGGTAGGGAGATTATTGAGCCTGGTCCGGAACGGACGCGCCCGTTCGCACGTTCCCGGTCGATTTTCCAAAGCTTTCCGCAGCAAGTCCTACCGCTCTCCATTCCTTCCCTCCTTCGCGGGGGAAACCTGAATTTTTTTATTGTCGCACCACTGCGCAGCGTTTCGTGGAGGCGGGCGCGAACCCGGTGAGAACGTTACTGGAGCACAAACCTTGATGATTGAAGCGCTGTAGTTTTTGTTTTATGTTCGCTCGCCATGAAGATTTCACTTACCCGGACAAACGACATTGGAAAGACGAACGGGATGCGGCGTCGACTTCTTTCGCGGCTTGTGACGCCCGGATCCGAAACCACTCGCCGGGACGAGGCGCCCGGCGCATTCACCACAAGGGCCCCGGACGGCGGGGCCGATCACGAAAAAAGGAGAGATTCGCATGAACGAGAACGCCAGGAACTACCTGAGCACGCGGCAGGCGGCGGAGTGGCTCGGCCTTTCGCCGAGGACGCTGGACCGCTACCGCGTGACCGGCGAGGGGCCCATCTTCCACCGCTTCGGCTCCCGGGTGCGCTACCTGCTCTCAGACCTCGAGACGTGGGCCACGTCGCGTCGGCGGAAATCGACGTCCGACGACGGAGGGAGGGTCGCGCGATGAACAGAGTTTCTTTTCTGAGCAGGTGCGCGCTCGCCGTGCTCCTCTGGGCGCTGTGTGGTCTCGATGCGGCCTGGGCGACGACGGACACGACGTTCTCGGGTCCGCTCGGCACGGTGACCGGGATGGTCTCGGGCACGGGCGGACAGCTCGCGGCGGCGCTCGCCGTGGGCGCCGCCCTTGTGGGTTCGGTGCTTCGCTTCAACGCAGCCCAGCTCGCGGGCGCCGTCGGCGTTGGCATCGCGGCGGGCGCGGGCACCGGCATCGTCACGGGCCTCGTCGGCACGGCGATCGTATGAGGGGGACGGATGAGCGATCAGGCCAAGCACGCGATCCCCTCGCGCCTCGACGACCCGGAACGCTGGCTGTTCTGGACCCTGGACGAAGCGGCGGCGCTCCTGGGACCGGCATTGCTGGGACTGGCGGCAAACGCCTTCCTGACGGGGTTGTTGACCGGACTTGCGGGCTGGGCGCTCCTGCGCCGGGCGAAGCGGGGCGGCGGAGCGGATGTCGCGATCTGCGCGCTCTACTGGTTCCTGCCCGGTTTCGCGCTGGGGTTCAGGGGCGCGCCGCCGAGCCACCTGCGCCGCTTCATCGGATGAGGAGGCTTTAGGGGATGAAACGTGAACGGATGGAGGCGCAGAGGCGGCAGGTGAGAGACGGGCGCGCGGCGCTGGCGGCGCTGCTCGGCCTCTCGCTCCTGGCCAACCTCGCTCTGAGCATAGGCCTCGCCTCGGTGGAGCGCATGACGGTGCTGGTGCCCGCGGTCGCGGGACCGGCATGGGAGGTCGGCGGCGGGCGGGCGGGGCTCCGCTACCTCGAGGACATGGGACGGACCGTGGCGGTGACGCTCCTGACGCTCACGCCCGAGAACGCGGAGCACGCCCGCGAGGCGGCGGCGCGGCTCGCCCACGCCTCCGCGCGGGGCGCCATCGGCGCCTGGGTCGCGGCCGAGGCCGGGCGCATGGCGCGGCGCGACCTCTCGACGGCGTTCTACCCCGGGCGGATCGAGGCGGACCCGGGGAGGCTGACGGTCGTCGTGGGCGGGGAACTCGCGACCTGGGTGGGGCGCGAGCCGGTCTCGCGCGAGCGGAAGCGCTACCGGTTGTCCTTCCGCGTGGACGCGGGCCGGATCGGCCTGCTTCGTTTCGAGGAACTGGAGGAGAAGAAATGACGCAATTGACGAGAAGGGGGAACGCCATCCCTCGCGCGCTGATTCGGACGCTGCTCCTGGCCGCGATCTTTATCTGGGCGGCGCCGGCGTCCGCAATGCAGATACTGGACGCCGCAGACGGCGCGGAGTTGGAAGCTGTGATATCGGACCGTTCGGTGAGCCGGGTAACGCTGGCCGATGATCGGGTGGCGCGCGTGGTCCGGGGGCCGGACGGTTTTGCGCTCGAACACGACAAGTCGCGCGGGGACCTCTACCTGCGGCCCCTGGAATCAACCGCCCCTGCGCGGGAGGCGCTTACGCTCTTCATCGGGACGGCGAAGGGCTTCACCTACCGGCTGAGGCTCCGGACCGCCGCGCGGGGCTCGGCGCAGATACTGATCAGAAACGCCGCCGCGGCGCCCCGGGCGGAAAGCCCCGCTCCCCGCGAAGGCCGCGTGGGCGCGCTCGTGGCGCTGGTGCGCGCTGTGGCGCTGCGTGAAGTCTTGCCGGGCTATGTGATTCACTCGCCATCCGAAACGTCACGTTCAGAGGGCTCGGCGCTCCTGGAAACCTGGCGCGGGCGGCGGTTCACGGCGCGCGTGTACGAGATGGATTCCATCCCTTGGGACGACAGCCAAGCCATGATGCAGAACCTCGCGCCGGGCGCGGCCGCGCTCTGGGCGGCGGAGCCTGCGAGCGGTCCCTCGGGCGGACGGATCGTCGTGGCGGTGCTCGAAACCTCGCGATTGAGGGCTGCGCAATGAGCGGGCAGGAGAAAACCCCGATGGACCCCGAGAGCCGGAAGATCAGGAGTCGCCAGATGCTCCTGTTATCGAGCCTGGCCGCTGCCGTGCTCGTCGCCTTCGCGGCCTGGTTCTCGGCGGGAGGGAGCGAGGCGCCGCCGCCACGGGGCGGGGTCCGGGCGAAGCTCGCGGGCGCAGGGTCTGCGGAAGCCGTCTGGGTCAGGCGTTCGGAAGCCCGGATCGGACAGATGGAGGCGCGGCTCCGCGAGATGGAGACGAAGAACCGGCGCTCGGAGGAGGAGAACGCTCGGCTCAGGGCGCGTCTCGACAAGGGCGCGGCGGACGGACGGATGGTGATCGACCGCCAGGCGGCGGCGATCGACGAACTGCGCAAAAAACTGGAGACCCGCCCCGTCGCGCCCGTCCGGTCGAAGCGCAGGGCCCCTGCCGGCAAGACCTCCACGGCTCCGACCGGCCCCATGATCCGGGAATTTCATACCGGCACGGGAGTCGAGGGTACGAACGCCCCTGATACGGGCCCACGTCCCCTTTCCTCCTGGCTGCCCGCGGGCGCCTACGCGGATGCGGTGGTTCTGGCGGGCGTGGACGCCTCGGCGGGCGTCTCCTCCCAGGGCGACCCGCGCCCGGTGCTGCTTCGACTCACGGGCAAGGCGCGGAGCGCGGCGTCGGGCGGAGCGGCGATGGAAGCCGACGTCGAGGGCTGCACGCTGACGGGCGCGGCCTACGGGGACCTCTCGTCCGAGAAAGTCTACGTGCGGCTTCAGACCATGACCTGCGCCGGCGCCGAGGCGGCGACCGTGATCGAGACCAGGGTATCCGGCTTCGTGGCGGGCGGCGGTAAGGCCGGCGTGCGGGGTCCCGTGGTGAGCCGCGAGGGGGCGCTCGTGGAGAAGGCCTTTCTCGCGGGCCTGGTGTCGGGCGTGGGCGAGACCGCCGCCAACGTGCTCCAGGCGCCTGCCGGGACGGCGGGGGCGGAGAACGCGGCGAGCCTGAGCGACCTGGGACGCGCGGGTCTGGGAGCGGGCGCGGGATCGGCCGGCCGCCGCGTGGCGGACTACCTGATCCGAAGGGCCGAGCAGTACCAGCCGGTGATCCAGCTACAGACGGGAACGCGGGTCACGGTCGTGTTCATCGAGGGCGCCCGGATCGACGGGAGCGAAGAGAAGAAGAGCAACAACCACGGGAGGAACAGATGAGAACGAATATCCATCCATCATCGACAGGAAGATTTCATTTGCCGGCGATGCTGTTGACCGTCATGTTCCTCGCGGGCTGTGCGGGGGGGAGCCACGTGGGCGAGTCCTGGCAATGCCCCATCGCGCAGGGGACGGCGTGCGCGAGCGTTTCGGAGGCGGACCCAGCCGTTGCGGCAACGGCGGAAGCAAGGGAAACGACTCTTCCCTTCCCGGTTCGTTCCATTGAAATCACCGGGACCCCGTTCCTGAGCGGCATCCTCGCCTGGTTCGTGGAATTTTTCCGTCTCGATGAGGAAGACGACATGGGCGTAGCCACAGCCGAGCCGCTGATCGTTATAGCGGCGGCGGAAGATGCTCTATCCCGTCCCTATGAAAGCCTCCGTACGAAGGAGCGGGTCGCGCGGATCTGGATCGCGCCCTACGTGGACGCGAAAGGAATATATCGCGAGGGCAATTGGGTACGCGCGGTGATAAGGCCGGCGGGCTGGAGGCTGCCGTGATCGAGCGACTGAAGGACATCTTCGGCGGCGCCGACGCGCTTGCGCCCTGGACGCTCCCGGCCGTCCCGGCCCCGCTCGTGGACCTCCTCCCCTGGCGCGCCTGGGACGAGTCGGGCGAGTTCTACGTGAACGCGGGGAGTCTCGGCTTCGTCCTGGAACTCCCGCCTTTCGCCGGGGTGGACGAGGGGACGCTGGACGCCCTGGCGGGAACGCTCGCGGACTCCGCACCCGATCGTTCCGTGGTGCAGGTGATCCACTGGACGAGCCCGCGCTACGGGGCCGCGATCGCGGAATGGGCCGGGCCGAGGGAGGCGGCGGGCGGCCTGCAGGCCGTGATGGCGAAGCGCCGCGCGGCGCTCTTCACGGGCGCCGGCTGGCGAGCGCTACACGCGGGCGGGCCGCCGTTCACGCTGAACGACTGCCGGGTGTTCCTCGCGGCGAGTCTGCCGGGACGTCCGGGACCGGCTTCTGAGACCGCGCTCGGCGGCTTCCGCCGCGCGATCGAGGGCGCGCTCGCCTCGATCGGGACCTGGTCCCGGCGGATGGAGCCCGACGCGCTGCTCTCGCTGGCAGCGGAACTCGCCGCGCCCGATACGGAAGGCGTCCATGACGGCGGGCTCGAGCGCCCCGGGAGGCGCTGGTCGCCGCGCGATCCGATTCACTTACAGTGCGCGGCGCCTGGCCGCGCGATGAGCGTTGCGCCGGCGGGACTGGTCTTCCACCACCCGGACGGGGCGGACGTTGCCGTGCGCGTGCTCTCCGCCCGCGCATACCCGGAAGTCTGGCCCGGCTGGCGGGGCAATGCCCTGATCGGAGATTTCTATCGAGATTTCCTGCAACCCGGCGCGCCGGTCCTCACCGCGCTCACCGTGATGATGGGCGAGGCGGCCGATGGGGAACGCGCGTTCCTGAAATCCGCCCGCGCGACGCAGCAGGCGGGGACGGGGATCGCGCGCTACCTGCCCGGGTTGCCCGAGAAGGCCCGCGACTGGCGCTTCGTGACCGAGCGGCTGAAAGAGGGCGAGCGCCTGGTCAGGGCCTGTTACATGGCGGCGGTCTACGCACCATTGGACGCGATAGACGAGGCCGAACAGGCGGTGCGCGCCATATACCACGGCCAGGGCTGGCGGCTGGGGGCGGAGCGCTACGCGCACCTCCCTGGCTGGCTCTCCTGCCTGCCCATGGTCGCAGCGGGCGGACTCGACGCCGACCTCGCCCGGATGGGCCGGATGAAGACGCTGCTCACCTCATCCGCCGTCAACCTGGCGCCCGTGCACGGCGAGTGGCGCGGCCAGAGGGCGCGGCCGGACGCGCCGCCCGCACTGTTGCTGCTGGGAAGACGCGGGCAGCCCGCCCCCTGGTCTCCTTTCGCCAACGAGGCGGGGAACTACAACGTGGCCGTGACCGGCAAGTCCGGATCGGGAAAATCCGTGCTGATGCAGGAACTCGTCGCGGGGATCGCGGGCGCGGGCGGAGAGGCGGTCGTCATCGACGACGGACGCTCGTTCCAGCATACGGCGGAAGCGCTCGGCGGCGCCTTCATCGCCTTCGGCAAGGACCCGGCGAGGCTCAACCCCTTCGCGATGATCGACGCCGAGACCGCCGCGCGCGACGGCGACTACAGGGAGGAATGCTTCGCCATGCTGGCTTCGGTGGTCGGTCGCATGTGCAGGCGGCGCGGGCGGATCGACGACATCGAGGCGGCGCTGATAGACGAGGCCATCGCGCGCGCCTGGGAGGAAGCCGGAAACGACGCGGACTTAGGCCGAGTGAAGAAAGGACTCGGGGCCGCGGGCGACAGGCGCGCGTCCGACTTGAGCGTAGCGCTCGGCCCATGGTGTCCGGGAGGCGCGATGGGGCGGTTGTTCGAGGGCGGCGGGACGCCCGCGCTCGACGCCGCGCTCACCGTGTTCGAACTCGCCGAGCTCAAGGGACGCGGCGACCTCCAGGGCGTCGTGCTCATGCTGGTCGTCTTCCTCGCCACGCAGCGCATGTACCACGGCCCGAGGACGCGGCCCAAGGCTATCGTGATCGACGAGGCCTGGGATTTGTTATCGGGCGAGGACAGCAAGGCGTTTTTGGAGGGCGCCGCCCGCCGCGCGAGAAAATACCGGGGCGCGCTCGTCACCGGCACCCAGAGCGTGAACGACTACTACGCCAACCCCGCGGCGCGGGCGGCCTGGGACAACTCGGACTGGACGATATTCCTGGCGCAAAAGGACGAGTCCGTCGAACTCCTGAAGCAGGAGAAGCGCATCCACTGCGACCCCGGGATGGAGCGCGCGCTCAAGAGCCTGGCCACCGTGGACGGACGCCACGCCGAACTCGTGCTGCACGGCCCCGACGGCTGGCGGGTGGCGCGGCTCGCGCTGGACCGCTGGTCTCAGGCGCTCTACTCATCGCGCGGGCCCGCCTTCGCGGCGATCGAGAAACTGAAAAGCGAGGGTCTCACCACCGAGGAGGCCGTCGCGCGGGTCGCCGAAGAGGGCGCGCCCTGAGGCTCCATACCAACCGGCAGCTGCAAACAAATCATCAACGGAAAGGAAACCACATGAACGTGAGAAGAAGAGCGCACGGGGGCGAAGCGGAGGAGAGATCGCTGGAGTGGCCGGGAAACCCCGATACGCTGACGGCCGAATCCGTCGACTTCGAGGCCCTGGCCCACGTGCTCGCCAACACCTGCCGCCGGGACGGGCGGATGAGGCGCTTCCATTCGCTCGCCGCCCACGCGGTGACGATGAGCGAGGCGATAGAGGGTCTGGGCGGCGACATGCGCGAGGCGGCGCTCCAAGCGCTGCTGTTCGAGGCGAGTGTCGCTTGGCTGGGTCCCGACGCCGCTCCCTCGCGGCGGAAGACGGAGAAGCTGAGACGCCTGGGCGCCCGCGTCGACAGGGCGGTTCGGGAGGCGGCGGGCCTCGAGTCGGAACCGACCCCCGAGCAGGCGGAGCTTTTGCGCTTCATCGCCCGGATGGCCGATGCGGCGGAGGCGCGCGACGTCCCAGGCTCCGGCGATAGCGCCGCCGCCATCCTCTTCCCGCCGCTCGACCGGAAGATCAAGTCCCTCGATCCCGCGCGCGCGGCCAGACTCTGGCTCGATCGCCTGAACGATCTCAAGAGACCGCCCGATTCGGGCGGAAGCACCGCCGAGTCCGGAACGAAAGAATCCGGCGCAAAAGACCACATGACCGGACAGGAGAACCCCCATGACACTCATGTGCGGAAGACGCAAATACCGGCCGGAGGCTCACGCGATGCGGCCTAGGCGCAGGCGCTTTGTCCAAGTGTACGAGGACACGGAGGGCGTGTTCCGCGCGGCCATCGAAGTGGGCGTGCTCTCAGACGAGCCCTGGGACCGGCTATATGCGGGCCGGTACCGCTACATGTTCCACGACGAGGACGGGACGGCCTGGTTCAGGCGCTACGACCGGAAGGCCTGGGTCTCGATGAACGCCGAGAGGCGCGTCTCGGGGCAGCGGTTATGAGCGGGTTTTCCGCTTTCGCGGCCGCTCTCCTGCTCGCGGCCGGCGTCGCCGCCGCCGTATCGGCCGTGACCGTAAGGATTTCTTTGGAAAAACCCCCGCGTATCGCGAGCGTACGTCTCTCAGGCCTCACGGCGCGCTACATCACAAGGTCGCTGCGAGAGGGCGGGGATTCCAAAAAAGCGCTGGCCGAAGCGCGCGAATGGGCGGGACGGCTCGAAGTTGCGCTCGCGCGAACAGCGGCGCGCCGGGGCGTCGTCCTGCTCACGGCGGGCGCGGTCGCGGCGGGTGGGGAGGATTTGACGGCGGAGGTCGAGGCGGCGATGGCGGAACTCGCGACCCGGAAACATACCCCGAAGAAGGAGGAAAACATCAAATGATGATGACGGACGACAATAAATCTTTCCGCACGAACCCCCGGGGTTTCAAGCTGCTGGTTTGTATGGCCGTGCTCTCGGGCCTCTGGCTCATTGCGGCTTCGCGCGTCCACGTGAACGCGAGTTGGTCGGACGGCGCATGGGGGTATTTCTCGCTGCCGATGTTGGCGGCGCCCAAACGCGGCGACCTCGTCCTCTTCGATCCCCCCGAAGACTCAGGCTCGCCGATCCCCTACATGAAGCGCGTTATCGGCCTGCCGGGAGACAGCGTGGCTGTGAACCCGGAGCGCCGCGTCTTCGTGAGGGGAGATTTCATCGGGATAGCCAAGAGACATGCGCTTAACGGCCGCGCGCTCGATGCCATCGAGCCCGGCGTGATTCCGCCGGGCCACTACTACGTACACGCCGATCACGCGGACAGCCACGACAGCCGCTACCGGGAGATCGGGCTCGTGCCGCGCGGGCGCATCCGGGCCCGCGCCCTTCCGCTTCCCGACCTCCCATGGCTGGGACTCGAAGGCCCTCTCGCTAAGCCTGAGGAGGCGCGGCCATGAAACGGCTTCCTCCCCGGAGGTTCTTCGCGGCGGCGCTCGCCTGCGCCCTCGCCCTCGGAGCGGGAACGGCTTCGGCGAAGGACCTGGGCGTTCGCGGCGCCGTCTGGCGCATCGAGGAGCCTGACCTTTTGCGCGAGATCGAGGCCAGGCTCCAGGAAATGGAGAACACGGGCGAGGCGGACCGCATGAGGCGCGAAGCGGTGGAAAGAACTCGTGCGTTTATCGAGTCGCCTCCCCGCGTCACCGGCATCCAGCCCGCGCGCGAACGCCGCACCCGGCTTTTCGACCCATCGGTCGAGGTCGAACGGGACATCCTTGCGCCGGACGGAGCGTTGCTCGCGGCCGGGGGGACGCGGATCAATCCCCTCGAAAAACACCCCCTGACCCGCGACCTCCTGTTCATCGACGGGACACGCCCGGTCGAGGTCGACTGGGCGATTGCCCGTGAAAAACCCTCCGTCATCGTTTTGCTCGCGGGCCGTCCTCTGGAGTTGATGAGAGCGCACGGGCGGGCGTTTTTCTTCGACCAGGGCGGGCGGCTCGCGAGGCGGTTCAGGCTGCGCGTTACACCCTCACTGATCAATGTCGAGGGACAGTTCTTGCGGATCACGGAAGTCCCCCTGGAAGACGAAGAGAACGCCGGGAGCGAAGGAGATCGCTCATGAGGCGCCTGATTTTCCTCACTACAGTCATTTTTTTCTCCTGCGTTCTCTCGACACAGAGTGTTTCCGCACAGTCCTGCACGGGCCGTTTCGTGAACCCCGTGACGGACGTGTGCTGGGAGTGCCTGTTTCCGATTTCGATAGGACCCATCCGGATCGGCTCGGCCGCCGGTGCGCCGGACACGCCCAACCCGGGGTCCCCGATCTGTTATTGCGGCAGTCCGATCCCCCGGATCGGCCTCTCGCTCGGCGTTTGGGAACCCGCGCGTCTTATCGACGCGAGCCGCGCGCCCTGGTGTTTTCCGAATCTCGGTGGATTGACCATCGACGGGGGTTTGCCGGCGGGACGCGGGCGCACGGGAACTTCCGGCGGGGACGGCGCTCAGGGATCCACCTGGCACGTCCACTACTACGTCTACCCCCTGCTCTCGTGGATCGGGGCGCTGATCGATCTCGGTTGTCTCGAAGGGGGCGGTCTCGACATCGCCTGGATATCCGAACTCGATCCGACCTGGCGGGACGATGAACTCTCGTTCCTCCTGAACCCCGAAGCCGCGCTCTTCGCGGATCTCCCCGCCCAGGCGGCGTGCGCCGCCGACTGCGCGGCGGCTTCCGCGGGACTCCCGCTGGATCCCCTGTACTGGTGCGCGGGGTGTCAGGGTTCAATGTATCCCCTGACGGGCAACGTGGGCGCGCACGTGGGCGGCGTGCAGGCGTCTCTCCTCGCCGCGCAACGTCTCGTCTTCCGCCTGCACCGCATGCTTCTCGCCTGGGGCACGTCGGGTTCGGCGGCCCTGTGCGGACGCTACCCCATGCCGATCATGAAGAAATCACAGTACCGCTGGCAGATGACCCAGCCCGTCCCCGCCACCTCGGCGCTTACCGGGTGCAACCCCACGGGCCGCTCCACCGTGCTCTGGGAGACGCTCCGCGAGCTTCCGGTCGCGGGGGAGAATTTTGGCTTCCTGCTCTGGCGCAAGCGCAACTGCTGCCTTCTCTAAGGAACTTGATATGGGCCGGCATCAGATACATACGACCACAACCATAGCCTTGCTTGTTTGCTCCTTCCTCCTCGCGGCATGGAACACTCCGGTTCTCGCGCAGGAAAAAGGTGAAAAAGCGGCGCGCGAGATTGTAGATCACGTTCTGCGGCAGGGGAAAAAATCCCCACCCGCCGACCTCGGCTCCTGGTCGCGCTCGGTATTGGAGCGGGCCTTGGAACAAGCGGGCAAAAACGCCCCGAAATCTCCCTCCTCCCTCCCGGCCGAGAACCTCGCGGGAAGCCTGGCGGAGAATCTGTCAGCGCCTCCTAAAGGTTCGGAAATCATTGTTTTCATGAGTCTATCGATTCCCGCATCGGTTTGGCGGGAATGGAGCGCCGAGGCGGCGCGGATCGGCGCGCCGCTGGTGCTGCGCGGCGTCGCGCGGGAAGGACTCCGGGCCACGGTCAAGCGCGTCGGGGCGCATCTCGCCGAAGGCGCTGGCGCAGCGATCGACCCGCGCCTTTTCCGGCTGTTCGAGGTCACCGCCGTGCCCGCCGTCGTCGTCGTCCCGGGCGGCGTCCCGGCGTGTAAGAGCCGGGGCTGTGCATCGGATCCGTCACCTCCCCACGACCGTATTAAAGGAAACACCGGTCTCGACGCCGCGCTTTCGATCATCGCACTTGAGGGCGGACCGGGCCGCGAGACGGCGCGACGTCATCTCGGGAAACTCAGGGGAGAACACCCATGAACCGGAATTTATGGCTGAGAACGATCACCCTTTTCCTCCTCGCGCACTTAAGTATCACCAACGCCTTGGCCGAAGACCCCAAGGCGGCCGCGCGCGCGATGGGCGACGCGGGGCGGTCGGCGGCGGCCGCCGTCGCGAGAGACCCCGCTTCGTCATCCGGGGTTCCGGGCTACGCGGGAACGGACCGGCCCGAGCGTGACCTGGGTGCGGCCGATCTGGGAAACGCCGCTGCCCGTGCGCTCGCCGATCCTGGAGATCCCGGTGGACGCGCCGGGCGCACCGTGATCGAGGGGACGACCATGCGCCCTGAAGCGTCGGTCGGGACGGGTGACCCGATACCGGTGCGCGGCGAGGCGATACAGGGCGACCCCGGCGCTTCGCGCTTCGGCGCCTCGGGCCTGGCCTCGGGGTCGGTATCCGACTGCGCGTCGAGTCTTGACCGGGCCGAATCGGGCGGCGCCTGCGGCGGCGTCAGGTGGTGCGCCGGCGCGGACTGCGGGACCACCAGTTCACAGGCGAACACGGGGTTCGTGGGCGCGGCGGCCAAGCTCAACATGGTGCTGGAACTGGGCGGCGAGGAATTCGACCGTGGGAACCTGCTCTTCTTCCGGGGAGAACGGCGCGCGTGCCGGATCCGCTGGGGCGGGCTGGCGAACTGCTGCAAGGACTCGGGCCTCCTCATCGGCCTGGGAAACTGCACCGAGGCCGAACGCCTCCTGGCGCAGGAGCGCCACGCCGGGAAGACGCACTACCTGGGTACGCGGTGCGCCAAGCGCATACTCGGCGTCTGTGTGCGCCGTGAGCGGGTCTGGTGCGTCTTCGGCTCGAAGCTCGGCCGCATCCTTCAGGAAGCGGCGCGGGCGCAGCTCGGGATCGGCTGGGGCAGTTGCCGGGGCTTCACCGTAGAGGAGATGGAACGAATCGACTTCGAGGCCGTGGACCTGTCGGAGTTCACATCAAACATCATGGACGGCGCGAGCGAACCATCCATTGCGCTCCCCGACTCCGGGGATACCGGCTCCTTGATGAGGGAGCGCATACGCGATTTCTATACGAGGAACCAGTGAGGGGAGACCATGATCAACTCGTACGCACTCATACTCGCCTGCCTTTTTTACGTCTTCTCCGCCGCCTCCGCAGAGGCTCGGGAATGGCGCTCCTGGTGCGGCGCGGAGGCGTCTTCCCCCCTCGGCTGGCATTTTTATTGTGACCGCATCGAGGAGGAAACGGAAGAGGAAGCACAGGCGACGAAGGCGCCGCCGGCCACCAGCGCCACCGAACGCATCATGGCGACACGCCGGGCGCTGGAAGAGGCCCGCGCGCAAGCGATCCTGGAGCCGACACCGGCCAACGTCAAGACCTACCTTCGCTTACAGCAAGAGGCCTTGCAGAGCGCGGCGAGCTTCTCGGACGCCTTCCGCCGCGCGGTCTGGGCGAACCCGGGTCTCGACTACACGCTGAGACGCCCGGTGGGCGCGCTCGCCAAGAGGCTCTGGACGGAAGAGCGCCGGGCCGAGCGAGAGGCAGCACTCGCCGGACTTAAGCGGCGCTACGGCCTGATCTACCTGGGATCAGAAAAGTGTCCCGCCTGCCGCGTATTCGGGCCGTTGCTGCGCGCCTTCGCGCTTCGCCACGGGCTCGAGGTGCTCGCCGTCTCGATGACGGGAGGGGCGCTCGAAGGCTGGCCTGAAGCGGTCCCCGACCAGGGCCGCGCCGCGCGGCTGGGCATACAGGCTCCCGTCCTGCCCGCCGTCGTCCTCTACGACACGCAGACCCGTCAGGCGCTTCCGGTCTCGTACGGCGTCGTCGCCGAGGACCAGCTGGCCGAGCGCATCTTCGCCCTCACGGCCAGGGAGGTGGGAAGTGACTACTAAACGAAAATTAACAGGCGTCATCATGGTGTTGACGCTCATTCTCGCCGTCCCTGCGCGCGCGGACGTGTTGTCGGAGATGGAGAACTTCTGGCGGGGCGCGGCCGTGAACACCACCGGTCCCACCGCCTTCGACGGCCAGGCGTCGGGCCACTGGACGCTCGGCAACCTTTATTTGAGAGCGCCGGTGCGTTCCGAGTCGATCGCGACGGTGAGCCTTCCCTCCTACCGCGCGGGCTGCGGCGGCATCGACGCGTTCGCCGGCGCCTTTTCCTTCATCGATTCCGACCAGATGATCGCCTTCGCGCGCGCCGTCGCGCAGAACGCGGCGGGCTTCGCCTTCGAACTCGCGCTCGAGACCATCTCGCCCGTGATCGCCGAGACCATGTCGAAGCTGAGGGCGCTCGCCCAGTGGGTGAACAACCAGAACCTGAACTCCTGCGAGACGGCCCAGGCGCTCGTCGGTGCGGTGTGGTCCAAGAACGACCGGGCGAGCGCCGCCATCTGCGCCGCGATCGGGACCAGGCAGGGGATTTTTTCGGACTACGCCGCCGCACGCCATGGCTGCGGCGCGGACGGGAAACGCAATTCGACCCTTGCCGCGGCCACGGGGCCGCTCAAGGAACAGGCGCCGGTCAACGTGAACTACGCCTGGCGCGCAGTCAGGGCCTCGGGCTTCCTGGCCTCGGACCGCGACCTGGGCGAGTTCGCCATGTCCGTATCCGGTTCCATCATCGTGACCGCCCCTGTCACCGATGCTGATTCTTCCGGTCCCCGCGTGCGCGTGCTCGAACCCCTCGCGCTCGACAGGAGAGTGACCGAGGTGCTGATGGAAGGCGCCGGCGACCTGCCGGTCTACCGGTGCGACACTCCCGTCGAGTGTCTCAACCCCACGCTCGGACGCCTCACGGTCCCTGCGGCGCGGGGCTTCCGGAACCGGGTCGCGGAACTGCTCCGCCGCCTGGTCGACGCGGTGCGGACGGACACGGCGCCTCCGCCCGACGCCCTGGGACTCGTCAACCTCACCACATTGCCCGTCTACCGGCTCGTGAACGCGGCCGCCGCCTACCGGGGTGCCGTGGTGGAACAGGAGGTGGAAGCGCTCGCCGAAGCGGTGGCGCTCGACGTGCTCCAGGTATGGATATCGGACCTTCACCGGGCGATCGAGGAACGCGCGGGATCCATGGACGTCGCCGACGGCGAGCGTCTCACGCGCTGGCGCGAGGGCCTTCGCAGGAACAGAACCGCCCTCGCTCGCCACCGGAACGAGGGTCTCAGACGCTTCAACACCGCTCTCGCCGTGGTCGAAAAACTTCGCCTCATCGAGACTGAACTTGCGGGTGCGCTCTCGGCCGATCTGCGCGCTGCGCTCTCCTTCTCGCGCGGCGCAGCGGGCGCGCGCTAGAGGACAAACACCCATGTATGAAATCTTCACCCTGGGCGGGGGGACCTACCTGGTCGACCTCCTGAACGCGGTCGCCGCCATCACGGGAGGGGGCGCCTTTATAACGCTGGCGCAGATCGCGGGCGTCACGGGACTCGCCTGGGCGCTGTTCCGAACCGCGTTCGGGGGGTCGTGGAAGGACAACGCGAAGTGGCTCCTGCTGTTCACCGTCGTATGGGGCGCGCTGGTGGTTCCGAAGGGAACGGTGCGCGTGGTGGACAGGCTCGACCCCGCCTTGGCGCCGGCCGTGGTGGCGAACGTGCCGCTGGGCCTGGCTCTGTTCGCTTCGCTCACGAGCCGGGTGGGCGACGGGCTCACGCGACTGAGCGAACAGGCCTTCTCGCTTCCGGCCGACCTCGCCTACCGCCGCCACGGGCTCATCTTCGGCGCGAGGCTCGCCGCCGCCGTAACCCGGATGGAGGTGACGGACGCCGTCTTCGCCAGGAACATGAGGGCCTACGCGAGACAGTGCGTGTTCCACGCGCTGCTCCTGGGCCACATAACGGCCGACGACCTGCGCGAGAGCACGGACCTCTGGGCGCTCGTCACCGCTTCGGGTTCGCCCTCGGCGGGCGCCTCGCCCGCGCGCATGGTGGAATACGTCTCCCGTGGCGCGGCCTCGGGCACGGGCGCCACGACGCTGGACCGCGAAATCGTGACCTGCGCCACCGCCGCCTCTCGCCTGAACGCCCTCTGGGGGACGGAGATCACGCGCGCCTCGGGCGTCTTCGGGATGAGGCTCTTCCCGGGGGCTGCGAGCGAGGCGCTTGCCCGGGCGGAACTGATGGCGGCGCTCCCCGCCGCGCACGACTACCTGATCGGGGCATCGAGATCTGCGGCCGAGGTGCTTCGCCAGCAGATGGTGCTGAACGCCATGCACGACGCGGGCGAGCAGTGGAGCGCAGAGGCAGGGAACGCAGCGGCGCTGAGATCCTATACCGAGGCCCGCGCCGAGGCCCAGACCGTATCCGCCTACCGGGCCATCGGCCGGCAGGCCGAGACCTGGGTCCCGATGCTCAGGGTCGTGTTCGAGTGCCTCTACGTGGGGGCGTTCCCGATGGCGGTACTGCTGATGCTGACGCCTGCGGGCGGCGCGATATTCCGCTCCTACTTCTCGGGCCTCGTCTGGCTCCAGAGCTGGGGTCCGCTCTACGCGATCCTCCACCGTGTCGCCATGGGCGAGGCGGCGGAGCGCATGAGCGCGGGCGCGCTCATGCCGGGCGGGGACATAGGCGTATCGCTCGTCGCACAGGCGGGGATCCGGGCCGTGGCCGCCGACGTGGCGGTGATGTCGGGCTACCTCTCGATGTCGGTGCCCTTTCTCGCCGCCGCCCTCGCCTACGGGGTGGGCCGGGCGACGAGCCTCGCCACCTCGGTCCTGTCGGTCGGCCAAGACGCGGCCTCGTCCGCCGCCCAGGAAGGCGCAACGGGCAACATTTCGCTCGGAAACACGAGCGCGGATACGCACCGCTTCGCGACGATGGAGGGACACCAGCTTCGCACCTCGGCGAACGTAGACACAGGGAGATACACGGGCTTCGCCCCGGGCGGCGCAGCCTACACCGTGACCGGCGAGGGCGCCGCCGTGATGGACGCAGGCTCGGCCACGAGCCGGGTGCCTGCGGCGGGCGTCAGGCTCTCGGAATCCCTGGCGCAGAGTCACGAGGTCCGGGCGGGCGAAGCCGTCGAGCAGGCCCGTCACTTCTCGGCGGAAGCGGCTGACGCGCGGACGGCCGCCGCGACCGATTCGGCCGCCATGGTCGAACGATTCTCAAGCGACGTGCGGAGCGGTCTCACCCACGCGCGGGGGGTGACGGAGAGCGAGAACCAGGGCGCGCAGCGACTCGAATCACACCTCGAAAAACTCTCACAAGCCGGCGGCATCACGAAGGAACAGGCCGCCGTTCTTACGGGCGAGGCCAGGATGGGCGGGGGGTTCGATTTTATTGTCAAGGTAGGCGCCGACGGGTCTGCGAGCTGGCGCGGACAGACCATCTCGCGCGAGGCATGGAACCGGATGACCGACTACGCGGGACAGCACGGGTTGCTCGACCTCTGGTCGCGTGTCTCAGACGCCTCGAGACGCTACGCCACCGCTTCGGGCGAGAGTGAACTGAAGAGCCTGGATGAGAGTCTGGGCGCGAACCTCACGCGGATGCGCCGCTTCTCCGAGCAGGAGGCGGTGAGCAGGCGCGAAGCCGAGAACTGGTCGAGCCAGGCGGCGGAGGTGCGCGGCAACTCCCGTGCTATCGAGAGCGAACTCGGACAGCCTTTTTTTACATGGCTCAGCGAGCGGGAGGGAGCGGACGGGCGCGAGATAGGCGCCTCAGGCGCGATGCGCCTGGCCTCGCCGCAGACGGCCGAAGACGTGGAAGTGCTTCGCGCCCACGCCGCCGCCTTCATCGCCGAGCGTTTTCCGGCAGGCGGAGGACCTGACCCGGCGCCGGGTCGAGCAGGATTCGATCATGCGAGGGAAGGGTTGCGCGAAGCGGGCGCCGGTGCTGCGACGTCTGCCTGGTCGGACTGGTCGGGATCGGTGCGCGAACGCGCGCGGGACGCAGGCGCTCCCGGGCCGGGCGGCGCCGGTGAACGGGCTGCGCGAGGGCGTGCGGAGATCGAGACCGAACTCGACATCCGCGAAGCCGGTCGTGCGGCCCGCAGGGGCGTGACGGGAGAGTCCATCCAACAGGGGCGTCCCAAGGTGGCAGCCGAGACAGAGAAACCCTTCGCGGAGCACGTCGTGGAGGACTTGCCCGTCGTCGGCGAATGGCTGGGCGGGAATCTATACGGTACCGCGCGGAACGCGGCGCCCGGAGGGGGTGAGAAGAAGGAGGGGTCAGACTCGGAGGAGAGGAAAGAAAGTAAGGAGCGCGGAGGCGGGAGCGGGTTTTCTGGCGATCAGGTGATGGGGCCGTGACCGGAGAAATCGTCATGGGCGTGGAGTTCACCTTCCTCGTCATCCCTGCGCCAGGCGTAGCGGCCCGTCCGCGTCGACCAGTCGAAGCGATCGCCGTCCCCTTCGGGGAGCTCGTAGCCGGCGAAGGCGGACCGGTCCCCCCGGTACGCCCGCCACAGGACGCCCGCAAGCGCCGCGAGAAAGGTCCAGAGGACGGCCCAGAACCAGATTTCAGGGAGAAAACCCGAACCCCCTCCGCCCGCGAGGACATGGAGGGTGAAGATGAACGCCAGGAGGGGTCCACAGAGGACGAGAACTAGTGCCTTGGTGGATGGTTTTTGGTTTTTCATGGGTGTTCCTCCCTGGTTTTGGGTTGACTGAATGCGGGCGCGGCAGCCTCTCTCTCGATCCTCCACCCGCGCCCTCGGGCTTCTCTCCCCGGCCTCCGCGCGGCGCATCGCACAGCTCAGTCGCTGAACACGACATCGACGAATCATTCCTGAACGGGAGGATAATGTGACCTTCGGAAACGCCACCCTGCGCGGCGGCCAGACGCTGCTTCACGACGCCCGCATGTGGGGCCAGCTCGCACGTTGGGGGATTTTAGGACTTGTGCTTGCGATTGTACTCACCCCGGCTGCAAGCATCTTCACGACGACGAGCGCGCATGAATGGCGCGTCATTGGCCTGGGAACCCTCGCCGAGGCCAAGCTCGGCATCGGATATTCTCCCGATTCGGGCCAGGCGTACGAGTGGCGCGCTGGTGAGTGGACCGTGGAGCGGATATCTCTCATCGCAAGCGATCCCAGGATCGAGCGGATCAGGAGACGCATGCTCGATACCGTCCATGCCAGGGCCTGGCTGGGTCTCTGGATAGGACTTGGAGGCTTGGCCCTGTTCGCGGTCATATTCTGGATCCTGGGTCGGCGTATGGCCCGCGCGCACAGGGTGCGGGGAGCGGAGATGACGACTGCGGGAGCGCTCGCGAGACGCGTTACGCCTCTCTTCTCCCGCCTGGCGGGAAGATTCTTCCCGGCCGCGCGCAAGTCCACGCCCCGTATCGCGGGGGTACCCTGGCCCGAGCGGGCAGAAACCCAGCACACCATCGTCTCGGGCACCACGGGTTCGGGGAAGACCGTCCTGATATCGGACCTGGTCGCGCAGATAAGGGAGCGGGGGGAGCGCTGCATTCTCTACGACAAGATGGGGAGCTACACGCGGGCGTTCTTCGACCCCGCCCGCGACGTGCTGATGAATCCCCTCGACGCCCGTGCGCCGCGGTGGTCTCCTTTCCTGGAAGCCAGGACGCCCAGGGATTTCGACACGATGGCGGCCGCTCTCATTCCCCAGCAGAAGGACACGGTGGACCCCTTCTGGGTGACGGCCGCGCGGCAGCTGTTCGCGAACGGCGCGGGCGTCCTCTGGAAGCGCGGCGTGACGGAGAACAGCGTACTCGTAAAACACCTGCTCAAGACGGAGCTGACTGCCCTCGCAGAGGCCATGGAGGGCACGGTGGCGCAGTCCATCGTGGATCCCGAGAATCCCAAGACCGCGCTCTCGGTGCGGGCGATGCTGACCGCGCACCTGGGCGCGCTGGAGTGCCTGCCCGACTCAGGCGTCCCCTTCTCGATCCGGGAGTGGGTGGAGCGCGAGGACGAGACCGGCTTCCTGTTCCTTACCTCGCGCGGGGATCAGCACGCGAGTCTCAGGGGCCTCATCTCGACATGGCTCGAGATCGCCGTGAACGCGCTCCTGTCTCTCGGCCGGGACGACGCGCGCCGTGTCTGGATTGTGCTCGACGAACTTCCCACCCTCCACCAGGTGCCGAGCTTACAACCCGGCCTCGCAGAATCCCGCCAGTTCGGGGGGTGTTTCGTGCTGGGGATCCAGGTGATCTCGGCGCTCCGCGATCTCTACGGGCGAAACGGCGCTGAGACCGTATCGGGTCTCTGCGGCACCCGGGTGGTGCTGGCCGCGCCCGACCAGGAGACGGCGCGATGGTCGGCCGAGAGTCTCGGCCGCGGCGAGGTCACCGAATACGCGGAGGGCCTGAGTTACGGGGCGAGCGCCATGAGGGACGGGGTCTCGCTCACCCAGCGCCGGGAGATGCGCCCCCTGGCGCTGCCTTCTGAGATCATGCGCCTCGAAAATCTCGACGGCTACCTCAAGTTCCCGGGTCCCTGGCCCGTGGCGCAAATCCGGCTCGACTACGTGAAAAGGCCCGGGGCGGCCGAGAGTTTCATCCCGAGAGAGGGCGTGACGCTTCCCGATCCGAAGGAAGACGCGAGAACCGAAGCGCCCGGAACCGAGGACGTTCTCTCCGGTGGAGAAACGACTCAAGTCGATGATCACGAAAGCGGCCCTGCTCCTCTCCTGCCGGAAAACAGCGGAAACGACACGTCCGGCTCCGGGGAGCCACACAGCGATAGCCTGAGGAACTTCTGAAATGGTCGCATCGATCGGCGCCGTCGCCGCTCCCGCGCAGGGGGCGTCCTACTACGAGCGCGACGGCTACTACGCGAAGGACGACCCGGCGCACCGGGAGGCGAGCGCCTGGCAAGGCAGGGGCGCTGAGGACCTGGGCCTCTCGGGTCCGGTCGACCCGGACGTATTCCGCGCGGTGCTCGAAGGCGTGGTGCCCGACGGTTCGGGACAAAGGCTCGGACGAAGGGGCAAGGACGGAGAACTTCACCACCGTCCCGGCCGTGACCTCACCCTCTCGGCGCCCAAATCAGTCTCCCTCCTGGCTCTCGTGGGCGGTGACGCGCGCGTAATCAGGGCGCACGATGCGGCCGTATCGCGCACCCTCGCCTGGGTCGATCGAAACGTCGCCGAGACCAGGATGAGCGAGCCCAAGACCGGACAGATGGTCCGTGTGGGGGACCAGAAAACACTGGTCGCGACCTTCCGGCACGATACTTCGCGCAACCTCGACCCCATGATCCACACGCACTCAGTTGTAGCCAACATGGTGCGTGGTGCGGACGGCAAGTGGCGCACGATGTCCAACGAGAAACTCTACGCGCACAAGATGCTCACGGGCGCGATGTACCGGACCGAACTCGCCAGAGAACTCGGAGCCATCGGATATCGTATCGAAAAGACCCACGCCGACGGGCGCTTCGAGGTCGCGGGCGTCCCCAGGGACGTGATCGAGGCGTTCTCGACAAGACGCGCCGAGATCGAGAAGGCGATGGCCGAGCGGGGACTAGGCGCGACGGCCGAGAACCAGCGCGCAGCCCAGCGTGCGGCGCTCATGACGAGGGCGCGCAAGCGTGAAGTCGGCAAGGAGGCCTTGACGGCCGCCTGGGAGAAGCAGGCGAAGGACCTGGGCTTCGACGCCGGGACCCTGGCGGCCGAAGCGATGACGAGGAGCGCTCCATCCAGGGAAGCGGAACCCGCCCGCGAGGCCGTGGAGTGGGCCGTGGCGCACCTCGCGGAACGAGAGGCGGTCTTCGACCGCTCCGCCCTCCTCGCGGGCGCGCTCGCCTGGCGGCCGGGCGCGGTGTCGATAGCGGGCGCCGAGCGCGAGGTGGCGAGACTGGAAAATACAAGCGTCCTGCACGCGGCGGACCTTTCGAGCCGGAAGGACATGCTCACGACGGACAAGGCGGTGGCCGAGGAGCGAGAGAACATCGCCCTCCTGAAATCCGGATGCGGTCGGGGCGTGCCCGCCATGCGCCCACGCGCCGTGGACAAGTCCTTGCGAAACGGTCCGCTGACAACGGGCCAGCGAGATGCGGTCAGGCTCATCCTGGCAGAGAAAGACCGCGTCGTCGGCGTGCAGGGCTACGCAGGAACCGGAAAGACCGCGATGCTGAGACGCGCCCGCGCGCTTTTTGAGAAGCGCGGCTACGAGGTCCGGGGACTCGCGCCTTCGGCCTCCGCCGCAAGGACGCTCGAATCGGAAGCCGGCATAGCGAGCGAGACGCTGCAGCGTTTCCTGGCACGAAACGCCGGGGTCGCCCAGGGCCGCCTTACGAGGAAGGCCCGGAAGCAGATGCGCGCGGACTACGGCAAGACCGCCCTCGTGGTGGACGAGGGTTCGCTCGCATCGACGCGCGAGATGCGCGAACTCTTGCGCATCGCGGAGACCTTAAGCCTGCCCCGGGTCGTTCTGGTGGGCGATGCGAAACAATTAGGCGCCGTTGACGCCGGCAAACCCTTCGCACAGCTACAGTCGGCGGGCATGAAGACGGCGGTGATGAAGGAGATCATGCGCCAGCGCGACCCCGATCTCAAAGCCGCCGTAGAGGCCACCCTCGCAGGCGACGTCAGGCGCGCATTCGAGAAGCTCGGCTCGAACGTGGCCGAAGTCAAGCCCGACAACCTCGCGGGCGCCGCCGCCGCGCGCTGGCTCGCTCTCTCGCCCGAGGCGCGAGAACGGGCGGGCCTCATGGCGCCGAGCCATGCGATTCGCGAGAAAATCAACGCCATCGTCCGCGAGCGCCTCATCCGGGACGGCGTCGTCCACGGCCCGGCCCTGGAATCGGAACGCCTCGTCTCGCGCGGCTACACCAACCCCGAGAAATCGCTCTCCGCGAACTACGCGCCCGGCGACGTGGTCGCCTTCCACCGTCCCTACAAGCGCCTCGGTGTCGAAAAGGGAGACGAACTACGCGTGGCCGGCGTCGATCACAAAGGCGGCGCGGTCGTGCTGGAAGGAAAAGACGGACGGGAAGTCCGCTGGGAGCCGGGCCGCCTCGCGGCGCGAAGCGGCGGGGTCGAGGTCTACCGGGTCGAGCAGATGGAGTTTCGAAGCGGCGACCGGGTCCGCTGGACCCGGAACGACAAGGACCTGGGCCTGGTCAACAGCCAGACCGCCGAGGTGACGAACGTCAGGGGAGTCCGCGTCAGTTTCCGTCTCGAGGACGGGCGCGCACTCGACATGACCGGCGCCGACCCGCAGATTCGCCACGTCGACCGCGCCTGGGCCTCGACCGTGCACGCCTTCCAGGGCCGGACGGTCGATACCGTCATCGCCGCCATGGAGGCCAACCATCCCAATCTCACCAACCAGAAGACGCTCTACGTCGAGATCAGCCGCGCACGCGACCGGGCGGAACTCGTGACCGACGATGCGAACGCACTGCGCGAGCGACTCGAAGCCGCGACCGGGGAGCGGATCGCGGCGCTCGAGGCGTTCGGTGACAGACAGCAGGACTTGGTGAAATCGAACGAGGCGGTGCAGGGAATTGAGTATCGTAAGCCGGGGTTGGAGAAAGTCCGCTCAGCGCACGGAATGGGAATGTAGGATATATGCTATCGAATTTAACCGGTTCGGGATTATTCTTCTGGCGCAGCCGGGGACGATGAGGGGAGCGGCGATTTAAGACGTACTTGCATGCGATTCATAAATTGCGTAAATATATTGCAATTAGTAATATGCAAGATAAATTGTGGATGGAGGCTTCAATGAAGACTGGACTTATCGGCAGCCGGATCAGGGCGTTGCGCGAGGAACGCAAGCTCTCGCAGGAAAGTGTAGCGGAGATGTTCGGCTTCAGAGACCGGCAGACTGTCTCGGCCATCGAGACGGGTGCGAGGCGAGTGACGGCGGAAGAACTGCTGATCGCGATCGAAAGGCTGGACGCACCGCTGGAATATTTTACCGACCCGTTCCTACTCGCCGGCGAAGGGCGCTTCTCATGGCGGCAAAACGGTGTCGACGCCACACGGCTTGAGGCCTGTGAGCGTAGCGCCGGAAGCTGGATCGCAGCGTTCCGCGCCCTTGCGCAACAAGTCGGATACGAAACCCCGCTGATGCGGCGTGCGCTCGGCCTCACCCGCCGTTCGCGTTACGAGGACGCCATGTCGGCAGGAGAGCGCTTCGTCACCGAGTTCGAACTCGGTGAGGCGCCCGCCACGCGCCTTGCGGACGTCATGGAACGCGAACTCGGCATCCTGGTCCTCATGGTGGACACGGAGCGCGGTGTTTCAGGCGCGGCCTGCCGACTGCCCGAACTAGACGCGGTGCTAATCGCTCGACGTGAGGTCGCCGGGCGCCGTCATTTCGATCTCGCTCATGAACTGTTCCATCTGCTCACTTGGGATGCGATGCCGCCGAGACATTCCGAGGAAGCGATGGAAACCGGTGGCGACCGCGCCGAGCAACTCGCCAACAACTTCGCGTCGGCTGTGCTCATGCCGGCAGCCACCCTGGCGCGGTTCGGAAACTGGTCGGAACTCGCCCGGGTTGAGTTGATAGAACGTCTGAACTCCGCGGCTAAGGAACTGCATGTCACGGCCTCGGCGCTGAAATGGCGGCTGGTGGCGCTAGGCGAGTTGAAGCTCGCGAAGGCGCGCTCGCTGCCGGACGCGGCGCTTCGCAAGAACGGGAAGGATACCGGGCAAGTCGCTCCACCCACCCAGTTTTCCAGACCCTTCATGGAGGTGCTCGGGCTTGCAATTGACAGGGGCTGCATCTCGGTACGACGCGTCGTCGGATTGCTCGATCTGAGCATCGAAGACCTCGTGGTTCTCTTTGCGGCACACAATGTTCGATGCTCGATCGACCTGTGATACATCATGACTCGACACAAAGGGGTTGTACTGGTCGATACGAACGTCATCCTAGAGGCCCATCGGATACGATCGTGGCGGGCGCTTGTTGGCGGTTACAAGGTGGAAACCGTCGAGGACTGCATTGCTGAAACGCAGACGGGCTTCCAACATCGCCGACCGGAACAACAAATCGACATTGTCGAACTGCGTGATTCCCTGGAAGCGGTCCATTCGGTCGGAAACCGCGAACGCGCCGGTTTGGCCGTCAGGATCCCCGGAATTGAGTTGGACAGGGGCGAAGCTTCGCTATGGGCCCACGCGCTGAACCGGGATGACTCATGGGTCCTGTGCGGGCCGGATAGGGCCAGTCTTCGTTGCGGCGTCCGACTGGGGTTTCGGGAAAGGTTGGTATCGTTGGAAGGACTTCTCAACGATGCCGGGCATCGGCCGAGAATCTCTCTGCGCCCCGCTTATACCATGCGCTGGCACAAAAATACCCTGGATGAATTGGTTCTCATGGAAGAAGATGGTTCCGCTTAGCGATATTCTATAGAGCTGAGTGATAGTCGCGCCGATCGCTGCAACTGCCCTGGTTGTTGCGTCACACAGGCTGAACAAAGCGAGTTCGATACGAAGCTGTGTACCCAGGAAGAAGCAAGCTGACATTTCATCGGGCTGGTGAGCGAAATCCAAAACAGAACAATAGGCAAGTCCAATGCAGGTGGGGGGAAACACCGCAATCAAAGGGATTGTATGGAAGCTAAGTTTGGGGCGATGCAGCGCCTACGAGTAGCAACTCAGTGTTACAGAAAAGATTGTTTTTGCATTATGAGTTGCTGAATTGACCGAAGGTCATGGGTGGGCCTCGATTTTGTGCCCGGAGCGAAGGTAAAAAGCGGAATGAAAATGCTGGAAGGAGTAAATTCATAATGGCACGAAAGAAGCGAACAGTAACTGAGCGCCAAAAGTCTCTGCAGCCGGTTCCTCCTAAGGCCAGTTTTACGTTGGCCGGAGTACGGATTATGTACGAGGGCGGAGGCGGCAAGGAGTTTTGTTGCACAATCACTGGGCATTGTCGGACTCAGATTTTCGAGTTCCCGCGCATCGATTTTCGTTCGAACGGCGAGGAACCTCATCACACTATTTATACGTCTCCCTCGGTTCAAGCATGTGTCCTCTCGAATCTGGTTGATTACTTCTCAACCGCGTCGCGTAACAGGCATTACGCCATCAGCCCTTCTCTCCGGCATGATGTCGCCGAAATGGACAAGAAAATCAAAACCCAACAAAAAAACCGGGTTCCAGTGTACTTGGTCATTGAAGAGTATAACGAATTGACGCCGATCAAGATGATCAAGGGTGAATGCTGTATCTTGGACGAAGTACGCGTGCAAAATGGTGAACGTGTACCTGTACTGGTCGGTGGCAGGGAAGGCGAAAAGTTCATAACTGCTTGGGCCACCGTTGATGGATCGTGGCCTGAAGTGCCTAACAATCAACAACTTGTAAACATGATACTGGCGGGCGTTCGTGTTGGACAGCAGACGCCGAATCCGATTCGCAAGTATTTAGATCAAGGTTGCCTCGTAACGGACGATGGACGCTTCGTAGAGATGATGCGACCTACCTCATCTGCGAGGGGGGAAACGTCAACGGTAATGGATTCCAAAGCATACAAAGACAGGACAACAGCGATTCGGAAAGCCATTGCTGCTATGGAAACGGACATTGAGACTTCGCATTTGGCGCTGCTATTCAACTCTTTGTACATTGATGAATGGAAGGACGATTCCTACCATCGACTCCAGTACTTGCGGTTGTGGCAATCGTTGGCAGAGGCAGCAGGGACGTATCTGGGGTACCAGGGAAATGTCAGAGACGATAATGTAGTTGTCGCTGGCAAGAAGACGCTGCGTGAGTTAACCGACTATAGGAATGACATCGCGCATTGGTGGACGGACACCATTGATGAGAACATCTTGGCGGACCTTCAGCGAACAATAAACGAACTGATTCACCGCAAGTATTTCTAGGAGTTCAGAACAGGGTGAGTATAGATAGTGTATCCTGTTTTCACACAATTGACGTTTTGCCCGATTTATCGCCCGTTTTCAGACGGTGGGGGATTTCCAACGGACGTGAAGTCTTTGTAGTTTGTTGAAAATATTTTGAGTATTTGTTTTTGGGGAGTTTCGTTGGGGATTCGCTTTCTTCAAGGTGCAATCAAACCGGAAGCGGGCGGATTCTAACTTCTGCGCGTCCGGGCGGGTTGTTACCTGGCCACCGTGCAGCCTAAATGGATTACTCATGAGCAGGAATCATGGATACGCTGCCCGGGAGTGAGTGGGTCGTCTAGCAGTCGAGCAGGTTCGCCTGCTCCGCGATTGCCCGACAGGTATCCATCAGGACATTGAACGGCTCGGCCTCCTCGAGCAGCAGCCGGTCTTCAACCATCCGAGCGTAGTCGTCCGCCAGTGCGGCCAGGGAGTCTCCCGCTGGGACAAGCTGCAGACCGCCCGTAACGGCCGCTTCGTAGTCGATCCAGTTTCCCGACGCATCCTTTTCGCGAAAGAACATGGCCTTGTGCGCCACCACGGCATTGGCGGTTTCCCGGTCTGCGAGGGCGCGTCGCGCCAGGCCGGCGTCCTTGAGCCGCGCGAGATCGTACCAGTGCCGGGCGAAGCGCTCGCTCCGCAATCGCCCCTGCAAGCAGTAGACATGCGCGGCCGTCGCCTTCTCCCAGAAGGTGCGTTCGGCCCGCATGACCCGCGGCAAGGCCGTCGGGAATTCGACATCCGGCACATGGTCAGCCGCGTCGCAGCGGATCGGCATCGGCGTGTTCGGCTCCCCCGTGGCGCGTGCGCCGAATTCCAGCCTCACCTCCGGTCGAACATAGCCCGTCCCCTCGCCCAGCGGCGCATAGCGTAGGAAGAGATCGCCATCCTCGCCCCTGATCCCGCCGTCCGCCTCTGCCGCATGCAGCCTCTTCTCCAGGAACGGGACGGCCTCGTCATGCATCCAGGCGGCCAGACGCCGGCGGATCTCCCTCGTCCATCGCTGTTCCTGGCTCCGGCTTGTCGGCAAAGCATCCGGGCTGTCGGCGACGAGGTCGGGTGCGAGCGCCCGGATGTCATAGGTCAGGTCGACATCCTCGGAAAAACGCCCAATGGCGCGATACGCCTTGGACAGGGATGTGCCGCCCTTGAAGACGAGCGGCGCGCCTATGGGCGCTTCAAAGAGCGTCTGGATGGCCCAGACGACCCAGATGTCCTTTTCCAGCAGATACACCGGCCTTCCGGACGCGCCGGCGGCGACTTCGAGCACTTCCCGACGATCACCATGCTGGAGTTCCAACCAGCGCTCAGCCATGCGTCAACCGACTCACCGGACCCGCGAGCCATCCCGGCATTTGCGCGCTGACATCGGCCAACTCCCTGCGTTCCTCGAGGCTCAGCGATCCCCCGATCACATCGAGCGCCGTCCCGGCCCTCTCTGGTCCGAGCCAGGCGAGCGCCCGGACGGCGTCTCCCGCCTTGCGGCCACTCAGTACGAGCTGCCATGGCGGCGCGTGCCGCAATTCGACCTCCTGACGGCCGAGTTTCAGTTTACGGCTGCGTCCCGAGGTCAGGAAGACGGGCCTGACCGGCACCTGCGTCGTCAGGCCGAGCGTATTCGCCGCCATGGCGCCGCTGGAAGCGATCCGCTCCCCGCGCTGGGCCGCCAGCGCCTCGACCGTCTTCTGGAGCGAGGGCGCCCGGCTGCCGAACCGGCTCTTCACTGGGAGGAGGTAGAGGCCCCGTCCCGCGCGAAGCAGGTCACCGCGACGGGCAAGACGCGACAAGGCCTGATCGACCGCGGCGCGGCTGCCGAGATGCAGCAACCCCTTGGCGCTCAACGGAACGCCTTCGGGCCTGTTTCTTGCGTGATGCAGAATCGCTTCGCTCAGTTTTTCCATGAGACACCCCTTTTCTGTCAGAAATATATAATAGTTTCTGACAAATTACAAAATCCCAGGCGTCGGGGTCCGGCGCCGACTGGTTTCCGCTGTTCAAGATTCTAAAAAGGAAATACAGCGCGAACCATCCATGGAAGATGGAACATGTTTCGTCGCAGTCAGAAGATGATCAACGGTGGCCACGCGGGAGAGGAAGCGATCACGACCTGCAGATGTACGGCATTTCATGGCCTGAAGTGGACCAGCAGGATAGCGAACTCGTTGAGAATGTTTCGCCCGTTTTCAGACGGTGGGGAAATTCAATCAGGCGTGAAATTCTGCTACCCCTTTGAAATCATTTGGAAAAATTCATTGTTTCCAGCCTTGTTGGGGATTCGTTTTCAGTAATAAGTAATCAAATCGGAAGCGGATGAATTCAAACTCCAGCTTAGCCTAGTGGGTTTCTGTCGGAGCGCTTCCAAACTCCGGCCGATTCAGCGGATTATTTGCCGGTTTACCCGATAATTCCGGCGCGACTTCGGAGTTGTTGCAGCAGATTGTCTCGATCTCGGCCTCTCGTTCGGCTTTCTCCATGTAGCGGGCGATGACCTGTGCGACGAACATAGTCGAGCGCAACCGGTAGAATTCCGTTTCCGTGTGAGGCCATTCTGGCTCACTCTGAATATCATCGCCGCCACAAAACCGGCTCCGCCGCACTTGCATCACCGCCGCTAGGTCGTTAGCAACCGGCTCTGCGTCCGCAAATGCCATCGGCGAATCACACATCCGTGCTCGTCTGATTGCTCGTCAAGGCAGTACGGGACTTTAGTAAATCGTGTCGGTAAACTTCAGGGACCGGCAGCAATGGGGACAGCCAGGGGCTAGAAGTTACTGAATCCTTGGGATGGTCATGTAAAGCTCAATCAACGAGCATCATACATCTAGTGAACCGATATAGTTGGTGTAGGTACTAGCCGCCTTGTCCTTCAAAAAATCTACTTTGTAGGTCGAACTGCCAACGTAAATGTGGACCCAGTTGGCGACACATTCGAAATAGATAGAACGCGCAGAGTTCTGTGTAATCGTGTTGTAGTCCCGATAGTAGTTCAGGTTCTTGGACGGAGCCTCACCAACCACTAGAATCTTAGGCTTCATCTCCTCTAGAATTGACTTAGGGATCTTGCCGCTGTCCCGTCCATGGTGCGGTGCGAATAGTATGTCCACGTTGGGCCAAGAAATCTCGCCTTTAATTTCCTCCATGAAGTCCGTCTCAAGATCGCCGAACCAGGCCATATCGACACCGTTGTTGAGCGAATACGTAATCACGGGTGATATGTTGTTGGGGCTTTTCCCGTCGCCAGCATCTTTTAGTGCATCCTTGAAGTGTTTATTCGAAGTGATAGGCCAGCGGATATTGATGCCGGAAGAGTCGCGCTCGTCATCATTTTGATTCATCCACCTTCTCTTGCAATCTCTAAAAATATAGAATGCTTTATCCCCATCGCGCAGCTTCTTGTAGCGTTTGAAATCATTGGTTTCGACTTCCTTAGTCGCACTGTTATTCACGACATAGAAATTTAATATATTAATATGATCATCCAAGGCCACCAGTCCCTCTAGGTGGTCCTGGTCCGGATGTGTCGAAATGAAGCGTGTAATCCCCTTGCCTTCTCGTTGCTTATCGATCTCTTTCAATAGCCGGTTTTCATTACCTTCTGAAATGCTACAGTCAATGATCGTACAATTGTCTGAATTGTGTCGGATCGAAAACATGTCACCGTCTCCTACGGCATAGGAATGCACGATGCTCACAGGGAAACCTCCGTCCTCGTTTGGTTAGTTTGGAATCTCGACAGCTTTCCTCGCCGGCCTAGCGCTCGAATGCATCGTGCAACCCTTCCGCAATTTAGAACTCCAAAGCGTGCGCCACACGCTCCAGAAGCTGTCCCTCGACCGTGCGCCGAATCTTCGTGTTCAAACTGCGTTCAACTCCACCAGCGTTGGCACTACATATTGATCGATGATCTAGTGGTCGACGGTCCACTTGGCGGCTGTACCCGAAGCCGCAGTGATGCCCTTCTCACAAGTGATGAGGAACCAACAGCACACGACTCCTGGAAGGATTTGCTTGCTGTCGAGCAGTACCAGGTGCTCGACGACCAGCCCTGCAACTCGTCCTTGCTGGAAAAAGGCGTCTGGCTCCCGCGTCGGCATGCACATCGGAAGTAATGGCCCAAAGTGAAACGAGCTGCCAATTCATCTTGCGTCACCAGTCGCTTCCAACCGAATATAGTATTCACTGGGGTTTATGCTCCGCGAACTTCTGAATCGATTTCGGTACGAAGGCCGCTGCGAGGAAGTACAAAACGAGTTCGTTCTTTCCTTCCGCCGAACCCCAGCCGTGAACTTCAATCACGGCTAACGCTATCGCAATAAGCAGAGCACCCAAAGACATCAATCGAACCGAAGAGGGGTTTCCGTTGTTGTCGGTGAACCAACCCTTCTTATTTTGTTCTACATCGATATTGTCGCCGCTGACACTAGAACCCTCCGCAAACTTCTGCAGCGCTTTTGGCACGAACGCAGCTGCCAAGAAATAGAACACCAACTCCGTATCACTCGTATTTTTGTTCTCTGACGCGATCCTGCCAAACACCTCGACATTCGCAAGATACCCCGAGGCCACAAAGGCAATTGCCGCCATAACACGCATTGATGATGGATTCCCCTCATCATCCAGAAACATTCGTTTCCATCCGCTTGCCTTATGCGTAGCACCTGCTGCGTTTCCATTAGTCATTTGTGCCTCCGTTGTGCCAACAAGATGAACTCACTATTACTTGCCTGGCAATCCTTTCATCATCCCGAACGGATAAGTAATTTTTTCAGGAAAGTGCCTGTGGTCTAAGTCGTTCTTCGCTTGAGGCATTTTCCGTTGTACCTCAACTCCATGAAATTTTGTTCAATCACTACGAGCATTGGAGTTAACACGTTTAACGATGAATGCTGTCTGTTTCCGATAGGAGAAAAGGAACATTACGAAGAGAGCGGCACCGGCTATATACGGACCAGAAGCTACCAACCACGGCAATCGTGGTGCATATTTGTCGAACAGAGCGACAGACAAAAGAAGCATAAAGAGTGCGCATAATGTACGATACATGTTATTCGCTTCTGAAAGCATGTCGATCTTTGGATCTGACTTTGAGGCTTCAACGAATTTCGGATATTCGACAAACGTAATAAAATGGGCTTTCTTTAGCGCTGGTTCGATTAATAGAGAACCTATTCGGCTTATGACCAATCCAATGAAGTAGTAGAAAAAAAGACCAACTACAATGTCGTCTTGAATAAAGCGGTAGGTCGTCAACGCTTCTGCGATGACCGCGAAAAGGGTGCCGGGAAAGAGATAGTTGAAGATATTGTAAGAAGATATTTTCTCTAGAATCCCGTCCATTGCGTTCTATTTTCCTTTCCTGTCCGTCATGTTATTGCTCAAATTTGACGGCCTAAGCATCCTGGTTTCTGTCTACTTCCACATCTGTATGCATGTTCTGTAGATGGAAATCGGTCGCGTCCCCTGTAAGCGCCTCGAAACCAGCGGGAGTCATTATCACGAATATCGACGGTGTGAGACGCGCCAATGACACAGCTCTTGCCGTATCCCGGTCTGTCGGGGATGGGCCGCTAGGAGACAGGTGGCTATGCCATGTGCCCAAGCAGTAGAGTGACCATCCGACAGCCTCCGAGTAAGTCCGTATAAGATTTCGCAGTCCTTTTGTACCAAGTACAAATTCGTTAGCAGTTCGTCGACTGTCCTCCGGCGCATCTAGCACATCGACCACATGGGCAACACGTGATACTTCGGAGAGCCGGCCCATCAGCACACCACCTGTTTCGACGTTCGGCCAGCGTGCTACTTCCTCCTGCATCTTGGTTAGCGCCCGTTCATGAAGATGCACGCACCATGCTTCTCCGTTGTTCGTCTGCACGACGGTAACCCGAGGGGTTGGACACGCTCGCCACTCCAAACCCAGACCATCATCTGTCAATCTACCAATCATGACTTCACCGCCCTCATCGGGCATACCCTCGCGTTGTTTGGCGAGCAGATATTCGGCCATGCCGGCTGCAAATAGTGACAAGCGGCTGTCTGACATCACCGTTGTCAATGAGCCGCATCCGTGGCCGATAATCTGGCGTGAAAACGGGTCATCGTCATTAAAGACGATAGATGCCAGATGCGGATTCTCATGCAGAATTGCGTAGAATTCCGCCATCAAATCTGTGGTGATTGGGTTGCGGCTCAATCCTTCGACAGTAATTACTCCGATGCGGCCTTCTGAAAACAGCGACGTTTCGATGACCCGCGCAGACAACGATTCGCTCGCCCCAAGCGCCTCGCGAACCGCCAGCGATGCTGTTGCATTCACAACCGCCCAAGTCTTGCTCGACCAAGCGCCCTGCGCATCGCTTCTGTTCACCGCCATAAGCGCTGCATCCGCCACAATTGGCGTCGTAGTCTGGTTAAAGCCGCTCAGCGCTTTAGAAAGGGCACGGACTTTGGTATCCATCCAGAGGAACTGCATGTCACCTGTTGCCGGAATAAGTGCGTGCCGCGCCGCGTTGTGTGGCTTCATTCTCGACTTGTCGACAACCACGTCCGGGCCATTGCCCGCGCGAGCGAGGTGAAGCGCGAGCTTGGAACCGAGACTGCCGGCACCGAGAAGCGTCCAGCAAGGACGTTCGGCTGTTGCTTCGTTACCAGCCATTTGAGCAAGAAGCGTGCGGGAAATGGCGTGGCGGTGCGCCGCCGCGCGAACAGCCGAAACCCCGCCGTAGGTAAACAAATGGGGAGCTTGGACATCGATAACATACGGGCAAACTTCAATCGGGCTTACGCTGCCAATCACTTTGTACGGCCGGCGAGCCAAGAGGATCACCACTATCGTGAACGGAGCCGCCACTGAACGACCTACTAAACATTTCCCAAGCAGGCTCAGGGCAGCGCCCAATTCCTGTTTGCAACCATACAACGCCGCGCGTTCCTTGAGGCTATTAACACTATCGACCGTCTCCGGGAAATAGGTATCGCAGACAATCGTCTCCCCTGAAGGATGTTTCCCTGGCCAGACAACCAGCGCCAGAGAAGCGCCGCGACGGAATTGAACATCGTCATTGAGTTTGGATTCGCCAATGACTTTGACAACGGATACTCGGTCTACCTTGACCACTTCATTCAACACCTGGCAATTAACGCATTGCGTCCCGTCCGCGGCATCGATCTTCAGATAGTTGGTCTTTAGGAACCGGTGTCCGCCATGCCGATCTACAAGTCCCTGCAAATGCTCTGCATCGGCAACTACGACATCACTTAAGGAATCGCGGCGAACAGGTTCCCATCCCTGCTCAGGATCGATAAGCGTGCCGAGAGCGGCGTTTTCGAGCCATATGAAGGTCTGGTTGAGAATGCCAGCCAGACCCTCCGTGTGGAGTAACTCGGCTAGGTCGCCGTCATAGATGCACGGAACCGGTCGCCCATCTATCACCCACGGTTGCATGTGTGGCAGGTCCCGGGTGAAGTCCGTACGTAGCGATAGTTCCGGCGGCTCCAAGGGGAATCCGCTAGGAAAATCTAAACGCACTACTTCTTTAAGTCTGACGCCAGAGGGGCTTTCGCCCTGCCGCCGCCATTCGTTTGGCAAGTTGATTCCGAAGGTCACATTGACGGTGGTTGCGCCGCTTGCCTCATCGATCAGCGGAGCGTCGACTTGATGAACGCCGGGATGCTCGGAGATAAGAGTCAGGGCACGCCGAACTGCGTCGTCAGGTCCGACGCGCGTCATCTCCCGCCTCACCCATGAGAGAGCGGTTGCCGGCCAATGGCCCCGGCACCAAGAATCGACGGGGCTCCCATAAGCGCGGTCGTCAAACGCAAGCCATGAGCGGAGATTTCAAACTCCATCACATCGGGAGATTTCTCCGACGGATGCTCTCCGACACATACGAAAATGCCTGCTGCGTCTTCGGCAATCGCTTCATATTCCCGCTTGGCGCGGATACAGGGTGGATCGTTGTCGTCGTTCTTGATCGGATTGCTGCTGGCAACGATCGTTGCTCCATCCCGCGCCTGCGACAGCGCATTGCGCGCATCCTCCGAAACTTCGGCTTTTTCTCCTAACTCACTCCAGCTGTCATGGGACAAGCTGTGCCAGGAACAGTGGTGCGGCGAAAGGAGAATATCGTACGACAACCAGTCGGCACGCCAGCAATAACGATTCCAGAGTTTCTTCCAGATAGCTACTTCCGCATCTCCTCCCGTGAGAAACCGGCACTTATCCTGATTCTCTCCGCCAGCCAGCGAGAACCGCAAAATCGTGCTGGAGTTGTTCTTCGACAAAACCTCTTCGTCGTCTTGATCTTCAGCCGGGAGCGGCGCAAGCAGTAGAGCCTTCATCGAGCGATCATGTTGACCGTTTACGTGCGAGAACTCCGTGCCCATTCGAATGAGGATTTCCTGAAGGCCATCGGTCTTGCCTTCCTCATCCTCACCGAGTATGAGTATCCGGTCGCCATCTCCTACCAGCCACGGCGTATCACGGAACCTTCGAACCCGGCGCCGGGCCTCGGCGTTAAAGACCTTTGCGTCATCGCAAAGAACATGCCGACGCGAAGCGCGCCGGAACACCATCGGTGACGACCAGATTTCTCGGATCAGTATCTTGTCCGACGACTTGGACCATTCGTCAGGTGGCCCAAGGTGAAAGTGCTTGCGCAATCCGCGACAGTGATCCTCGTCTGGATGACTGAGAAGCAGGGCGTCAACAAAGAACCGGCCTTCGTCGTCGCGAGACAGCTTGTCCTTAAGTTTTGCCGCTACATCGGGCTCGTCTTTGTCGGGGTCGTCCGCGTCGGCCCGAATATTTAAATCGATCAATATCTTGTGGCCCTCCTCAGTCTGCATGAGCGTCATGTCGCCGTTGGCGACTGGGAAAAAAGAAAGATATGCAGTCATCGTCTAAATCTCCCACCCAAGACTTTGGTTCGCACTTCGATATGCGCCGACTTTTTCGACCTTTCAATCATCTAGTTGACAGAATATAATAAAATAAGTAAATTTGTCAACCAAAGCAGGGAGGTAAATATGACGGTAGGTAAACGCATTAGGATATCCCGGCATGCTTCTGGCCTGTCTCTCCGCGATCTTGAAGCTAGAATCGACAACCGCGTCACGGCGCAGGCAATCAGTAAGTATGAACGTAGTGAAGCTATGCCCAGCCCGGGTGTCCTCATCGCGCTCGCAGACGCGCTTGGCGTATCCGTCGGCTACTTGACTAACGACAGTGATATCACTTTGGAATCCGTTGATTTACGAAGAAAACGGTTAACGAGCAAACGCGAAGAGACGCAGGTCGAAGCCATGGTGATCAACCTGCTGGAACGCTATCTCACGGTGGAGGAGATTTTAGGGTTACCCACCTTCGCTTGGGATATGCCTCGAAACGCTCTATGGCCTGTTCTGCAAGACTTGGCTGAAACAGAACACGCGGCGCATGGACTCCGCGCCCACTGGGGTCTAGGACTCGATCCGATACCGAACCTCGTCGAGCTCCTAGAGGAGCGCGGCATCAAGGTCCTCTCGATGAACCTCACCAACATTGATGGGCTCACTGCACGCGTCCGTCGTGAAAACAGAAGCATCGCATCGGTCATTGTTGTCAATCGAGGCGACTGGGGAGAGCGCCAGCGCTTTACTATCGCACACGAACTCGGCCACATGGTGCTGGATGTTGCGCCGAAAATTGACGCCGAGAAGGCCGCACACCGCTTTGCTGGCGCTTTCCTTATGCCGGCTCAAACACTGCGTGCGAAGATCGGTAAGTGCCGTATTTCGATTGGCTGGGGCGAGCTATTTGACCTCAAGCGGATATTTGGCGTGAGTGTGCAGGCACTTGCCTACCGCTGCAAGGACCTTGGGATCTTCGGCAACTCTCTTTTTCGGATTCTCTTCAACGAATTCACCCGTCACGGATGGCGGAGTCCTCCTTACAAGGAACCCGGCGCGATGCCCGGTGAGCAGCCTTTGCGCTTCGAGCGCCTATGCTTCCGTGCCTTGGCGGAGGGAGCGATTTCTGAGGCCAAGGCCAGCGAACTGCTTGGTCAATCTGTACACGAACTAACCCAACGAATGGACGAACCGCCCGTTTAGTGACACCAGGCAATTTCCAAAGGCGGTGAAATCCTTGTAGTTTATTGATAATATTGCGAATCTAGTTTGGGATTCGTTTTCTGTAACAAATAATCAAATCAGAAGCGGAAAAGTTATAATTTCTGCGCATCTCGGCGGAGCCATGTCGCTACCGCATTCCTTTTCTCCGGAATCCGGCTCTCAATAGCTTGTCTGCGGTCTTCCTCCGGTACCCGTGTCGTTCAGGTTTCTGTGTCTCATGGCGGTATCTAGGTCGTGCCTTTGGGCGGCAGTTTAGCATAGTGACGATGACTTCCAGAGTAGCATGTCGTTTCCTATGTGCTACCGAAACGGCAGCCGTCGCCTGAGGTTTGACTCAATGTCCTCCTGTCCTCCCATATTTTCATAGGACTTGGCGATGTTTTCCAGTATGCCGCTCACGAAAGGGAATTCATAGATAAGCTTGTTTGCCCATGTACGATAGCGCGTCGCCAGATCGCGTTCCTGAGCACCGCCTTCATCAGGTGCTTTCGTATAAACACCTCTACGGTCCCAGGCACCGATCTCGAAGCCGATACTGATATCCTTCGAGGCCACTGATTCCAGTCCTTCACAGATCGGGCGGCAAGGCCAGATATTATCGTTACCGATCGGACAACGCGCCAGATATTCACCGATTTTTTGATCGCTGATTTCGGCGCGCCCGTTTTGTCTACTCAAAGTGCGGGCTTGGTCGAGCCAGCTCATGAGCACTGTAGCATCGATGTTGCCTTGCTCATCGGAGCCGGGGATGCGTTTGATGATCCTCAGGAGATTATGGGCGTTGGATGCGAGCTTTTTCTGTTCTCCGGGGTTACTGGCTCGGAACTCGGGCGGATCTTCTTTCCCGTCATTACGCTTGAAGGCGCATGCGACTACTTGTACGAAGAGGCCGGGTGATTCGGCGATTAGCTTTTCAAGATTGGGAATGCCGTGTTCGCTTCTTTCAAGCCACGGAAGGCAAGCGAACTCTAGGCGGGCTTTTTCTTCAGCGGGGACGCCGGGGCGCTCATCAAGGGCATCAAACGCTTTGGAAATGTAGTATCTTAAATTTCCTCGAACATGATCGTGAATTTCTTCGAGGGGAAAAGTAGGCAGAACATCGAGCAACTGTGTTAACCGAGAAGTCTCCACTTTGTCCAACATCAAACAAATTGTTCCGAAAGCCTCTGGCGCGCGGTTCACTTCTGTCAGCCTGTCGATTGTCTCGTTGACCTCTTCTGCTCCATGGACATTATTGCGTAAGCGCGGATTCACATTTTTCCAATAATCTTCCTGAAAGTTGCTCGGCTTGTCGTCAAGCCAACGCCAAGTACTACTGCCATATGGAAGGCAGAGGAGCAGTATGAGCAGAGCCTTGTATCCAAGAGAGCGTTCAATTTCTTTGATGAGTGCTTTGCTAAAATTGATGTCGACATTCCAGAGAAAACTCGCAAGACAGGTCTTGTAAACGGGCTCGTTACCTCCTGTCGCTTCATGAAGGCACGCTTTGACGAATCCGATTCTTTCGATTTGGTTCACTAAAATTTCCCTCATCATCTCGCCCACGATGTTTGCTTCGGCTTCGATTTTTTCAAGTAAGGCGTTCACGCCGCTAAAATTACTTACCTGCCAAATTTCACGCAGGGCATTAAGACGCAATTCTTGAAGACGTTTCCCATTCTTTTCGTTATCAAGGCCTTTATCTTCGATTTCATCGGACGGCAATTCGGCCCAATGCGATGTAAAGAGCCAAGCATTACGAATGAGGAGGTCTTTGGGTAATAGTTTTTCCGAGGATTCGCGCTCGCGCTTGGGGTGCGCAATCACATCGCCCCGAAGTCGACGCACTTGTGCGCATCCATGAATACGCTGACGCAGAAACGCCTTGGCGTCCTCAGATGCCGTTTGGTCGGCCCATTGATCGATGAGGTCCCAGATTTTCCGCTGCTCCTGTGGAGAAAAATCCTCAAGCCGCTCTATGAGTTCTCCAAGCGTTGTTTCATCATGTTTTGGCCAAGCCAAGACAAGGTCAAGAGCTTTGTCAAGAAACTGTTGTTGCTCGGCTTCACAGGGCAAGTCTCCCGCGCCCTTAGCGTCGTCGCGCCAGCGCGGACGGTAATTTGGGGCAGCATCGTCTCTTAAGTCTAATTGTTTGATGCACACGGCCCAACCAAGCTCTGAATAACACCGGCATAGGCCCTCAAGCATCTGAATCCGCTGATTAACTGAAGCTGCGGTCTGGGGCAACCAAAAACGAAAAAGGGATTGAAGCGTGTTCTCGGGAGTGTTCACCCAATTGTCACTGGCTTCGTTTTTATCTACAAGGCAAAGTCTTGCGAGAATATCCACTACTCGAGGAAAACGTTGGGGACTCCATGCAAGACCTTCCAGGGCCCATAACAACTCACTCCTACGAGGGCCACACATGAAGGCGAACTCTACTGGCCGCATCAGTTCCCGGACTACAGGTTCAGAACTCTGGAGGTCTTCCTCGAGAAGTCTCAGGAATTCTTCGGGCGCGGCTTCCGCGTAATCCGGGAGGTCTTCATGGTGAGACAGAATTTTTTCGCTATCAAGTGGGAAAAGCAGCCTTTCGATAAGTCCCGAAACCTGTTGTTGTACATTAAACCCAACTTGTTTAAGGAAAAGACTGTTTCCATAAACCGCCAGTAGGATTAGTGTTTCTCGGATGCCGCGACGCAGAACGCCCGAATGATCACGGACTTTGCCATAAACGGGGGCCATCCATTGCTGATTTTCGGGTAAATCCATGGCAGGGTCGTTTTCCGCCAGTACATATTCGGCGACCAGGAAGAAATTTTCGAGATCTGATTTGGTAATAAATCCGGCGATTCCGAACAGAGCATCAATTCTTGAAACGACCCCCCGGTATTCTCCTATTGACCAGAGCGGTGGGTCTTCCAAGTTGAGCAATGCCGCTAGGTTGTCCTCCAACTGGATGTTTTCGGTTGTTTTGGCGAGGATACGGACAATTTCGCGGTCAGCTTGCGAAGCGTTGTGCCAGGCTCCGACCATCACTGCTGGCAACAATTTTCGCGCGATTTCCTCATTCCCAGCCCAGTCAGGGCTTTTGATGGCTGGAACTTTCGAAAGACGGCGACGGAGGATCGTCGGAGAGTGCGCTGATTCCCGGGCAAGCCTTTCAATTTTGTCGTGGGGAAACCCCATCGCCTCAAGTGCTTTCTGAAAATCTGTGCCGCCGAGAAGTTCCAGTGTTATATCCGGCTTGGTGTTCACGTCATTGCGAGGTCGGGCGATGATGCAATGGCAACGGCGGTACAAACTTCCGCTCTCTTTTTCGACTGCTGGTTCATGAATGACGGCAATAAGCGGAATGGAACCCGCAGTGTCGAATCGTTGTAATGCTTGGGGCGTGTCTAACACGATAGTGCGATCGTCCTGGCGGTCACCGCTTGTTTCAACGTGCTGGATTAGACAAGTGATGAAAGCGAGGGCCTCATCCCGCGAGTCAGCAGCGATGATATACGGACGATCAGGGGGACTATCTAACCAATCTTTGAAATCCTTAGAAAAATGCTCAACCGCAGAATCGAAAAGTACTGGTGACAATTCCGGCTCACAAACTGTGGACCATTTCGACCAGCACTGCTCGAGGGATCGATACCCCTCAGCCGGCAAACCGATCCGTTCTGCGAACCAGACTTGAGTTGGGGCGGATTGCTCGAGCCATTGTTCCAGATCGCTCGCGTCATAGGCTCGGACATTCTTCCAGTGGCCGAGGGCGGCTTTCTCTTCTGCCCACTGTTGCTTTTTCGGCCAATTTCGTGGTGTCACGAAAACGAATGTGCGCTCTGCTCTTTCTTCTTCCTGTGGTACGGATTTCAATCCCTTCGTGTAGTCATCCTCAGCCTTGCGTTTAGGTTTTTGCTCGCAGCCGAACTCCCATCCGGATTTTCCTTCCGGTATCCACGGCGTCGGGGTCGATGTCTCGACCACGCCGTCCCACCCAGGCCTCTCTGCGTAGTCATAAGCGGGAAAATCCACGAGTGTGAGATTCTGGCCGGTTGAGTGAATCAGTCTTCTCAAAAGAGCCGCGAGTTCCTGCCGCGCTTGAATTTCGTTTGCCCAGTTCTCTATCTGGCGTGCTCGTATTTTGAAAAGTGCAGGTGCATGGGTGCCGGTGATGACGGTTTGTGTATGCGTTTTCGATATCTCACTGATGAATATCGCTTGCAGGTTGTGTAGGTGTTGTCGATTCGCTCCGAATACACGTTCAAGGCGCAGAGTCATTTCAGATGACAACGCCGCCTTTCCGTTCAGGAAGTTGGAAAGAGCAGGACGCCCGATACCCAGGAGTTCGGCGGCTTTTGTGACGGTCATGTCCTTTGGGATGACGTTTTCCTTGACGTATGTGCCCGGGTGAATTTTCTCTTCGTTTTCGCCGCTCATGGCTATAATGTGTCCGTCGGTTTCTTGGCAATATTGACAAAACAAGGATATTATTCCATATCTCGTAGCGCAACACAATACAATTTCAAAATTCGCATGCTTGACTTCCTAAATATATTGGTTCCCATTTTTAATTTGTTGAAATTTTATTTGCTTATGACGATAGAACTTCTGCTCCGATATGCTGTACCCTCGGGGAACAAGACTGGTATCATAATTGAGCCTAGCTCTGAGTATCGTTTCGGTTAATCCGCGTATCAAGCGGATTATCAGGAATGATTTTTCTGTCATCAAATTATTATGTTGAAAACTCCGCCTTTTAAGCGGACAATAAGACATGATACATGCCCAACGAAAAACATTGTCATCATATACTTCCGGTTTACTGTCAGAGGGCCGCGTAGTCTTCTCGGCAGATGAGGCGGAGCAGGCGCTGGGAATCGGACGAGGCGCGTTTCTGGACGCCGCCGAACGGCTCCAGCGCCGCAGGCATCTCGTCAGGCTGCGGAATGGGTTCTATGTCGTGGTTCCTCCTAGGTACGCATCCTGGGGCGCTCCGCCTCCGGGCTGGTATATCGATGACCTGATGCGGCACGAAGGGCGACCGTATTATGTAGGTCTTCTCAAGGCGGCCGAACTGCACGGCGCTACCCATCATGCTGTTATGGAGTTTCCCGTTGTCACGGACAAACGGCTGCCCGGAATCCACGCCGGCAGAACCCGGATCGCTTTTCATTACCGAAAGGATATGAAAGCCGTATCGGACGGCGTGGAAAACCGGAAGACCGATACGGGCACGATGAAAGTGTCGTCCGTCGAACTCACGGCACTGGACCTTGTGCGCTATTCACACGCCGCAGGGGGCATCGACAACCTCGTCACCGTCCTTGCCGATCTCGGCCCGAAAATCGGTTCGCAGGAACTGGCGCGGCTTTCATCCGCAGCGGAGCGCTCAATCGTTCAACGTCTCGGTTATCTGCTGGACCGTCTCGGACACGGGAACCGTACCGGAATGATGTACGACGCGCTATCCGGCCGCGGCGCGTTTCCTTGGGTCGAACTCGACCGCAATGAGACCCGCGACCCTGAATTCACACCACCCCCGCTGGAACGTGACGAACACTGGCGCGTCATTGTCCGTCGCCCGCCGGAGGTCGACGAATGATCCCCCGGATGAACATCATCGCATGGGGGAATGTCGTCCCCTGGGCGGATCTGCGTCAGGTCGAACAGGACCTCGTTATCAGCCGAGCGCTTGTCGAGCTGTTTTCCAGTCCCGGACTGGCCGGACAGCTGCGCTTTCGCGGCGGAACGGCGCTTAACAAGCTCCATTTTCCTCAACCCCTTCGCTATTCGGAGGACATCGACCTTGTCAGGACCGAGACCGGACCGGTCGGCCCGGTTCTCGATGCCATCCGGGAAGCTCTCGAGCCATGGCTGGGGCGGGCGGGTTTCGCCCCAAGCGCCACGGCTCCCAAACTCCGTTTCCGGGTTGATGCGGAAGATCCCACCGTCGGTGCCCCGATCCGCCTGAAAATCGAAATCAATACACGGGAAACCAAAGCGTTCGATCCGCCGGTCTCCATTCCGTTCGCAGTGGAAAACCCATGGTTCAGCGGGGTGGCCGACATTCCGACGTTCTCGACTGAGGAAATCTTCGCGACGAAACTCCGGGCGCTCCTTCAGAGAAACAAAGGGCGCGACCTGTTCGATCTCCATCATGGGCTGCGCACGTTCGAGGGATTGGACAGGGTGCGAGTCGTGGAAGGCCTCGTGTTCTATCTTGAAACATCGGGAATGCGCATTTCCCGCGCCGAGGCACAGCAAAGAATGTTCGCGAAACTCGCAAATCCAGCTTTTCTTACGGACATGCGGCCCCTGGTTTCGGTCGAGCACGCCGAGTCCCTGGACGAAGACTCCACGAAGGAAGCGTTCAGACGGGTTTTGCGGGAACTGATTGACCTGATTCCGGGCGAGGACTGGGCACGGACCCCGGACATGATCGAGCGTTTCGCGATTTGAAGTGGCGAGGCGGGCAACGGCTGCAAAAGAGAACACTCTCGAACGGGTCGTCGAGGAATATCTCGTCCGACATACCATTAAATTCCAGCCGATCAGAGATCAGCCACATGTTCCCGGGGACGCGCTTCGAGTCATCCCGATCAGACTTCGGCGTCGAGTTCTCGGGCGAGCGACGCGAATGCGCCGCCGAGGAACCCGTCCACAGACTCGGGCTGGAATTCGGGCTCCGTTTCTGCTCGCCTTCGTGCTTCGCCCGTTTAGTGACATTAGGCTGTTTCCAGCTGAGGTGGAATTCTTGTAGTTTGTTGAAATTATTGAGAAAGTTTTATTCTTTCCGGTCTCGCTCAAAACTGCCCTTTTGCTGAAAGTAATCAAGACGGAAGCGGGTGAATTCAAACTCCCGCGCATCCTGGCAGGTAAGTGTCAGAGAAATCGTATGAGGCCGACTTGGTCAATGCAAACCTTTTCTTCTCACAGATCTGCCTAATACAGTTAGGCACCGTCGTATTTCTAACCGGCCAACTGCTTATAATGTTGAAGTGGACTCCTGTCGACGAGCCTTGAGAGACTTCTGTCAATAAGTGCAATGGCTTCTTCCAAATCGGCATCAGTAGTCCCGCGTCCGATACTAAATCGAATCGACGATTCAGCTTCATCGTTCGAAAGCCCAATAGCTCTTAGAACGTGAGATGGTTCTGGTATACCGGAAGTGCAAGCAGAACCCGTAGAAGCTGCAAGGTGTGGCTGAAGCGCGCCTAGGATGTCGTGGGCATCAAAGCCTGCAAACCGCAAGTTTGTATTGCCTGGATGACGCTGCTCACTACTAGGTCCGATAAGGGAGATAGGCCATTGGAGGCTAATCAGCTTGTGAACGAATTCCTCTGTGCGTCGGCGTAACATTGTTCGTTCTTCAATAGCTTCTTTTGAATCAAAAATCATGGCTGCAGCACCCATCCCCACACACAGCTGAACAGGCATTGTTCCTGAGCGCAGATTGTGTTGTTGACCGCCACCGTAGACGAGCGGTTCGATTAAGCCATGTAAGTCCCGGCGAATGAAAAGTGCTCCTATCCCTTTTGGGCCATACATTTTATGTCCAGAAATACTTAGCAAATCGACGAATTGTGAAAAATGCCGCAAATCAATGGCGCACGGCGCCTGAGCAGCGTCGCAATGAAATAGCGCTCCACAACTCTTGATAATTTCGGAGAGTTTTGGAATATCTTGAATGGTGCCGATTTCGTTGTTTACAGCCATAATTGATACGGCAAGCACATCATCAGCCAAAACGGATTTAAGCGAATCCAAGTCTACAAAGCCTGCTGAATCCACGGGTAAATATTCGATACAATAGCCTAGATGTTTTTGAAGGATACGACCGATTTCAAGCACACACTTGTGTTCGATTGCGCTCACAAGAATACGCTTGCGCTTGCCTTGAGCTTCGTGCCTGCCAAGTCCTAGAAGAGCAAGGTTGTTAGCCTCAGTCGCGCCTGAAGTGAAAACTATCTCGTCAGCGTCAGCTCCGATTAAATCCGCTATGTGGTTTGCCGCCGCGTCGACTGCTTGAGCTGCTTGCCAACCGATGCTGTGATCGACCGAATGCGGATTTCCGAACGATTCAGCAAAATATGGCGTCATCGCAGATAAAACTCTCATGTCCACGGGAGTTGTCGACTGATGGTCAAGATAGATGGTATGGTCAATTCTCACGTATTCTGAAACCTTATACTCAAAATCTGTTGAATCCCATCATTGTCGTAGAGACATTTTCCAGAACGATAAAAAAAGCTTTTCAATTGACCTTAACATAGGGAATAAGATAAAGTCGACCTGGATGAACCGTCCAGTTCGGGGGAGCGATGGCACGCGGACCACTTTTCCAGGAAGATTACCGCCCTCAGTTCTCGGGACACGAAACGTTCCCTTTGCGCTATGGTTGGCTCAAGAAAGCCTACGATGCCGTAGAAGCCACCAAGGGCGAGACAGACAACAAGTACGTTTTTCTGAGCGACGACTCCATTGCACGATTTGGCGTCGGCAAGAATATGGTCGCCTCAATGCGCCATTGGGGTTCCGCCGCCGGCGTTATGAACGAATCGCAAAGATCGCCCCTGATTCGAACGACCGATCTTGGTCGTATGCTATTCGATGATGAGGATGGACTCGATCCGTACATGGAGCATCCCGCGACGCTTTGGATTGTACATTGGCAGTTGACGGCGAACCCAGATAAAACAACGTGGTATTGGGGGTTTAATCACTACCCTGCACTGACCTTTGAGCGTGAACATCTCATTAAGGGCGTGAGCAAATTGGCGAAAGATTGTGGGTGGCCGCCTGTTGCCGTCACGACCGTTAAGAACGATGTTGCCTGTTTCGTTCGAAGTTACGTCCCGCAACAACCATCCGCACAGGCCGGCAATGATGACGCACTCGAATCGCCACTTACCGAGTTGGGACTAATCAAGGCGATCGGCAAGCGCGATGGATTCCGGTTCGTGCGTGGGCCGAAATCTACATTAGGAGATGGCGTGTTCATCTACGCCTTACTCGATTTTTGGTCCCGCTATACTGAAAAAGCAACCACATTGTCGTTCGAAGCGATTGCACACGAGCCGAGCGGGCCGGGCCGCGTTTTCCTCTTTGATGAGAACGATGTGGTCGACAGACTCGCAGGTTTAGAAGATGCGACAAAAGGCAAGCTAAGATGGTCGGAGACGGCAGGCCTAAAGCAGGTTGTCCGTGACCCTAGTCTAAATTTTGAAACAGCACTTTCGTATGTCAAAGCGGATTACATAGGCGGTCGCCGACGGGAGGCGGCCTAGTGGTAATGAAAGAGCAAGTCCGCATCGCGCGTCGGTTTCTGCGATCCATTCGTATTGATACGGATCTTGGCGATGCGCAGGCGCTTGAAGGATACATCTGCCCCCAATCGTCGGCTGAGGTGCTGCTTTCGATGGCGCGCCACGTCTCGGAAACGGGTCAAGGCGCCTTTACATGGACCGGTCCTTACGGCAGCGGCAAATCAAGTCTCGTCATTGCACTATCCGCCCTACTAAACGGTAATGCCGATCTGCAGAGACAGTCCACCAGAATTCTCGGATGCAAGCTCACAACCTCGATGCGGAAAGCCTTGCCGACAGGAAACAAGGGATGGCGTATCCTTCCGGTGGTCGGTCGCCGCGATCATCCTGTCCGCGTCATAGGAGAAGCGATTCAAGCCGCGGGATTTACCACTCGGAAGCCGCGTGGCGGGTGGACCGAAAGAAATATCATTGAAGCGGTGACGAAAACAGCGGCTACGAACCCAACGAGCTTCGGGGGCCTCGTAATCGTTATTGATGAAATGGGTAAGTTTCTCGAAACCGCCTCGCAGGATGGTACGGATATTTACGTCTTCCAACAGCTTGCCGAGGCAGCGTCGCGCAGCAATGGTCGCCTTCTTATCGTGGGTATCCTTCACCAAGCGTTTGAAGAATACGCACATCGGCTTTCCCGCGAGATGCGTGACGAGTGGGCTAAAATCCAGGGACGTTTCATCGACCTTGCAGTCAATACGGCTAGCGAAGAGCAAATCGACCTCATCTCACGCGCAATTGAAAGCGATCACCGACCCAAGGTGACAAGTCGGCTTTCTCGCACAGTAGCGGAGTTGGTCCACCGTGACCGCAGAGCTGATGTCGAGCGCTTCGCGCTTATGCTGGAAAATTGCTGGCCACTACATCCGGTAGTGGCTTGCCTGATCGGCCCCATATCGCGTCGCCGCTTTGGGCAGAACCAGCGCACCATCTTCGGTTTTCTCAACTCGGCTGAACCGCACGGTTTTCAGGACTTCTTGAGTCGCGCCGACTACCATACTCTCTACGGGCCAGAGCAATTATGGGACTATCTCCGGGCCAATCTCGAACCTTCGATTCTCGCTTCACCTGACGGACACCGATGGGCTTTAGCGGCCGAAGCGCTCGAGCGATGCGAGGCCATCGGCGGCGACGCGGTGCACATAAAGCTACTTAAAACGGTTTCGATCGTCGATCTGTTCAAAGAACGCTCGGGAATTGTACCGAGCTTCGAACTCTTACATTGCTGCTTTCCCGGCATCTCAGAAAGTAGGCTCAGAAAAGCGCTCGGTGAACTCGATAGCTGGGCCCTCACGCTGTTCAAGAAATTCCTTGATGCCTACGCAATCTACGCTGGGAGCGATTTCGACATCGAAGAGGCGGTCAGAACCGAACTCACGGAGATCGACACCATAGATTTCATTGCACTGAAGGCCCTTGCTGGTCTCCAACCTATTTTGGCTAAGCGCCACTATCATGAAACAGGTTCACTGCGCTGGTTTGAGGTCAACTTTGCGCCATTATGTGACGTAGTTGAACTAGCAGCACAGTATCAACCGGGCAACGGATCGATAGGCCAGTTCTTACTAGCGATTCCTACCCAAGGGGAGAACGAAGAAGAAGCGGCGCGTCTATGTCGCGAGTCCGCCCGCCACAGTGACAAATGGGACATTGTCGTCGGTATCTCGAAGCGCTCATGGGCGATCATGTCTCTCTCGCGCGAATTAATAGCGCTCGAGAATGTGCGTAATAATCGGCCGGAACTCGCTGGTGACGCCGTCGCTCGTCGTGAAGTTACGGCGCACTTAGCAGCCTTACAAGCCCAGATCGAGAGCGAATTGCACAAGGCGTTCAACAACGCTCAGTGGTTCCGTAAACATCACACGCCAAAAACATACCGGCACGTCGAACTCAACAGCCTTGCCTCCGAACTAGCCGACAGCCGATTCGGGAAATGCCCGAGGCTACACAACGAACTTCTGAACCGTCAAAAACCATCGAGTAACGCGGTAGCTGCGCAAAATGCGTTGCTGCGGCGCATGGTGCTCAATGAAGGTGAGTATCGACTCGGCATTCATGGATATCCAGCTGTAGGCGGCCTGTTTGCTTCCCTCCTCGAAGCCACAGGCCTCTATGTCAACAGCGCGAATGGGTGGCGCTTCACTACGCCGTTGTCGGAGGATCAATTTCGACTTGCTCCCATTTGGGAAGTGGCCGTCGAATTGATCAAGGGTAATAAGGACCGAACAATCGCAGTGTCCGAAATATATGACATCTGGCGTGAACAACCGTTTGGCGTGAAAGAGGGCTTGATGCCAGTTATGGCGGTCGCTTTTATTCTCTCTCAGCGCAACAACCTAGGCGCCTATAGGGAAGGTGTATTCAGGGCGCACTTTAATGACGTAGACGTAGAATACCTCGCCAAAGACGCGGCGACCATTCAATTACGCTGGATGGACTTATCTGATGTGGCCCGCCGCCTGCTCTCCGGTATGGCGGAGATCGTCCGCGCCCTAGATCATGAAAACTCGCTTGCTCATCTGAAACCTATCGATGTGGCGAGAGGGCTTGTCGCTATTTATGAGCAATTGCCGCCTTGGTGCAAGCGCACGATGCGCCTATCCTCAAACGCCGTCCGCGTTCGTGACCTATTCAAGCGCGCCCGCGATCCCAACCAATTTTTGTTTGACGATATCCCGGCGGTTATTGGCGATTGCGTGGGTATCGCAGAAGACAAGGATCTCCAACGCGTCATTAAGGGGCTTCGCGAAGGCCTTGAGGAGTTAGTGGAGGCTTACCCCTCAATGCTGCATCGTTTGCGTGACATCCTTCTCGCCGAATTGCAGGTGCCAAACCTGTCACCTCAGTCTTTGGCGGAGCTTCGGGATCGAGCTGTGAACATTCGACAACTTGCCGGGGATTTCCATCTTGAAGCCCTCGTTGGCCGCCTTTCGCAGTTCGATGGCGCTGACCAGGCTTTTGAGGGTATTGCAAGTCTAGTAGTAAACAAACCTCCTAGAGATTGGGTCGATCCCGATCTTGATCGCGCCGCCGTCGAAATTGCAGACATGGCGCAGAAATTTTTACGCGCGGAAACATTTGCTCGCGTAAAAGGGCGGCCGGAGAAGCGGCATGCGATGGCCGTAGTAATTGGTATGGATGGGAAGCTCGCACCATTGCTTGAAGAATTCCATGTGGGAGACGCCGACCGCGATGCTATTGACAAAACAATCGAGCGAGTTACTTCCGCGCTTGAAGAAACAGACACAAATCGCAAAAACATTATTCTTGCCGCCCTTGCCGAGATCAGCACGCGCTATATGGCCAAGCCGCTCAATACAAAGACCAACGACAAAGGAAGGGTCGCCAAATGACCGAAAACGTCGAGAAGCACGTTCTTGGCCTTTCAGGTGGCCGTGACAGTGCAGCTCTAGCCGTATATATGAGGCATCATCATCCCGAGCTAAACATTGAGTATTTCTTTACCGATACAGGAAAGGAGTTGCCTGAAGTCTATGAATATCTCGGACGCCTTGAAGGATTTCTTGGAAAGCCAATCCTGCGCCTTAACCCCGACAGGGATTTTGATTTCTGGCTCAAGCAGTATAACGATTTCCTTCCGTCGCCCCAGACTAGATGGTGCACTCGACAGCTTAAGCTACGCCCGTTCGAACAGTGGCTTCGGCCTATGTTGGAAGAAGGTGCCACCATATACAGCTATGTCGCCATTCGAAGCGACGAAGAGTACCGGGAGGGATACGCTTCGAAGCATGAAAAACTGATCGTCAGGCTTCCCTTCAAAGAAGTAGGCATCGACAAGTCAGGTGTATTAGAGATACTTGAATCCGCCGGGCTTGGATTGCCGCAGTATTATTCGTGGCGTACCCGCAGTGGCTGCACTTTCTGCTTTTTTCAACAGAAGATCGAATGGGTTAGACTCAAGGAGCAACATCCCGAAGCTTTTGAGGAAGCCAAAGCATATGAAAAGAATGCAGTTGAGCATGGCTCGCCTTTCACATGGAGTCAGGGGGAATCCCTAGAAGAATTAGAGCATCCAGAGCGCATAGAACAGATTAGACAAGATCACGAACAACGACTCACACGAATGCGGTCGAAGATACAAGTCAATCCCTTAAGGCCGGATAGCGATCCTCTGGACATTGATGATCTTTATGGGAAGAGTAAGGTTTGTCTATCGTGCCATAAATAGTTCAGAATTTTAGCTCAAGAAGCGAACATGTCGAAGATTAGTTCCTTGTTTTGGCAAGAACACTTAATTATCAGTTAAGCATCCCACTATTCTGACTACCAACCATTAAGCTTAACTCTACCACACATTTTTAGCTCACTTATGACCATGTACGGTCACGAGAATAACCAAGGTGAAATCTTGTTCCAGGATAAGCTCGCGATGTTCTCTGTGCGATCTTGGATTAACGACTCGTTCCATGCGTTAACTTCACTTAGAGGATCGAGCAAATGAAGGCGTTCCCCATTTTGAAGTAGTGCATTGATTTTCTTTGAAAATGGGAAACCAGCGGTGCGGGCAGCTTCAATGCACTTTTCTTGTTGAGAGCGCTCACGTTCTACAAATATGCGATAGAAGAGTTTCTTCCTTTCCCAGCCTGAATTTCCAGCGCTCGAATTTTCCTCTTGAGGCAATAGGACTAGATTACCCAGCGTATGCTTAGTATATGGCTTTCGATAGATCGAATCATCCCAACCGCTTACCGGTCGAGATTCGGGGGCAATGTGTTCAACGGTTGAATATTTATCAGCAGTCCAGTTTTGAAACGTAAGGTATTCCCTTTCGTCAGTGCGGGTAACATCCTTTCTAGTCCATAGACCGGGGGCATTCTTTGCTGGCTGCGATTGATCGGCTGCGGCCAACAATAGGAAGCGGACAAGAGGTTTAGATTGTTGAGCAAGTGGGTTGACGCAAACTTGGTCGACCCAGGATATTTTATCAACAACACCAATACGCTTGGCCTTCAAATAGTACCTCAGTAGTGATTTGAATTCTGTTAAAGAGGGAAGCCCGCTCTTATGCGTAAGCCCAGCATACAATGGATCTCCACCTCCTGGTGGCCGCTTACTCATGATGGCTCGAAGATCAGAATCAATCCCTCCGGTTGTGCCCGTGGCAGAGCGTCGCAAAACAATGAATGCTGTCAATGCACGTATTGCCATCAAAAAATCTTCATGATTTTTGTCTTGTTCAAATTTCGACCAATACCGAGCGGCGACTGGGAGCGCTAGGCTTGTGTTCATATCTCTTAGGAAGCGAAAAAATAACTGTAATTCCATTACATCTGAGTAGAGGTGGAAATTTGCTAAGGTTTCTATGCCTTGTCTTTCCCAGTAATGGTGTCTGAAGAAAGCCATATTACCAAGACCCTCGACAAAACGACGTGCTGCATCGAGTCCAGCGTTCGTTGCAATTAGGTCAAAACGAGATCGAAGATATTTTCGCTGAGAACTGAGGTCTTTGGGCTGCTTAGTACCATCCGCGTATAGAGCATAGGAGACAATCAGTTCTTTTGTTTCTTTCTGACGGTCATCAGGATTGCGGTAGAGTTCGTTTAAGTGTTCATCGATTCGTTCGAAAGCTTGTTCAGATGGGGACCCGCGATAGCCATTTGCATCTGTCGATTCATACTGGATTACACGTGGCTTAAGAGTCTCAATCGCCGTTAGCGGTTCTCCAGTAGTGTTGAGTGCATCAAAGATATCGAAGGCAGAGTTCTCATCGTCTGTCTCGACGCGCGTAAGAACAATACATCGCATGAGATAAGATGCAAAAAGGAGAAGTCGGATAACTGAATTTGCTTCAGTTCCCGAACTTATACTTGAGAGGGCTCGATTACGGTCACTTTCGGCTTTATAAACGTCGAGTTTTTCGAAAAGACGCTTTACTCCCTTACGCGCGAAGTCCGAGGTGGATATTGTATTACACTCAAGCCTGTTTTCGTGGTTTTCTGGATCTGAAAGGAAATGAACCTGCTCTTTGATAAAATCAAAGTTGCTCTTAAAACGGCTCTCTTCAGCAGAGTCTTCCTTGATTTTGGGGAACTCGAAGGCAGGTTGTTCATTTTGATAATAGTGACTGAATTCAAGAAGAAACTTAGAGACAATCGAGCGATACTCATAGTCTTTCACTTCACGGGCACGAGTGTCATCATTACGGATCAACCGTGGAAATGGATAAGCGCGACCGCGTCCCGGGAGGTGCCCAACGACGCACCGATACAATTCATTAAGTTGGAAGTTTGCTTCATCAATTAACCATCGTTTGTGCTCACTAGGTAGTTGCTGAAGACTGCGCAATTGTTCGTTAATGGTTTCTATAAGTGCACACATCGTAAGTACTAAAGTTGTTAATCGTTGCTGGCCATCTACAACCGCTAAAGAAACCCCGTCAAAAGATGTCTCCTTATGTTGTTCTTCAACAAGAATTAACGTACCGAAGAAAGTAAAAGATTCATCGTTTTGAGTAAGGAAGTAAAATCCGTTCGCGGCGTCCTCAAGGAGTCTGGTAATCTTGTCTTGACTCCAATCATAAGTCCGTTGGTATTCGGGAATTCGGAATCCAGCGGTACCGCTGTGGCTTGTCATGGTTTCCCATAAGCTAGCAGCCGTTGCCTTGAAGAGTTCATCCACGTTTCGCATTTTTCGAACCTATTCTAAAGTTAAGTTTGTTGTAGGAAAAATTTTATCTTTATTTGTAACACGAAGATAAGATGATTTAAGGCATATTTTGTGAGAATTAGTCTGAGCAGTAAATTACACTCCTATTTTTTTGCTGAATGAGAGGGGAATTCGTTAAAATGTTCCTTTAGGCTTCTAAAATGATAAATGACAGGATTGTTTTGATGAGTCTCGTTATTTAGGTTTGATAGTCGAAGTAGAATCGCTTGATGTCGGAAAGCGGTCTTATAAATTGCACGAAGGAGCATTACCCAGAAAGTTGCCGCTCTCCCTATAGCTATCATGTTTAATTTGTAGAACGGCACCGATAGAAAACTAGGAGGGCGCATCAATTGCTCGAAATTCCCTTAAGATGTCATCTAATCGCTCTGACAGGTTCCAGATTGGATCCTGATCTCCATGAAGCATGTCTACGACTTCGGGAACTCCAGCCGCGGCTAGCCCGTTTGCGATTGTCATCATGCGGCGTGGCTCAACCACAATATCGATATTATCATCGACCGCGATAGCAAGCAGCATAACTACCTGTACTCGCCAGCTATCCCTATCGAATATTGAGCCTTCGATGAATTTGAATGTCTCCTGTTTTCCCAAATCAACGAGTCGTAATCCTTTACGTGCGGCAAGGGACAAGCCCGCGAACCAAAAATCGACCATCCGTGGGAATGGGCTTCGATCGATAACTGTGCGCCCTCCTGTCTGGCAAAAGCGATCATAGGCTTCCCGTTGCTCGATCGGAGCGACTAGGTCAATTCCGGCAAATGGATTATGATATCTCTGATTCATACTTTCGCTCCTATGATCCCATTTCTATTTTAGGTTCTAGATCCAGCCGCCGTTGGCATAATTGGCATTCCTGGTGGTGGTTGCACTCGCATCGCAAAACTGTGCGCTCATTCACTTGCGGATCGTTCATGAGCATGCGTGGATAGTGCACAGGATTGGTCAATGTGATTACGCGGCCAGCTTCTGCATCAACAATCTCTTCACAATCAGCAATCTCAGAGCGAGTCAGAAACAATACGAGTTGCGAGCTTTCTCTAATTGCTGTTCTCAGCACCGACCGCTTCACGTATCCGCTCATCATACCAAGTGGCGTGTCAATGACATTCGGTGCTTCGACCTCGCTTACTTTCGTGAGAGCTAAAATGAAGGCGAGCGTTAATGCCCGTCGCGAGGCTCCATTCAAATCCCGGTCCGGATTGAGAGTCCGGTCGCTCGGTCCATACACTACAATATCAAAATTTTTACTGATCTCAGCCCGTCGAATAATAGCACCTTGTTCCGGGTCGGCACCTATCATCTCCAGGAAAACGGCGTTCATTAATTCGCTTACCTTGGTTAGTTCTTCATTTGTGATGCGAGCATACGAGTTCTTGAGAACCTGCTCCACATCATGCGCCACTTCCAATTCTGCGAGTATTCGTGCACCCCTTCTCTGCTCTCGCAAAAGATTATTGCGTTGCGCAACTAGACTCTCACGTTCTTTCCTCAGCCCTTCGAGTCGTGTTTCGTAGCGTGACTTATCCGCGTTAAACCGATCACGCTGCTGCATGTAATGCCGTATCGTCTCGCGCAACCCCTTGATGTTTGTATTGGGTATGTCATCAAGTTGTGTTTCAAGCGCTTTAAGCTTTTTACCTTGTTCTTCCCGTATGATCTCGAGCTCGTCACGACGCTCGACGACTTTTGCATATGCCGTAAGCCAGCTTTCGTCACTAGTGACTTCATCGGGATGGAGCGAGCGCGAGCCGTAATACAGGTCCGTGATTGTGCTTTGCAACTCATCCGCACGCCGGCTCTGATCGATCAGATGCTGGATATGCTCCCGGCGGCGCTTCCCATCAGGGTCTGATGCCTCTAAGGACTCACCACAAATGCACGTCGTGTTGTTCAGGCGCTCCTCAAGCACAGGAATGGTAGTGTTTGGTATCTTACCTTGGTCATGTAACTCGCTCAGCTTGCCAAGTCCATTCTTGAGTACAGGCATTAGCAGATCACGCGCAAGTGCCTGGCTTCGAAACAGTATTGCATGTTCCTTGGCAGCACTAGCCTGCTGGTTGTCGACTTGTTTTAGCTGCCGTTCGGTCTGTTCGATATCGCGCTTGAGCTCTTCACGATCGCCCTTGACCAGAGCTGCATCAAGCTTCTTTCGAACCTCCGAAAGCTTTTCATCGAATGCAGCGAACTGTAAGTGCGCATCCTCCCTCTTTTCTTCAAGGTCTGTCGTATTTTGGTCTGTTTCTTCCAGTCGTGTTGCGATTTGTGTTAATTTCTCGCTAGACCCCAAACGCTTTGCAGCTTTATTCACTTCAGCGGCCGCTTTTTTTACATGGGTGAGCGCATTCTCAATTACTCCTAAGCCTAACAGCGAGCGGATCGCATTTTGTACTCGGTCACGTTTGGTCGTTACTGATACTGTGGCTTCGATAAAACTCAACGCGCGATCACCGTCCGTGAAGAATACCTCGCGCAACTCGGGAGGTAATATGTTCTTAATTTCCGCTTCTGGAGGATCGATAGGTACGCTGCCAGTATTCGTAATGTGGAAAAGCTTAGCGGTTGATGGCGAACGCTCCCAAGTATTTCCGTTTAGGGTTTCGTATGCTGAGCGGATAATTCGGTATCTGCGTTTCTTTTCGATAATACCCTGTGAACTTTGCCGAACACTCGCCATCTCGAATTCAACTTCCACCGAAATTGGCACGCCTTTACTGTCCGATTTGCTCCAGTCGATTGGATGAAGGCGAAAGTCCTGTCCCTTGCCCGGTAAGGCATCATCACCATATAAAGCCCATTGTAACCCGTTGAGAATCGTGGTTTTGCCTGTTTCATTTTCCGCCCGGATGACTGTCAACTTCTGTGTGGTATCCGTTGAAAAATCTAGTGTTAGATGCCGCAATAGGCGGAAATTTTCAAAGTCAGCCCGAATCAGCTTCATGACTTACTCTCCCCGACGCCTTCATCTTGGCTCCGCTTTTCTGTCAGGAACAAACCTGCAGCATTACATTTGTCGTTTACTTTTTGTTGGATATTTGTGCCCTGTACGAGATGTTGCCGCTCTAATGTAATGATGTCCGTAATAGAATCGATAAGTTCTTCGCGGTATCCGTCACATCGTTCCTCAACGGTATTGCATTCATCAAGGATAATTCCGATGATTTTTCGTTCGTTTAGCGGCATAGTTTGCTCCTTACGTTAAAACTGCATTGACAAGCTTGTCTATAATCTCTAGAGGTCCATCGCTTCGTCCGGCATTGCGTGCAAGGCTCGCGAATTCCTGAACGCGTAGCAGTTCCGATCTAATAAGGGTTCGTGCCTCTTCATCAATGGTTTGTATCTCTGGTGGTAACGTAACGAAGTCGTGAATCTCGCTATGAGTCTTACCAATTTCTCTGCAAGTCCGTAAAAGTCGGCCCCGACGCTGCACCCATTGTCGTTCCACGGTCGTGCTTGCCAAGATGAACGCCTTTGTGATTTGCGGGATGTTCACGCCCTCATCAAGAACTCGCTTCGCGGTAAGAACGCGCAAGGTACCTTTCTGAAATGCTTGGATGATACGCGCCGTCTTGTCCCGGTTAGCAGTCTCTTCGTAAGTGAGTTGATGGAAGAGCAAGCCGTGTGTCTTTAAGAGTGCATTCACCTCTTCGAGCTGTTCGGGACCCTTATCTGATGTGTAAATCAGTGTGTGGCGCAGTTGTGGGAGGTCCTCATGTTCCAAAACAAATTTAAGGGCCGCGATCTTGTTTCTTGCCGTCTCTAGTAATGCGCGACGATCCCTCAACAGCTTGGTGAGATATTCGTCAGGCTTGCCAGCCTCCTGCCTCCAGGTATTCGCTTTGATCTTGGCAGTGAGATCATACCATTCATCCATCTCGTCGAACGTGAGTTCGACTGGATGGAGATAATAGTCGTACTCAACTAAACAACGTCCAATGGCCTCCTTTAGCGTGAACTCGAAAACAACGGGACCGAAAAACGAAAATAGTGCTTCCGTGCCTTCCTCGTCGTACTGGCGAACTGGCGTTGCCGACAGACCTAGCCTGTATTCGAAAAATGAAGGAGGTTCGACGATAAAACCTTCACTTCCCAAGTTATGTGCTTCGTCCGCGATCAACAAACGCGCGCAGCCGAATTTTTCCAACTCGGCTTTAAAGCGCTTATCACATAGTGTGCGATGCGATACGACAACTACCTCAACGTCACTGTTACCGTACTGGAGGCGCCTCTTGATTCTCCCTAGTTCCCGGGCACGTCCCCTAGGGCCATCCATCACAGTTAAATTGATCGGTCGTAGTCCGAAAGGCGCGATTTCATCGCACCACTGCTGAATAAGGGGGACATAAGGCGCTGCCACTACTATCAACAACGGCTTGTGCTCATCGTAAAGCTTGTGAGCACAGATCATGGCTGTGATTGTTTTTCCCGAACCAGTCGCCATTTCCAGCATGCCGCGATATGCGGCATCGCACCAAGCAGTAACAGCTTGTCCTTGATGTTGGAATGGCCCTTCTTCGTATCGAAGCCCTGCTGGAATTACAAATGGACCGTATTTAGGCAAAGCTACATCAGGCGTTACCTCGACATCTTCGTTAAATCCCGAGGCGCGGCGGTAGAGCGCTCTCATGTCGTCTTCAGTTGGCGGCGTCCCAGAGCGATAAGTTTTTAGCAACCGCTCACGAACAGCTTGCGGCATCGAAATGACAATGCAGTTATTGTCCTCATTATTCCAAAGCCTCGTAAACTGTTCATGAAGCTTCTCAGTAATGTAGTCTTGATTTGGGTCTTGCCAGGACTGAGAGACTGCGATCTGCTCGATATTCTTCTGAATGCCAGCGAGTGTCACATTGCTTGATCCATGCACTGCCATAACGTCATCGCCTACATGGAAAAGCCAAACTTTCGGATGAAATAGTGCATCTTTCATAAGGGCAATCTTGATTTCGATTCGGCCCGTATGAAGCAGCCATGACAGGCATTTCAGCGTATGAAGCTGAAGCAGGTCTTCCGTGACCGTTAGCTCTTCGAGAATCCGGTCCGCAACTTCTTCCGGCGACCTCAACCCATTCTCTATTGCGGCCTTGTCCTCGGTTCGGAGAAGCGGGCTTACAACAAGCCGAAAGCTGTCTTCGGAACTATTGATGTAGGTTGCAAAGCCGGGAGCGAGCGAAGCTAGTACTTCGCTCGAAAAGAACCCCACCATACAATCAACTTTCGACGCCGCTTGGAATCCCGGTATTAGGACTTCTTCGGCGAGTGGATCACTCGGCAGAATGTAGAGCGGCCGAACTCCCTCCAGTAACCGTAGCGTTCGTTCTGCTGTTTCGGTGGTGGGGGTGTCCCGTACTGCCGGATCATACGCCATGTGAGCAGCCAGATTTCTTGCCACGGTTCACCAATGATTTTGGGCAGGGCAACAACAAATCTGGTGCGATGCCATCCCGGTGCAGCGATGCGAATTTCGACTCTGTGTTCCTGAGCAACCCGAGTTCGGCTAGGTTCCAGAAGAGCAATGTGTCACGAGAGTGAGCACTCATTGTTCGACAGGAATACAAATGAAAAGTCGAGGAGCTCGGTAGTATTTTGCCCTCGATCCTGCACCTGCCCAAGGTTCTACAATACTTACTTCGACAATTGGAAAATTCCGCGAGTCTACATCCCCATATTTCGCGAACACACGAGCATCGGGAAGAACGTATAGCTCTCTGTATATTTCCTGCACCATGCCTCCATGGCGAGGGCAGGTGCCGACACGTCGAATCGGAAACGGAGTTGGTATTCGGCAGAATTATCGACACTGAGCCAATCACACTAAGTTGGCTTAAGCGACGACAACTTCGGTGCCAGGAGATCGGAGGCTCTGAAATACGTGAGGTGAATCTCATTATTGTTGGGTCCTCAGTTCGATTACGAGCCAAATTTACGCAACGATTGCGAAGTAGGCAAGCTGTTACGAGCGAAAACATAAGAGTCAACGCCAATATTCCAGTCAGCTTCACACACCACAAATTCTCCGCCGTACTCCTCTGGCGCACACTGTCTCAGATGGGAGCAAGCTTTTCGATAAGAATTCAATTCTAAGCGTTCGGGCGCTTTACTCAACGAGACGACTAGCCTGTAATCAGTAGGGAGACATCGACCACCACGTTCGCTCAGACAGGGAAACCGTCCAGTGTGCGAGTTCATCTATCCTTGACTTGTATCCTCGCTAGGTACTATTAGAATTGGAGTATCTGCACCGCCCCGCAAGGCCTACTGCCTCCGCCACAACCAGTAGCCTCTCATAGCTGGACCGGCTCAGCCTGCTGCCTGTTATGCCGTCCGCCGATTCGACGCCGACCAACAGATGGCCACTCCGCTTGGCGGAGAGGCCACTGATACACTAACATTAAACCTAGATCAGACAGGGGGGAGCGGTCAGAACCTCTAATGTGGTCCAATTCAGCAACTAGGAACTGGCATGGAACCTGATTTGTTGAAAAAATGCATGCTCCCTCACTGTGAGATTGTCTCGCCCTGCGGGAACGGAGACTATCGTCAATAATTTGATTTCGAGCGGTATTAAAGAAAGCCCATCCCCATACGGTGATACATCTCGTGAGGCAGTCCATGCCTTACGCGGTTACATCTACCAGATTTACCATTCCGCGTTGGCTTGGCTTGAACTTGAATCCGAAGAATTTCTCTTTCTTGAAGTTGCAGAGGACTACGCCAATTTAGCCCAAGATGCTTTGAATGCTGTCCAAGTCAAGGAAACCGCTCAGAATGTAACAATCAATTCGCATAGCATTATTGCCAGCATCGATAGCTATGTTGATCTCAGAAAGAAGAACCCAGACCTGAAAGTCCGGCTACACCATCTGACGACATCCAAAATTGGTAAAGAGAAGTCAGCAGAGCATCGGGTCGGAAATTTTCCGACACTAGAAGCATGGAGGAAACTCGCGAGAATCGGGGATGTGTCACCACTCAGAAATGTTCTTCAATCTATAAAACTCTCGAAACGAACAAAGAACTTCATTCGTGAATTGAACAATGAAGAGTTCAGAAAAGAACTTTTGCAAAAAATTCACTTTGATTGCGGTGCTCTTGAAACGAAATTTTTGGAGCGCCAATTGCTATCACGAATATCAAACCTATTGATTACACGTGGAGGAGTATCATCTCAAGTCGAAGACTGTTTAGCCAAAATCTCCCTAGTCCTGCTCAACACGGCAACAAAGCCGGATAACCGCTACGTTGACCGTTTAATGTTAGATAATATCATCGAGCACTTTACCAACATTTCTGTCAACCGCTTAGAGTTTGAAGAGCAGAGCAAGCTCATTAACGAAGTTCTTGCCGCTTCAATGCCTGAAGCTTCAACATTGACCGCTACAAGAATTTCCATGCCGCGCCCAATCAACGAAGTGCCCTTACCCTCAGCGGTCGCCAGTCGTACTGATCTCGTGCACGATGTCGTTTCCTCCCTTTCAAAGTCTGGAGTCTCATGGCTTTTCGGTGCCGCGGGCGTCGGAAAAACTGTAGGCGCAAAGATAGCTGCCCGGCAACTCGGAGGAAACTGGGGACGCATCAACTTGAGAGGTCTCGATTCTAACCAAGTACAACAAGAGCTAGTCACGGTTGCCGATGCAATCGCTGAGCAAGTTTTTGATGGTCTCCTCATTGATGACCTTGATTGCTCTTTCGATCCCGACGTTGTTGAAAATCTTCTTTACTTGCGAGCAATGGGTGAGCGTGCAGGTCTGCACCTGCTCATCACCTCCCCTAGAGCCCCAGGTTCTGATTTCCTTTTTTCAGCGAATCTTCCGACCGAAATTGCGCACAAATTCGGAGATTTTTCTGAAGCCGACATAAGTGAAATTCTTACCAAACTAAATGTTCATGACCAGCACTGGGCGAAGTACATTCATTTGATATCTGGCGGAGGGCATCCGCAACTTGCCGTTGCCGCGATTCAAAGCATGCAAAGCAATGGTTGGAATGTTGAAGAAATTCACTCATTGCAATCCCTACTATACGGCAACAAAGAAATTGATGCTGTTCGACAAAGATCGAGAGAACGTCTCTTAGACGAATTACCTGAATCTACTCGAAGTTTATTGGAACGCCTTTCGCTCAAGACGGGGAGCTTTCAGCGTAACTTTGTATTGGACATGGCTCAGATTGAACCGCCTATAGCGGACCCCGGCATCGTATTTGACAAGCTGATAGGAACTTGGGTCGATCAGCAGGAGAGTGATCGATTTTCCCTTTCTCAATTATTGTTAAACTACGCTACTTCCACTCTCAGAGAAGATCAAAAAACCAATATTAACTTCGAGATTGCGAATTCGTTATTAAAAGATAAATGCTTAGACCCCTACGAAGCCAATTCCGCACTCATAGCTGCAAAGGTGGGGAAAAATACAATGGCAATTATTAAACTTTGCATGTCGGTCATTGGGGCGGACCATGATGATCTTGAGATGATCGCGCCCCATCTCCTGATATTTTCACTGTTGAGAACTGATGTGCCTGCCTATGAGGAAGACGCATTTGTCAGCCAGATGCTGCGCGGAGCACAACTTCTCTTGCTATGCCACGAAGAGCAAAGAAAGAAAAAGTTCCGGGAGGTTCTGGAGTCCTTTGCACTTGAGAGCCAGCGTGTAGAATATGATGTGGTGCGCGCTTCCGCATGTTTTCTGATCTACTCAAAACTGCTCTTATCGACGCCAAAATTTGGAAATATTCCGAATTTCTGGAAGATCGTAACCGAGTTAGACAACTTACTGGAGAACCGAGGCAAGAATTTCCCAGACGAAATGGTAAACAAAATCAGTGAGCAGGAAGCCAATGGAGTGCCAATCGTAGGCCTCATGTTCACGAACCAAGCGCGGCAACTGCAAAAAATAGAAGAGTTGTTAGCGGTCTTTGAATTTTTGGACAAATGCGATAAAGCCTTGCGTTTGAAATTGCTCGTACCATATTCAAGACCGGAATTTGATGTCGATATGCTTGTGAGCGGAGCCTGGCTTAGAGAGCACGACGCTAACACGATCAACCCCACCACCCACTCCGAAATTTTTTCCCGTCTCGAAAGTATTGCGAACCGGTGGGGACATATTGACCTCGCCGTTTGCTGCACGAAATTCCAAGCAATCATCATCGATGAATACGGAGGGGAAAAGGATCACGCCATCTCGATACTTGACCAGGGTTTGAAAAAATACGGTCGAACCAATTCCGAACTAGTGAGAGCAAAGGCCAAAGTATTATATCGCGCTGATGACCATAAACGCAGCCTACAATTATCAAGACAATTGATTGACGGAAATGCGCCCCTCAGCAATACAGAGAGAGCATTCCTTGGACGCGACGCTGCGATCAGTGCCGAAAAGCAGGGCGATTATAAAACGGCAAGGCGCTACTATCTATATGGAAGCTCTTCTTCAGCAGAATGCGATATTTCAGACATGTTTCCGATGCGTGTTGGATTAATGGCGGATGCTGCCTTAGCGAGTTGGCATGATGGAGACAAAACTACCTGCCTGCAGGACTTTGTGTGTGTTCTGAATGAGCTAAACAAACTTGACCCTGCAAGTTCTCTGAGAGCCGCGCACTGCCATGTAACCTGTCGCCATGTTCTAGGGTGGCTTGATCAACAGGTCAAAGGTGAAATGGGCCTCTTTGCCAATGACGAAGAAATGAAAATATATCCAGGTGTAGCAAGCAACCCTGAGCCTCATCCCAAGATAGGCGAAAATAATATTCTACCTATTGAGATGGTATGGTACGTGCTGGCAACTCTTGAAAATAATTGTGGCTTGGATTTGGGGATAACACGGAAACTAGATCAATTCATGCCAAGCGGGCCAGTTTTTGAGGGTCAAATCGTTTTGACAGAATCAATAATGGACAAGGCTCTTCGACATTTAGATGTATCCCTCTTTTTTTCTGCCCTGCGAGAATCCGTGGCGCAATTTGCGTATATGAAGGAAAAGAATGGCAATCGCATTAGCTTTAATCCCAAGAACGTTACATTTGCATCGCCGCCATCCCCGACCCGCGAACAGCAGGCTGACCATTCTGAAGTAACCGAAATGTTTTTCCTTTTCTTTGCCTCAATGTGTATTTTTACAGAGAATGCCCAGAAGCTAGATGTATTAAATGAACACATGGCTGAGTGTGATGGCTTTGTCGTAAGAACTGGGTTTCAAGCTGCGATGATAGGGACAGGAATAACGAACGATTTCAATTCTTCACTCGCCTTTCTATTGGCCAAGTATAGCAGTGCCGAAGATGAGAAAGGGGCCTTGTCGCCGAGTCAGGTATTTGAGGTTGTTTTTAAAGTATTTCTAGTGGCGAAGCAGTTAACAAGAATTAGAATGATTGCCAAACCAGCGCTCAACTGGTTGCGTAAAAATTGGTCTTTTATGTGGAGCAACCAGCGCTTCTTCTTAAAAAACCCGACTAAGCACGAAGAAGGTATTGCTAAAGCTTTTGAGGCAAGTGGTTCGCCAGACACAATTGCAACAGTTGATCTGATGCTCGCAATTCTTCCTACAATGGGAATTCCGAATGAAGATGAACTTGAAGGTAAGTTACGAAAGTTGCGTGCGGAATACGATAAGCTGGAACGTATTTCTGGGAATAAATGAATATGAGTTCGGATGCATGTGAACGCGCAAGCGCGCCTGATCGTGTCTTGTAGCAAAATTTCTTTTCTGTCTCGTGTTTGGCCGATTGAACTGACCCCATTGAAGTGGTCCATCTGGATATCGCATGCCGGATCCCTCCCCGGGCCGCGGGGATATCGAAGAGTGCCAATCATCGCAAGAACATCGAAGCTCTGTAAGTCGATGGAAGAGTATTCTTTCTCGCCTCGAAACCGAACGTTTGAAGTTGCTTGTTCGTCGAACAAGTGACCATTCTCATCCGGAATTTCCCCTGCATCGCTCATAAAATCTCTAGAGCCCAGCTCAATCCGGTGATGATTTGACCGGCAATTCCGGCGCGACTTCGGAGATATTCCTGCTGATTAGCTCGATCTCTTCCTCCCGTCCGTCTCGTTCCATGTCGCGAATGATTGCCTGAGCAGTGAACATGGCGGAGCGAAGCAGGTGGATTTCCACCTCTGTGCGGGGCCATTCGTTGCGCTCCAGGCTCTCCAATGTAAGCTCAGCCACGAGCCGGTTCGGCGAAACACCCCGCTGTTCAGCCTCTTTTTCGATGCGTTTCCATTGCTCGGACGTGAAACGGATGTTCTTCTGTGTCGTCTGCGCCATTCGTTTTGCCGCTCCTTTCTCGAAGGTTTTCATCGATTCCGGTCCCGAAACGGTCGGAAAATTCCGGTTTTCTTTCATTGAATACACTCGTCGCGAACCGGGAATAACTCGAATTGGTGTCGGAAGTTTCAATATCAAATCGGTATTCATCATATCGCAGCGCAGGTCATTTGACCACCAATTTGGTATCTGCAGGAAACACCCTGATACCAGCCGTATTACAAACAGCATACGCTATGTCTTAAGTGCAGGGATTTCAAAGGGATATGTGTGCTACCAGATTGGTATTACTTTTCCCGGCCCGACGGGGACGCGCGGGGGCACGATCCATAAAAGAGGGGCGCAGGGGAACGCGGACATTCGCAGCTACCGCGACACCTGCATCAGCGATGCGTCGGGTGTACTGAACGAAACGCCGAAGGGCGGCTAGCGCAGGGATTCTTGGGAATGCGAGTCGGGGAATTTTTTGCCGGTGAAGTTGGCGAGCGGGAGCCGCCGCGGCGAGTGAGCGGGTGGAGGCGCTGGGCAAGAGGGTGTGAGAGCGCGGGGCTTGCGCCTGGGTTCACAAGCGGCGGGCGTACAGGGCGCTGTAGCTTGCGCTTCTTATCACAAGCAGACGGACGACACGAGACGCAACGGGCCGCGCCGCCGGGCGGCGACGACGCAACCCGTTGAGCGTTCGCGTCACGCTACTTTCTGCACGGGGATTCCGAGGGTGCGTGCCTTGTCGACGAGGTTGTCCGTGATGCCCGACCCGGGGAACGCGACCACGCCCTTGGGCAGGAGTGCGAGCAGCTCGTCGTTCCTGCGGAAGGGAGCGGCCCGACCGTGGGCGTCCCAGTCGGGCTTGCAGACGACCTGGTGGACGCCGTTCCGCTCGGCCCATCCCGCCGCTATCTTCTCAGCACCGGGGCCGCCGCCGT
>MPNJ01000044.1 GCA_002238965.1 Nitrospinae bacterium bin107 | reverse complement strand
CAGGGGTTCCGCCCGGGCGGGACCAGTTCCCACGCCTCGGCAAGGGTGTACATCCGCGAGAGCAGGTGGACGGCCGCGTTGGCCCGGGCGGGCGTGTCCCTGAGCCTGTGATGGAGCGCCGTGACTTGCGCCTTGCCGACTTCGTCCAGCGCCATACCGCCCAGGGCCGGCAGGATGTATTTGTCGAGCACCGTGCGGTATGCGGCAACGCTGGCGGGCTTCAGGTGTCTCTCCACGTGGGTGCGCATGAAGCGCTCGGCGAGTCCCGCCACGGTGGGTTCCGCCTCAGTCGCCGCAGCGACAGGCTCTTCGCCCCGCTTGATGCGGTCGATGAGGAGGGCGGCCTGTTTCCTGGCCTCATCGACGGTCAGTTCCCCGTGGCGGCCGAGCGTCACGCGCTTCGGACCCCCGGGTCCCCGGGACTGCACCACCCAGGTCTTCCGGCCCGTGGCGTGGACGCGCACACCCAGGCCCGCCAGCTCCCGGTCCCAGAAGATCGCGTCCTTCCCGTCGGCCTCGAGCGCGTCGACGGTGCGCTTGGTGAGCTTCAGTTCGCTTCGCTTCGGCATCCCGCCTCCAATAATATGTAATCAAAACGCATACGTACGGCATGATACGGGAGGGTATCAGAGCATACGTGTGGCGAAAGCGCAAGGGGGGTCAGGAAGGAAAATAACAGAAATATGGTATTATAAACAATTAGTTATCGTAGACAAACGAAGTCAATCGTGCCATTGCGTGGCCACGGGGTTCATGACAATAATTAATCGATATTTACGGAAATTCGCCATTTTTTTCGAACGGACGGCCCACCTTATCGCACGGAGATCCTGCCACGCCCCGAAGCCCCCGCCATGACGCCAGATGCGGGCAAATGCGCCCCCGCCGGGGGATTCGGGCGTCCCTCGATATGGCCCTTGCGGGCCTACTCGGGATGAGGGTGTTTTTTTTCCTCACCCTGAGTAGCGGCGGAGCCGCGTATCGAAGGGCCATCCTGAACGGGTCGAAGCCCCCGCCATGACGCCAGATGCGGGCAAATGCGCCCCGCCGGGCAGAGAGGGTTTTGCTTCTTTTTACCCCCCTGACAAGGGGTCAAACGCGATTGATGAGGGGTTGTTGAAAAACCCCGAGAAGGGAGTTCTCGGTTTTTGTAGGGGCCGCATATATGCGGCCCTGCCTTTTCGCCTTCAAAATGCGGGTCGCATATATGTCGGACATATATGTCCGACCTACACACGTATTGACGTCCCGACCAATGCGGGAGGGTTTGACGCGACCGGGTAGGTCAACCCCTTCGAAATGGTGTTGTTGAAAAAGCCCTTGCCGTTTCATTGTAGGGACAGGCCCCCGTGCCTGTCCGAAGCCCCGTGCCTGTCCTGTATCGGGGTGAACATGATCGACGGGCGGCCACGGGGGGCCGCCCCTACGGGCAGAACTCGTCCGACGAGGGAGAAGAATCACTCCCCCCTTGAGGGGTCTTGCCGACCGAGTAGAGAGGAGACATCACTCCCCCCTTGAGGGGTCTGTTGAAAAAGTCGGAGAGGGAAAATTTGTTTGTGTGTAGGTCAGACATATATGTCTGACATACATGCGACCCTCCCAGTTAGGGGCAAAAGGGCCGCATAATATGTAGCGCTCCCAAGAAGGGAGCGCTACCTACAAAAACCGTCCCTTTCCGGTTGAGTCCAATCCTCATTCATCTGGCCTTTTTCAACAGGCCCCACAAGCGGGGAGTGGTTGTTGAGCGCTCTGCAAAGGGGAGTAGTTCTTCCACCCCCCCCCACCCGCCTCTCAGGATACGCCGCGGGCATCCTCCCGGATGTCCCCTTCACCCGGCATCCGGGCGCGGTAGGGTATCTCCTGACGCCGCACCCCGCCGGACAGCCGGCGCAGGGTGACTTTCACCTCGAACAGGAATTTCGCCGCCCTCCGTTCCTTTTTCAGGCGCACGCCTTTCCGGTGGCGCTCGATGTCCGACCCCAGCGCCCGGCGCGGCCGGACCACCGCCGGAACGACCCACAGCGGGCGCAGCCTCCGGGCCGTCCTCGACCACCCGAGATGGAACATGACGGCGTCTATCGGATGGAACGCGCAGTCAGGCGACGCCAGCACGGCTTCGGCGGCGTCCCGGTGGATGAGGTACCCGGTGGCCAGGATGCCCCAGTAGGGGATTTCATGGAGGGCGCGGCCCGTCGGCGCGCCGCCGCACCCGGGGCCGAGCAGCCAGGGACCCGCGGGGCTGTCGAGCTTGAGGAGCCCGTGGTCCCGGGGCCACCAGTCGACGGATTCCAGAAACTTAGGCGTATCCTCACCGGCCTCCGCGTCGTCTTCCAGGATCAGGGCGGCGGGGTGCGGCGAATCGAGCAGCATCCGCATCGCCTTGCGGTGGGACAGGCTGCAGGCCAGCGACGCCCGGTCGAGCCATTTCGTTCCACGCAGGTCCAGCCCGTCTATCGCCCGCACCCGTTCCCACGCGACGCCTGTCCGTTCCAGGTTTTCCGAGATGGACGCCAGCCTGTCCGGCCGGCGGTCCAGGTTGATGACGTAGGCCGGCAGCACCGGACGCGCCTCCCCTCCCGGATGGATGGAAGCCGGAACCCGGTCTCGACCGGGCCGGTCGCCAAACAAACCGCACATTTGGGTGGGTTCCCGCCTGTTCCGCGCTTCATCGGGAGACGAAGCGCGTATTGTATTCAGCGGGCGGCCCGGATTTCCAGACCGCACGGTTTGCTTGGCAGGGAGAATGCTACGCAATTCCTGTCTTCGAATCAATCTCCCGGCCCGAAAATCCCGCGTCTCTCAGACGCGAGCAAAGCGGGCCTGTTGAAAAAGTCCTTGCCCGACTTTCAAGATCGTTCGCCGCAGCGGACAGGCCCCCGCGCCTGTCCGGGGCCGCTGCGCCTGTCCGCTACGGCGAACGAGGATATGGTTTCGGCCGCCGCGACTGCCGCTACAAAACCAACCCCCCCTACCCCCCCTTGTCAGGGGGGTATAAAAAGGCGATTTCCCCCCGCCGCCGGGTAGAGGGGGTTTTGCTTCTTCTTACCCCCCTGAGAGTAACTCCAAGAAGGGAGCGCTACCTACAAAACCATCACACCCCCAACGAGGCCTTTTTCAACAACCCCGAGGAGGAAGCGTTTGCCGCGCCACCCACCCCCTCAAAACACCCGCACACGAAAAAAGGGACCGCCCTCCCTCTCGTTTACCGCATCGCCGGAAGAGGGGGGCAGTCCCTTTTTCTCGTTTGCCATCTACGCCGGAAATGGCGTATAAGAAAAGCAGGGGTTGCCCATTGTTCCCGTTCCCGGCTCGAGGACTCAAACTCATAGCAAGGACCGGTACAGTTTGCTCTATCACGAGGGAAGCAACCAACGGGCAACCCCCTTTTCGCTCTCCTTTTACCGCCTCAGGCCCCGGGGCTTAACCCCGGGTCTGAGGCGTCTTTCTTCCTACCTGTTCGCCCCGAATGCGCCGATGAAGGCGGCTTCATTCGCCGGATTGCTTTTCTGGATAACTTGAAAAGTTCCGGCGACCGAACCGGGATGCTGAGGCGAATACGTCGTCGTTATCGTAGTTGCCGTTGCCGTAATATTTCCATTGCCATCTCTTGTGTGTACCGGTACCGTTGTTTGGGACCTTGTGGTTCTCAGACCGAAGAACTGGCCTTTCCATCCGCCGCTGAAGGATTTGCCGTCAACCACGCCGACGGCGTCATCGCCAAATACGCCTGTTATAGTATCTTCGAAGGTATGTTTCTGTAGTTCAATACTGCCTGCCATGGATTGTCCACCGACGACGATGCTCGTAACCGCGCCCTGGATGCTGCCCCTGCCATCTGCCTCATTTTGATTGTCAGCGGCGCTTGTCGGATTCTGAAACTCGGCGTTGAGCTCGACGCTCCCCCGGAAATAGCTCGTATCTCCTCCCGCGATGTAGATGCCGTTCGCATCCCCCCGGTAGGTGGCCGAAACGTCTTGGCCGTCTTTCACGAATATGCTGATGCGGTCGAATCCGGTAGTTGCCCCGCATGTCCTGGTAGTTGTGGTAACTACGGTTGTTCCCGTCATAGAATCGACTGGAACAGTTGGGCCTTCAATTCCAACACAGAAGGTTGGAGGGGCGTTGATGATTGGTTGGCTTCCATGCGCAAAAGCGTATATCGCGGAATTGCCCAAATTTGCGTTGTTCACATCAAGCCAGATTCCGGCGAGCAGATAGTCGGTGTCGGGAAAATCTCTATTTGCATACCGTGAGTCTGGATCGCCTTGTGACGCCGTATTTTCCAGGTGATTCGTTCTTGTTCTTACGTTGGCTCTCGTTTTCGAGATATCCGTGAAGGCGTTGACGAATGTAGAACCATCAGCGTTTTTCAGATCGAATCCATTGGTAAGGTGGCCTATTCCGCTGAGGGAGGGCGTCGTACTGCCCGATGTAAGACCCTGTACCATAACCGTACGCTGTCCAACTTTTCTGTCTGCACCCGTTCCTGTATCTGCAGGGTATTCAGCTTTGCCGTAGTTAGTATCTCCGGTAGTACCATCACCAACCGGGCCTACGAGAAGCCTGTCATTGCCTCCATCTTCGCTTACCAGATCCTCCAATAGCGCGTCGGCGAGGAGTCCGTTCGCTCTCACGTGCTGGATGAGAGAGGAGTTGTTCGTCAAGGCGGCCTCATCCGCTTCGCGTTGCATGCGGGCGGTAGCAACCGCGTTTACGGCGCTCTGGATGGCTGCCACAGCCGATTGCGCGGATATCAGGTCGCTGAGCGCCGCCCTCGCGTCATCCACCGCGCTTTCCGCCTGCGCGGGCGTGGTGGCCGCGTCCGCCGCGTCTCTCGCGTCTTCGATTTCCGTCAATTGGTTTTGTGCTTCGACTGCATTATTGAGAGCGCTTGTTATCTGATCCGCCGTGGCGTCGGGGTGGACCTGCACCGCCGCCGCCGCCGCGCGCGCCGCTCCCTCCCGCGTACGGGCGTCTGAGACGATGCCGTCGAGTGTATCCTGCGCGTCGGCTATCAATTCCGCGTCCGTCGGCGGCGGATCCACGCATTGCCCGTTCATCTCGACTTGAGGCGACGTGCACATCACCACATCCATATCCATGTCGTCGTCCGCAGCAGTACCGCCGCCGCCACCTCCGCCGCCGCAACCGGAGGCAAATGCCGCAATGCACACGACAAGTACCGCCAATCCTGAATATCTGAGCATTTTCATCACTTGCCCCCTGAGGGTTACGTCCCCTTCCGGGAAGACGGGAAAGGGGCGGGCGGGTTAAACGTCAATTGAATTTAAGGCTTTCTTGCGCCGGAACGCCGGCGCATCCTGTTCTTTCTATCCCCCGGCCCCGGGCTTTGCGCCCGGGGCAAGAGGAGTCATGCGCTGTTGCTTACTCGGCCTTCCACGAGCCGAAGGAGCCGAGGATGCTCACTGTGTTGTTCGCAGACTTACCACCAAAACTGCCGGCAGCAGTCGAAGGGAATTCGGTTTCTCTTTCCTTGGCGGTCACCGCCCTGGCGGGGCCAAAGAACTCACCCGCCCATGTGCCGGAGAGTATGTTGCCGCCAAGGACACCTTCGGTTGCGGCGCTGAATTGTCCCGCTTGAGAACCGTCAGCATCGGCATCGACGATATTCGCCTTCATCAAGCTCAGGCTTCCTTCGACGTCCATGCCGCCGGCCTTGATGTTGGTGACACTTCCGGTGACGGAGCCCAAGAGGTTAGTATCCGGCGTACCAGGATTTGCACCAGAATCAGCCCCGACGTTGCCGCCGAAGTTGGCCTCCAGGGAGACGTCCGCATCGAAATATTCCACCATGCCGCCGGCCGCATACAGGCCGTGTGCGACTCCATTGTAGGTAGCCTTTCCTTCCAGTTGCGGATACACCGTGAATGCCATTGTGCCAGATCCGAATGCTCCAACCGTGGCTGCCGGCACTGTAGCCTCCGAACCAGTGGCATCCGGGACAGTTGCCCAAACGCCCCAAGCCAGATAGTCGGTGTCTGCTTTCAGATCTGCGGGAGCTGTAGACTTCGCCGGCTGGAATACATACCCGACGACACCCGTGACCATCCCATCTTCATTTACACTGATGGCGCACGCGGCAGTGCTGCCACAGAAGAACCTTCCTTTTACCGCCGGTACATTGTTGTCCACGTCAAAATTAAGTGATGCCGCGAAGCTGCTTCCGTCGCTCGGAATCGCATCAGCGTCAATCGCGGGATACGTCCTCGTGGTGTGGTCAATTAATCCCTGCAGTTCTGTAACTGTCAGAAAGTTGTCGTTGGTATCAACGTCAGCAGTGGTATAATCCGGAGTCGCCGGATTGATATCCGTGTAAACGACGGCATACGTGCTCGTTGAAGGAGTAGCATCAGTATCCCTCAGAACCATTTCTGTTCCCGCAAATCTTACGTCATCCGCAAATACCCTGCTTTGGAGTGCTAACGGCATTTCGCCTCGATCTAGCGCTTCGCCGCCGACCGTTGACGCGATTCTCGGAGCTGCCCCTGTAAACGTAGCCGTTGCGGTGGCCACGTTTTCAGCGGGGTCCGTCGTATTACTACCTTGATGGGGATTTCCAGCAGCGTTCACAGGAGTCATTGCCGCCGCCGTTGCCATTGCCGCTCCCACTCTTCTCGCATTGGAAATAGGCTCAGGCACATCATGGCCCGTTTTGCCCTCGAGCTCGGCATTGTCGATGGCTGCCTGGTTGATGATCTTGTTCCCCAGTTTGGTGATTTCCAGGCCGCGCTCCATGCCGGCTTCCATCGCCATGTCACGGGCCGTCTCGGCCGCCGTCTGGTGCGTCATGGCGTCCGCGGAAGTCGTGGCCGCCTGCGCCGCTTCGTTGGCTTCACCGGCCATGGCCGCGTACTTGTGCGCGTTCGCCGCCGCCACGGGGTCTACAGCCGCGTACACGGCCGCTCTCGCCGCCATGTATGCCGCCATGGCGGCTTCCTGCGCGCCGCTCAGGGCAGCTTCTTCGGCAAGACCCGCGGCGTCGGTGCAGGAACCGTCCGCGTTATACCGGCCGCCGTCAGCCTCGCACATCTCCTGTGCGGTGGGTTCCGGCATTGCGGGCGGCTCTTCTTCAACGGCAGCCGTTCCGCCGCCGCCGCCGCAACCGGCCAGCGTCAGTGCGAACACCGCCGCCAGGGCAAAAGCGTAAAGCTTGCTTGTCGATTTCTCTCTGAACATCATTTAGTGAGTCCTCCTGAATACATAGAAAAAGGGATTTTCAGCGAATTTCCGGCTTTCTCCGATTAACCTCCTTTACTGATATTAATCGCCAAGGAAAAATAAACATAACATATTGTATTTATTATTATTATATCAATGATTATATATCCTCCTATTTTGCAATCCGTAAGCATAACGTAAGCGGATTCGTTGCAAATCCTGCGCACCTAGGCGGGTCCTTGTCGGGTAACCGTTGTAAGCGATGGAGTGTGTGCCAGGCTAACTGGTGCCAGTGCAGCCGGTGAAAGTCCGGCGGGAGGGGTGCAGCGAGACTAGCTGCGGTACTAGCGGGTGAAAGTCCCGCCGGCGCAATTCTCAGTTTGGCGCCGTAGTCATATCCGGCAGACGTACGGGGCGACCCGGCGATCTGGAAGCCCGGACGTAAAAGCCTCGGGGTACAGAGGGGCCGTCGTGCCGCTCGTGTGCGATCAGCCCGGGAGGCAAGCAACGAGTAGGGCCGTAACGAAAGTGAACGGATGAAGCGTCGAAACAAGGACTTCCCGCGTGAAGCTGATTTGCGGGGTAGATGGAGTTGCCAAGGGTCTCCCTCCTAACCGATGGCCAGTGCCGGTGCGGAAGAAACTGAGGCGCACGCACCGGGGCTCCCGGCGTATTGAAGGCGGCAATACTCGAAAGTAGCGCAGTGAAAGTCCGGAAGGTGTGGAGGTCATGACAGGATGACCCTGTGAATGTCGAAGACCGTCTCTATAACCGGGGCGCCGGGAAGTGAGACGGAGACCTCCAGACTGGCGGATGAGGTCGCCAAGCGATGAAGGGTGGGACAACACAACCCACCCGGAGCGAGGACCTCTGGGCACAGGTGGCGACGCCGTGGTGGGCAGCCCGCACACAGAGGCGGGGGAAACCGCCCTGCAAATGGTGAAGCCTGAGGATGGAGTAAACGCTGGACCCGCCGAGGGGTATGGCAGGGTCGGTCTTAACCCCGGTGTTCCCGCGGAAGACTCCACTCCAAGCTGGGAGGTGCCTGTTGCTTGAAGCCGTACCGGGGAAAACCCGACGTACGGAATTTTAGGGGGGGCGGCTGGAAACGTGGCTCAAGGCGGAACTGTGACCCCACCCTGCAACCGAAAGGGCAGGGCTGGAAACCCTCCGCCTAAAGGTGCGCGCGCCAGTGCTCTACCCGACGTGCAGCGAGACTAGCTGCGGTACTAGCGGGTGAAAGTCCCGCCGGCGCAATTCTCAGTTTGGCGCCGTAGTCATATCCGGCAGGCGACAGGGTGACCTGCTGCCTGAAAGCAGGAAAGTAAAAGCCCTTGTGGGCCGGGAGAGAATGTTCTCTGGACCAGGTCAGTCGGAGTGCAAGCAAACCGGTGGACCGTAACGAAAGTATAAACAGTTGTCCGAAGCGTCGAAAAGGCGTTCCCCGCATGGAAGCTGACTTGAAGGGGTAATTGGTGGATGCCAAGGGATCCATGACGTCTCGATGGCTAGAACCGGTGCGGAAGGAACTGAAGAATGCACGCACCGGGTTCCCCGGTGTACGGAAGGCGGCAATCCGGGAAAGTTCAGCGGTGAAAGTCCGGAAGGTGATGAGGACAGACAGGATGCTGTGACCCTTGAATGTCGAGGAGCGAATCCATAACCGGATAACGGGAAAGGACGCGGAGTCTTCCTGACTGGCGGATGAGGTCGATTAAGCGTTGACGGGCGGGACAACACAACCCGCCTTTAGCGAGTACCTCTGGCCTAGGTGGCCGTGTGGCGTATGGCTGGTCTGCCGGTGTACAAAACCGGCCCCGACCGCAATATGCGGCACGGTCGAAGGACGGTGTAAACGCGGACGTTTGTAGCGGGCATGGTCGGGTCAGCCTTAACCGTGGCGGGTCTCGCGGAAGGCACCGCATCGAACTCTTGAGGAGATGCCTGGTGCTTGAAGCCGTACCCGGAAATACCGGACGTACGGATTTTCAGGGGAGATGCTGGAAAGGTGGTCTATGGTGGATTTGCGCACTTACCCGCGATCGAAAGATCGGGATCGGACAAGCCTCCACCTAAGGATGCGCGCGCCAGTGTCCTACCCGACGAATCTGGAGAGTGCCCGGACGGTTCGATCACCGCAAGTATCGTACGACCACGCGCTACGTCCATCTTGACAATGGTGCCTTGCGAGACGCAGTCGCCTGAGCAGCGGTATCCACTTGCCGGGATTATTTGCAAATCACTTGTAAAACCAAGCGTATTATTGGGTCTCGAAATAGCGCTCTTGCGAGGCGGGGGTTCATTTGGCATAAGCGCAAAAGCGTGGCATCATTACCGGACTCGCCCGCAGAAACCAATCTTTTTTCCATCCAATTCGGGAGGTTTCTCTAGATGCTGTTCAAGAAAACGAACTCAGTTCACCGATTCTGCGCTCTCGTGCTGGCAGCGCTGCTCGCGCTTGCAGGGGCCGGTTGTGGCGGCGGTGGAGCAGGAGGTGGAGCACCGGCGGCGGAGAGCTTAGCCGCCGCGAGAGAGAGGGCGGCGGCGGCAGCGGAGGCGGCGCGTGAGGCCCATGAAGCGGCCCGGATGGCGATCGAGGGCGCGAGGGCGAACAGGACCGCCGATCCGGATTCGTACGCTCGCGCGGCGTTGCGAGCGGACGACGCCGGAGCAGCTTGGGAGGCGGCGAAGGCGGCGGACCTAAAGGCCCGGGAGGCTACGAGCGCGGACGACGCCAGAAGTCAAGCCGATATTGCGGAGGCCGAAGAGGCGAAGGCCGAGAGAGCGTACGCGGAGGCCAAAAAGTATGCTGACATGGTGAGGGAGGCGGGCGACGCGGCGGCGAGGCGCACGAAGAATGCCAGGCTGTTCGAATCTGCGAACGGAGTCGGCGCGGCCACTCCCACCGCTGCAAGGGCGCGGGTTGGCGAGGTAGCAGCCCTGACGGCGGAAGCGGGCGGGACCGGGGTCATCGAGGGCACGGCTTGGGACCTCACGGCGACTTCGGATGACGACGCGACGACCGAGACCCAGGGGACGAGCCTTTCGAGCGAAGCGAGTGCAAGCACCATCGCCAACGCGAACTGGGGTGTTGATGATCAGGGCGGCGAACTCACCGGCCCCCGGCTACGCGTCCGGATTGGCACCGGGGGCGGCACTAGCACCGTGCTCGACACGAAAAAGGCGGCGGGATCGGTACCCACGAATGAGCGGCGGCTTCTGCCGCGTGTCGGAGCGTGGACGGGTTTCCAAGGCGTCGAACTATCCGCTATCGAGGGTGGCCTCTACGCCCACGCCTACACCGACATCGCCCAGACGCGAACGATCCCAGCCCAGAACGCAGCTTCTGTCAGAAGCGTACCTGTGTTGCTCGCCATGATTCCCGAATCCGTCATCGTCTTGGCGGACGATCAGGAGGTCGGTTCTTTTGCGGGCGACTACGACCACGACGGTGACCCCGATACGGATCCGCTGGAGGGAACCTTCTCCTGTCCAGAGGGCCGTGAGTGCTCGCTCGACACGGACGGGGAGGGCCGGATCGTGGCCATATCCGGCTACACGTTCACCGGATCGGGGCCCGCCCGGCCTGCGAGAGAAGCTCCGGACGAGGATTATCTGGTCTTCGGCGTCTGGCTGAACAGTCCTGCTCTACTGCCCTCGGCGGGTGCGTTCGTCTCGGGCAACGCGTCGTTCGAGGCCGGAGTGGACGGAGCGACCCTCAGGGCACTCGAGGGTACAGCGACATGGCAAGGTCCCGCCACCGGGATTCACGCGGAGAGCGGAGCGATCAGGCCATTCGACGCGACCGCGACCCTGACCGCCGATTTCGGCGAGGCGGCTTCGTTCGGAAAGATCAGCGGCATCATCGGGGACATCGTCTCTGGTGGCGAACCCGTGCCCGACTCCATCGTTCTGATCGAGGCTCTCCTCGACACCTACGCCGCCACCGGGTACTTCCAGGGCGCGGCCAGGATGGGGGAGGTGGAAGACCCCGCCGCTGCGGTTCCCACCTATCCGTATAACGGCCGCTGGAGTGGGCGGTTCTACGGCCCCGGTTCGATGGGCTCCGGACATCCGGGATCCGCCGCAGGCGTCTTCGGCGTTTCCGGGGGCGAGGGCAGCGACAGGCAAAGCTTTGTCGGCGCGTTCGGCGCGCACAGGCAGTAGAAGCCAGCAGCAAGAATTGGGGATGCAACAATCCGCAGGATTCGGGAAGGCGGCCTCCGGGTCGCCTTCCCCTTATCTGAAAAGTGAGTTACTCTTCGCTCGCTCCTGATCCGAGGGAACCACGGGTGATACTGCCATGCTAGGGAGAAACGAGCGGGAGCGCGCTCGCTTCACTTGCGCACCATGAAAAAATCCATCTTGTTCATCATCTGCATCACACTTGCCGCGCTCTCGCATTTCACGGCGGGGGACGCCATTGCTGCGCCCTCGCAGTCTCATCTCTCCAAGGACCCGAATGTCCAGGCCGCGCGCGGACTTATCAAACAACGCCGCTACTTCGAGGCGCTTA
>MPNJ01000043.1 GCA_002238965.1 Nitrospinae bacterium bin107 | reverse complement strand
GCATTGCTCCTCGCGCTCAATCGCCGCGGCGGCTCCCGCTCGCCATTCTCACCGGCAAAAATTCCCTCGACTCGCGTTCCAAAAGATCCCTGCGCTAGCCGCCCTTCGGCGTTTCTTTCAGTACACCCCACGCAGCGGGCTGCACCGAGCGAGTCCCGACCGAGCCTTATCCAGGAAGCGTATTCCCTTACAGGACAACAGGTTAGACGGAACCATCCTGTATCTGCGGTCTTGCGCGCGGGCGTGTTCTCTTCCCGTAACCGCCGTTTCCGTTCCCTCCGAACGGACGGCTATCTCAGGTAACCGGGAAGGAGAACACCACATGCGCATCCACGCCACCATCAACGAACGTACCCTGAGACGCACGTTCAGGGAACAAGTGAAAGGAAAACGAGGTCTCATCATCATCGACCGCGACCTGCCCGCCTTCGGCATCGAGGTCGCAAGGGACGGGCAGAAGACCTTCTTCGTCCTGAAACCGGGCGGAGGGAGGCTCCCCCTGGGCAAAGGAGGAGAGCTGACGGCGGCGCAGGCGCGCGAGAAAGCGCTCGCCGCACTCGATGAGGCGAAGAGCGGGCGCGGCCCCCTGTTCGCCGACTTCGCCGGGGAATTCATGCGAGGACAGGGACGCCGCTGGAAACCCGCCACGCGCGAGGGCAACCGTCATCTGCTCGTCCGTTATCTCCTGCCGTTTTTCGGCGCCATGAGCGTCGCGGACATCGCCCGCGCCGACGTCGTGCGCTGGTTCGACTCGATGAGCGCGACGCCTGCCAACGCTAACCGTGCCCTGCCCGTACTCTCTGTCATGATGAGGGAAGCGGAGCACCGTGAACTGAGGCCGCAGGGGTCGAACCCCTGCAGCGGTATGCGCCGCTACAGAATGAAGCCCCGAGAGCGATTCCTGTCAGTGGAGGAACTCAAGCGCATAGGCTTTGTGCTCGACCATACCGAAGACACAATGGCCGCGGCCGCGATCAGGCTGCTTTTGTTCACCGGCGCGCGAACTTCGGAGGTCACGGGTCTCAAGTGGCGCTGGATACGCGGGAGCCGCGCGGTCTTGCCCGACTCCAAGACGGGGCCCAGGACGATCCAGTTGCCGCCGCCCGCACGGGCGGTGCTGAACGCTCTCCCGAGAAACGGCGATTTCGTGTTCCCGAACAGGAAGGGCGACGGTCCGATGAGGGACTTGGGCGAGCGCTGGCGGAAACTGCGCGGACTCGCAGGTCTCGACGACGTGCGCCTCCACGACTGCCGCCACACGTACGCCTCCCACGCCGTGATGAGCGGCCTGGACCTCTATGCCGTGGGACGCCTGCTCGGCCACGCCGATACCGGCTCCACGGAGCGCTACGCCCATCTCGCGGATGACCACATCCGCGAGGCGGCGGGGCGCATCTCGGGTATCGTCCACGACGCGATGACCGGAAAGGGGAAGGAGGCGGAGAATGGCTCATAGACGGGACAAGAAACGGCTCACACACAAGATGATCGCCGAAGCGAAGCCGCGGGCGTCGGAATATACGCTGTGGGACGGTGCGCTTGCACACTTCGGGCTCAGGGTGCAGCCATCGGGCGTCAGGTCCTTCATCGTCCAGACCCGGGTCCGGGGCCGGATGCGGAAGTTCACCCTGGGCCGGTACCCGGAAATCGGCGTCGGAAATGCCCGAAAGGAGGCCGCCGCCCTCCTCGCCCGCCTGTGGGGAGGTGAGACCGTGGAGTCCCCGCGCAAGAGGCGGGCGCCGCTGTTCAAGGACTTCGCCGCACGCTACCGCGAGCGGAGAAAAAACCGCTGGAAGCCGTCTTCGCTCGAAACCTTCGACGTCTACATGAAAAGCCGCCTGATGCCCCACTTCGGCAAGCTCAGGCTCGACGCCATCGACCATACCTGTGTCTCGGGCTGGTTCGATGCGGCGAGCGCCGAAAAGCCGGGCGCCGCCAACCGCGCCTTCGAGATACTCCGCGCCATGCTGCGCGCAGCGCGGGGGTGGGGCGAACTCGGAGATGACGTCCCCGACGCCTGCGTCAACATCGTCAAGAACCCCCGCAGACCTATTGCCCGATACCTGAGGAAAGGGGAATTGAAGTGCCTGAACGCCGTACTAGAACGACGACAGGAGGAGCGCCCCTGGTCGGTGGCCGCCCTGCGTCTCCTTATACTCACCGGGGCGCGGTTGTCAGAAGCGCTAAACCTCGAATGGGAGCAAATCGGGGAACCGTCCAAAGACGGCGCGAGCGCGCGTCTCGGGGATTCCAAGACGGGCCCGCGGACGCTGTGGCTCGGTGCCGAGGCGGCGGAACTGCTTAGGGGCTTACCGAGGGCCGATGGCGCCGTGCGGGTGTTTCCGGATGAGCTGACCACGGAGAGGCTCCATGCGTTCTGGCGCGGAGTCCGGGAGGAGGCGGGATTGTCCGGCCTCAGGATCCACGACCTGCGCCACACATGGGCGTCGCAGGGCATAATGAACGGGGTGGGACTCACCACCGTAGGTCGCCTGCTCGGACACAGAAGGCGCGAGACCACCGCCGTCTACGCCCATCTCGACGACGCGGCGCTCAGGGACGCCGCCGCGCAGGCGGCCTCCGTCATCGCACGTGCGATGGGGTTCAGCGCCTGCGCGCCTCCCCTGCCGGATGGCGGGGATTGCGATTGGCTGGGTAATGGTGAAGGGCCCAGACCATCGCCCGGTTCGTATTCGTCCACCAAGAGTGAGGGGGATGTCAAAGGGGGAGAATCGGCCCGAAATCCGGACATCGACTGGCTGGGGGTGAACTCCCGAAAGTCTGATTCCGGATCGCAGGCCAGGGACACGGGCGAGCCTTCCAAGGGGTTCGGATTGTTGTGGATTTAGCAGAATACAAATCAAATACTGGATGAATCCGGAACCTGGTGAGAATATCCTCCGCAAGATCGATCAGTACGACTCCCAACTCGATGAGTATGGGGACTCCGCGCCGTCGAGACAGCGACGCTCGAAGAAGTCATGCTCGTCTATCCGGCTGTTTCGAGGCAGGTGATACGGCCCCAGCAAGAGAACCAGGGCTTCGCATGGAGTCGATTGGCCGATGCTGTTTCCGCCAATCATGACGGTGTGACCTGAAACAGACATCACCTCCGGCTACGCTACGGACATTCAAGAGACTTGAGTCGGCGTGTCTGCACGTTCAGACGCCATCCAGCCTGGCCGATTCACGGGCGGCCACAGCAGCCGGCATCAGGAAGGCTTCGAGCGTCTCTACAACACTGTCGAGTGGACCGGGGTCGACCCCCAAATCACGCTTGAAGACCTCCCATTGTCGTTGCTTGACGACGTCTTCCGCGAACGCCTGCGACAGCCCGTCCGGAACGGCATCCGGAATCGGTGTGCGCCGCCGGGCAAAAGTCGCGGATATCGCCCCTGCGAGGCGCGAGCGATCAATGTCAAAGGTCCGGCTGATGACCCACAGGTCGTAGTAGTCCTTCATCCGGCTGTTGGCCAGGCCCAGAGCCACCATGGCCTGGAATTTCTCGGCAATCACGGTCTCTCTCGCGTAACCCAGCAACCGCGGCGCCGGCATATCGAGCAGAACGGGGTAGTCCAGCCACTCGGCAGGAGGTTCGGTCGCTTCCCCGAAGCCGACATCGACGTTGACGACGATGCGGGCGCCGCCAATCTCGGCCGGGGTCCGTATGCGGAGACCGCCGTACTCGTTCTCTTGTCGAATGCGGCCGATACTCGCCTCATTGGCGCCAAAGAGAACGCCGTCGGGCTGTTCCTGACCGAGAACTTCCCTGAAGACTCCGAGGACGGTATAAGGTGCGGGGTTGCCGTGACCCAGGAGATCGAGGTCGCGCGTACCGCGAAGCGGCTCGTCGAACCACGTCATCAGCAACATCGCCCCTTTCAGCACAAAACGCTCGGCGTAGCGCGATTGCGCGAGACGGTAGAGCAAGCGCTCGATCGCGTAGTGCGTCAGCACCAGATCGAAGTTCAGGCCTTTCTCCTTGCTGATCCTGAGGAGACGGGCCCGAACCGAGGCCGCGATGTTATTGACCTCCCTAGCCATTTGCGGTGAGCGCCTCGAGATGGGGCCGGATCACCGTGGCCACGCCGCCACGCTTTGCATGCCGGGCGATTGCGGCCGGGGTGGCTTTTCCCTGTCGAAGCGCCTCCTGAAGACCCTCCAGTGCGACCGACTGTCCCACCGTCCGGCGATGCCGGTAGCAGTCGGCGATCGTCTTCGCGACGCCGAAGATTTTCACGGGCACGTTCTCGATATGCACGGTGACGACATCGTCCATGAGAAGCTGTTCCGTGAAACGCACGATCCGTACCGGCGGGCTTTCCGTCTTCGGCGCCCAGTCCTTGGCGCCGATCGCCATCCAGACCGCGCGTGAAATCTGATCGGTCAACTCGTGGTATGCAAGCGCCGAGACGAGACAGACGACGCCCCTGGGAACCCGCTTCGCCGCCTCGGCCAGGCTGTGATTGGCGTCGAGGGGCGCATCGGGCATCTGATATAGCCCGCGTGACAGTTTTACGACCTCGCCATCCTCGACCATGCGGCTTATCGTGGCCGCCGTGATCCCGGCATCCCTGAACTCGAACAGGCGCACGATCCCCCGCCTGCGCAGGATTTCGCTCGCCCGATCCCGTTGTGTCCGTGATTTCGACATTGATACTATACCATGGAGTTTAGGATCTGTCCTCCGAGCATTTCTATCAAATAAATCCGCCTGCGTAAAGCGTATACCAACCGGGCAGATCGAATCACGGCGCAGGAACCATCGGTGTGAGCGAAAAACGGCGCCAGGGTTGCGCTCCCATATGGGACAAGCCCATATGGCCATATCGGTTGATCATATCCGGAGCCAGCAAGCAGCTTCCCCGTTCCAGCGGACCGCGATGCCGCCATGCATTGTATTGCAGTCAGCGGGGTCTGCGTTTTCCGGGTACTGATGCGTTAGTTACGGAAGCGGATCCATTTCTCGATTGCCGCAGGTTTCTCGTATAATCGCAATCTGGAAAATTCGAGCAGCCGAGGAAGCGGCCGTACTTCCCCATTCTGGTGTCGAGCCACCCGCCGCATTCGGGGCAGGCCTCGATTGTCCCGTCGCAGTCGCGGCAACGGTAAGCCTCGCCGGACCTGATGGGAAGGCCTGACCCGCAGCGGGGGCAAGCACGCGTTATGTGTTCGCAAAGCGGAAAGTTCGAGCAGCCGTAGAAAACACTTCCGCTGCGAGAGTTTTCACGGCGCTCCAGCCGTCCACCGGCGCATTGCGGACAGGATACGTCGCTTTCCGGCGGACGGCCGAAAACGTCGACGTCGTATCCTCCGTCGATCAGCTCGTTCACGAATTCGGACGGCGGGCCGCCGTCGGCAAGCAGGTATACCTGCCGTCTCGCCCGGGTGATGGCGACATAGAGCAGGCGTCGCTCCTCGGCGTTCGGATGGGCTTCGGGCGCCGCCAGCACCAGATCGAGCAGCGGATCGTCGGCTATCTCGGCCGGAAACCCGAACTTTCCTGAACACACACCGAGAACCACCGCATAGTCCGCCTCGAGACCCTTGGAGCGGTGCACGGTCTTCCAACTGAAGCGAAGGCCCGGATACTGCTTCGGCAACGCGCCCAGATTGCGGGGACACAGATGACGGTAGCGGCCCAGCAACAGCACCTCCGAGGTTCCCTCGTGACGGCGGGCATCCTCCGCGATCCGGTCGAGCGCCTCTTTCAGGAGCGAGAGTTCCTGCTCACCGGGGAGTCCGACGTATACCGCGGGCCGGTCCGCCTTGCGCGTCGCGCGGACCGTCTTGCGGATTTGCGCCGGATTGCGCAGCACGAAGTCCGTGGCGAGCGAGGCTATGCGGTCGGCGCAGCGGAACGTGGTTGCGAGATCAATTCGCTCGAACGCACCGAAATGGTCTCCGAACTCCCGCATGACCGCAATGTCCGATCCGCCGAACCGGTAGATCGCCTGCCAGTCGTCGCCGACCGCGAACAATTGCGCCCCCGGTGAGTTGTCGAGCAGCGCTTTGAGCAGCCTCGCCCGGGACGGCGAAATATCCTGGAACTCGTCGACCAGGATGTATCCGAACGGGCTGCGGTATTTTCCGGTCTCCGCGAGGTCGGTCGCACGGTTGATCATGTCGTGGAAATCGATCTCGCCTGAACGCGCAAGCGTGTCCTGATAGCGCTCGAAAATCGGCCGGAACACCGCAAGAAACGCTTGCGCCCGCGCCCGTTCCCGGTGAGCGCCGGCGCGTTCGACGATGTCGGCGAAGGACAGCCGGCTTCCCTTGAAGTGCTGCAGGAAGGTCGCCACCAGACGCGTGAACGATTCGATCCGCCCCTGTTGTTCGAGAGCAGCGAACGCATCCTCGCGCGGAATCGGCGAAAGACCCACACCGTGGGCCGCAAGCTTCTCCGTCAGGTTCCGGAGCAGCCTGCCGCCAGCCTGTTCGTGACTGAAGGTTTCGATCAGAACGGTGCCGTGTTCTGCATGGACGCCGCGCTTCCATTCCATTTCCTGCACGTACGACTGCCGGTCGACGAACGGCGCGGTGTTTCCTTCGGCGTCGATCCCGAAGTGCTCGATATAGACGCCGTGTTCGGGAAGATGGAAATCGGGCTTGTACTGGCGCTTCTCCGAGGTCGCCAGATCATGCTCATAGGGGGCTTCGTACTGGTAGGCGACTCCGTTGAGATAGAGAAAGTTCGCGATCTCGCATTCTTCGAAACTGCGGACGGTTTCGCCTTTCAGCGAGCGTATGTCGAACTTGCGGATATAGTCGTGGTACTCGCCCCAGTTATTGAACTCGTGCTCGCTCTTGTATGGCGCAAACCGGTCCTGGAACCATTCATGCAGAGTGGCCGAGAGTTCCCGGTCGGCGAGCAGGTCGGCCACGATTCCCTTGAGCAGGTCGAACAGCGCACGGTCGTTCTCCGTCGTCGCGGCGAGCGCCGGGCGCTTCCCTTCGGCTTCGCCGATGATCGCCATGCCGAGGCTGTGGAATGTGCGCACCGTAACGTCGCGCGCTATTTTGGCGCCGAGACGCTTTTCGAGCCGCTCCTCCATCTCCTTGCTGGCATCTCGCGCAAAGGCGAGCAACAGCAGTTCGGAGGGCTTGCGATACCCTTTTCTGATGAGCCAGCCTGTCTTGGCTACGATTACCGATGTCTTGCCGCTACCGGCCGCGGCCACCACGAGGTTCCGTTGCTCGTCGATGACGACCGCCCTGCGCTGCTCTTCCGTAAGCGGTCGGGCCTCGATCCGGTCGAAGAGCTCACGTGAGCGGACCAGTTCGTAGACGACGAACGCCTTGTTGGCTTTCGCCCGGGCATCGCCAGGCGCTTCCAGAAACTCGAGAACGTCCCGCAGCATCCGTATCTCGATGACATTCGACAGCGCTTCCGGCCACCGCGCCGCGAAGCCGCCGGTGACTGTCCGGGCATCGATTTCCAGGTCTCGAAGCGCGTCGGTCGTAAGGTATTTCTGCGGATCCGCAAACCCGGCGATGCGGTCGTGGACCGACCGGAGCGCATTTGTCCGTGAGGCGAGGGCACCGCGCCACCATTCGCATCTCGCTGATTCGATGACTTCGGCCAGAGCGTTCCCAGCCATTCGGGGCAGGCCCGAAACATGCGCGCTGCCTGCGGCATGACGGATCCGGATACTGGAATAGAGATAGCCGCCCCCTGCATTGACCGTTTGCACTTCACCCAACGGTATGTCCTTGTGACCCGAACCGAACTGCAGCCGGACCGCTTCGTCGCTCACCGATATCACCCTGGCATGTCGTGGATGCAGGAGCGCGAACAGGAACCTGGCCGGCCCTGTTCGTTTGGCCTCAAGCAGGATGTTCTCCGCAAAACTCGATTGATGTCCCGGGCGCCCGGTATGGTTGGATTTTTCGGGAGTCTTTCTCAACACATTCTTTCCTGAGCATTTCAGTGGCAGGGATTTCCGTGGTAAATTTATTACGATCCCTTCCAAGTGGTTCACCGTCGGTTTTACTGGCCCCTCAACTCCTTCATGGTCCCCTCCACCGTCCTTTCCCCGGAGGGTTGGCGCCTGACGCCTTGATGAACACGACCGTAACCCGGATACGAGCCTGAGTGGGGGGTGTTCGTACCGAATTCGGGGGCGTGCAATCAGCTTTGTCAGCGTAATATTTATTCTTACACCCGGCAACCGGGAACGCCCATTCCTGTGGTTCTGCATGGAAGAGGCAGTCAAGGCTAAGCGTCAGCACGAAAATTCCGTGCATGTTGAATGCATACACTCCGATCCTCGCTGCGCCTGAAACTCTTTGACATCGTATATTTTTTAACTGACGGCGATAGGATATTGCTGTCATCTTGTGTAACTGAGGGTCGAATATCCAGATTTTATGAAAATTCTGAACGAAAGACATCAACTAGAAGTGTTTGAATGTTGAGCATCAGGCAAAAAAGATATATTCGAATCAAGGTGGGTGGGAGAGTTCGGTTTTCTCCGCCGGCGCTTGATAGTTCTTCGCTACGGAGGAGTGATGGGATGATACGGAAACTTGCACTTCTATCGATGTGCCTGGCCGTACTGGCGTTTGCAGGTTGTGGCGGGGGTGGCGGCGTCTCGCAGCCAACCACGATGCCGGACCCGGGGCCGGCCCGGGATGTAGCGATGACGGCGGCGGCGAACGCCCGGGACTACGCTAATAAGGCCTTGATGGGGGCGAAGGCGGTTGATGGTCTCGTGGGCGCAAGTTCCACGACCGGGATGGCCGCGCAAGCAGCGGCAAACGCGGCTTACGCGGCGGCCATGGCTGCCGAGGAGGCCAATAAGAAGGCCAGGACGTCCACGACGCTGGCCGATGCGGAAAAATACCGGGACATGGCCAAGGCCGGGGAAATGAAGGCGCAGGAACAGTACATGACTGCCCGGAATCTGCAGGCCGCCGCGCAGGCGGCCTTCGACAGGCAGGAGAAGGTGGGCTTCGCCACAGCCAAGAAAGCAGCGGCACAGACGCGTGAACGAATGTGGACCGTGACCTGCGGCCTGCCAAAGCAGGACAATCCGTTCCTTGCCCTGCTATCAAGGGGAAACACTGACCCTTGGTTCGGTGATACGCGTAGTGGGCACTTGAGAGTGAAGATGTTCCAGCGCCTTCATCCAGAAGGCGGCGTCAGCACCGAGATGTGGGTGCTCTCGCGCAACGTCGGTTGGTGGAGGCTGAAGGCAATCAGGGTTCACCCGGAAGATCGGTCAAAGCTATCCGATCTCGATAATGCGGTCAAAGGCCAGGGCCTGCGCGGAATACGCCAAATCATCGAGTCCCCGTTCCTGTCGCAGCCCGCCATGATACGCGCGATGAACCTCGACGAGGAGGAATTGGTGACCGGACAGATACTGGCCCTGATGCCGGACGCTTCCCGACTGCAGTGCGCCGCTCCGAGGCGTCGGAAAGAGACGAGCGGATCATAGAAGCATCTGTGCGCGGTCGGCCCTAATAGAGTTGGGAGTTTCTCTTCTCTTGCAACCAACATGCCCGAGAGAATAACTAGCGCACGCTAACGACTTAGCTGGCCAGCAAAACGTCCACAGCCACCTTCGTTGCCCTTGAGATCGTATGTCGTGATGCGATCCCGTGCATCCACGAAAATGCGAATCTTGCAGTAGTAGTTGTAAGAGTGCTGCTGATAAGTCATGTAGTTGTAGGTCGACATGCCATAGGAGTTGTAAATTGTCCCCGTATTATATTGCGGCAAGACATAGGAACCGGCAGCCTGAGTTCTCCAGATGTAGAATTTCCGTCCGGCAACCTCTCCTTCAGCATCTGGGAAACCTAGCTTTGCAAAAACGTGGGACGCGGGGCCCCCAATCAAAGTTGACATCTTCTCCTGGATGATTTTACCCGCGCAGCCAGCGAGAAATAGAGCTAATATCCCCGCCCCTGCGATCCTTCTCCAGTTCATGATGCTGCCCCAATTGCTACTATCTAGTTGGTGCCGCCCGCGCGACTCTCAATGTATATACAAACTGCTTCCTATCGTTTCAAGGGAGGCGTGAAATATAAGGCGGAGACCATTTGCACGGACGACTAAAAATTGATTTTGGTATCGAGGTCACCCCACGCAGCGGGCTACACCGAGCGCGTCCCGACCGAGCCGTAATCAGGAAGCGTATCCCCTTACAGGACAACAGGTTAGACTGAACCATCATGTATCTGTGGTCTTGCTCGCAGGGTTGCCGCGTACCGAAAGCGCGGCGCGGGTGTTCCCGGATGACCTCAACACGGACAGGCTTCATGCGTTCTGGCGCGGCGTCCGGGAGGAGGCGGGATTGCCCGGCCTCAGGATCCACGACCTGCGCCACACCTGGGCGTCGCAGGGCGTGATGAACGGGGTGGGGCTCACTACCGTCGGCCGCCTGCTCGGACACAGGAAACGCGAGACCACCGCCGTCTACGCCCATCTCGACGACGCGGCGCTCCAGGATGCCGCCGCGCAGGCGGCCTTTGTCATCGCCCGTGCGATGGGGTTCAGCGCCAGCGCGCCTCCCTTGCCGGATGGCGGGGCTCTCGATTGGCTGGGTAATCGTGAAGGGTCCAGCCCGTCGCCCGGTTCGCATTCGTCCGCCAGGAATGAGGTGGATGCCGTTGCGGGAGAAGCGGACCGAAATCCCGACATCGACTGGTTGGGCGTGAGTTCCCCGAAGCCTGATTCCGGCTTGCCAGCCACGGACACGAGCGAGTCTTCCACGCCCTACGGCCTGTTTCGGTTTTGACGTGATACGATGCAATCCTGGACGGATACGACAACGCGAAACTCAAATAGCGGTTGCTCGCCATAACAAAACGCTTGACGGATAAGCGCATACCCGTTTTGGTGGAAATGTAAATCATTGTATTCAGTCGTATTATTGGATCACAGGATTTGACAAAAACAATTGTCAACACTATTGCAACACGATGCATCGGTCATGAACACGGCATCGCCTGCCTGCGCATGGATGAGAACGGCAAGGATATTCCGTTCCGGTGAAGGGCGCAACCTCCGCAATCCGAATGGCTGCTTACGGGATTTCCCGTATTTTCCCTTGATGGGGTGACCGCCCTCCGGTAGCCGGCACAGTCGTCAACGTCGGTCTCCAACGCTCGATGAAATCCGCCGGCCACGGAGGCCGCCGGCCTGAGCCGGGCGGGACGGGAGCGCTCAACGAACCCTCCCGGGCCTCCCCGGAACCGCCCCTGCGGAAAACCGCTTCCCCCCCGGTCACCACCTCCTCGCGCCGCGCAGGAGGAAGCCACCTTCGGGCCGCTCGTCGTTCGCGGCATCGGTGAGGCTCGCCTCGAGGCTCACCTCGTATGCGGGGCCGGGCTTCCAGCGTGCGCCCGCGCGCCAGGTCTCGCCGCTCTCCGCGAGCGAGACCCCCGCGTAGGGGGTCAGCAGGGCGCGCGGGACGTCGAGGCCGTAAGCCACCTCGGCGTCGAGGCGCGCTCCGGGGTCCGCGTTTCCACCCGGAAGACCCGCCGCCTGCGACCACAGGCGCTCCGCCCCGCCCCGGGACGCGCCCCAGGCCGAACCCGCGCGCAGCGTGAGACCGCGTCCGTCACCGCCGGGAGCGTATTCCACCGAAGCGCTCGCGCCCCACTCCTCGTATTCGCTCTCGCCGTGGGCGAGCAGGCTGCGCGCCCTCACCTCCACCGAGAGGTCCCCCGAGGCGTAGCGAAGCGAACCGCCCGCCTCGACGCCCCCGCCCGTCTCCGCGTCCCCCGAATCGTTCCTGAACCCTATCTCCACCGAGGGCGTCAGCATCCC
>MPNJ01000042.1 GCA_002238965.1 Nitrospinae bacterium bin107 | reverse complement strand
TCCAGGTCGAGGACGGGCGCACGATCGGCATGACCCGCGGCGACCCGCAGCTTCGCCACGTCGACCGCGCCTGGGCCTCGACCGTCCACGCCTTCCAGGGCCGGACGGTCGATACCGTGATCGCCGCCATGGAGGCCAACCACCCCGACCTCACCAACCAGAAGACGCTCTACGTCGAGATCAGCCGCGCCCGGGACCGGGCGGAACTCGTGACCGACGACGCGAAGGCCCTTCGCGAGCGGTTGGAAGCCGCGACGGGGGAGCGCATCGCGGCGCTCGAGGCGTTCGGAGCGGGCAAGGCGGAGAGCAGAGAGACGGAGAAGCAGACCGAAGCGCTGCATCCGGGTGAGGGGCGGACGGCGGCGATGGAGAAGACCCGATCGGATCGAGGGCTGGAGCTATAGGCAAACCGCATTTACGGTTGTTCTATCCAGGTTAAGGTCTCGTACATAGGTTTTGAATACCAATTAAAATGTCCGGAGCTATTTGAAATCCGTCCCACATACGAAGTGTGTTCGGAGCTTCTTCATAACCTGCGATCAAGTGCTCAAGATCCGCTTTTGTGGCGTTCCCCAACAACGGTCGTATCTTTTCAAAATAGCGTGATGAACGAGAACGCTCGAATATTTCGAATGCTCGGTGGGCAAATCCCAAGTAAACGAGAGTTTCTGGCCACCATTTAGTATAAGAGCCATTGGCAGCTAACCCTGCCCTCAGAAAGAATATGAAGTCCACTTCCATGATCTTCCTGAACTCTATTCCAGAACTTGCTGCGCGTTCCTTCAGCATATCAGCGGCGACCGAATACCGCCTTAAGTCGAGTTGCCTATTTCTATAATCTAGCGATTTTAGATACTGGCGGAATACAGTGAACGCAACCATTGGATCGCTACCAAAATCCGCTCTTCGTTCAATGTAATATTGCCTTTCTATTAATACATTAAACAGGTCGTACCGCTCCTCAGCGATAAATAGCACTCCACAGTGCAGGAAAAGCTCATAGGCAAAAAACTTGTAGTTATCAAACGCAAACTCTTTATGGCTTCCAATATCTTCTGGAGCCTCGAAATAACGCGCCAAGCGTTCAAAGAAAGCATGTAGGAGATCTGAAAATCGGTCGTCTTTCGTGTACCGAGAAATGGCTCGAACAACATCCAAACACTCGTCCCGATACGGCAAGAAAGACTGGATATTGGTGAGCATATCGTCAGTAAGTGGATCAACCATTGGGTCAAGCCTGAATTTCTCAAGCTCTCTCGTGAACAACTCAAAATACTCTTTTGCAGCAGGGTATTCTTGTCCCCTTAAATTGGTTATTGCGTCATATGCCCTACGCTTCGATGCACTTGTAGAAAGCGAAACAACATTCTCGGACTCATTCAAGTATGCAGGTGGATTTCCGAGCTCCGGTTTCTTGTGAAACGGTTTATCCGCGATCCATCGCAACAGCTGCTCAAAGCTCTCAGAAAACCTGCTTTCATCCGAAAAATCTATATATTTTCTCGATGAGTAATAAGCTGGCAGGCACGGGTCTCCATTGTCATCTTTTTCTGTGACCACTGCCACAAATTTGTTCTGATCTTCTTTTTGAAATATTTCTTTGGAAATTATTTGAGCTTCTGTTCCCGCTCCCCCTTTTCGAGAATCTGATCTCTCCGAATAAATGCGATCAGATACGATTACTACTTTAGTTATTTCTGGGTCAGATACCATCTTTTCCATAAATGCGTTAGCTTCGTGTCCTTCCCTTAAATCCCACTTGTCCAGTATGGCATCAACTCCGGATTGACGCAGGTTTGTGGCAAATCGTAGAACCCACTCTTCGTGCTCATTGCTAGACCAACTATATGATACGAATACCTTCGTTGCTGCCATCTAGAGATCTCCCAAATATGCTCGCTCCGACTTTCGGCATAATGTTCAGAAGTTCAAACCTAAAAGCAAGTATGATTCCCCTCATCAAGCAGACAGACATCATGACTAGGCAGACAGACAACATGACTAGTATGATAAAAATCTGAGCAATCCGTCGAAATACTTCATCACGTCAACCAGCGTCTTCTGTAATTGAGTGGTCTGCCAGGATGTCGGTCGCGATGCTCGTTGCGACCCGCTCGGCCGCCTCCTGCGCCGAATCGCGCGCGAGGTGCGCGTAGCGCGCCGTCGTTTCCAGCTTGCTGTGGCCCAGGAGTTTCCCGATCACGGGCAGCGACTCGCCGAGCGCGAGAGCCCTGGATGCATACGAATGTCTCAAGTCATGGATTCGCACGCCCTCGAGGCCCGCGCGGTCCCTTATGAGACGCCAGGCCTCGTCGATGTTCGCAATGTGCGTCCCAGGCTTCCTGCCCGGTATGACCCAGGGGCCGCCGTGGGCGCGAAGGAGACCCGCGAGGAGCTCGACCGCCTCCGGCGGGAGCGGGATCGCCCGCGCGCCCGTTTTGGAATCGGGCAGCCTCAGCTCGCCCGCTTCGAGCGCCACGTCTTCGCGGCGCAGTTTCAGTATCTCGCTCCTGCGGCACCCGGTAAGGGCCAGGAGCCTGATCGCCGCCACAGCGGACGCGGAGGCGTCGCCCGCAGCCTCCGCCTCCTCGAGTGCGCGTCCCAGGCGGGTGAACTCAGAATCCGTCAAGAACCGCTCGCGCCTGCGCTCGGGGTATTTCACGAGAGCCTTGCAGGGGTTCGAGGTCCCTTCGGGAACCATTCCCCAGCCCGCGGCCAGGCGGTACATCGCGGAGAGGGTGCGGAGCGCCATGTTTGCCACCGCGGGCGTCTCATACAGGCTCTCGTGGAACTCAGCTACCTGCGCGCGAGAGAGCGCAGCGATCGGCAGCTTCCCCAGGGCGGGCAGGACGTGGCGGTTGATCACCGAGCGGTAGAGCGCGGCGGTGGCCGGCTTGCACCGCACCGAGACGTATTCGGCGAGGTAGCGCGCGCACACCTCATTCACCGTGGGGCCTCCGGCTGGCTTCAGCGGCTCTGGAACCGCCTCCTCGCCCGCCTTGACCCTCACGATGATGTGGGCGGCGCGCTTCCTCGCCTCATCGGCGTTGATCACCCCGTGGCGGCCCACCGCCACGCGTTTGGGTCCCTCGGGACCCCGCGCCTGGGCGATATAGACTTTTGAGCCGGTGGGATAAACCCTGACACCGAAGCCGGTGAGGTCGCGATCCCAGAAGACCGTGTCCTTCTCCACCGCGAGTTTCGCGACCGCGCGGTTGGAAAGCGTCCCGTATTTCGTCTTCGCCATCTTCACCCGGCCCTCCCGTTCGTGATGTGAATCCCGATACTCCCACCCACCCTTACCGCCGCCTCCCTCTCGGCCTCTCGCATCAGGTGCGTGTAGCGCGCGCTCGTCGCCACGCTCGTGTGCCCGAGCAGTTTTCCGATCGTGTAGAGGCTCTCGCCCAGCGCCAGCGCCCTCGACGCGAAGGAATGCCTGAGGTCGTGAAGCCTTACGTCTGCGAGCCCCGCCCGCTCCCTGACGGGCCGCCAGTAGTGGTGCAGGCCCGTCAGGCGCTTCCCGGGCCTCTGGCCCGCGATCACCCAGGGGTTCTCAGGCAGCCTGGGGATGGCGTCCAGTATCCTGAGCACCGGCTTCGTCAGGGGGACCATCCGTGGACCCGCCTTGGCGTCCCTGAGCCTCAGATCCCCCCCCGTTCGGTCCACGTCGTCCCACCCGAGGCTCAGTATCTCGCCCCTGCGGCACCCGGTCAGGACGAGCAGCCGGATGGCCGCAATGGCGGGCGGCCATATCCCGTCTTCGGCCTCGGCTTGCCTGAGCGCCCGGCCCAGGCGGCGGTATTCCTCAGGCGTCAGGAACCGCTCCCTCTTGCGCGTCCTGTAGCGGCGCACCGAGAGGCAGGGGTTCCGTCCGGGCGGGACCAGTTCCCAGGCCTCGGCAAGGGTGTACATCCGCGAGAGCAGATGCACGGCCGCGTTGGCCCGGACCGGCGTATCGCGAAGGCCGTGATGGAGCGCCGTGACTTCCGCCCCGCCGACTTCTTCCAGCGCCATCCCGCCCAAGGCGGGCAGGATGTATTTGTCGAGCACCGTGCGGTATGCCGAGGCGGTGGCCGGCTTGAGATGCCGCTCCACGTGGGTGCGCATGAAGCGCTCGGCGAGTCCCACCACGGTGGACTCCGCTTCTGGCGGTTGAGTTACCGGCTCCTCGCCTCGCTTGATTCGGTCGATGAGGAGGGCGGCCTGTTTCCTCGCCTCGTCGACGGTCAGTTCCCCGTGGCGGCCGAGCGTCACGCGTTTGGGACCCGATGGTCCCCGGGACTGCACCACCCAGGTCTTCCGTCCCGTAACGTGGACGCGCACTCCCAAGCCCGCCAGCTCCCGGTCCCAGAAGATCGCGTCCTTCCCGTCGGCCTCGAGCGCGTCGACGGTGCGCTTGGTGAGTTTCAGATCGCTTCGCTTCGGCATCCCGCCTCCTGAAATATGTAATCAAATCGCATACGTACGGCATCAAACAGGAGGGTATCAGAGCATATGTTTGACGAAAGTGCAAGGGGGATCGGGGTGGGGAATAACAAAAATATGGTATTATAAACAATAAGTTATCGTAGACAAACGGAGTCAATCGTACCAATGCGCGGTCACTGGGTTCATGACAATAATTAATCGATATTTTCGGAAATTCCTTATTCTCGGACGCTACGATGCGCTTCTCCATCATAGACGCGCGCGTCCTGAGTCCCACCACGGCAAATGCGGGGTAATGCGCCTTGCTCATGATGCAAAATTTTTGAAATCCGTGTGTAGTTGACGAGCGTAATTAGAGGGTTCGGCGGCTGAATCGGAAGGATCCCTCCGGGCGGGGAGATAGAATCAAACCCGACCGGCGAGTGAAGGATCGCCGACTGATGAGGCGTGGAAGCAGGCTGCCTCGATTCCGCCCGGGCAGGACGCCAACATGGGCATTCCTTATCGGCGCCTGTCCTCTCTATGAGGACAGCGGCTGTAGAACCGGCATACATGCGGGGAAGGAGGACTCATCGGCTCGCCGGGCTGATGGCGGGTATGGCGGAGAGGAGCGCCCGGGTGCATGGAATGTGCATGCGTTCGAGTCGCCACCCTCGCGGATGAACGCGTGGACGCCCTCGGCAAGTTGAACAAGTCCCGCATCCGAACCATTCTTCATATCAAATCCTTATTCTACGGACTTGCGGTTGCGACACGAACCCGGGGTCAAACGGCGAGGTTTTCTCGCAGCGTCTTGCCCTCATACGATTTCCTGTACCTCCCCCGTCTTTGCAGTTCGGGAACCAGGTGGTCCACGATGTTGAGCATAATCTCGCGCGGCCCGGCCTGGGACTGCTTGACCATGAAGCCGCCGCGACTCCCGGTCGCTTCGAACATCTCTTCGAGACGGTCGGCAATCTGCGCCGCCGTTCCGGTGAACGCGGTGGCGTAACCCGTTGCCGACTCGAGTCCATGCCGGAAGAATTCCTCGCGATCGATCTCGGCGTGCTCACCGTATTTGTGGGCCAGCAGATTGACGAAACCCACCGGGGAGGCTTGCGCGGCGACGATTCGCTCCTGAAGTTCCGCCAGGGAGAATCGCGGCGGCAGTTTGGACATGTCGTAGCCGGTATTGTGCGACAGCCATGCCCCGACGGCTTCCATGGGCACGTCGGAGATCAGCGCTTCTCGCAGGGCATGCGCCTGTTCCTCGGTTTCACCGACGATGGCCCTGAGCGACCATAAGATGCCGACCTCCTGCGGGTCCCGTCCCTCTGCGAGGAGGGCGTCATCGAGGTCTTGTCTTTGCTTCGCCATGAGCGGCAACGTCTTGGTTCTGCCGAAAACATGATCGGCGACATGAGCGGCGCCTTGGATCCCGCGCGGAGAGCCTCCGGCCTGTATGATTACGGGACTGCCCTGGGGAGAGGGAACGACGCTGAGAGGCCCCTTGACCTTGAAAAACTTCCCCTCGTGGTTGATCGGATGAACTTTGGCGGGGTCGGCGATTTGGCCCGAAGCCTTGTCCCAGAGGAAAGCATCCGCCTCGACGCTGTTCCAGAGCGCCCGACAGACGTCGATAAACTCTTCCAGCCGCTCGTAGCGCTCACCATGATCCGGAAGTCCGTCGTAGCCATAGTTCGCAAAATCGGAACGGCGCGCCGAGGTGATGACGTTAAAGGCCATGCGGCCGTTGGTGATATGGTCCATGGAATTCAAAAGGCGCGCCGTATAAAAAGGGTGCATAAAGCTGGATGAGTACGTCAAACCGAACCCGAGATGCCTGGTGACGCGCGACATCGCGACAATCCACGGACTCATGTCGAATCTCGGCCATGCGACGCCGTAGCTGACCGCATCGTCAATCGAGTCTTTCCACATGTCGGGAATGCCCGTCGAGTCTCCCAGGAAGATGAGGTCGAGACCGCCGCGCTCCGCGACGCGCGCAACTTCCTCGAACAGCCCGATATTGGGGTGGTGGCGGTCTACCCACGAACCCGGATTCCTCCAATTGGTCTCTACCTCGGTCCACGAGATATCAAATGCCAATTGGATGCGCTTCTTCATCTAGTTTTCCTCGGGATATGACAATTTCCCTCACCCTCGCCGATAAGCCGACGTTGTCCGAAATTCTCAATTTGGCATCTTTGCGGCGAAGTTTACTACGGCTGGAAGCGACCTTCCAGACCGGGCCCGATCGAGCCGTAGCCGAAAGTTGGTGAACAGGAAAATGGGCTTACTCCCTTATCTGCCGCCCTCGAATCGAGTGAAAAGTGATTACAACACCGTAAGAAGGTTGAGTTGGAAATTCAGAATCGCATTTATGCGAATCGGGCGCCGTCATGGGGCATGACAGGTGGTTCCTGAACGAGGGTGTAGATTGTGGTCGTTCCCGGCGAAGCGGCGCGACAAAACCCGGCAGGTGAAGTCAACCGCGCGCGAGGAGGCGTTGTTGGAAAACCTCACAAAAGTAGCGCGGTGAATTTCACTCCCCCTCAAGGGTCTGTTGAAAAAGCCATTGTCCAAAGAGCAACCCCCCCTACCCCCCCTTGTCAGGGGGGTATAAAAAGGCGATGCGCCCCCGCCGGGTAGAGGGGGTTTTGCTTTTTCTTGCCCCCCTGACAAGGGGGGGTAGGGGGGGTTGGTTTTCAGGTCGAAAGGGGCGTCTCCTCTATCCCCGAAAAAGGGGACTTTTTCAACAATCCCCTCAAGGGGGGAGTGGTTGTTGGGGGGCTCTGCAAGGGGAGAATGGTTTGGCGCGATCCGTAAGGACTTTTTCAACAACCCCGAGGAGCGAACGTTTGCGACCGATGAAAATCAAACCCGGCCGGGGAGGGTTTGCCCTTCCTTGCTCACTTGGCAATCTCTCCCTCTTCGGTCGTCAGCCCTTCCTTCCTTAGTCAGGGCTGATCCACCAGACTCGTCTTCGTGAACACCGCGTCGAGCTGGTAGCCGCGCTTGGCCAGGTTCTCGCGTCCGCCTTCTTCCCTGTCCACGAGGCAGATGACGTGCGCGACTTCCATGCCGAAGCCCAAAGCCGCGTCGATGGCCGTGAAGGTGGAGGCCGCCGTGGTCACCACGTCCTCGATGATGGCGACCTTCATACCGGGCCTCAGGTTCCCCGACCCCTCGATGCGGTTCTGCATCCCGTGTCCCTTCTCGGCCTTTCTGATGATGAAGGCGGGCACGTCGCGGCCTTCGAGCGCCGCCGTCATCGAGACGGCCGTCACCATCGGGTCCGCCCCCAGTGTGGGGCCGCCCACGGCGTCGACGCCGTTTCTGATGCGCTCGAAGATCACCCGGCCCACGAGCCGCGCCCCCTCGCCGTGCAGCGTCACCTGGCGGCAGTCGACGTAGAAATCGCTCACCCGGCCCGAGGCGAGCGTCACCTGTTTTTTCTCATAGGATTTTTCGAGCAGAAGCCGCCGCAGGGCTTCCAGGTCCGTTTGTGTTGTCGTCATGGCGTCGTCTCTGTGCGTCGGTTGGATTATTCGGGCGATTGTCCGGTGTTTCTGAGTTCGTGGTAGATGAGGAGCGCCGCTTCCGCGAAGGCCTCGGGCACCATCAGGTGCACCGCGCCCAGGTTCGTGCGGGTGAAGGCGTAGACCGAACCCGCCGAGTCGTAGCTCAGGTGCACGGGTATGCGCTCGGCCTCGAGCCTGGATTTCAGGATCAGGGCCTCCATCTGCCCGCCCACCGTGGCGATGCGCTTGAGATCCGACGATCCTTTCACGCCCTCAGGCGTCTTGTCGCCCCACACGCTCTTGCTCCTCCTCGGGATTCACAAACTACCGCCCATGATCGGGGAAAATCGTGCAAGGCGCAAGTGATTGCGTTCTTGTAGGGACAGGTCGCGACCTGTCCCTACGGCGCCCAACCTCGAAGATCGGGATTTACTCCCCCCCTGAGAGGGAAACCCCATAAAGTCAACCCCCTCTACCCCCCCTTGTCAGGGGTCAATTCTGACCGAGGAGGGAGGAATTGCAAGCCGATGCGCCCCCCCGGGCAGAGGGGGTTTTGCTGTTTCTTGCCCCCCTGACAAGGGGGGGTAGGGGGGGTTGGTTTTCAAGGCAGGGGGAGGACGAGCAGGTCGGCTACGCACATCTCGCGTTTAGATATGAATTCGTAGGGGCGGCCCCCAGTGGCCGCCCGTATTGGAGATCCACAGACAAACTATCTTTTGAATACCTGTTCTCTTTGCTGTCCCTTGTCAGGACAGGCGCGAGGGCCTGTCCCTACGGATGATGTGGCTTTTTGCTCTTCATTCCGCCCTCGTCCCTCAGCCTCACAGCCACGCGAACTTGATGGCGAACAGAATCGCCACCCCGAACAGCGTCGGCGAGCATTGGCCCCCGCGTCCCGCCATCAGTTTGATCAGCACGTAGGTGATGACGCCCAAACCGATGCCGTCGGCGATGGAGAACGTCAGCGGGATGGCGATGACCGTCATGACCGCGGCGGCCGATTCGGTCACGTCGCTCCAGTCCAGGTCCATGAGCGGGCGCGCCATCAGGCACGCCACGTAGAGGATGGCCGCCGCCGTCGCGTAGGGCGGAATGGAGCCTGCGAGCGGCGCGAAGAACAGGCAGGCGAGGAACAGGACGGCCACGACGACCGCGCTCAGGCCCGTGCGTCCGCCCGCGCCGGCCCCGGCGGCGCTCTCGATGTAGCTCGTGACGGGCGAGGTGCCGAGCAGGGCGCCTCCCACCGTTCCCGCCGAGTCGGCGATCAGCGCGCGCTGCATGCGCGGGAGCCGTCCTTCGTCATCCAGGAGGTTCGCCTGGTGGGCCACGCCGATCAGCGTGCCCGTCGTGTCGAACAGGTCGACGAGCAGGAACGTGAGAATCACGGCGAGCATGCTCACCTGCAGCGCGCCCGCGATGTCCAGGGCCAGGAGCGTCGGCGTCGGGTCGGGCGGCAGCGAGGCGAACCCCTTCCATTCGGAGACGCCGAAGATCAGGCCGGCGGCGGCGACGGCCAGCATCCCGATGAGCGCGGCGCCCGGCACCTTGCGCGCGGCGAGCGCCGCGATCAGGCAGAAGCCGATCAGGCACAGCAGCGGCGCGGGCGTCGTCAGATGGCCTACGGTGACCAGCGTCGCCTTGCTTCCCTGGATAATGCCGGCGTTTTTGAGCGCGATGATGCCCAGGAACAGTCCGATCCCGGCCGCAATGGCCAGTTTGAGTCCCTGCGGTATCGCCTCGACGATCCAGCGCCGCACCGGCAGTATGCTGATCGCCAGGAACAGCAAGCCGGAAATGAAGACCGCGCCCAGCGCGACCTCCCACTTGTGGCCGAGACCGAGCACGACGCTGAAGGCGAAGAACGCGTTGAGTCCCATGCCCGGCGCCAGGGCGATCGGGTAGTTGGCATACAGGCCCATTATCAGCGTACTGAGCGCCGCCGCGAGGCAGGTGGCGACAAACACCGCGTCGAACGGCATGCCCGCGCTGGAGAGGATCTGCGGGTTGACGAAGGCGATGTAGGCCATCGTCAGGAACGTCGTCACGCCCGCCGTCACCTCCGTCCGCACGGTGGTGCCGCGCTGCGCCAGTCCGAAGAAGCGTTCAAGTGTCGCTGTCATGGGTTCCTCTCACAGGATTTCGGGGCGGGCGGTTCCGGGCGATTCCTGTAGTCAGCGCACGGGGGCGCTCTTCGATTCGAGATATTCTCGTAGTCTATTACAGCGGCGATGATTTTTCGAGCGGGGGGAGTGGCTTGCGGTGCAGCCTGCGCCGGAATGACGGTGAACAATTGGAAAAGCAACCCCCCCTACTACCCCATCGCGTATTGCGTAGGGGAGGACCTGCGTGTCCTCCCGACCGAACTGGCCGATGCCTCATCCGCATTTCATCGCTACGCCCCCTCTCATCCCCCCTCCCGGTTGGTTTCCTATTCCATGAAATGGTAATTTGATTTCGAAACGGGAGGAGACGTCTTGCACAGGTATTCATTCATCATTCTGGCGACGGTCTTGGGGTTGTTGGTCCATCTGGCGGGCGACGCCCTGGCCGGAACCGCGAAGTCGGTAGGCCCCACGGCGTCTGCGCCTTTCGTCGTGGTGATCGACCCCGGCCACGGAGGGCGGGATGCGGGAAGCCGCGGCGCGCTGCTTCAGGAGAAGGATTTCACCCTCCGCGCAGCGAAGATGCTGGCCGCGCTCCTCTCCAGACGCCCGGAAGTGAAGGCGATTTTGACGCGGGAGGCCGACACGGAGATGACCGCCGTGCAGCGCGCCTCGGTGGCGAACTACAACGCCGCCGCCTTGTTCCTCACCCTGCATGCGGACGCCTCCTGGCGGCCCGGGGCGCGGGGGCCGGCCATCATGGTGGCGGCGCCCAGGCGACCGCCGCGCGTGGCGGGAGAGCCGGCCCGGGCCGTGGCGTTTCGCTGGCAGCGGAGCCAGAACATTCACCTGGCCTCGAACCGCCGCTTCGCCCTGAACCTGCAGAAGCGCTTCGCCGCCATCCGCGCGGGCGAAAAACCCCCGCTCCACATTCTGGCCGTGCGCGATCTCGAGGGCGCGCGCATGCCGGCTGCCTACGTGAGCCTGGGCGTCATCAGTACGCCCGAAGACGAGGCGCGCCTGAGCGAGATAGCGGAAGAGGGTCCATACCTCACGGCGCTCGCCGGGGAGGTGCTCAGGTTCGCCGGCCTCACCGAAGACCTGCCGCCCAAACCGATTGAGCCTGCAGAAGCCGCGCCGCCAGAATCATCGCAGGCGCCCGAGTCGTCGGAGCAGCCCGAATCGCCTCAGCAGCCTGAATCATCTGAATCGCAAGCTGCGCCGTCTGAATCGCCGCAGCCCGGTGAGAGTGCGCCTGAGGCGCAAAACGCCGCTCCCGCAGGGGAGGGGCGCTGACATGTTCAAGAAGATCGGGCTCGCCGTTTTAATCATCGCCGTGAGCGGAGCGCTCGTGTGGAATTACCAGGAAGCCGTCCTGGAATTCCTGGAGCGGGGCCGCGACGCCGCACTCGACCCCGCGCGTCGGGACGCCGCGCGCGCGCCGAGCGTGAAGAAGACGCTTTATTTCGCAGGCGTCGAGGAAGACCTGTTGGTTCCCTATCCCGTGGAAGTGGAGATAGGGAAGAACAACGTCGACACCTTGCGCAACGTGCTGGAGGCTCTCATCGCCGGACCCCAGGGGGAGGGATACGCGCCGGTTATCCCGAAAGGCACGAAGCTGCGCATGACGTTTCCGGGGCCGGACGGGATCGTCTACGTCGATTTCGACGAGACCTTGCGCGACGCGCACCCGGGCGGCGTGTGGGCGGAGTTGATGACCGCATACGGCGTCGCCGGCACCGTGGTCAGGAATTTCCCGGATCTCTTCGATCGCGTCGTGCTGCTCATCGGGGGGCAGGAAGCCCAGAGCATCGCGGGCTCGCTCGCCATCACGGGTCCGCTCCGGGTGCGCGAGGAGTTGATATCGGAGGAGGCATCTGCGCCCGAGGCGGGTGGTTCTCCACCGGCAACGCCAAACGCGGCTGCGGAGAGCGACGCGCCCGTTGCGGCCACCGGGCAGCCTCCCGCAAACGCCGTCGGCGTGCCCAAGGAGACCCTCCCGCCGGTGGGAAGCTCTCCGGTGGATCCCGTCGGCGTGCCGCAGAAAAAGCCGGGCGTCGGCGCGGTGGGCGCGCCCGGAAACTCTCGTTAAGGGAGCGCCACCTCCGAACCCCCCAACCCCCCTTGTCAGGGGGCTGTTGAAAAACCCCTTACGGGTCGCGCCAAAACATTCTCCCCTTGCAGAGCCCCCCAACAACCACTCCCCCCCTGAGGGGGAGTCGAAGAGGCCGAGCGGTTTATGCGAAGGCCGATTCGGTGGGGGGTAAAATGCGTTTTATCGCCACTCCGAGTTATACCCCCCACCAGTTCACTTTCGGGCTTACGCCCTCAGTTCACTGACTCCCCCTCAAGGGGGGAGTGAAATTCAGCGCGCTCCCTCTGTGGGACTTTTTCAACAGGCCCTGTCAGGGGGGGGCTTTTCTTTCACCCCCTCGTCGGGGGGCATCGCCTTTTCTTTCCCAAATAAGCGTCATGGTCCAGATGATAGAAAGCGAATTCCTGTCGAGTTACTGTCAAATGTTGTGTATGGCCGTCCTGAGTTCAGCGGCCTCCCTGCCGGTTTCTTTTTCTTTCACCCCATCGATGAACCTCACGTCGGTGATCACGTCGGCCAGATGACGCAAGCCGCTTAGCCGCCCCCATCGCTTCTCGGCGCTCATGGCGAGTTGATGCACCAGGCTCAGCGCCGTCTTCTCGCTCAGGCAGTTCCTCGTCTTCGCCGTTCGCAGCCGGATCGTGGCGAAGGTCGACTCGATGGGGTTC
>MPNJ01000041.1 GCA_002238965.1 Nitrospinae bacterium bin107 | reverse complement strand
AGCCGATGACGGAGCCTACCCCGGAGGAGATGTGCACGGCCGCTGGCAATAATTATGTGGGCGGGGAGTGCTTAACGGACGCACAGGTCACGTATAACGAGGCGCTCGCGGCCATCATGGCGGCCACCACGGCGGAAGCTGCCCAAGCGGCTTACGACGCGGTTAAGGACGACGTTACCGCGGCCCAGGGCGAAATGCTTCAAACCGCGGTAAACTCACGCCAAGAAGCGCTCGCGACGATGGGAAGGCAAGCGGACCAGCGGCAGGCGCTCATGGATGCGGCCGGTATGATCGACACGTCCGACCTGTCGACTGCGGAAGCGATTGCGGCAGCGAACACCGCCATCGCCGCGCTTCAGGCGGCGCTGGACGCAGCGGTCGACTTGAGCGACGCCGACAAGGCGATGTATCAGTCGCAACTGGACACCGCCAACATGGCCGTAGGAACGGCACAGGCCAATCTCGACACCCAGGGGCGCATGGAGGCCCAGAGCATGGCGCTGACGAATGCTTCCGCGGCGCTCACGACTGCCCTCGGAGCGCTTTCCGGTACGCCCACGCAGGAGCAGATCGACGCCGCTCAGAGAGCCCTCGACGCGCTGAACATGGCGATCGAGGGTGGCACGGACCTCGACGAGGCGGACAAGGCTTCCCATCGATTAGCGGCGTCTAATGCCATGGGTCGGATCGAAGGGGCGGAACAAGCCCTCATGGCCGCGAACGACGCTGCGGAACGAGCGCGGCGCGCGGCAGAGGAGGCGGAGGCAGCCGCCATGGCCGTCACGGCCAGTAAGCTGTATGCCGGCATCAGTGCTCAGATGGGTGCTAGCGATGGCACTACGTTCGCAGTCGATGATCGGGACGCCTTTTATAATACGGCTGGCACCGCCATCTCGGTGAGCATCGGCGACGGCGGCGATACCGCGCACACAGAGGTTACCGCAACCCTGACGGAAGACAAGAAGACCATGGTCGCCGCCCACCACGGTTGGCAGGGCAAGAGGTACACGGTAGAACCCGACGACGATGGCACGTACGAGGCGGTCGTCTACTCGTATGTCGGCGCTCCGATGGAAGGCGACCCGTTCAATGAAGAGTACACCCTGAACGCCGCCACCGCCGACTACCCGGGGGAATTGCCCATCACGGGCGACGAGGCCGCCGCGGATAGAATCGCCAGTTCGAGCTTCGACCAGAGTGCCGGGACGAAAGAGTTCAAGTTGGGTACCAACATGAATAGAGTAATGATTCCCGGCAGCTATCACGGGGTGTCCGGCACCTACAATTGCACGGCTGCGGCCGATAGCACGTGCGCAGTTCAGTTAGCCGCCGACGGATTCACTCTTGGCGGAACGCTTGATACCACCAATGCGTTCACAGCTGACGGCGGCACCTGGACGTTCAAGCCCACGAACCCGGATACCAAAGTCATGAGTACGCCGGATGAAGACTACGCCTCGTATGGCTGGTGGCTCCACAAGTCTGAGGACGGCAACACCTTCACCGCGAGCGCATTTGCGGATGACAGGGGTACTGTCGATGCCGCCGCCGGCATTACGGCCCTGCGTGGAACGGCGACCTACATGGGCGGCGCCGCCGGCAAGTACGCTCTCAGCAGTTCGACCGGTGGAACAAACGACGCCGGCCACTTCACCGCGAGGGCGACGCTCGAGGCCGATTTCAATGACGACATGATCATGGGCACCATCGACAACTTCATGGGCGCGGACGGTCAGTCGCGGAACTGGTCGGTCGAGTTGAAGGAGTCCGCTATCGGTGATACGGGGTTAATCAGGCAGTCAGATGATGATAACACTGATCTTGCTGCAGATGATCCGGGTGCCAAGACCGCATGGACCATCGGCGATACGGCCGCTGCGGCCTCCGGCGCATGGTCCGGAGCTCTCAAGGACAACGGCGACGACGGTGTTCCGAGCGTCGGGACCGGAACGTTCTACACCGAATTCGGTGAGGACGGAAAAATGGTCGGCGCTTTCGGTGTGAACAAGCAGTAGCAGCGAAGAGCAAAGACGCCTCAGGCTTCCGGGGCTTCACCGCCCCGGGGCCCAGGGCGAGAAAAGAAGAGCGAAAAGGGGGTTGCCCGTTGGTTGCTTCCCTCGTGATGAGCAAACTGTACCGCTCCTTGCTATGAGTTTGAGTCCTCGAGCCGGGAACGGGAACAACGGGCAGCCCCTGTTTCTTCTCTCTACGCGACTCGAATGTGCTTGATATACGAGAAAAAGGGACTGCCCCCCTCTCCAGGAACAACCTTGGATAGAGAGGGAGGGTAGTCCCTTTCTTATGTGGACATCTTTCAAGCCATGCGGTGTAGATGCAGGAGTATTCCGCTCTCGCTTCCGTTCTCCCGTGCCGCGTATGTCTTTTCTTGTTCGTGCCTGCCTGTCGCTAGAGCGCCAAAAACCTCCTGGCGGGTTTTCGCATCCCTCATCTCCAGGGAGCATATCATCGCACCATTTGATCATGGTTTCGAAGCCGACCCTCTTGAATCGATGAATTTGCCTTCAGGTATTTACTGATTCATGTTCCCACCTGCGCGGGGATGAACCGACGGGTACAGTGAGGCTATTCCGAAAGCCGCCGGAATCGCCCGAATTCGTCCCGCCGGGCTGCTAGCGCGGAGCAGGGAAGCCATCGTCGCCGTCCGAACCCAGGGCGCGCTCGATCAATTGATCGGTGACGTCCTCGAAGTAGCTCTCGAGCTCATCGTGGAGGAGATTGAATTCCGGCCACACCACTTGCTCGAAGAACTCCTGGCGTGCGCGTACCATGACGGTCGTCCGCCGCTGCCGCGCATGGCGGTAGGGACGTACGCCGTGCTTGCGGCAGACCGCCACGAACAACCGGACAGACCACATGTCCGGCAGAGAGAACTGAAACTCGATTTCCGGCTCGCGGTCCTCGTCCGACGCGCCCAGACGGCCCCTCAGCCGCTCCAGCGCGGCTTCGGCCGCCGCCCGCTCCCCCTCGCTACCGGCCCGCCGGAACAGCGCCTCCACCTTGGCGAGCTTCGCCCTCAGTTGATCGTCATCGACCATTAATACCACCAGACCATATCCGATTTCCCTCGCCATGCCCGGCCGTCCAGGGCACAAACACCCGCCGTACGGCCATGCGCGGCGTTGACCACAGGCGACTCGAAACCCCTCATCCTCCTTTGGACCCAAGTCCTGCGTCCGCATCTACGTTTCTCGGTGGACGCACCGCTTTCATTTTTACAGGCCCGTCATAGCAACGCGCAACCTTATTGACGTACTGCTCCCAGCCCACACAGAAACCTTCACTGGTACGCCAAGGCTTTCCGTTCCAAACTCTCTTTTCAAACCGTTGGCCGTGGTGTTTCCGTTCAAAGGATATTCCCGCCGCTCTCAGTTTGGCAGGCGGCATCGGCAAGCCGCTTTACCGCTCCTGGGCGTACCGGGACATCGCCGTTGCGCAGCCCGAAGCCTGGCAAATCGACGTCGCGGTGGATACCGCGCACTGCGTGGAAGACCCCGAAGATAAAGAGCAGGCGCTCGCGGCCATCGAAATGTGCAAGGAACAACCCGGCGCGTAGCGCGCCTGGCCGCATCATGTAAGAACACGGTCCGGCGCCGAACTTCCAGTAAAATCGCCGCAGACGTCGTACGGACCCGGGCGCGTCACGACGGGCTCGGGGAAAACCCCCTCCATATTCGAAACCGGCCGCTGCCGTCATTCCGGTCAACACTCTCGATCGGGGGGGAGATCAACAGCCCCTGACGCAGGGGTTTCCGAACAAAGACGCGCCGGGATGGTCCGTTTTGCGTCACGGACGCGCGACGGTAAAATCATGAGCCGTCCCGGCCCTGTGCGAGATGCGGGCCGTGCTCGCCATGGCGCGCCGGAGCTTCGAAGTGAAACCGCCTCGCCGCGGAAAAGCGGAACACGGGCGGCGCGCCACACACAGGACACTCCCATATGTGCATGTCGGTTGAGCATACCCGGATACAGAATGCCGATACCGGCTCCTTAACGATTACGCCATCTTCCGGGACGAATTCGGGAAACTGCCGCGCGATTGAGCACGGAGAGTTATTCGCCAAGCCGTGGAAGCAGGGTCGTGGGACTTTCCGGCAGAGCACGCGGGTGAGCATCAGAGCCGCCGAATGGCTCGAATCATCATCGCTTGCTGCTTCCGACCCTGACAACCAGAAAATCAAGCGGCGGATTGCTAATCCCTCAACCGCCATTGCAGACCCCGATTTTTGATCCGGGAAACCGGTCATGAAAAGCACTCAATCGCGCATAAGGGACTAAGCACGAATACCGTGCATTTACCATCGTGCGTGACTGTCAATTTCCTGCAAGAAGAGTCGAGGACGTTCTTGAAGCGCTATGGCATTGCCCCTCCACTACCCCGACGGGCCAAGAATGTCGCCACGGCAAGAGTTGAAGAGGAATGAATCCTGTCAGCGAATGGTCCCGTAGTATCCGATAAACGAACCAGGTGCTCCGCGTGGCTGGGCACGCATATTTTCAGTTCTTGATGACGAACTATTGGCAAGATGTGCCCGTCCAATGCACGGGCTTAGGAAGTTTCGGGAGTGCATTTTTTCTCGCATACGCGCTCTTAAGTTGTTTCGGTTTTAGTCCGAAAGCCGTACTCAGATCTGCGTTACTCAGATTCGTTCGGATAAAACACGCATTATCCAACTATGAGTTTCGAAAAACTACACTTCTATCAATCATGGTGTCACTAAATATCACTGAAAGATAGTGTCCCAGTTTGAAATAACTAACATAAAAGCATATTTATACATTGACATATTTGTGTCATTTTGTAAAATTTTGTAGCGTTTTGTATATTAATCCCTATCAACCGGAGAGTAGAGTGGACGCCTCAGGTAGCATGAGTTGGTTTCAAGTTCTGATCCTCATACAATCTTACGGGGTATTGATTGGCGTATGGTATGGGATTCATGTTATGAACTCCAACGCCAAACAGCGAGCAGATGAGTTCGAAAAAAGGCACGATGAATCCATGCTTGCCCTCCGAACCCTCATAGAGAGAACGGGAGGATAATATCATACCTACTGGCCCGCAAGGACAGAAAAGGCCCGGAGACGCTATCGGATGCACTGTAGCCGTCGCCAAGGTCGCCACCGGTGAGACCCCGAAAATACCCAGACCAAGGGTCAGGAAGACGGACGCATGGGCGGCCACGTAAGGGCAAGGAGAAAGTTTGATGGGAATTAGAGAACTCAAATTTCCAGGGGCGCAAATCTGATGTATGGCTGTCTTGAATCAAGCGGCCCTCCTGCCTGTTTCTTTTTCGTCCGCACCATTGATGAACCTTACGTCGGCGATCATTTCTGCCAAATGACGGAAGCCACGTAGTAGTCGCCATCGCTTTTGCGCGCTCAAGGCGAGTTGATGCACGAGGTGTAGTCCCGTCTTTTCGCTCAGACAGTTTCTCCCGAGCGTGCGCATCTCCAAAGAACGCTCCCGCGAAGGCTGCCGCCCGTACGTGACGTCGATATCGAAAATCACCCGGACCGTTCCGGAATTCCGTTCAACCGCTCGCCTGCGACAAGTCGACGCTCAAGCGCGTGCCGGTCGCCTCGGCATAGCGGCGCAGGGTTCTGATGGATGGCGAGACGCCACCGCTCTCCAGGCGCGCGATTGCCGACTGGGTGGTGCCGAGACGCCGGGCGAGTTCCGCCTGCGTCAGCTTCGCTTCCGTGCGGGCGCGAACCAGCGCCTCCAGCAACCTGAATTCCTCATCGACTCGCTCGTACTCTTCCCTGAATTCCGGGTCTTCCATGAAACGCTTCTTCAAATCCTCGAGCTTCGTCATGGCGTCACCTGTTTCATACGCTCTCTGGCCAGCGCCAACGCTCGTCCTGGCGTCCTCCGCGTTTTCTTCGCAAACACATGCAGAACGACAACCCGACGCCGCGCCGCCGTCACATAGATTCCGCGGGCGATCCCTCCATGCGCCCTGACGCGCAATTCCCAAAGCTTGCTCTCGATATGCTTGACGTGCGGTTCGCGAAGCGCCTCGAGACCGACATTTTCAATCATCTCCAATAACCGCACCAGCCGGGCGCGCAACTTGACGGGTAACGCCGCGATTTCGTCATCGACTCCCGTTACGGTCTCGACCGTCCAACCCGCATTTTCCATTTATAGCACATCCGCTATGTTGCATCAATCCGGGGCAGAACCATGCTTGCGGAATTCCTCACCACAAGAACATGCAGTACTCCCCCATCGCCTCGAAACGGGACTACCTCCGGAGAAACGAGTGCGACGGAAATTCTGCAGTATCGGGCGAGAATCAAATCTACATCAAAAAGGGTTGCCGAAAAACCCATGGCCCCGGCCCGGCAACAAGATATCTGCGCACCTGGGATGAACGAGCGGTCGCCACTGCCACGCCCGAATGGCGACATGCCCCCGGCCCGCTTTTTTCCGAGGCCATCCAAGCCGACAGAAGTTTCGGGTGCTTCGGGCGCATAAACGACACTGCCAGTTCGATTTTTTCTCGTAAAAATCATCCGTGTCCGGTTGGCCGTGAGGCACGCTTCGTCGCGACCGTCGGCCGACACCGGCGCGACGGTGCGCGCAGAAGTTGGAACTCATCCGCTTTCGTTTTGATTACGGACATTGGAGTACGGAGTCAATGCGAAATAAATAATAATAATTAGTTATATATCAATAATTTACATGAGCCTATCACCTTTCCGAAAATTCTGAATAGAGAAAGTCGGAAATTTACGGAAAATCCCTTTTTCTATGTATTCAGGAGGACTCACTAAATGATGTTCAGAGAGAAATCGATAAGCAAGCTATACGCTTTCGCGTTGGCGGCGGTGTTCGCCCTGACGCTGGCGGGCTGCGGCGGCGGCGGCGGGACTGCCCAGGAGCCGATGACGGAGCCTACCCCGGAGGAGATGTGCACGGCCGCTGGCAATAATTATGTGGGCGGGGAGTGCTTAACGGACGCACAGGTCACGTATAACGAGGCGCTCGCGGCCATCATGGCGGCCACCACGGCGGAAGCTGCCCAAGCGGCTTACGACGCGGTTAAGGACGACGTTACCGCGGCCCAGGGCGAAATGCTTCAAACCGCGGTAAACTCACGCCAAGAAGCGCTCGCGACGATGGGAAGGCAAGCGGACCAGCGGCAGGCGCTCATGGATGCGGCCGGTATGATCGACACGTCCGACCTGTCGACTGCGGAAGCGATTGCGGCAGCGAACACCGCCATCGCCGCGCTTCAGGCGGCGCTGGACGCAGCGGTCGACTTGAGCGACGCCGACAAGGCGATGTATCAGTCGCAACTGGACACCGCCAACATGGCCGTAGGAACGGCACAGGCCAATCTCGACACCCAGGGGCGCATGGAGGCCCAGAGCATGGCGCTGACGAATGCTTCCGCGGCGCTCACGACTGCCCTCGGAGCGCTTTCCGGTACGCCCACGCAGGAGCAGATCGACGCCGCTCAGAGAGCCCTCGACGCGCTGAACATGGCGATCGAGGGTGGCACGGACCTCGACGAGGCGGACAAGGCTTCCCATCGATTAGCGGCGTCTAATGCCATGGGTCGGATCGAAGGGGCGGAACAAGCCCTCATGGCCGCGAACGACGCTGCGGAACGAGATCGGCTCGCGGCAGAAGCGGCGGCGGCAGCCGCCATGGCCGTCACGGCCAGTAAGCTGCATGCCGGCATCAGTGCTCCTAGCGGCGACCCTGCTAGCCCCGCCGCCGCTGATCGAGCCGCCGCTCATAACGATGATGGTGATATCTTGGTGTCGATCGGCAACGGCACCGACACGCCCACAGCCGTCGAACTCTCGGAAGACAAGGATACGACGGTCGCCGCCCGCCACGGCTGGCAGGGCCAGAGGTTCACGGCAGAACCCGACGACGATGGCACGTACGAGGCGGTCGTCTACTCGTATGTCGGCGCTCCAACGGAGGGGGCAAAGTTCAATGATCCCGACGACGGATATACTCTTAATGCTGCCGACGCCAACAACCCGGGGGAATTGCCCATCACGGGCGCCGTGGCGAGCGCCACGGCGAGAATCGCCAGTTCGAGCTTCGACCAGAGTGCCGGGACGAAAGAGTTCGAGTTGGGTCCCAACATGCAAAGAGTAATGATTCCCGGCAGCTATCACGGGGTGTCCGGCACCTACTATTGCACGGCTGCGGCCTCTAGCACGTGCGCAGTTCAGCTAGCCGCCGACGGATTCACTCTTGGCGGAACGGCTGATGCCGACAATGCGTTCACCGCTGCCGGCGGCACTTGGACGTTCAAGCCCACCAACCCCGAGGCCCGGGTCATGAGCACGTCGGATGAAAGCTACGCCTCGTATGGCTGGTGGATCCACAAGTCCGAGGACGGCAACACCTTTACCGCGAGCGCATTTGCGGCGGACAGGGGTACTGACGTTGACGCCGCCGCTGGCATCACGGCCCTGCGTGGAACGGCGACCTACATGGGCGGCGCCGCCGGCAAGTACGCTCTCAGCAGTACGACCGGTGGAACGAACGACGCCGGCCACTTCACCGCGAGGGCGACGCTCGAGGCCGATTTCAATGCCGACATGATCACGGGCACCATCGACAACTTCATGGGCGCGGACGGTCAGTCGCGGAACTGGTCGGTCGAATTGAAGAAGTCCGCCGTCTCCGATAACGGGGCCATTGCTGGTGATGGCACTGATGGCAACACCGATCTACAGGAGACGGCCTGGACCATGGACGGGACGGCCGCTGCGGCCTCCGGCGAATGGTCCGGAGCTCTCAAGGACAACGGCGCCGACGGTGTTCCGAGCGTCGGGACCGGAACGTTCTACACCGAATTCGCTGGGGACGGAAAAATGGTCGGCGCGTTCGGCGTGAACAAGCAGTAGCAGCGAAGAGCAACGACGCCTCAGGCCTTCGGGGCTTCACGCCCCGGGGCCCAGGGCGAGAAAAGAAGAGCGAAAAGGGGGTTGCCCGTTGGTTGCTTCCCTCGTGATGAGCAAACTGTACCGCTCCTTGCTATGAGTTTGAGTCCTCGAGCCGGGAACGGGAACAACGGGCAGCCCCTGTTTCTTCTCTCTACGCGACTCGAATGTGCTTGATATACGAGAAAAAGGGACTGCCCCCCTCTCCAGGAACAACCTTGGATAGAGAGGGAGGGTAGTCCCTTTCTTATGTGGACATCTTTCAAGCCATGCGGTGTAGATGCAGGAGTATTCCGCTCTCGCTTCCGTTCTCCCGTGCCGCGTATGTCTTTTCTTGTTCGTGCCTGCCTGTCGCTAGAGCGCCAAAAACCTCCTGGCGGGTTTTCGCATCCCTCATCTCCAGGGAGCATATCATCGCACCATTTGATCATGGTTTCGAAGCCGACCCTCTTGAATCGATGAATTTGCCTTCAGGTATTTACTGATTCATGTTCCCACCTGCGCGGGGATGAACCGACGGGTACAGTGAGGCTATTCCGAAAGCCGCCGGAATCGCCCGAATTCGTCCCGCCGGGCTGCTAGCGCGGAGCAGGGAAGCCATCGTCGCCGTCCGAACCCAGGGCGCGCTCGATCAATTGATCGGTGACGTCCTCGAAGTAGCTCTCGAGCTCATCGTGGAGGAGATTGAATTCCGGCCACACCACTTGCTCGAAGAACTCCTGGCGTGCGCGTACCATGACGGTCGTCCGCCGCTGCCGCGCATGGCGGTAGGGACGTACGCCGTGCTTGCGGCAGACCGCCACGAACAACCGGACAGACCACATGTCCGGCAGAGAGAACTGAAACTCGATTTCCGGCTCGCGGTCCTCGTCCGACGCGCCCAGACGGCCCCTCAGCCGCTCCAGCGCGGCTTCGGCCGCCGCCCGCTCCCCCTCGCTACCGGCCCGCCGGAACAGCGCCTCCACCTTGGCGAGCTTCGCCCTCAGTTGATCGTCATCGACCATTAATACCACCAGACCATATCCGATTTCCCTCGCCATGCCCGGCCGTCCAGGGCACAAACACCCGCCGTACGGCCATGCGCGGCGTTGACCACAGGCGACTCGAAACCCCTCATCCTCCTTTGGACCCAAGTCCTGCGTCCGCATCTACGTTTCTCGGTGGACGCACCGCTTTCATTTTTACAGGCCCGTCATAGCAACGCGCAACCTTATTGACGTACTGCTCCCAGCCCACACAGAAACCTTCACTGGTACGCCAAGGCTTTCCGTTCCAAACTCTCTTTTCAAACCGTTGGCCGTGGTGTTTCCGTTCAAAGGATATTCCCGCCGCTCTCAGTTTGGCAGGCGGCATCGGCAAGCCGCTTTACCGCTCCTGGGCGTACCGGGACATCGCCGTTGCGCAGCCCGAAGCCTGGCAAATCGACGTCGCGGTGGATACCGCGCACTGCGTGGAAGACCCCGAAGATAAAGAGCAGGCGCTCGCGGCCATCGAAATGTGCAAGGAACAACCCGGCGCGTAGCGCGCCTGGCCGCATCATGTAAGAACACGGTCCGGCGCCGAACTTCCAGTAAAATCGCCGCAGACGTCGTACGGACCCGGGCGCGTCACGACGGGCTCGGGGAAAACCCCCTCCATATTCGAAACCGGCCGCTGCCGTCATTCCGGTCAACACTCTCGATCGGGGGGGAGATCAACAGCCCCTGACGCAGGGGTTTCCGAACAAAGACGCGCCGGGATGGTCCGTTTTGCGTCACGGACGCGCGACGGTAAAATCATGAGCCGTCCCGGCCCTGTGCGAGATGCGGGCCGTGCTCGCCATGGCGCGCCGGAGCTTCGAAGTGAAACCGCCTCGCCGCGGAAAAGCGGAACACGGGCGGCGCGCCACACACAGGACACTCCCATATGTGCATGTCGGTTGAGCATACCCGGATACAGAATGCCGATACCGGCTCCTTAACGATTACGCCATCTTCCGGGACGAATTCGGGAAACTGCCGCGCGATTGAGCACGGAGAGTTATTCGCCAAGCCGTGGAAGCAGGGTCGTGGGACTTTCCGGCAGAGCACGCGGGTGAGCATCAGAGCCGCCGAATGGCTCGAATCATCATCGCTTGCTGCTTCCGACCCTGACAACCAGAAAATCAAGCGGCGGATTGCTAATCCCTCAACCGCCATTGCAGACCCCGATTTTTGATCCGGGAAACCGGTCATGAAAAGCACTCAATCGCGCATAAGGGACTAAGCACGAATACCGTGCATTTACCATCGTGCGTGACTGTCAATTTCCTGCAAGAAGAGTCGAGGACGTTCTTGAAGCGCTATGGCATTGCCCCTCCACTACCCCGACGGGCCAAGAATGTCGCCACGGCAAGAGTTGAAGAGGAATGAATCCTGTCAGCGAATGGTCCCGTAGTATCCGATAAACGAACCAGGTGCTCCGCGTGGCTGGGCACGCATATTTTCAGTTCTTGATGACGAACTATTGGCAAGATGTGCCCGTCCAATGCACGGGCTTAGGAAGTTTCGGGAGTGCATTTTTTCTCGCATACGCGCTCTTAAGTTGTTTCGGTTTTAGTCCGAAAGCCGTACTCAGATCTGCGTTACTCAGATTCGTTCGGATAAAACACGCATTATCCAACTATGAGTTTCGAAAAACTACACTTCTATCAATCATGGTGTCACTAAATATCACTGAAAGATAGTGTCCCAGTTTGAAATAACTAACATAAAAGCATATTTATACATTGACATATTTGTGTCATTTTGTAAAATTTTGTAGCGTTTTGTATATTAATCCCTATCAACCGGAGAGTAGAGTGGACGCCTCAGGTAGCATGAGTTGGTTTCAAGTTCTGATCCTCATACAATCTTACGGGGTATTGATTGGCGTATGGTATGGGATTCATGTTATGAACTCCAACGCCAAACAGCGAGCAGATGAGTTCGAAAAAAGGCACGATGAATCCATGCTTGCCCTCCGAACCCTCATAGAGAGAACGGGAGGATAATATCATACCTACTGGCCCGCAAGGACAGAAAAGGCCCGGAGACGCTATCGGATGCACTGTAGCCGTCGCCAAGGTCGCCACCGGTGAGACCCCGAAAATACCCAGACCAAGGGTCAGGAAGACGGACGCATGGGCGGCCACGTAAGGGCAAGGAGAAAGTTTGATGGGAATTAGAGAACTCAAATTTCCAGGGGCGCAAATCTGATGTATGGCTGTCTTGAATCAAGCGGCCCTCCTGCCTGTTTCTTTTTCGTCCGCACCATTGATGAACCTTACGTCGGCGATCATTTCTGCCAAATGACGGAAGCCACGTAGTAGTCGCCATCGCTTTTGCGCGCTCAAGGCGAGTTGATGCACGAGGTGTAGTCCCGTCTTTTCGCTCAGACAGTTTCTCCCGAGCGTGCGCATCTCCAAAGAACGCTCCCGCGAAGGCTGCCGCCCGTACGTGACGTCGATATCGAAAATCACCCGGACCGTTCCGGAATTCCGTTCAACCGCTCGCCTGCGACAAGTCGACGCTCAAGCGCGTGCCGGTCGCCTCGGCATAGCGGCGCAGGGTTCTGATGGATGGCGAGACGCCACCGCTCTCCAGGCGCGCGATTGCCGACTGGGTGGTGCCGAGACGCCGGGCGAGTTCCGCCTGCGTCAGCTTCGCTTCCGTGCGGGCGCGAACCAGCGCCTCCAGCAACCTGAATTCCTCATCGACTCGCTCGTACTCTTCCCTGAATTCCGGGTCTTCCATGAAACGCTTCTTCAAATCCTCGAGCTTCGTCATGGCGTCACCTGTTTCATACGCTCTCTGGCCAGCGCCAACGCTCGTCCTGGCGTCCTCCGCGTTTTCTTCGCAAACACATGCAGAACGACAACCCGACGCCGCGCCGCCGTCACATAGATTCCGCGGGCGATCCCTCCATGCGCCCTGACGCGCAATTCCCAAAGCTTGCTCTCGATATGCTTGACGTGCGGTTCGCGAAGCGCCTCGAGACCGACATTTTCAATCATCTCCAATAACCGCACCAGCCGGGCGCGCAACTTGACGGGTAACGCCGCGATTTCGTCATCGACTCCCGTTACGGTCTCGACCGTCCAACCCGCATTTTCCATTTATAGCACATCCGCTATGTTGCATCAATCCGGGGCAGAACCATGCTTGCGGAATTCCTCACCACAAGAACATGCAGTACTCCCCCATCGCCTCGAAACGGGACTACCTCCGGAGAAACGAGTGCGACGGAAATTCTGCAGTATCGGGCGAGAATCAAATCTACATCAAAAAGGGTTGCCGAAAAACCCATGGCCCCGGCCCGGCAACAAGATATCTGCGCACCTGGGATGAACGAGCGGTCGCCACTGCCACGCCCGAATGGCGACATGCCCCCGGCCCGCTTTTTTCCGAGGCCATCCAAGCCGACAGAAGTTTCGGGTGCTTCGGGCGCATAAACGACACTGCCAGTTCGATTTTTTCTCGTAAAAATCATCCGTGTCCGGTTGGCCGTGAGGCACGCTTCGTCGCGACCGTCGGCCGACACCGGCGCGACGGTGCGCGCAGAAGTTGGAACTCATCCGCTTTCGTTTTGATTACGGACATTGGAGTACGGAGTCAATGCGAAATAAATAATAATAATTAGTTATATATCAA
>MPNJ01000020.1 GCA_002238965.1 Nitrospinae bacterium bin107 | reverse complement strand
GGTGCGGGCTCGATTCGAGAGAAGTCCGGAAAATGATTGAACTGCAATAATATCAATTAAATACGGGATTGTTTTCAGTGAAGGGGAAAAGGCGGGACAGGCTCGATATCCAAGGGTTTCTGGATATTTCGATAAATTTAGATAAATTGGCGGGGTTTTTCGATATATTCACGTGATCTCCTTAATTCCTTATAAGTAGCTCATAATAAAAGATATAACCTGTTCATCCGCCTGTGCGCGATATTCTTATTCACATATCAGGCATCGGCAATATATCTATATATAACTATATTGTCAACAAAATTATCCAGAAATAATTATTCGAGGGGTACGAACGGATAAATCATTGATCAGAAAGGAGATATGGAGGGAGTGGGGTTAGTCGAGTTCCCTGCCCAGAAGATCGATGAAGCGCCTCACGCCGCCGTGGAGGGGCTTGTCGCGCCTGTGGACGAGACCCAAAGGCCGGATGATGCGCTCCCCCTCGAAGGGCAGCACCGCCAGCGTGTTCATGGCCCGCTCATTATGAACCGCCGAACCGGGCAGAATGCTCACCCAGGTGTCGATGAAGAGCGCTTCCTTGATGCTCTCCACGTTGTCGAACTCCATCACGACTTCCACGCCCACACCCGCCTTGCGCAAGACCCTATCAATCGCGTTTCGTATAGCGAGATCGGCATCGAACGCCACGAAGGGCTCGCCCGCGAGGTCGGAAACCCTTACTGCGTGGCGAAATGCGAGCTGGTGCCCCGGATGCGAGACGAAGAACATGGGTTCCTCCTTGAAGGGCACGACCCGGAGCGCCTTGTCCCGCGGGGGATAGGAGAGGATTCCGATGTCCGCCGTATCGTCCAGAACGGATTGCACCACCTTCTCGGGGTGGAGGCATTCAAGGCGAACACGCGCCTGGGGATACAGGGAGCGGAACCGCTGCATGTAGGCGCCCATCTGGTGAAGCCCCACCGAGTAAATGGCAGCGACGTGCACATGGCCGTGCACCTCGCCGATGCCGTGCGATATTTCCGCGCAGACCTGGTCGAATTCCCCCAGCATCTTTCGGCACGCCTCGTAGAAGCGCGCGCCTTCTTCGGTGATGCCGAAGGGCCGCTTGCTCCTGTCGAGCAACACGACGCTCAAATCCCCCTCGAGCTGGCGAAGCGCCTGACTCGCTGCGGACTGGGTTACGCCGCTTTGAGCGGCTCCCTTGGAAAAGCTTCTCTCCTGGATGATGCGGCAATAAAGCCTCAAGGTTTCGGTATTCATGAAAAAAAGACTACAGTATAAATAAATCTAATGCAATATATTAAATATTTTAGTTTGTCTTATTATTCAATGCGTGTTATACTCAAAGTCCGTTTCATGGAAATCATCATGCGATGTCCATAAGACGCTCTCAGGAGTTCCCCGGGGAATGGGCAAACGGGGAGTTTTCCTGAAATTTCTCTCCGAATGAAAGCTGGTGAAACAATGAGAAAACCCTTACAAAAACAGGGTCTGTATGATCCTGCCTTCGAACACGACGCATGCGGCGTAGCCTTCGTCGTCGACATCAAGGGGCGCAAGTCCCACGACATCATCGAAAAATCCCTCACCATCCTACGCAACCTCTCCCACCGGGGCGCCACGGGTTCTGAAATCAACACGGGCGACGGTGCGGGGGTTTTGATGCAGATACCGGACAAGTTCCTGCGCAAGGCCTGTGTAGCCGAAAAAATCAAAATCCCGGAGGAGGGGCGCTACGGGGTGGGTTCGGTTTTTCTCCCCAAATCCCCGAACCAGGCGAACGAATGCGAGCAGATCTTCGAGTCCATCGTCTACGAGGAAGGCGCCGACGTTCTCGGCTGGAGGCCGGTGCCGAACGACTTCTCCTCGCTCGGCTCCACGGCGCGTGAAGCCGCGCCGCAATTGCGCCAGGTATTCATCGGCGGATTCGACGAATCCCTCGACTCCATGGGGATAGAGCGCAGGCTCTATGTCATCAGAAAGCGCGTGGAGCACGCGATTCGCGAGTCGGACATCCGCGACAGGGACGAGTTCTTCATTCCTTCGCTCTCTGCGCGCACTCTGGTCTACAAGGGGATGCTGACCGCAAAACAACTCGAGAACGTATACCCCGATCTCAAGGACCGGGACATGGAATCGGGTCTGGTGCTGATTCACTCGCGATTCTCGACCAATACGTTCCCTTCCTGGCCCCTGGCGCATCCATATCGCTACCTCGCCCATAACGGCGAGATAAATACCCTGCGCGGCAACATCAACTGGATGCGCGCCCGCGAGGCGCTTTGCGAATCGCCGCACCTGCCAGAACTGGAGAAAATCCTGCCCATCATCGTCGAGGGGGGAAGCGATTCCGCGATTTTCGACAACGTGCTGGAGTTTCTTTACATGGCCGGCCGGGAAATGGCCCACGCCGTGTTGATGATGATCCCCGAGCCCTGGGTTGGCCATGAATCCATGAATGAGGAGAGGAAAGCTTTCTATGAGTTCCACGCCAGCCTGATGGAGCCGTGGGACGGGCCCGCCTGCCTCGCGTTCACAGACGGCTCGGTCATCGGCGCCGCATTGGACAGAAACGGCCTGCGGCCTGCCAGATATTATGTCACGCATGATGACCTGCTCGTCATGGCTTCGGAGGTGGGCGTTCTCGACATCCCGCCCGAGAACGTGAAGCTCAAAGAACGCCTTCACCCAGGACGAATCCTGCTCGTGGACACCGAGGAGGGTCGAATCGTCGATGATGAGGAAATCAAATCACGCTACGCCTCCGAGCATCCATACCGCGAATGGCTGGACGAGCATTTACTACATCTCGACAAGCTGCCCGATGCTCCGAAGCTTCCCGAATCTGACCACCAGAGCATCCTGGAAAGACAAAAAGTTTTCGGCTTCACACAGGAGGACTTGCGTTTTTTCATCGGCCCGATGGTGAACCTGAAAAACGATCCCACAAGTTCAATGGGCAACGACGCGGCGCTAGCCGTTCTCTCGAACCGCCCACGCATCTTGTACGATTACTTCAAGCAACTCTTCGCCCAGGTGACGAATCCGCCCATCGACGCCATACGCGAGGAGATCATCACGCAGGTATCCGCCACCATCGGACCCGAGAAAAACCTGCTCGCTCCCGGGCCGGATTCATGCCAGCAGGTCAGGCTCGATTCCCCCGTCCTCAGCAATGAGGATTTCTACAAGCTCGCCCACATCCGGCAGCCGGGTTTGAAAGCCGTCACGCTGCCTATTCTCTTCCGGGCCGAAGACGGCCCGGCCGGCCTTAAGCAGGCGATGGACGATCTGTGCAGAAAGGCCAGCCGCGCCATCGAGCAGGGCTACAGCTTCATTGTGCTGTCTGACCGCGGCGTGTCTCAGGATTACGCCCCGATTCCTGCACTTCTCGCCACCGCCGGCATTCACCACCACCTGGTGCGGGAGGGAACAAGAACGCGCATCGGGCTTCTCCTCGAAACAGGCGAAGCGCGTCAGGTGCATCACATGTGTCTGCTGCTTGGTTTCGGCGCCGAAGCCATCAATCCCTATCTCGTATTCGAGACCATCGACGACATGATCCGAAACGGGCTCCTCGAGAACTTCGAATCCGATACGGCCAAGAAAAACTACATCGCCGCGCTCAACAAGGGCATCCTCAAGGTGATGTCGAAAATGGGCATATCCACCATCCAGTCGTATCGCGGCGCGCAGATCTTCGAGGCCATCGGCTTGAAGCGCGATTTCGTGAAGAAATACTTCACCTGGACGGCCTCGCGGATTGGTGGAATCGGAATCGACGTTGTGGCCGAGGAGACCTTGAAGAGGCTGAAGAACGCCTTTCCCGAGAGACCCGTCGGCTCCCAGGAACTCGAAGGCGGCGGAGATATCCAGTGGCGACGGGACGGGGAATTCCACCTGTTCAACCCCGAGACCGTGTTCAAGCTCCAGCACTCCACGATGTCGGGGCGGTATGAGATTTTCAAGGAATACACCGGCAAGGTGGACAACCAGAACAAGCATCTGGCCACGCTGCGCGGGCTTCTGGACTTCCGCTGGGCGGAAAACCCCATCCCCATCGATAAAGTAGAGCCGGTCGAGGAGATCATGAAGCGCTTCAGCACGGGCGGCATGTCCTACGGCGCTTTGAGTTCAGAAGCCCATGAGACACTGGCCATCGCCTTGAACCGCATCGGCGGAAAATCCAACTCGGGCGAAGGCGGGGAGGACGCGAACCGCTACACCCCCGACGAGAACGGCGATTTCAGGCGAAGCGCCGTCCATCAGGTGGCGTCAGGGCGCTTCGGGGTAACGAGCGAGTATCTCGTCAACTGCACCGATCTGCAGATCAAGATGGCCCAGGGCGCTAAGCCCGGAGAGGGGGGCCAACTCCCCGGCCACAAGGTCTATCCATGGATTGCCAAGACCAGGCACTCCACGCCTGGAGTGGGACTCATCTCCCCACCGCCGCACCACGACATCTATTCGATCGAGGATCTGGCGCAATTGATCTACGACCTCAAGAACTCGAATCCTCAGGCGGACGTTCATGTGAAGCTCGTCTCAGAAGTAGGCGTCGGCACCGTGGCGGCGGGCGTCTCGAAAGCCCATGCCGACACCATCCTCATCTCGGGCCACGACGGCGGAACGGGCGCCTCGCCCATTACGAGCATCCTGCATGCAGGCACCCCCTGGGAGTTGGGACTGGCCGAAACGCAGCAAGTTCTCGTTCTCAACAGATTGCGCGACCGGGTGGCGGTCCAGGTGGACGGGCAGATGAAGACCGGGCGCGACGTCATCGTGGGCGCTCTGCTGGGGGCGGATGAATTCGGATTTTCGACTGCGCCGCTCGTGGTGATGGGCTGTATCATGATGCGCGTGTGCCACCTGAACACCTGCCCCGTCGGCGTCGCCTCCCAGGACCCGAAGCTGCGCGAGAAATTCGACGGTAAGCCCGAGTTCGTGGAGAATTTCTTCCGCTTCGTCGCCGATGAGGTGCGCGAGTACATGGCCCGACTCGGCTTCCGTACCATGGAGGAGATGATCGGGCGCGTAGAAAGGCTCGACACTAAAAAAGCAGTGGGCCACTGGAAGGCGAAAGGCCTTGATTTCTCGGCCATCCTCCATAAGCCCGACGCCGGCCCCGACGCGGCGATCCACCAGATCACCAGACAGGATCACGGCCTAGAGCGCTCACTCGACATGCGGGAGTTGCTGCCCAAGTGCAAGGAGGCGATCGAGAACAAAACGCCGGTCGACTTCGAGCTTCCCATCCGCAACACGCACCGGACGGTGGGCACCATCACGGGTTCCGAGATTACGCGCAAGCATGGCGGCGAGGGCCTGCCGGAAGACACTATACGCATTCACTTCACGGGCTCCGCCGGGCAGAGCTTCGGCGCATTCATCCCCAAGGGAATGACTCTCTCTCTCGAAGGCGACGCCAACGACTACATGGGCAAGGGACTCTCGGGCGGAAAGCTGATCGCCTATCCCCCCAAGGGGGCGGGCTTCGTACCGGAGGAAAACATCATCATCGGAAACGTGGCGCTCTTCGGAGCCACCTCGGGCGAGGCGTATTTCCGGGGCGTGGCCGGAGAACGGTTCTGCGTGAGAAACAGCGGCGCGCACACGGTGGTGGAGGGTGTGGGGGACCACGGCTGTGAATACATGACGGGCGGCCGCGTCGTCATCCTCGGCAAGACGGGAAGGAACTTCGCCGCCGGCATGTCGGGAGGCGTCGCCTACGTGCTCGATGAGACTGGTGATTTCGCCAGGCTCTGCAACATGGAAATGGTGGACATCGAACCGCTGCATGCGCCCGATGACGTCGAGGAAGTGAAAGACCTCATCAAAAATCACATCGAATATACGGATAGCGCGCGGGCCAGGGAGATTCTCAACGCCTGGGAGGCGCACCAACCGCAATTCGCTAAAGTGATGCCCCGCGACTACAAGCGTGCGCTCATGGCGATTGAAGAGGCGAAAGAAAAAGGCATCCCGTGGGAGGAAGCCGTGATGGAGGGAGCCCATGGGTAAGCCGACGGGATTTGTGGAATTCGGCAGGGAAGCACCCAAGACGAGGCCCGTGGAAGAGCGCGTCCACGACTGGGACGTCGTCTATCTCCCAACGCCGCACGAGACGCTCCAGCGCCAGGGCGCGAGGTGCATGGACTGCGGCATTCCCTTCTGCCATGAGGGATGCCCGCTGGGAAACCTGATTCCCGACTGGAACGATTTGGTCTACCGCGATTTATGGAAAGACGCCATCGATCGGCTCCATGCGACGAACAATTTCCCCGAGTTCACCGGCTGGCTTTGCCCTGCTCCGTGCGAGGATTCCTGCGTTCTCACGATCAACGACTCTCCGGTAACAATCAAGGAGATCGAAAAATCCGTCATCGAGCACGCCTTCGAACAAGGCTGGGTGAAGGCAACCCCGCCTGCAGTGCGCACCGGCAAGAAAGTCGCCGTCGTGGGGTCGGGGCCTGCGGGACTGGCCGCCGCTCAGCAACTCAACTGGGCGGGGCACCATGTGACCGTATTCGAGCGCGACGATAAGCTCGGCGGCCTCATGCGCTACGGCATACCGGATTTCAAGATGGACAAGACCTACATCGACCGCCGTACACAGCAGATGGAAGAAGAGGGCGTAGCGTTCCGCGTGAACGCGAACGTGGGCGTCGATCCCAAGGTCTCCGAATTACAGGAGGAATTCGACGCAATCGTGCTGGCGGCTGGCGCTCTGCAGCACAGGGATCTGCAGATTCCGGGCCGTGAACTGGATGGCATCCACTTCGGCATGCGCTACCTCACCATACAGAACCGAAGGCTCGCGGGCGAGGATATACCGGAGGAGGAGTTTATTACCGCGAAGGACAAGCATGTGGTCGTCATCGGAGGCGGCGATACGGGGGCGGACTGCGTGGGCACCGCGCACAGGCAGGGGGCGAAATCCGTCCGGCAGTTCCAGTATCACCCGCGTCCGCCCGACAAACGAGACCCGCTGAGCGACCCTTGGCCGAACTACGCCAACATTTTCCGCACCGCGCCCATATATGAAGAGGGCGGGGAGCGCATCTTCCAGATTCAAACCCGCCAGTTCCTGGGCGAAAACGGCCGCGTCAAGAAAATCGATACTGTGAAGGTGAACGAATCCCATGGCGAGAACGGAAGAGTCGTCTTCACCGAGATTCCAGGCACGGAAGAGGAAATCGATGCGGACCTCGTTCTCCTGGCAATCGGCTTCCATGGTCCCGACTGCCATCCCCTGCTCAATGAGCTGGCGCTCGAGCGCACGGGACGCGGCGCGGTGAGCCGCGATGAGCAATGGATGACGAGCGCGCCCGGCGTCTTCGTTGCGGGCGACATGATGCGTGGCGCATCTCTGGTGGTGTGGGCGATAGCGGATGGACGTTCCTGCGCCCGCGCCGTGGACGAATACCTGATGGGAGAATCCTACCTGCCCGCCCCGCTGGATTAGGACACACGGACGCTAACCGAATTCCAACAAAATCCCCTCTCGTAACAGCGCCTCCAAGGTGAGCAAAAGGCTTATTTGAACGAACAGATAATATAGTTGACACATCTGGTATTTCAGTTTATTGTTGTCGCAATGCGAATGCAATACGAATATTGCGCGAACGGAGTGTCATCATGACTCAAGAAATCCTCACCGCAATCGCCAACCTCGAAGAAAAAACAACTACAGCCATTGCCAAGCTCGACGAAAGAACAACCAATGCATTTTCGGAAGTAAGGAGCGAGGTTGCTGCTTTCAGGAAAGAAAACAACCGGAGATTCGAGTCTATAGACCAGCAATTCGAGTCTATTGAGCAACGGTTCGAGGGGATGGACCAACGGTTCGAGTCTATTGACCAGCGGCTCGAAGGGATGGACCAGCGGTTCGTGTCTATTGACCAACGGTTCGAAGGGATGGACCAGCGGTTCTTGGGGATAGAACAGCGGCTCGAGGGGATAGAGCAGCGGCTCGAGGGAGTGGAGCAGCGGCTCGAGGTGGTGGAGCAACGGCTCGAGGGAGTGGAGCAGCGGCTTGAGGGGGTGGAGCAACGGCTCGAGGTGGTGGAACAGCGGCTCGACAAACTCGAAACGGAGATGGGAGAAGGCTTCGAACTTCTCGATGGGCGCTTGGTGAGTCTGGAGGCGAAAGTTGAAGCCCTCAGAGAAAACAAGGAGTGGGAGTAAGAAAATCGTCAAGAAATCCTGTCCGGAATACAGCGCACACATAAGGAGCCTTATACCCGCATCTCTCGATTCGCGGGCCAGGTCCTTCATCCATCAAGCTGCACGGGAACCGAAAGGGGAGCCCATAGCCTCTCCTCTTTTTTTATCGCTCCCGATTCAGACCATCATGCAGATAGCAATTTCAAGACAAAACCCGGCGAAATTGAGCTCCGCCGGGCGTGGTAATTGATCTCTTTGCTGTTGCGGAACTGCCTGAAAAAACCATAACGCCCTAATTCGCCAGCGCCTTGTTCTTGATGGGCTGGATGTCGAAAACCGCAGGCTTCACGGTGTCCACCGTTACCTTGACGGCGTGCATCTGCTTGGCGCCGAAGACCTGAAGTGCAAGCACGTTCGGCGCTTTTTTCGAGAGCGGGCGCGTAATCTGGTACTTGTGGCTGTCGCCATAGATCAGCAGGATCGGCTTTTTGAACGCGGCGGCTTTTTTGAGCAGCGCATCGCCGAACCGCTTAAAGCCCGACGCGCCCGAGAACGCCTCTTTTTTCTTGGAGAAAAAGCCGGGCTTGAAGATATTGGCGTGAATCGCGAGCACGAGCGCCTTGGCCTTTGCGGCGACGGCCTTATCGAATTCCGCGTTCAGCCAGGCGACGTTCGCCTTATCACGCGCGAAGAACTCCGCGATGGCGCGCCTGTCGCGTACCTCGAAGTTGTTGTTCGAACCCACGACGTGCGCCGCCACGAAATGGACGCCCTCTTTCACAAAACGCGCGTTCTCGGGATATACGGCATATTCCTTCATCAGGTCCGACTGGCGTTCGATCTTCATGGGAACCTTACCGAGCGAGCGCGGGCCGTGAGAGAAATAGTGCTTGCGCAGGAAGGCGAGCCTTTCAATCGGATCGAAGCGGCCGGCCTTCTTGCGGTGACAGTCGGTCCATTCGTTGTCGCCGGGCGTATAGACGATCGGGGCGTCGAAGGTGTTCATGAAATTGAGTTGGTCCAGCAGCATCTTGTCCGAACACGGGGTGGAGCCTGATTTCGTGTCCCCGATGTGGATCGTGAAGGCGGGTTTCAGGTCGTTCACCTGACCGATCAACGCCTTGAAGGGTGCATAAACCTTCGCGGGCTCGCCGTATGGCATATCGCCGAGCGCCACGAACGTAAAGGGTTTATCGGCCGAGGCGGCGCCTGCCGTCAGCGCGAGCAGCGTCGTCGCGCCGAGCAACGCGCTTAGGCATCTCTTCAAGATTGAAGCGGTATTTTTCATCGAGCCCATCCCATCCGTCTCCTATGGATTACAAGTAAAGATTAGCATCTCCCAAGGCTCAAGAAGACGCCTGCCAATAGCTGGAGCACGCACTCCATTCGGAAGCCTGATTTTGCACTCACACTCGTGGTTCGCTACGGGATGGAATATAGAGAAAATATCTTCGGGAGGTGTTACAAACAGGTGGCGATTCTATGTTTTTTCGATAAAACGAGGGTGGATGGTCGCGTCCCCGCGCCAAAACCTACCTGCGCCAGCCCAGCCTGTCCGCGATGCGCAGGACGATGTCCGAGCGGTTGAGCGCGTAGACGTGGAAATGACTGACGCCCAGTTCCATCAACTCCCAAATCTGGAACGCCGCCAGGTCGGCCGCACTTTCCTGAAAGGCCTCGGGGTCATTCTCGTAGGGCGCCAACGCATCGACGACGCTTCTCGGTACGCTCGCCCCGCATTTTTTCGCGAAACGCTGTACCTGGCCCAGGTCGCGCACGGGCAGAATGCCGGGCGACAGGGGAATCCCCACGCTCCGCATCGCCATCTGCTCCCTGAACCGCTCCCAGACGTGCGCTTCAAAGAAAAACTGCGAAACCGCGTAGGCGGCCCCTTCATCGACCTTGCGGACGAAGTGATCCATATCCTTGGCTTTATCGGGCGTTTCGGGGTGGCCCTCGGGATAACACGCCACGCCGATGGAGTGGAGTCCGTCGAATTTACAGAGCCAGCGCACGAGATCGGCGGCGTAGCGGAATCCGCCGGCCACGGCCTCTTCACGCGTCATGCCCTCGGGGATGTCTCCACGAAGCGCGAGGATGTCGCGCACCCGGTTATCCTGGTACTCCTCCATCAGGCGCGAGATTTCCGCCTCGTTCGCGCCCACGCAGGTGAGGTGCGCCACCACGCGGCGCGGATAGCGGCGGGCCAACTCCAGCACGAGTTCGAGCGTGCCCTCCTGCGTGGAGCCGCCCGCTCCGTATGTCACCGAGATGAAGGCGACGTCCATCGCGTCATGTATGGCCGCCACCTCGCGCAGGGTGCGCTCCACCGCCTTGCGCCCCTTGGGCGGATAGAGCTCGATGGATATGCTCACTTCCTCGGAGACGATGCCATCGATGACGGCTGACAACCCGTTCACCACTTCCCTGCTCCCTCAGGTGGACGCCGGCAGTATGCGAGACGTAAAAAAACGGGCGCGGGGCATGTCCACCCCGCGCCCAGAAACACGAACTCCAAAACAGGCCTAGCCCAGACCCTCGACCGCCGCGAAGAGCTTATCGTCGTCCGGCTTCTCGGGAGGAGCGGCTGTCACTTCCATATAGGCGACGTTCCCGTCCTTGTTGACGAGAACCACCGCGCGGTTGCTGAACCCCTTGTCGTTCAGAAAACCGTAGGCCGCGCACGTTCCCTTGCCGAAAAAATCGCTCAGCAACGGGAATTCGATGCCGTATTTCTCGGCCCAGGCGGCGTGCGCGAACGGGCTGTCCACGCTGATGCCGATGACCTCACAGTCGGCGGCATCGAACTTCGCCTTCTCCGCCTGATAAGCGGGCAGTTGCTCGCTGCACACGGAGGAAAAATCGAACGGATAGAAGCAAAGCAGAACGTTTTTCTTTCCGCGAAAATCGCTCAGCTTGACCGTATCGCCCTCGGCGAGGGTTCTCGGCAGTTCAAAATCTGGCGCTGCATCACCAACGCTCAAAGCCATGATATCGCCCCCTTATTTAGCGGCCGCGAAGCGCGCGGCGACGTCGTCCCAGTTCACCACGTTCCACCATGCGGCGACGTAGTCGGGACGGCGGTTCTGATAGTTGAGGTAATAGGCGTGTTCCCACACGTCCACGCCGAGAAGCGGCACGTAGCCCTCGGTGCGTACGCTCGTCTGGTTGGGCATCTGCTTGATCTCGACGCTGCCGGAACCCTGCTTCGTGCACAGCCACGCCCAGCCGCTTCCCTGCACGGTCACCGCCTTGGTCGAGAAGTCAGCCTTGAAAGCCTCGAAATCGCCGATGGCCGCCGCCAGATCGCCGCTCGGCTCGCCGCCGCCGCTGGGGCTCATGTTCTTCCAGAAGATGCAGTGGTTGTCGTAGCCGCCGCCGTTGAAGTTCAGGCCGCCCTGATCCGGCGAGAGGTTGCCGAGAATGTCCTCGATGCTCTTGCCTTCCAGGTCCGTGCCGGCGATGGCGTTGTTCAGGTTCGTGAGGTAGGTGTTGTGGTGCTTGGTGTGGTGAATCTCCATCGTGCGCGCGTCGATGTGCGGCTCGAGAGCGCTGTAGTCATAATCGAGAGCGGGAAGTTCGAATGCCATTTCGTTTTCTCCTTGATGGGAATGGAATGTTCCGATTCAGGTGGTCAAAATCAAACTACCGGGGCCGCGGCCCCGAAAATCATTAAAATCAGGCCTGCTCGCATGGAAGGCGACGAACGAGACCTTGCCGGAAAACTTTACATTTTTGCGCAAACTTAAAGATTTTGGCCCTGGTTCTCAAGAGCGCGTATTCTACTTTCAGGGATCGGCCCCCGTCAAATCTCATCCTGAGCGGCATCCACTCGAGTATCGCCTATTCCGGCGCGTCCATCTTCTGGATCTGGTCGAAATCGCGGTAGAGAAGCGTCAGGTCCTCCTCTATCATCCCGCGCTCTACGGCCTTTCTCAAAAACGAGAGCGTATGCTCGGCCAACTCGATGTCCGCGCCGCGTTTTCGCCCGATCCCGACGGCGAGGCCGACGTCTTTTTGCAGGTTGTAGATGCGCGCCTGGCCGTTCCACGTGCCCGAGAGGATGTTGTTCGGAAAACGATGCCGGGTCGCGTAGCTGTACGCCGTCGATGCGTTGAAGATGTCGATCATGTCCTCGACGCGCATCCCGAGGCGCTCGACGAGGCGCGCCCCCTCGCAAGTGGCCAGGAACGTCGTGTGGAGCACCATGTTGTGGATGAGCTTCATCGTGTGGCCCGAACCCAGCGCGCCCAGATGGAAGGTGTGATCCACGAAAGGTTTGAGGTATTTCCTCGTGCGCTTTAAGAGTTTCTCGTCTCCTCCGATCATGAGCGTCAGCTTGCCTTCCAGGATGTTGCCGGGGCCGCCGCTCATGCCGGCGTCGAGATAGCCCAGTCCGGCGTGCTCGGCTCGCTTGGCGAGGCGCTTGGTCTTCGCCGGGTCCGAAGTCGTGAGGTCGTAGACGACGAGGCCTTTCCTCGGGTTTTTGAGCAGTCCGTATTTCCCCCGGAAGCACGCCGCGATTTCGTCCGATGACGGAACGACGAAGAAGACGACCGCACAAGATTCCCCTATTTCACGGGGCGTAGCGACCGTGACGCCCTCTGTTTCCTCGAACGGTTTCCGCCTTTCCTCTGAGACGTCCCAGAGCATCAAGGGCATCTTCGCCCCGATGAACCGCTGCGCCACGGGATTCCCCATGCGTCCCAGGCCGATGACGCCCACGCTATTTCGTTTCGCCATGAAACACCTCGGATGGAGTAACCGGAAAAGATTATTGATGGAGCCGACGACCGGACTTGAACCGGTGACCTGCTGATTACGAATCAGCTGCTCTACCTGTCTGAGCTACGTCGGCAAGAAGGAGCATGCAACCCTGGTGAGGTTCCGCGTTCCCCATGAGGGTGGTATTGAACACACCGCCCCCGCCTTCGTCAAGCGTAAAGAAGGCCGGGCGGCCCGAACCCGGGATCCGCCGCTGTCTCGATCTGGTTTGTAGGCTTGACTTACGAGCCGACGCATCGTAAACCTCTTTTCTCCTTGTGCCGCTAGCTCAGCTGGTAGAGCAACGGACTTTTAATCCGTAGGTCCAGGGTTCGAGTCCCTGGCGGCACACTACAAACCACCCCGAATCCGTTCGGGTTTCATAGTGTTTCTCACAGGAACGCCCGGTCGATAGCATTTGAAGCCGGGCGTTTTTGCGGGCAAGGAGCCCGCCCGTAGACGGGGGAGGCCGGTTCGAGCGCCTGAAGGCCAGCCCGCTCACGCATCACCACGATGGAGACCGAACATGGACGACGCCGAGAAGAAGGTCCTGATCGAGAAGACCGTCGCCGACCGCGGCTGGGTGCTGCCCGAGCAGGAGTTCTACATCAACAAAGACCCCGAATACCATGTGCGCCAAAGCGCGCTCTATAACCACGTTATCAAGCGCGAGGGCGCGCTGTCTGAAAAGATGCGCGAGCTCATCATCATCACCGCCCTTTGCGTGCGCCTCCCCGGCACGGAGGTGGAGACTTACGTCAAAAACCACATCCACCGCGCGCTGGACCTGGGCGCGAGCGAAGATGAGATATTCGAGGCCGTGCAATGCCTGATCTTTCCAGCCGGCGGTCCCTCGCTGATGATGGGCATCAAATGCCTCCGCGCCGTCCTTGAGGAGCGGAAGGCTTAAGCTTTTTTTCGATACCCCTGGGGGACACAACACATGGACAGAAGCATCTGGGCGACCTGGTATGACCTGCCGAAAGAAGAAGAGGCCGAGTACAACGACTGGCTGCACCACACCCACATCAAAGACGCGCTCAAACGCCCCGGCTACTTGTGGGCGGCGCACTACGAGCTCGTGGACAGGGAATCGCCCAAATCGAAGAAAAAAGACCACCTGGCCTACACGGACGACCCCTCGATTCCAAACGGCACCGAATTTCTATTGCTGTTTGGAGGCACGAGCGCGGAGGTATTCCTGAGTCCCAACCCTGCGCAGCTTGCGGAAACCTATTCCGATGGGACGAAGGCGATGATCGCCAAGCGAATCGGCGAGCGCACGGGCATATTCACCGAAGTCGACCGGGTGAACGGCCCCGCCGCCGACACCCGAGCTCTCGGCGGCGTGCCCGCGCCGATAGTCCAGATGGGCACGTTCAACTGCTTCACGCCCGAGGATGATTTCGACCTGAGTTCCTGGTATGCGCAGGACCGCCTGCCCGCGATGAAGTACATGCGCGGCTGCGTGGGCACGCGCAAGCTGGTCTCGGTGGCGGGATGGGCGAAACACAGCATTTTTTATGAGTTTGTTTCGCTTGAGAAAGTCCTCGAGCACTTCCCGCGCGCGGACAAGCTCTTCCCGGGCGAGAACGACTGGTCGTACCACGTGTGCCAGCGCCTGCTCCACACGCCCGGCTCGCCGACGCGCGGCAAGCGCATCTGGCCGCCGGTAGAGTGAGCAAGGAGGCGCAAGAATGAATTATATAAAACCTATCCAGGTCGACGAAGCCGAAGGCGAGGCCGCGAAACTATTCGAAGGCGTGACGAAGATGCTCGGCCGCGTGGCGAACTCCTTCGCCGTCATGGCCTACCAGCCTCACGTCGCCAAGGTCATCCTGCCGCTCACCGTCACCCTCATGCGTGAGGGGCTGGGTACGGTGCTGTCCACCAAGATCAAGGAAATCGCCGTCATCAAGACGAGCCATCTGAACGGGTGCGACTACTGACTCGGGCACAACACGGCGCTCGGTCGAGACGCCGGAGTCACCGAAGAGCAGGTGCAGGAAATCTGCTCGGACGCCTATATGGATTCCGAAACGATGACCCCAAGGGAAAAGGCAGCCGTCCTGTGGGCGGAGCACGTGACGAAGAACACCGCCAAGACGCGCGACGATGTTTTCGAGGAGGTGCGGCGTCACTTCGATGACCAAGAATTCGTGGAACTCACCATGGTCATCACCTATTTCAACATGAGAAACCGCTTCCAGGACGCCCTGCGCATTCCGCTCGATGAGCCGAAAACGATTTCGGGCATCACCATCGGACGCAGGCAGGACCCCGAGAATCTCAAGAACTACCTCGCCGATGTCGTGGCGGGGTGGCCCGAGAGTTTCCCGGGGCCAGAGAAGGGCGAGAAAGGGGAGCATGTTTGATGAGCGAAAAACCCGATTTCGTCTGGGAGAATTTGGAAGTCGGCATGACTATCGGCGAGCGCAGCGTCTTGGTGACGCAGGAGAAGGTGGACGCGCACTGCGACGCCGTGGGCGCTAAGCGGGAATGGTACCAGGGCGATTCCCCCGCGGGCGGTCCCATCGCGCCGCCGATGATCTTCATCAACGACCTGCTCGCCATTTATGATGAGAACTACAAGCGATTTGGCACCATCCACGCCAAGCTCGGCTACCGCTTCCACAGGCCCGTGCGGGTCGGCGAGACGGTGAACCAGAAGGTCACGGTGAAGGACCTGTACGTAAAGCGAGAGAAGGGCTGGATCGTGAGCGAGCTCTCCGTCACGAACGAGACGGGAGAGTTGCTGCTCACTTCCTCGCACACATCCGTATTGAGCCTCACGAGAAAGCACGGGAAAGATGGCTAATACACGCGCAGAAATCGAAAATATGAATATCGGCGACACTCTGCCCGAGCGGACGCACAAGGTGGATTGGGAGGACATCCTCAAATTCAACCGCTACGTCACCGGCGGCGTGGATACGAAGAACATCCACACGGACGATGAGGTGGCCAGAAAGGCGGGTCTCCCCCGCGCGTTGGCGACGGGCCGCCACCCGGTGTCGTTCATCACCGAACTCATGGTCGATTACCTGGGGATGGGCTTCATCACGAGTGGAGAGATCGATGTTTCCTTCGTGAAACCCATCTTCCCGGGCGACGTTCTGACGCTTATGGCTGTGCTCAGGGAGAAATCGCCTGATGAGGGCGCGATGCGCTATCTCTTCGACGTTTCGCTTGTAAACCAGGACGGCGCAGCCGTTACGATCGGGATTGCAGGCGGCCGCCTGGCCTGATCATCACCAGATGAGCACGCGCGAATCCCTTACGAGCCTGTTCCACCCGAAATCCTTTGCGGTGGTGGGCGCGGCTTCCGACTTGAACCGCCTGGGCGGCATTCCCTTGCGGTTGACCATGCAATATGGCTTTCCCGGCCCCATCTACCCCATCAACCCGAGGCGGGACGTGATCGCGGGGCTTAAGTGCTACCCCGATGTCGCCTCCCTGCCCGAAGCGCCCGAGTTCGCTCTCATCTGCACCCCGAGAGAGGACGTGCTCCCCGCCCTCACACAATGCGCGGGACGAGGCGTCAAGGCCGCCGCCGTCATTACGTCCGGCTTCGCCGAAGCTGGCACTGAAGGCGTGGCGCTACAGGAGAAAATCCTGGAGTTGCGCGACGAATCGGGAATGCGCGTCTTAGGACCCAACTGCATGGGCGTAGTGCACGTGCGCTCGAAGCTCATGGCCACGTTCACGATATCCATCCGCGATGAGGACCCGCTCATTCCGGGGGCGGTGGCCATCGTCACCCAGAGCGGGGCGATGGGGGCGTGCATGCTCACGGGCTTTCAGGAGAGCGGCTCGGGCATCAGCAGCCTCGTCAGCCTCGGCAACGAGGTGGACGTGGATTTCGCGGAGTGCGTGGATTACTTCCTCGACGACCCGCACACGCGCGTCATTTGCGGGTATCTGGAATCGGTGCGCAACGGCAAGCGGCTCAAGAAAGTCGCCCGGCGCGCGCTCGAGATTGGAAAGCCCATCGTCCTGCTCAAGGGCGGCAAGACCGAAGAGGGCGCGCGCGCCGCGCGCAGCCATACCGCCGCCATCACGACTTCGAGCGATGTCTTCGACGCCTTCGCCGCGCAATTCGGGATTCAGGTGCTGGACTCCATGGACGAGTTCATCGAGATTGCGGACTTCCTCGCGCGCAGCAGGCCGATCCAGGGAAACGGCGTGGGGATCTTAAGCTTCTCGGGCGGGCTGGGCTCGCTCGCGGCGGACTTAAGCACCGAAGCGGACCTTAAGCTCCCCATCCTCGCAGGAGAAACACAGGAAAAACTCGCAGGCGTCCTGCCCGACTACGCGCCCAAGGACAATCCGGTGGACCTCGTATCCCTGATGGTCAGCCAACCGGAGAGCCAACCGCTCAAGACGGCGGGAGTAGCGGTGGCATCCGATGAGAACGTGGACGCGCTGCTATTCCTCATGGGCGTCTACCACCACGTGGGGGAACAGATAGTGGCGGAGGTGAAGGCGCTGTTTGAAACCTCACCCGTGCCCGTCGCCTTCGCCTGGCTCACGGGACCGCGCGATCAGATAGAAGCACTCAGAAAAGCCTCCGTACCCGTATTCGGCGATTACTCGCGGGCGATTCGCGGCCTGGAATCCCTATTGTCGCTTAAAAACGCGCGCGAGGCCGCTTCTTCCCAGCCCCTACTCAAAACCCGTACACGGAAGGAGGCGGCCAGGCGAAGCATCAGGCGTTCTCCCCCATCCGCCGATGGTTTTCTGCCGCCTGAAATCTGCGCCGAAATCATGGACCTCTACGGTATTCCGAGACCAAGGGAAATTCTGGTCGATACGGCGGAAGAAGCACGCAAGGCGTGGGAGGCGTATCAAACCCCCGTCGCGCTCAAGGTCGTATCGGAGAGCCTCGCACACAAGACCGAGGCGGGCGGCGTCATCCTGGGACTCGATACAGCCGAGGAAGTGCTGACCGGTGCCGAGCGGCTGCTCGCACTCGCGGACGATGCGCGCCTTCTGGTGCAGGAGATGATTGAAGGCGGTCTGGAGCTACTGGTCGGCATCTCGCGGGATGAGACGTTCGGCCCGTGCGTGACGGCGGGGCTGGGCGGCGTGTACGTGGAAGTACTCAACGACGTGGCCCGGCTTCTGCCTCCTTTCCACGCAAAAGAAGCCGAAAGCACGCTCTCAGGCCTTCGCTCGCGCGCCATCTTCGATGGTTTCCGGAGCGGGCCCAAAGTTCAAATTCCGCACATATCCGATATAATGGCTAAAATTTCGAGACTGGCGCTGGAGTTGAGACACGATATCGCCGAGATGGATATCAACCCGCTCATCGCCACGGCGGAGGGCTGCATCGCCGTGGACGTTCGGATCAAGACAACCTGACGAGAGGACCCGCATGAGCAAGAGAATCACGCCCGAAATACGCGCCCTGGTGGGACGAAAGCACGGCCCCTATCGCTTGAGGGTAGAGCAAGGGGCGATTGAGAAATTCGCGGACGCTATCGGCGACGAGAACCCCGCCTACCGGGGAGTCGACGCGGTTGCGCCGCCCACTTTCCCCACCACCTTCAGGGCAAAGGACGCCTATCCCGATCTGCCGCCTGGTTTCGGCGACGTGGGGCTTCACGCCTCACAGGTCTATGAGGTGGAGCGGCCCATCCGCGCGGGCGATGAGCTGGACGTTTCCTTCACCATCGTGGACATCACCGAAAAATCGGGCCGCACGGGCGACCTCGTGTTCGTCGAGCGTGAATACGAGTTTACCGACGCGCGCGACGGCTCCCGCGTGGGCGGGGGCAAGTGGGTGTCGCTCCGGCGATTCAGGAACTGAAGGAGAGACGATGAGCTACCAAAAGGGTGACGCGCTCCCCGAACTCGTGAAAGATCCCGTCTCGCGGACACAACTCGTGAAATACGCGGGCGCAAGCGGGGATTACAATTCGATCCACTATGACGACGAGGCGGCGCGCGCGGGCGGCCTGGACGGCGTTATCGCCCACGGGATGCTCTCGATGGGCTTTCTCGGGCAATTCGTCGAGAACACATTCGGCGCGGGCAGCTACAAGCGGCTGGAAGTTCGCTTTCAGGGCATGGTGAAGCTCGGCGAGGTCATCACCTGCCGGGGCGTGATTACCGATATCACGGAAGAGCAGAGCCGATCTTACGCCACCTGCGAGATCGAAGCGGTCGACTCCAGCGGCCGTGTCGTCACCACGGGTGAGGCGCAGGCCTGGCTGGACTGAATCCACAAGAAAGAGAGGAATTCCATGAGACTGAAAGACAAGAACGCCCTCGTCACGGGTGCTGCGCAGGGCATCGGACGCTCGGTGTGCCGGCGCTTCGCCGAGGAGGGTGCGAAGGTGCTCGTCGTCGACATGAACGAGGAGGGGGGCGAGGAGACGGCGCGCCTGATAAGAGAGGCAGGCGGCGAGGCGCTATTCCACAAGGCCGACGTGAGCAAGCTTGATGAGGTCGAGGGCGCTCTCGACGCGTCTGAGGCGGCGCATGGACCCATCAACGTCATGGTGAACAACGCAGGCATCGTGCGCGCGGCCATGCTCCACAAAATGAGTGAAGAGCAGTGGGACTCCGTGATCGCAGTCCACTTGAAGGGCACCTGGACAGGCATCCACGCGGCGGCCAAGCGCATGATCCCCCGGAAGGAAGGCCGCATCATCAACGTGACCTCCGGCGCGGGGCTCCGCGGCACCATCGGCCAGATCAACTACTCCTCGGCCAAGATGGGCATCGTCGGCGCGACGCAGAGCGCGGCCCGCGAACTGGGACGACACAATATCACCGTGAACTGCGTCTCGCCCGCGGCCATCACCCCGATGACGGAGACGATCCGCACGGATGAGCGATTCGAGTCGAAATACCTGGAGCGCATCTGCCTGGGCAGGTGGGGAGAACCCGAGGAGATGGCGGCGGGGTTCGTCTTCCTGGCGTCGGACGAGGCGAGCTACGTGACCGGCATCGTGCTCCGAATCGACGGCGGGCTGGGGATGTAGGGGGGTGTGTGTAGGGACAGGCCGCCGTGCCTGTCCTCACGAAGGACAACCACAGGGGGTTGTCCCTACGGAATGCAAATCTTCCGCTCGAAAATAATTACTCCCCCCTTGAGGGTCGGCTTCCCGAGGGGAAAGCCGACGAAGAAGCCGAGCCTCTGGCGAAGGTTGATTCGGTGGGGGGCAAATCGCGTTTTAGCGCCATTCCGAATTATACCCCCCACCAGTTCACTTTCGGGCTTAGCCCTCAGCTCACTGACTCCCCCTCAAGGGGGGAGTGATTATAAATGCGAAATCGCTCGACCCCTGCCTACGCTAGCCCCCCCCCTGAATTCCCCACCCCCATCTGGCATCCCCTTGGCGGGCCTGCTAGAATCGCCGCAGGTTTTGTCCCTCATCAAGAGAAACGGAGGAACCGCCCATGAAGGCCATGATCCTCAAGCAATTCGGCCAGCCCCTCGCTTATGAGGAAGCGCCCGAACCCAAGATCGGCCCCCGCCAGGTGCTCGTGGAATCAAAGGCGAACGGCCTGTGCGCGACAGACTTGAAGATAGTGGACGGAAACGTCAAATCGGCCCCCACGCCCCTGATGCTCGGCCATGAGAATTCAGGCGTCGTGCTCGAAGTGGGCGCAGAAGTCGATTCCGTCGCCCCGGGCGATCGCGTGGTCGTCGTGAGCAAGCAGACCTGCGGGCGCTGCCGCATGTGCCGCCTGGGCCATGAGGAGATGTGCCTGAACTCGCCCGGACGCTTAGGGATCGAGATAGACGGCGGCTTCGGCCAACTCGTCGCGGCGTCGGAGCGGAACCTCGTCAAAATCGGCGAAAACGTATCTCTGGCGGCGGCCTCCCTCATCGGCGGGACACTCGGCTCCCCGCTGCACGCCATCCGCATGGCCCGGCCCGAACTCGGCGAGTGCGCCGTCATCTTCGGGGTCGGGGGCCTGGGGCTGCACGCCCTGCAACTCCTCCGCCACCTGGGGGTGAACATCATCGCCGTGGACGTGAAGGAGGAGAAACTCGCCAAGGCGCGCGAACTCGGCGCGTTCGAGACGGTGAACGCGATGGAGACCGACCCGGTCAAGGCCGTGATGGACATCACGGACGGTTTCGGTGCGGATATCGCGCTTGAGATCGTCGGCGGAGCCGCCGTGCCGCCCGTTCTCCAGCAGTGTCTCGACCTGCTCCGGCCCGGCGGACGCCTCATCGTCCTGGGCTACGTCTTCGGCCAGAAAATGGAGATCGAACCCGCGCAGCTCATCACCAAGTGGATCCAGATCATCGCGTCGCACAACCACACGGTGCGCGACGTGAGCGACGCCGCGAGCCTGGTGAACGATGGCCGCGTGCGCGCCGTCATCACGGAGGAAGCCCCGATGCCGGACGCCAACGACGCGCTGGCCGCCCTGCGCGCGGGCGACCCGGTGGGCCGCATCGTGCTTACGTGGTGAGGCGCGTCCCGGAAATCACCTAACACGAAACGGCGAAAACGCCGATGAGACCATAGAACCCCAATACATTTACAACGCATCCGCAGGAGGCAGCATGTCGTACCGAATCGAAACCGACAGCATGGGCGAGATTGAGGTGCCCGAGGACAAATACTACGGCGCGCAGACAGCGCGTTCGCTCGTTCACTTCAAAATCGGCGGCGACCGCTTCCCGAGGGAGATCATCCGCGCTTTAGGGATTCTGAAAAAAGCCGCCGCGGTGACGAACGAGGAACTGGGAATCCTGGAGCCGGAGAAGACCGCGCTCATCACCCAGGCGGCGGATGAGGTGATCGCGGGCGATCTGGACGAGCATTTCCCCCTCGTCGTCTGGCAGACCGGCAGTGGGACGCAGACGAACATGAACGCGAATGAGGTAATCGCCAACCGCGCCATCGAAATCACGGGCGGCGAGATGGGTTCCAAGGACCCGATCCACCCCAACGACGACGTGAACAAGGCGCAGTCCTCTAACGACACCTTTCCGACGGCGATGCACATCGCAGCGGGCGAGCAGATGACGAAGAAGCTCATCCCCGCCGTGGAAGCGCTTAAGACTACGCTCGCGGCGAAAGCCGAAGCGTTCGATTCGATCATCAAAATCGGCCGCACGCACCTGATGGACGCCGTTCCCCTGACGTTGGGCCAGGAATTCTCTGGCTACGCGCAGCAACTCGAAAACGGCCTCGCGCGCGTAGAGATGTCGCTGGACGGGATTTATGAACTGGCGCTCGGCGGCACGGCGGTGGGAACGGGCCTGAACACGCATCCCGACTTCGCGGACAAGGCCGCCGCCAGAATCGCCGATATGACGGGGCTTCCCTTCAGAAGCGCGCCGAACAAGTTCGAGGCCCTCGCCGCGCACGATGCGGTCGTATTCGCGAGCGGGGCGGTGAAGACCCTGGCGGCGTCGCTGATGAAAATCGCGAACGACATCCGTATGCTGGCGTCCGGCCCCCGGTGCGGCGTGGGCGAGCTTTTCATCCCCGAGAATGAACCCGGAAGCTCCATCATGCCCGGCAAGGTGAACCCCACCCAGAGCGAGGCGATGACGATGGTGTGCGCCCAGGTGATGGGCAACGACGTGGCGGTGAACGTGGGCGGCGCGACGGGGCATTTCGAGCTCAACGTGTTCAAGCCCGTGATGATCTTCAACCTCCTGAACTCGGTTAGGCTGCTGGCCGATGCGAGCGTATCGTTCAACGAGCATTGCGCTGTGGGAATCGAGCCCAACCGGCCCGCGATAGAGTCTTATCTCCAGAACTCGCTCATGCTGGTGACGGCGCTGAACCCCGTAATCGGATACGACAACGCGGCCAAGGTGGCGAAAAAGGCGTTCTCGGACGGCGGCACGCTGCGCGACGCGGCGATTGCGCTGGACCTCCTCACCGGCGAGGAATTCGATGCGGCCGTAAAACCCGAGAACATGATCGGGCCGAGAGCGTGAGGGGGAACTTAATTTAGGAGAGACAGTCCTCTAGAAAGCGCGATATCCTATCTCGATTAGCGGTGAGACTCGAAAATTGATTCTCACAAACATCGCTGAAGCGCGCCAACACCTTGCGATTGATCGATTCCTGATCTTCGAAAATCGCAAGAGAACGGAAGGATAGTCCCCATTTCTCGAATTGGAGCAAAGTGATCGTAGCGTCGCGGACTTTACCATCACTAGATAACGCGTGAATAAAAAGAGGGCGATCCATACCATTGACGCGACAATCTACGCTATATCTACCTTCCGGATCGCGTACTGAATCAAACCAATTAAAACTTCTCCGCACCTCAGGTATTGATTCGAAGAGAAAAAGTTGGAAGTCGTCGTTAAACGTGGAACGAACTCTCTCGCGTGACAAGTAAGACACATCGGCGATTTTGAGAATCCCTTGAACAAAAGAGAAAAGCGCGTTCCCATATTGTTCATCGGGTACGGGAAGAACAAGTTCTCCGTCGCGATCTTCGATCCTAAATGCTGAGAGAGTGTTTGCTATGATTTTCTGACGTGTGCCTCTCTGTAGGTCGGTTTCATCAAGATCGTAGGTGAGACGCATGAAGGTGTGCGCCTCGTCCGACAACAACCATGTTGAATCTTCCCGTTTCAAAACAACCGCAAGATGATCCCCGTCCTCGAATAAAAATGGCGTAACTACGCGAAATCGCTCAATACCTTCCGAGGAGAGCCGCACCTCTTGAGACACTTTTTCGTGGAAGTCCCGTTCAATATTGGTGACAGACATGTCTACACCTCAAATGGGAGACCGAGTTGATCTTCCGCTGGAGCTTCGAAGTTCAAGTCTTCCATGAAGCAACGAAGCGCGCCTTCATAATCTCCATACCTGTCAGTCAATTCCGCGTATGTGTCCTCCCGAGTTCCAATTTCCTGATATCGTTCCGTGGCCACATGAATGTGGAATCCGTAAAAGCTATTGTTTTCAATCTGATTCCTGTGTCCATGACTCTTGCCGTTGTATCTTCGCAATCGAAAGAAACGATTCGATTGTTCTACACGCACCGCCAGAATAACCGAGAAATCGAGAACGTTCACTCTACTCCGCCGGAGAATGATACGAAACTCGTTGCCCTCATCGCCGATGAGATCAAGTTCCTGCTCCTCGTGACCCCGTTTTTGACGAAGCAGTGTTCGGTCACGCCACTTAGATGGAAGGGGTTTCCGTTCGGCGATAAGTGCCTCAATCTCACTATCAGAATACGTTTTCGTCAAGTGAAACTCCCATCCGGATCTGCCTGACCATCATATCCGTTGCATCTCATCCTAAAGATTTTTCGATAGCTGCCCACAAAAATAACCCGTCTTCATTATTCTGTCATCCCATGCTGCAATTCATGCACAGTGGACGAACTTCTTCTACCCCCTACCTCTCCGCGTAGCCCGTAAACGCCACCGGTATCGTCTGGATGTCCTGTATCAGATCGGGCGGCAGGTCCCTGTCCGCCGTGGGGAGCATTCCCGCGTAGAGGGTATCGACGCCGTTCGCAAAGCGCGCCTCAATCGCATCTTTGACCTCCGCATGTACGCCCACGGCGGCGAAAAGGTGGACAAGGTCGTCCGGAATCTCGCCCGCCAGCTCGCCCCATTTTCCCTCGCGCGTCATCTGTCTCAATTTCCGGCCCAGATCGCCGTAGCCGTGCATCTCGAGCACGGGCCAGTAATCGGGCGTCGATCCGTAAAAGCCGAGGCGCACCTTGACCTCATCCATCCCGCGCCTCAAGGCTTCCTCATCCGCTCCGGTGACGATGTAGCCCCCGCCCGTGATCTCGAAATTCTCGCGCGTAATCCCGTTCTCCCCGAACCCTTCCGTGAGCTTCGGCAGGCAGAATTCCTCGAAATACCTGCTCGAGCAGAAAGGATGCAGACGCACGCCGTCACAGCGGCTTCCCGCCACTTTCAGCATACCCGGCCCTACCGCCGCGATGGTGACGGGCGCCATGGGCTGGCCTCCAGAGGGCGGCGTGAAGGCGGGCGTCATGAGGCTGAACTGGTAGTGCTCGCCCTGGTAATCGAGTTTTTCCCCGCTCCGCCAGGCGCGCCATATCGCGCGAAGCGATTCCACGTATTCGCGCATCCTCGCTGCGGGTTTCGTCCAGGGCACGCTGAAACGCCGCACGTTGTGCGCACGGATCTGGGGCCCGAGTCCCAGGACGAAGCGCCCGTTCGAGGCGACTTGTAAATCCCAGCTTGCGTTCGCGCACACCATCGGACTTCTCGGGAAGGCGATGGCCACGGCGGTCAAAAGCTCCACGCGCTCAGTTTCCACCGCCGCCACCGCCAGGGGCAGGAACGGGTGGTGCGCGTTTTCCATGCTCATCACGCCGTCATAGCCGGCCGCTTCCAGTGCCCGTGCGGCTGCGCCCGCTTTTTTCAGATCGTCCATCGGTAGTGTGGTCACGATACGCATTTCGAAACTCCTGTCACAGAAATAGAAGACGCCGCCGGGCGGCGGAGCGGCGCCATGATACACGATCACGAGTCCCGACACATCGTGATATGATGGGCGCATCGAACAATGCCAAACGCGCATCGAATGGAGAAGACTCCATGTCCCAGCCGTGCCGTCTCGAATACCGGGGCTTTCACCAGCTCGAACTCGTGCGCCACGGCGGCGGGGAAATACGTATCGGCGGGCGGCGGCGAACCCTGCAAGAAACTCCGCCCAACGTGGCCTCGCGGCCTCCCGTCGATACGGTGCAGTACGTCTATGCGAGGTGGGATGAGCGCAGAGAGCGCGTGAAGCTGGTCGCCTCGACGACGGGGCATGAAACCGCAGGCGATGAAGAGGTGATGCGCGGCGACCCCTCCGCTCTTCTCGTCGGCATGGGAAGGCCCTACGAGAGCAGGCCCAGGCACTACCACTGGGCGGACAGGCCGGAGCACAGGACGCTCGTCCTGAGCCATCACAACAGAAAGCGGGTCGAATGGCGGCAGAGGCTGCGCGCGGATGCGGCAATCACCGCAGGCGGGTGGCGAGAAGTGTCGTCCGATATGAGCGTCTCTTTCCTCGTATGGGGCGGGGAGGAGGCGCATCTCGAAATCGAGGGCCGTGTGAGGAGCGAGGGGGCCGCCTCGCCGCTTCTTTTGGGAATAGGCTTGGACGGCACACCGCCGGAATCGGCCGAATTGGAACTCACGCCGAGCGAGGCGTCGCAGGTCTTCAGGCTCGATGTCGAGAGGCGCTTCTCCCGCGATGAAGAGGGCTTTCATACCCTTTCCCTGTACGGAATGACGGATGACGACGCCTCCTGGAACGTCCTCGGAGGCGCAACGCTGCAGTATTCCACCCTTGGCTAAGGAGCAAGACGATTAACGAATCCGCGCAAAACCCAAAATTCCTGACTGACCTCGGAATCCGCCGCGTCATCAGCGCGCGCACCCGCCAGACCGTCTTCGGCGGCTCGGGACTGAGGCCCGAGGTATGGGCCGCCATGCAGGAGGCGAACGCCGCCCAGGTGGACATGAACGAACTCCACGCGAAAGCGGGCGCACGGGTCGCCGGGATGACGCAAAACGAAGCTGCCTACGTCACGAGCGGTTCCGCCGCAGGCCTCGTGCTGTGCGCGGCCGCCTGCATCACGGGCGGAAGCCCGGCCTTGATGGACAAGCTGCCGTTCACAGACGGTCTCAAGAACGAAATCGTGATCCACCGCTTCCAGAGAAACCACTACGACATCAACATCCGTCAGGCGGGAGCGCGGCTCGTGGAGATCGGCTCACACCGCCAGACCCATCCCTGGGAGCTCGAAGAGGCCATCGGGGAGAAAACGGCGGGCGTCTTCTATTTCCCGGGCCGCTATGCGGGCAAAAACATCCTGACGCTCGAAACCATCATCGAGATCGCGCACGAAAGGAACGTGCCCGTAATCGTGGACGCCGCGGCGCAGCTTCCCCCCTCCTCCAACCTTTGGCGCTACACGAAGGAGATGGGGGCCGACGCCGCCATCTTCAGCGGGGGGAAGAGCATCGGCGGGCCTCAGAATACGGGCATCATTCTCGGTAAAGAGGAAATCATCGAAGCCTGCGCCATGATGGGAAGCCCCAAATATTCGATCGGCCAGCCCATGAAGGCGGGGCGCGACGACATCGTGGGCCTGCTCGCGGCGCTCGAACATTACCTGGACGGCGGCGAGGCGGAGCAATGCGCCCACAACGAGAAATGGTGTGAATTCTTCATGGAGCGCACAGCCGGGATGAAGGGACTCTCGCCCCGCATCAGGCGCCCCAACTCGCTGGGGCAGGATTTGCCGGAAGTCGTGATCGAAATCGACGAGGAAGCAACCGGAAAATCACGCGATGAGATTGTCGATGCGTTGTGGGAATGTGAGGTGCGTGTGCAGATCGGCGTAACCGGCGATACGGGAATCTTCCTCTCGCCCGACCCGCTCACTGATGAAGACGCGGAATACCTCTGGGGGAGGTTCGTGGAAGTTGTTTCGTGAGGAAGTGATTGCGCTTGGTAAACCTGTAGAGCATACCTATGTATCCCCTAGAGCATGAATTATGAACGTGAACCAAATGAGACGAAATTCATATCGGTTGGAGGATTATGATTATTCCCAAGAGGGATGTTATTTCGTCACGATTTGCGCGCAGGCCAGGCAATGTCTGTTCGGTGAAATCATCCAGGGTGAGATGGTTTTGAGCGAAGCGGGGAAGATGGCCGCCCGTTGGTGGAACGAGACTGAGAACAAATTTCCGCATCTCGTATTGGATGAATTTGTCCTCATGCCGAATCACATTCACAGCATCGTTGCAATCGTAGGGGCGGACCTGTGTGTCCGCCCGCAACGCGAAGAACGGTTATCGGACGAATATCCACAGGGGGAACTACAACGACAAGAAAAAAATCACCAGGGCGGACACACAGGTCCGCCCCTACAGGAAATCATTCAATGGTTTAAGACGATGACCACGAATGAATACATCAACGAGGTGAAATCCGGACGTTTCCCGCCATTCGAGAAACGCATCTGGCAACGGTCATTCTACGACCATGTCATCCGAAACGAAGACGATCTAAACAGTATCCGCGAATATATTCGGAACAACCCGCTTCAATGGGCGCTGGATGAGGAAAACCCGGCAAATCAGGCTCATCTGTAGGGACAGGTCGCGACCTGTCCCTACAAAACCGACGAAACAATTTCAAAAAAGCGGACAACCCAAAAAGGGTCATCCCCTCCCCTAATTCCCACCGCTCTTCAGGAGCTGCCGCAGGACATACTGCAGGATGCCGCCGTGCTGGTAGTAGGCCACCTCGTTGGGCGTGTCGATCCGCACGACCGCATCGAAAACGATCGGCGCACCGCCGCTCTCCGGCGTGGCGGTGACGCGAACCTGCTTCGCTTCGCCCTGCTCCACACCCTCGATGTCGAAGGTCTCGCGGCCCGTCAGCCCCAAGCCCTCCGCCGAATCGCCCGGCTTGAACTGGAGCGGCAGCACGCCCATCCCCACCAGGTTCGAGCGGTGGATGCGCTCGAAGCTCTCGGCGATGACGGCGCGGATGCCGAGCAGGCTCGACCCCTTGGCGGCCCAGTCGCGCGAGGAGCCCGTACCGTATTCCTTGCCGCCCAGGACGACGAGGGGAACCCCCGCCTCCTGGTACTGCATCGCCGCGTCGTAGATGGGCATGACCTCGTTCGTCGGGAAATAGGTGGTGAAGCCGCCCTCGGTGCCCGGGGCCGCGCGGTTGCGCAGGCGCACGTTCGAGAAGGTGCCGCGCATCATCACCTCATGGTTCCCGCGGCGGGAGCCGTACGAGTTGAAATTGTCGGGCAGCACGTCGTTCATCACGAGGAAATGGCCGCCCGGGCTGTCTCGCTTGATGGAGCCGGCGGGCGAGATGTGGTCCGTCGTCACCGAATCGCCCAGAAGCGCCAGGCAGCGCGCGCCTGCGATGTCCTCGACCGGTTCGGGCTCCGCCTTCATGCCGTCGAAATAAGGCGCTTTCCTGATGTAGGTGGACATGTCTTCCCAATCGAAAAGACCGCCCTCGGGCGTGGGGATGCCCTGCCAGCGCAGATCGCCCCGGAACACGTCGCTATAGCTTTTCTGGAACATGTCCGCCTTCACGTGGTTCATCACCACGTCCTGAAGCTCACTCTGCGTGGGCCAGATGTCTCTCAAGTATACGGGGTTCCCTTCCTGGTCCTCGCCCAGGGGGTCTCGCGTGATGTCCAGGTCCATGCGCCCGGCGATGGCGTAGGCCACCACCAGTGGCGGCGAGGCCAGGAAGTTCATGCGCACCTCGGCGTGTACGCGGCCCTCGAAGTTCCGGTTGCCCGATAGCACCGAGCAGGCGACCAGGTCGCCCTCGGCCACGGCTTGCGAGATATGCGCGGGCAGAGGCCCTGAGTTTCCGATGCAGGTGGTGCAGCCATAGCCCACGTTGTGGAAGCCGAGTTGTTCGAGATAGGGCGTGAGGCCTGCGCTCTTCAAGTATTCAGTGACCACCATCGAGCCCGGTGCGAGCGAGGTCTTGACCCAGGGCTTCGCCTTGAGCCCGCGTTCGGCGGCTTTTTTCGCCACCAGACCCGCGCCCAGCATGACGGTGGGGTTCGAGGTGTTGGTGCAGCTCGTTATCGCCGCGATGACGACCGCGCCGTGCGTTATCTCATACGTCTTCGCGCCGTCCCTCACTGTAACCGCAGCGGGCGCCACGGCCGTGCCTCCGCCATCGCCGCCGCCGAGTTCGGTGAGCATCTTGTCGAGTTCGCGCTCGAAGGTGGCGCTGGCGTCCGTGAGGACGATGCGATCTTGAGGCCGCTTGGGACCCGATATGCTGGGGACGACGTCGCCCAGGTCGAGTTCCAGCGTGTCGGTGTAGACGGCCTCGGGAGAATCCGCCTCGCGGAACATGCCCTGCGCCTTGGCGTAGGCCTCCACCAGCGCAATCTGCTCCGCCGGCCTGCTCGTGAGCTCCATGTATTTGAGCGTTTCGTTGTCGATGGGGAAGATGCCGCAGGTGGCGCCGTATTCGGGCGCCATGTTGGCGAGCGTCGCGCGATCGGCCAGCGGCAGATTGTCCAGACCGGGGCCGTAGAACTCGACGAACTTGCCCACCACGCCCTTTTCTCTCAGCATCTGCACGACCACGAGCACGAGGTCGGTCGCCGTGGCGCCTTCTCTCAGATCGCCCGCGAGGCGGAAGCCCACCACGTCGGGAATCAGCATCGAGTAGGGCTGGCCCAGCATGGCGGCTTCGGCCTCGATGCCGCCCACGCCCCAGCCGAGAACGCCGATGCCGTTGATCATCGTGGTGTGGGAGTCCGTGCCCACGACGGTATCGGGAAAGGCGCGCGTGACGCCTTCTTTTTCGTCCGTGCCCACCACCGGGGCGAGGAACTCCAGGTTCACCTGGTGGACGATGCCGGTGTCGGGCGGCACGGCCCGGAAGTTGTCAAAAGCGTTCTGCGCCCAGCGCAGGAAGGCGTAGCGCTCGGTGTTGCGGTCGTACTCGAGCTGCGCGTTGTTCTCGAGCGCCGTCTCGGTGCCGAACTCGTCCACCTGCACGGAGTGGTCGATCACCAGATCGACGGGCTGCAAGGGGTTGATGAGGTCGGGATCGCCGCCCAAGTCCTTCATGGCGTCGCGCATGGCGGCCAGGTCGACCACGACGGGAACGCCGGTAAAATCCTGCAGCAGAACGCGGCTCGGCATGAAGCCTATCTCCTTCGCCTCGTAGCTCTTCGCGTCCCAGGAGGCGAGCGCCTCGATGTCGGCGGCGCGCACGGAGCGGCCATCCTCGTTCCTGAGGAGGTTCTCCAGCAGGACCTTCATGGCGTAAGGGAGCCTTGCGATGTCGCCTTTATCCCCCAGCGCGTCGATCCGGTAGATCTCATAGGTTTTCCCGCCTACCACGAGTTCCGAGCGGGCATTGAAGCTATTGGTCATCTTTCACCTCTCTCGGACGGGGTTTCCGCCTCCCCATGAAGCCATCGGGAAAACGTCCCCCACCCCGTCAAGCGCTCGTTGCGTCCGAAACCGCCCGTCGCAGGCGATTTCGCGCAAAAGCTATAATCAATTGAATCATATTGGGTTATGGAATTATCGACTTCCAACTTGTGGAGATGATACCACAGACGAACTAAAAGGACGAGAGGGATTCAGAGTCCGCGCCCTGAATGCTATTACTACGCCTCTTTTATGACCATGTAGGTGGCCGAGGCGAAGCAGACGAGTTTTTCCGCATCATCCACGATGCGCATCTCCCACACCGAGGTCTTTCGGCCCAGATGCAGCGCCTTCGCCTCGCCGATGAGAGTTCCCTCCTTCACCGGACGCACGAAGTTGATCTTCATCTCCACCGTCACCACTTCCGTTCCGACCGGATAGCTCACGTAGCTGCCCACGCCGCCCACGGTGTCAGCCAGCGAGGCCAGCGCGCCGCCGTGGATGATCCCGAAAGGCTGGTGGAGCTTCGGCTCCACGGGCATCGCGACGCGGGCGAAACCCTCTTCCGCTTCCAGCACCTCGAAACCGAGGAGGTCGTTGAAATTCCCCTGCCAGCGGGCCTGGAACACCCGCTCGACTTCCTCCCTCGTCCATGAACGCGCCATCTTCACCCTTTCAATCAGCGTGCCGCCCCGCGTGGGGGATACGCGTGACATACGCCTGAAAATTCACCGGAAAACCGACGAGGAAACGGAACCATTTCAGAAAGGCTGTAAAGCCTTCACGAAACGCCGCAACTTACGCTGATCTTTTGAGCAGGACCGCCAGGGCTTCGGTTGATTTCCCGAGGCATTTAGCGTTTATCCAAACTCGCCATTGTTATATCTAAATTCTGCATGGTTTTCCGCAACGCTTCCCTGCCCTCTTTGCCCTGGGCGATGATTGCATCGAGCGCTTTGTCCCTTTCCCTGATATCGGCGCGCATGGTGTAGAGGCCATGCCAGATCACGGCGCAATTCGCAATGGCTATGAGGTCTCCCGTAGTGATCGGCTGTAAATCGATCACCTTCCCACACCCTTTCTCTTTCCGGGTCCTCAGTCAGGTTATCTCAAGGTTATCTCGTGAACATTATAGAACCAAAACGCGGGATGAGCGCAATTGCCCGGCTCCCTCATTATGAAACCACACAAACAGATGAACACTCAAACAGGGTTACGGCCCTGTCCCCGCCATCGTATGCCCGGCGGCCATCTCCACGATACAGGCGGGAACGATGTCCTCGAAATACCGATCAGCCGAATATCTGCGTCGGCACGCGCCCCCATTCGGCGGGGTCGGTGACGATGTCGCCGCCCTCGCCCTCGTAGGAGAAGAAGAGGAGTTCGGTCTCGGTCTTCCTGCCCTTTTTCTCGAGACGCCGCACGGTGATGGTCGGCACGTGGGTGCCGAGTTCGAAGTTCTTGGCGTGGCTCACCGAAACGCTCGCCCCGAACTTGGCGGCGCAGCTCTCGAGTTGTTCCCTCGTCGTCTTCACCCGGCCGTCCGCGATGATTTCCCCGCCGAAGTTCTCTGTGAGGTCGACCACAAAAATTTCAGGCTCCAGCATGATGGCGCATTCTCCCTTGAAACGTGATGAACGAAAAGATGAGACGCCCCGTCCGGGGCGCTTGAAAGCGCGGAGTCTAGCAGAAAGGTGGTGAGGTGAGAAAGGGGGCGGCGGTTCGCCCGATGGAAAACACGTTATATCGCTATCCGGGAATGGAGTGTTCGGGTCGTTTCACCCGCAACCACCTGGTTTCTCCGTTTCCGCAAGGACAGGTCGCGACCTGTCCCTACCAAAAGCTCAAACTGCCGTCTTGCATGCGTAGATGGGCCGCACTCCGTCCGCAATGGGCCGAGGACAAGTAAAACATCATATATGAGATTGCATGTAATATCTGAATTCTTGCAACCGGCAAAATCTCAGATGAAATGTATCTCATCGAAAAATCGCCCCAAACCCCCTACCAATCCCAGAACAGCGTATACGCCCTTCCCGTGACGGGCCCGGCTTCGCGCCACTCCAGGCGGGTCTGGCCGGTTTCGTTCAAATGGCGGGGATAGACGCGGCGCTTGTTGAAGCTGTTCGAAGCCCCCTGGGACTCCTCGCGCCGCGCGCCCACCAGTTGGCGTCCGGAGGGGATGAGCACTTCGAGGTGAAACTCGTCGGTGGGGTATTCGACCACGAGCGTGACCCATTCGTTCCGCGTCGTGAACGCATCGCGCAGAACGAGTTCGTGGCGAATTTCGAAGAGCGCGCCCGCGGGGATAGGCTCGGGCAGGGGCAGGTGCGCGGAATAATCCGCACCCGCGCCCTTCTCGATCCGGTATTCCAGGGACTCCCAGGGGACCTCGGCTTCTTCGCCTTCCAGGAGCCGGTAGGAATAGGCCACCTCCCTGTCGCCGCTGCCCGTGTGGTAGCGCGTCTTCACCCGGGGCAGCTCCCGCCGGGCCAGGCAGCGCCGCACGCTCTCCATGCGCGCGACGCGCCCATCGACGTCTTCTATCGTGTAGGTGCGGGTGTGGAGCAGTACGCGGTAGTCGTACTCCTCATACGCGCCATCCTCCCGCTGGTGAGCGCCGGCGGCGAGGGCTTCCTCCATATGGCGGACGCGCGCTTCGAGCGCATCGAGTTTCCCGGCGGATTCTTCCTGTCGCTTTCGAATCGAAGAAATGCCGCTGGAGAGTTCTTTGATGAGGTCTGCCGTTTCCGGAGTTTCATCCGCCATTTGGGTGCATCCACCATGCTGCATCGTGTCGCGCATTTTCCCGCAATTGCCGCGCCCGTGTCTCCCTGGCAAGAGGTATACCAACATACCGGGCGCACGGGCAAGGAGCGTCTCGGGCAGCCCGTTTTTCCATCAGGCAAATCTGAAAAATAAGATAAATTTCGATAAATTCACGAGGTTTTTCGATAAATCAAGGAAATTATAATATATTGTATTATATAGAGTTGAGTAGTTTCAGGGCATCCCGGGACTGCAGGCGGCGGGCATCGGCCAACTGCCCGCACGCCGCCAGGATATCGACTCCCTTGGCAGTTCGCGTGGTGGCCACCAGGCCCGCGGCAAGGAGTATGCGGCGGAATTCCTCGACACGCTCATCATCTGGCCGCTCGAACGCGACTCCGGGAAAGGGATTCCAGGGGATGAGGTTCACCTTGCATTTCAGCCCCTCCAGGAGCCGAGAGAGAGCCTTCGCGTCCCCTCTGGAGTCGTTCACACCCCGCAGCATAACGTATTCAAAGGTGATGCGGCGGCGTTCGCTAATCGGCAACTCCCGGCATTCAGCGAGAAGCGCACTCAAGTTCCACTTGCGGTTCAACGGCACCAGATTTTCTCTGGTTTCATCATCCGCCGCATGCAGCGAAACGGCCAGACCCACCCCCGGCACGGAGGAGACGAAATCCTTCAATCTCGAGACAACCCCCACAGTCGATACGGTAAGCCTCCTCGCGCTGACTCCGTTCGCCTGCGGGTGTGTGAGAATCCGCACGGCCTTTACAGTGGCGTCGAAATTATCGAGCGGCTCCCCCATTCCCATGAACACGACGTTGTGAAAACGTTCCCCGGGGGCAAGGAGGCTTCTCGCGGCGAGGAATTGACCGACAATTTCACCGGCGCTCAACTGCCTGACGAAACCCATCTTCGCCGTCAGGCAAAACGCGCATCCCATCGCGCATCCGACCTGCGTGGAGACGCAAAGAGACCACCGCATGACGCCGTTTACGTTTCTCATGGGTATTCGGACGCTCTCGACCCGCGCGCCGTCACGCAGTCGCCACACATATTTTTCCGTGCCGTCCGCACTTTTATTCTCCCGGTCGAGTTCGAGAGTCTGCAGACGTGCCGCTTCTCCGAGCTTTGCTCCAAAACCCTTGGGAATGTTGGTCATCTGCGAGAATTCGCTTACGCCGTGGGCGTAAAGCCACGAGAATAACTGCCGGCCTCTGTAGGGGGGTTCCCCCATCTCCTCGCATAAGGAAACGAGTTCCTCCTCATCCATGCCGACAAGATCGACTAGCCCAGGGGAGAGCGCTTGTTTTACCCGATCTGCCTTGAATTTCGATGTCGAGTCAATTTTCATAGACTGGCCTATGGTGTTATGGTTTGCTCGTTTTGCTTCCGACATGAATCATATCATGATTGTACCTAAGGAATTGGAAAGCTATTAGATGGCCATACGCGCGATTCTTTTAGACCATGACGGCACGCTTGTCGACAGCTACGATGGCATCGCAAAGTGCATGCGCCTCATGTGCCGTGACCTGGGCGTGCCCGAAATGAGCGATGCGGAGATTCTCGCATCCATCGGCCCCACGCTCGAGGAAAGATTCACCCAACTGTGGGGAGAAGACATGGCCAACGAGGCAGTGCGCATCTACCGCTCCCATTACAAGGTTCATAATGTCGCGGGCACCCATATCATTCCCGGGGTGAAAAAAACGCTCGAAACCCTCGCCCAACGGGGCATTCAGATGGCTTGCGTTTCGAACAAGGCATGGTTCTTCTGCAAGGAGCAGTTAGGGCACGTCGGGCTCTTGCCCTACATTCGAGCGGTATTCGGTCACCGCCAGGGATATGCGCCGAAACCGGCCCCTGAGATGCTGTTCGCCGCTATCAAATCGCTTGAAGCGAAACCAGAAGAAGTCGTCATGGTCGGGGATACAACAACGGATTTGCTGGCCGCCAGAAACGCATCGATCCCTGCATGGATCATCAAGGGGAAATACTCTCAGCATGATAATATAATGAAATTAAACCCGGATAGATATTTGGAAAAATTAGAGGACATTCTGGATTTGATATAATTCACCAACTGCCGCTTGCGCACTCAATGTCGGTTCTCTATCTTTGATTTCGTGAAGGAAACAGCAGAGTGCAATTGCACCAACCCAAGTTCGCGCAAGAGACTTTTTTTGCCCTTTCATCTCGCAGCTCTATTTGAGTCGAAACGGGAAGGTACTCAGCCCAAACCAATTCAAATACTTTCCTCGGAATGAATCTCATGAGCATAATCTTCAGCGCCCTGATCACGATTTACATTTTATTTCTCATCCTCGAACTAACAGACTTCCGACTCGGGCGCAGTAAATACATGTGGGCGCTTACGAGACTCCTGCTCGCCGGAATTGCCCTTGCCGCTGTATGGATGCCCTTTCAGCATCCTATCCCGTCCATAACGAAATTGATGCAGTTAAAGAAAATCCCGTTTCTCGCCCAAAAAACTCATCCCGATGAACATATGAAGACACCGGCAAACGGAAATTTCCCGATCGAAAAACCCGGAATCTTCTGGCACATACATCATTACTCCAGGCTCTACGAGATCGATCCCCTGTTGGTGCGCGCCGTCATCGAGGTGGAAAGCAACTTTAATCCACAGGCCGTTTCTCATGATGGAGCCAAAGGACTAATGCAAATCAACCCGATTACTGCAAAACATCTGGGCCTCAACGATGTTTTCGACATCGGTGAAAACATCGAGGGCGGCGTGCGTTATCTGCGATATTTACTTGAGTCATATGGCTGGAATTTACACATGGCGCTGGCCTCATATAATGCAGGGCCCGCCAACATCCGGCGCTATAATGGGATTCCTCCCTTTAAAGAAACGCGCCGGTACATCGCAAAGGTCATAGAAGTATACGAACGCCTCAAAAGAACGAATAAAGTATTCAACGACACCTCCCGACTTTCAGCTTTGCTCCGTCCGTCACTCAACACGGAAGTAAAAACGGATGAAACTCTTCAGCGGCAAATAACGCCACAGTGAGCTGAAACGCAAAAGGATTTGTTTCCATTCGGGAAAGTGCAGGTAATTCGCATCAAAAGATGGCAATGATGCGTCATTCGGAAATCACATTGCCAGACCATGCCTCAGATCTATAATTTGCAATGTAAAGGAATTATTCGCCCCTGAATCAATATTCATAAATCGCACCAGGACATAGCATGCCTATCAGCGTTTCCTCACCAACCACCCGAAAACGAAAAATTCTGAAAATTACGGACAGATTGTTGCACCGCTTCGGGAAGCCAAAGCGCATAAAGCAAAGCAGTCTTCTGGATGCTCTCGTTGAAACACTTCTTTCACAGAGTACAACCGACCATAATCGCGATTTGGCGTTTAATTCCCTGAAAAAAACTTTCAGCAACTGGGATGAAATCGCCGATGCCCCTCAAGCGGCTCTTGCCAGAGCAATCCGTTCGGCCGGGTTGGGGAATCAGAAAGCCGGGAGAATCCGGGATTTTCTGAGATGGCTTCGTAAGGATCGAGAACAACTCTGCCTGGAATTCCTGCACCATGAACCAGATGATTTCGCCGTACAATATCTTACCCGGCACAAAGGCATCGGCGTCAAAACCGCGTATGTCACCTTGATGCTGGCTTCAAACCGGGATTTATTCCCCATCGATGTTCACATTCACCGGATCATGATTCGACTGGGCATCATTCCTGAGAAAACGACGCCTGAAAAATCTCACCCGGTCCTTGCCCCACTCATTCCCAAAGGCCGCGCCCATGAATTACACATGAACATGCTGAGCTTTGGCCGAACCATTTGCACCGCCCGCAACCCCAAATGCGCTGACTGTGATATGCGGCGCATGTGCTCCTACTATAAAGACCGGAACCCGGGAAAATCCAAAGGCGGAGAAATTCATCTTACGCAAAAGCAAACCAGCCCATGAACTGGATTCAACTCGTTGGTCTTGGTGAACTACTGGCAATCGGATCCTCCATCACATTCTCCGTAGCGCAGACTTTTCTCAGACAAGGAATGAGAAGCGTATCTCCATTGGCCGCCGCTTTGATAGTCAATGGAATCGTAAGCCTGGGCGGCCTCATCATATCTCTTGTAAACGGCACGCTTTTTACTTCCAAGGCAGAAGCCATCTTCTGGTACACCGCCGTGGGCGTCGCGGGTCCCACCATCGGTAGGTATAGCTACCTGGTGGGAGTCTCCCGTATTGGACTCAGCCGCAGCGTGCCCATATCTTCAGCAGCCCCTATTTGGGGAACTTTTTTCGCAATGCTAGTCTTGGGCGAGGACCCGACGGCCATGGTCATACTCGGAACCCTGGGTATCGTCATCGGGGTATCCATTCTCGGGATACAAGACGATAAATCGCAATCTTTCAAAAGCTGGTTTCAAGGAGCGCTCATATTTCCGCTCGTCGCTTCACTGGCGTACGCAATAGCGCCTATCTTCGCCAAGCTCGCTTACACCCATCAAATGACACCAAGCGTCGGCATGTTCATTTCTTTCGCAACAGCCAATTGTATTCTTCTACTCACAAAGCCAATCCTGCCCGGCCAAAATGATATTCGCGGCAAAAAAAGAGGTCTCATCTGGGTGGGAGGCGCGGGGCTCATTGGTATTTTCAGCTCGTTTATGCTCTGGACGGCCTTTACGATGGCGAGCGTGTCCACCGCTCTGCCCCTGAGCAGAATCGCGCCAATCTGGGTGTTGATCCTGAGCTACTTTTTCCTGGGAAAACTCGAAACAATCAACCGCAAAACAGTTCTGGCCACGATTTGCGTCGTCGCGGGCGGAGTGATGATCACCGCCTTCAGAAACTAACCCTCAAACAGCGCGTAAAGCACCGAATTCCCTGACCGGATTTTTCCCGCCACCGAAGCCCTACCTGCCCGCCGCCGCCTCTGCAACACGAGGGGAATAAATGAGATCATCCACCTGGGGCGGGTCTTCGAGAAAACCGGCCGCTTTGAGCGTCAAGACATCGTTCGTGCCGTCTGAATGCAGGAAGCTCAGGGCATCGCGCATGAGTTTCTCAATCGGGTTTTTCCGCATGTACCCCGCCGCGCCCCAAAGCTCCATCGCCTCCTGACACACCTGTACGGCGGACTCGGATGCGAATACCTTGCTCAGCATCGCATTTTTCCGGTCCATCTCCTCAAGCTGGGTGGACCACGCCGTGCGCCACAAATACGAGCGAGAGGCTTCTATTTTCATAGCCATCCGCGCAAGCCTGATTTGCTGAAGCTGGTGATCGAGCAAAGGCACGCTTCCCTGGATTCGGGCATGCGCATACTGCAAAGAGAGATCATACGCACGTTGCGCCACCCCCAGGACGGTGGCGCCCGCCTGGATGTTGCTCCCGTGTCTTATGAACAAATTCGCCAGCGCCGGCAAAGCTTGCCCCACTTCTCCGATCTGGTCTTCCGCCGGGACTTCTACGTCGTGAAACTCCAGCGTTCCGTTCTGAACACATCGCTGGCCTAGTTTGTCCCATACTTCCGTAACCTCAAATCCCTTGGCGTCAGAGGGCACCAAAAAGGCCGTGAGACTGTTCATCATGGGATTGCTCTTATCTGTCCGAGCGGCGATTTGATAAACTTTGGCGAGGCCCCCGTTCGAGATATAACGCTTCGCGCCGTTCAATACCCAGCGGTCTCCTTTTTTTTCCGCATACGTCTGTATTCCGGCGCCTGGATTCTGATTGGGCCAGACGTTGTCGCTACCCGCCATGGGCTCCGTCCAGGCAGTCGCCAGAATGCACTCGTCATCATCCATGATTTTGGGGAGCCAGCGTTTTTGCTGCTCTTCGTTCGCCATGTTGGCAATCGACGTCATGATCTTCCACGTCTGATCAAAGGCGACGGCCAGTCCCAGATCCCCATACGCCAGCGTTTCCCCCACAATGGCGCAGGAAAGAACGTCGGCGCCTTCACCTCCAAATTCTTTCGGGACGGTCAGCGTCCTGAGGCCCCGCTTCGAACCTTCTCTGATGACTTCCCAGTTAAAGGATGCTTCGGGATCTTCGATGCGGTCCGCGACCTCCGCGGCGGGGATCATCACTTCGGTGGCGAATCTTTTCGCGATATCTCTGAGTTCCATCTGCCGGGCGGTGAGCTGGAAATCGACCATCGGTTGAATCCTCCAAGTGAAAAATCGTCATGCTAATTCAGGCGCGATGCAATAGTTGCGAATCATCTTTCCAAGAAAACCCGCTTATGCGCCTCCGCTTATCTCAGTTCTCAAAATGTGAACGCAGTTTAATGAGCCGACGGGTTCTCGCACAACTCGATGCGGATATTTCCTGGTCCCCTGACATAAGCGATCATGCGTCCGCCAATCCCTCGGCGCACGGGCTCCACCATAATCTCCGCCCCTTTTCCTCTCAGCCACTCCACGGCGGCTTCCACATCGGATACGCCGAACCCGAAATGATCCAGACCCTGAACCAGTTCCGGCCCTACGGAATCAGGCGTCTCTTCAGGCCTGATGCCGCGCGCGAATATCATCAGGCGACCGACCTGGATCGCCGCATTGGGCGAGCCCTTGAAGTCCTCGTCGTAGCGGACGATTTCCGCGTCGAACACGTTTTGAAAATACTCGGCAAACGCCTTCACATCCCCACAAACGTAGTGAATATGATCAAAACCGAATTCCATCGAATTCTCCTGGATTGAGATTACGGCGTAATGATGATCGGTGAATCTTCCGGGCCCGTACTTTCTGAAACACCTTTTTCCTCAAGATTCTCTTCTTGTATTTCTCCTCCCGCACCCTGGGATTCGCGAACCTGGCGGATAACCCGTTCAAGCATCACATTGATGGAATACTGAACCATTTCGACGAATAACGGCGTGGGTTCATCCGCAGCCATCTGTACTTCATCAGAGAGCGTCACACATTCACGGGCCATCGCTTCATCACCCGCTTGATGGAAAATGTATCCATTGTCTTCCAACTGTCCCGCGATTCGTTCCCGCAATGTCTTGTCCTGAAAAATTTCTTTCGCCCCATTTTCCACTATCTGCTGAAGACGCTCTTTTTTCTGATTGTCATCCAGCGCCACCTGACTTTCCATCGACTCTATAAACTCCTGAAAATACGGCGCCACACGATCTTCATCCATCACCCAACTCCAGAAAGGCCGATGGGCGAATAACGTGCGTGCTTCCATCCGCTTTTCGTCCTCCGCAATCGAATTCACGATCGCTCGGACAGGGTGCGCCCCCTCCAGGGGAAACACATCGGCCTCCGCCAGGGGATCGAGCATGAGCTTTGCGTGTGTATAGCCACGGGGCAGCGGCACTTCTCCCGCTTCGTTTTCGCGTTGACCGCGCTCCAGGAGCCAAATGGCATATCCGACCGGCACTTCCTGTGACGCCAAAGTGGGCATATCTGAAATTTGGCGAAAAACATTGCGCAACTCTTTCGCACTCATTTCCGCATCCGTGAACTCGACAATGCCTTGCCCCCGATGCAACCGCGCCTGCACAAGATATCTCCCGCGCGGGACCCTCGAACGGGCAAGCCACAACAGCATCTGCCCGCGCCCGTCTACGGCGCTGACTACGGCATGAACATAATCAGGATATGTGGACCTCTGCGCAGTGCGAATACCCGCATCAGGCAATTTTTCAATTTCCACGCCCTTGTTTTTCAAACGAAACAACGCTTTGCGAATACGCGACAACGTATCTTTGTCTTTGGTGGATTCCGAGAGCTTCTGAAGCGCAATCGCAGCATCCTGCGTAGCCATCTCCGCAAGAATATGTATGAAATATGCCGGCGGCGATGATCCTTCCCGGACCATCGCTTCAGCCAGCACGAGCGAGATTTTTTCCGAGACCTCACCCGTATTATCCAGGCCGTCACGCAATACTACTTCCTGCAAAAAAGAAGGCAGGTTATTTAATGCCGATACGATGGACTTCGCGGAATCAACCGTGAGGGACTCATTTTGACTTAATCGATCCGAAACCTCCTGGGCATGACGTAAACTTTCCGGATTCAAACCATTCGGCAATTCCACATCCGGGTCCAACGTACGGAGAGTTTCGAGGAGCGCGGTGAATCCTGGTATCGACCACCGCATCGTCCGGATTAGAGAGACAAGCTTTTGCACGACGGAAGGATCGTCCAATTCGCGCAGCGCGAGAAGCGTTGGAATCCGACCCTCCGGAGTAGTGGAGGAGAGGTGGTTCAATACTCCGGCGATACCAACCTCCCCCATTTCCCTGATTTCGTCCAGAAGTGGCGCAGGCGCCATGGCGCCCGGCGGAGCCGGCACGGTAAACGACGCTTCAAGTCCAGCCGCTACGGCGGCGGCCCTGCTTAAATCTTCTTTGGAAAAAGTTTTTTTCGAGGCTTTCACCCTCGCTTTCTTCGCCAAAACGGTTTCTCCTGAAAAATATGTCCCAAAAGACGAATCATCGGCGGGCGCAATGCCTACTGTCAAGACGATGTGGAAAAGCGCCTTTTTCTCTTGCCGCTTTTGCCAACCGCAACGCACACATGCCACAATCGCCGAAATTTCGGCCCTGGGAGATAAAGTGACCTTTCGATTTGCCCATTGCGGTGATTTTCATCTCGGCTATGACTTCGGCTATCTTCCACCTCGCAAAGCAGCGGCGCGGCAAGCCGATCTTCGGGTAGCGTTTTTCCGCACTGTTCGCGAAACGCTCAAATGGGGCGCACAAGCCTTCCTCATTTCGGGGGACCTGTTCGACACCCCACATCCAAGTGATCGTGACGTCGAAATCGTCTCGAAGAATCTGGCCCACTTATCCAAAAAAGGGGTGCACTGTTTCGCCATACCCGGCAATCATGACCCGATGCACCCGGAATCCGTGTGGAACCGGCCCGAAATTCTGAGCAACATCCACCTTTTCCGTGGTGACGCCGCTACCGAATTGGCGCAAACAAACATCGCCGAACTCAATCTTACGATCGCAGGAATCCCCTGGAATACCAAAGACGCCTTCAAACCGCCTTTGCAGGAAATCCTCACGCGGAAACTACATTTGAGCGACCGCTCCATCCTGCTGCTCCACGGCTCGGAAGCGGCTCTTGCCTCAGAACATCCGGCATTCAAAGAGCATCCATTCAATGCCGATGATTTGAAGCGTTTGCCCTTCGGGTATGTGGCCATAGGCCATTACCACAAGCCGATGGACGTCGCCCGGTGGAGCGGCGGCGGCGCCTGCTACAGCGGATCACCTGAAGGATTGCGCTTCAGCGATCACAACCTGGGGGAGCGCTCTATCGTTTTGGGAGAAATGGACGAGAGAGGCTCCCTGATTCAACTCAATCGAAAACCCATCAATGCGCGCACCATGAAAACGCTTTCATACTCCGCCGGCGACGGGACTACGGCGGACGACTGGTTTCGGGCAATCGATGACATGAGAGATCCGGATACCCTTTTGAGAGTACACGTCCCAAAACTATCAGGCGATCAACAAAGACGGGCGGAAGTTCTCTTATCCGCGCTAAGTCATGATTTTTTCTATTTGGACATCGTTTGGGAATCGCTCTTGTGAGCAAGAACACCTGGTGCGACGTCGCGTTTTCCCATCCGGAAATCCCCATCAGACTCATAGATGCGCACCGGGCGCACGGAGAAAATACACGAAACATCGTGTGCGTCGTAATAGATATATTAAGAGCCACGACGAACATCGCCGCCATCCTGGAGAATGGATGTTCCGCGATATATCCGTGCGCCTCTCCAGAAACGGCGCTTGAACTGGCGGAAAAGCTGCGGCTTCGCCATGGTCCCGAAAATATCATCCTTGGCGGAGAGCAGGACGGCGAGCCCATTGAAGGCTTTGACGGGGGGAATTCCCCTCTCGAATACACGCGCAGCAGAATCGGCGGGAAAACCCTGATACTCTCAACAAGCAACGGCACCAAGACACTTTCCGCCGCAAAAGATTGCGGAGAAATTTTCACCGCCGCTATCGTGAACATCACAGCGACTGCCGAACGGATAGCGTCTATTCTTCATGAAATCCCGAATCAATCCCTCTTGATCGCCTGTTCGGGCCGGGAAGGAGCTTATTGTGAAGAAGATGCCGTAGGGGCAGGGATGCTTCTGGATATCCTGTCCGAACAATTTGAGGAGCTCGAACTCTCCGACACCGCCCGTGCAGCTATCCACGTCGCCCATGGAGCAGAAAAAAACCTGGAAAAGATGCTATTTCACAGCTGGTGGGGGAAACACTTGTCGTCTCTGGGACTCGATGAGGACATATCTTTTTGCGCGCAGAAGGACATTATGGACATTGTTCCCAAACTGGATGGCGGGATAATCAGGATTTCTTAAGTTTCAAGGTCCTTCGCCAAGACGTTTTCAACCACATTTTGCGACCCCGGAGAATTCGCTCCGGGTTTCAAGTATAAAAAGAATTCCCGGTTTCCTTTCGCGCCCGTAATCGCGCTCAAGGAAATACCCTGGGGAGCCAATTTCATCCGAAGCGTTTCATCCCAGATGCGGAGGAGCACTTCACGGTGAAGCTCGGGGTCGCGAATAATTCCTCCCTTGCCGACACGCCCTTTCCCCACTTCGAACTGTGGTTTGATGAGAACGAGCATCTCCCCGCCATCTTCGAGCAAGTCATGAATCGGCCCCACCACCTTCATGACTGAGATGAACGAAACATCCACCACGCATAAACCGGGACGTTCTTCGCCCGCCAACGCTTGAAATATTTCCCGCGTCAGATGCCTGGCGTTCACCCCTTCCAGAAGAGTGACCCTCGGGTCATTCCTCAATTTCCAGTCAATCAAACCCTTGCCCACATCCACCGATGCAACGCGGCGCGCTCCACGGGTGAGCAGCACATCGGTGAATCCGCCTGTCGATGCGCCGACATCCATACAATATTTCTCGAAAGGATCAACACCAAAGACATCCAGCGCACCTGCGAGCTTCAGGCCTCCACGGCTCACATAGGGACAAGGATTTTCTTTTAGGGTAATGGATGAATTTTCCGGAAATGCAGAACCCGCTTTGGTAGCGGGTTGGCCGTCAACACTCACAAGACCGGCTAAAATCAGGCTGCGCGCACGCTCCCGGCTCGGAGCCAGCGCACGTTCAACGACTAACTTATCGAGCCTCTGTTTTTTTGCCATGCGCCGCCAGATCGGCAGAATCAGCGTCATTATTCAGCAGATCACGAGCCGCCTGGGTAATATCCCCTGGTGTAAGCCCACAATCCTCGCGCTGGAGTTGAGGCGCCCCGTGTTCAATGAACCGATCGGGAATGCCCAAAATTGTGGCGGAAACGTCTCGGATGCCGTGCTCCGCCAAAAACTCCAAAACGCCGGCGCCCATTCCCCCGATGCGCGTTCCCTCCTCAATCGTCACGACGTGCTTGCACCGCCCCACAAGTTCCAGAATCTTCTCTTCATCCATCGGCTTCACAAAGCGGAGGTTCAAGACAGACGCCTCGATTCCAAGTTCCGCAAGTTGTCCGGCAGACTCCATCGCGAGACCCACCATGGGGCCCAAGGCGATGAGAGCGACGTCATCGCCATCGCGAAGCAGTTCCGCCTCCCCGACGGGAATCGTCTCGATCTTCTCATCCATCGGCACCCCTTCACCGGAGCCACGTGCGAAGCGGACCGCTGCAGGACCTGGATATTCAATCGCGGTCAAGACCATTTTCCGGAGTTCATTTTCGTCTTTGGGCGACATGATGACCATGTTCGGCAGACACCGAAGGTAGGCCAGGTCATAGGCCCCCTGGTGGGTGGGTCCGTCGTCACCCACGAGACCGGCCCGGTCCAGAGCAAAGGTAACGGGCACGTTCGTGAGGCAGACATCGTGGATGATTTGATCGTAGGCGCGCTGTAAAAATGTGCTGTAAATGGCGGCGACCGGCTTCATGCCCTCAAGCGCCAGTCCTGCGGCGAAAGTTACCGCATGCTGCTCACACATCCCTACGTCGAAGCAGCGATCGGGCAAGACTTTCTGATAGTTCACCAGAGCCGTGCCCTCGAGCATGGCCGCCGAGATGGCGACTATCTTTTCATCCTTCTGGCTGAGCTTGATCATCGTATCGGTGAAAACTTTCGAATACCCGGGAGGCCCAGGCGCTTTCTTGTGGAATTCACCGGATTCAGGATCGAATTTCGTCACGCCGTGATAGGTGATGGGTTCCGCCTCGCTATAGGGGTACCCATAACCCTTACGGGTAACGACATGAACCAGGTTGGGGCCATCCAGATTTTTCACGTTCCTTAGAGTGGGGATCAGCAAATCCAGCCTGTGTCCGTCCACCGGGCCGATGTAGCGAAAACCCAGTTCCTCAAACAGAATACCCGGCACGATGATATTTTTCAGAGACTCTTCCACCCTGTCCATGAGGGTGACGGCATGACTGCCCACCAGGGGAAGATGGCTGAGTATTTTCTGGACTTCTCCGCGCACCTTGCGGACCCGGTTCGACCATTCACCCGTCATGATTCGCGCCAGGTATGAGCACATCGCGCCCACGTTATGCGAAATCCCCATTTTGTTGTCATTGAGGATGACGGTGAGGTTTCTCTTCGAATCGCCGGCGTTGTTGAGACCTTCCATCGCCATGCCCGCGGTCAAGCTGCCGTCTCCGATGATGGCGACGACCTGGAAGTCCTCGCCCGAGAGGTCTCTCGCCGTGGCCATGCCCAGCGCCGCCGATATGGACGTGCCTCCATGCGCCACATTCAGATGATCATATTCACTCTCGCGCCTATCCGGGAATCCGGCTATTCCCTCCCACTGCCTTAACGTATCGAACCGGTCCCGGCGACCTGTCAGGATCTTGTGCGTATAGGCCTGATGGCCGACATCCCAAATCAGCTTGTCCTTCGGCGTATCGTAGAGATAGTGAAGCGCTACAATGAGTTCCGCCGCTCCCAGAGAAGCGCCCAGGTGCCCACCCGTATTGGACGTTACCTGAATGACCTTGTCACGGAGTTCATCCACGACTTGAGACAGTTCCTCTTCCGATAACTGTCTCAAATCCGCCGGGCTATCAATACGTTCAAGCAACTCGCCCATATCATTTTCCCCCCACGGGAACTCAGTTTATCCAGAATTTTCTTTCATCCAAGGAATGTCTCCGACTCCGTCATTCCTCGACCGTTCAATGATTTACCAATGAATAATAAGCAATCATCAGAACCGACGCAAGATAATAAATTGCGCCAAAGATTCGAGTTCCGGCGCATTTTTCGGGAAAATTTCGAGCGCTTGCAAAGCTTCCTCGCAAGTGGAGCGTGCCAGTTTTTTCGACGTCTCCATGCCGTACAAGGCGGGATAGGTTGCCTTGTTCAATCCCTCATCCGAGCCCGTAGGTTTTCCCATGAGGGCTTCATCGCCTTCCACATCCAGAATATCGTCCACGATCTGAAACGCCAGGCCAATCTTCTCGCCATACAGGTGCAGCGCTGCCATCTGCGCTTCATCACCACCACCGAGGAGCCCCCCCAGACAAACAGAAACCCTCAACAACGCGCCCGTCTTTCTCCTGTGGATTTCCTCCAAATGCGCCACATCACTCACAAGGCCATCGGCCCGGATGTCCAAAAGCTGTCCCCCCACCATGCCCGTTGCGCCCGCCGCATCGGCGACCATTCGAATCGCTTTCACATGACGCCCGGGCGATATTTTCTCGCTCATTTTTTCATTCGCCATCAACTCGAAGGCCAGGGCCTGCAACCCATCCCCCGCGAGAATCGCCGCCGCCTCCCCATATACCTTATGACTCGTAGGCATCCCGCGTCTTAAGTCATCATCGTCCATGGCGGGCAGATCATCATGGATCAAAGAATAGGAATGAATGCACTCGAGGGCGCATGCGGCAGGGAGGATAAAATCAGGGTTTCCACCTACTGCTTCACAACCGGCCACGCAAAGCACGGGGCGCAGGCGCTTTCCGCCAGCGAAAAGGCTGTAGCGCATGATCTCGAAAATCTCGGGCGGCTCGGAGGATTCCGGCACCAGGCGATCGAGTTCTTCTTCCACACATTTCGCCCATCGGTCCAGGTAAGCCGCTGCGTCGATACGTACAGGGAGTTCGGCTTCACTCATCATCTTCACCGTCTTCGAATGATTGCAGCGAAAATGTCTCCTCCGATTCCCCCACGAGTTCTTCCACCTTCTTTTGCGCCGCGTTCAACTGCTCCCGGCTATAGCGGAAGAGCTTTACGCCCTCTTCATACAGCAAAACGGCCTTCTCCAGGGAAGGCTCGCCCTCTTCGAGCTCTTCCACAATGGCTTCCAGGCGCTTCAGCGCTTCTTCGAAACTTTTTGGTTCCGCGTCAGGGTTCGCGGATTCATTTGCAGTACTCATGGGCCCTCTCCCTCGGGAAAGACTTCTTCTACGCGGCACATCAAACCGCCTTCCGGTAAACGAATCCGCACGGATTCATCTACACGCACATCTTCAGCCTTTTTCACCAAGGCGCCATCCGGCTCCTTGTACACTAGGCTGTACCCCCTCGCCAAAACGGCCAGCGGCGAGACCAACTCGAGACGCCCGGCGGCGCTCTTGAGGACATCCGCCCTGTTCTTCAAAAACAATCCATGCGCTGCGCGCAGGCGCTTCAAATGGCCTTCAAGTATTGACAAGGAAACACCGATTCTCTCTTTGGGCGCGAGCGCTCGCAGCCTCGGAGCCATTCCGGCCAAATTCGCCCGTCTCATTTCCTGTTGATGACTGGCCTCTCTGCTCATTCGCTCATAGAGCGCATCCAGGCGCTGCGCCAACGATTCGAGCGGGGCTTCCGGCCTTCTGAATGCGGCTTCCCGGAGCAAACGAGACAACCTCTCATCGAGAGAGGCGATGTGAGTCGCTACTGCCCGGCGCGCATCATGGATCAGGTTGGCAATGTCCCGGGCGACACTCTGCCAGCCCCTGGCCACACGTTCGGCCGCCGCCGTAGGCGTATGCGCCGATTCGTCGGCGGCCAGATCACTGAGCGAGGTATCGACCTCATGCCCCACCGCCGATATGAGAGGCGTCGCGCATCCGGCGATTGCCCGCACTACTTCCTCTTCGTTAAACGCCCATAAATCCTCCCGGCTTCCGCCGCCGCGGCCCGTGATGATGAGATCCACGGGGCGCTCGATGTTTGCAAGGCCCTCGTCCACCCTTCGGATCGCCGATGCGATGGAAGATGCGGCGCTTTCTCCCTGCACCAAAGTGTGGACTACGACGAGCCCGACAACCGGGGCGCGCTCCCTGAACACCCGCAACATATCCTGCAAGGCGGCGCCTTCGCGGCTGGTCACCAACGCCACGCGACGGGGGCGCTCGGGAATCTCCTTTTTTCGCCCAGAATCGAACAAACCTTCCTTTTCCAATCGTTCGTGCAACTGGCGAAAAGCGACCTCCAGCGCGCCTTCTCCCAACGGCTCCATGGACAGCGCAGAGACCTGGAAGCGCCCGTCTTTCTCATAAAGCGTCACCCGGCAACGGATCATCACGCGCATGCCGACTTCCGGCTCGAAGCGCAAAAACCGTCTGCGGCCCGAAAACATCACGGCGCTCACCTTGGATGCGGCGTCTTTTAAGTCAAAATAGGAGTGTCCCGATGGATAGGTGCGCCAGGAGGAGATTTCCCCCTCGACCAATACCTCGCCGAATTCATCTTCGAGCAATTCTTTCACGCGCGCGTTGAGTTGTGAGACGGTGAGCACCGCAGGCGTTGCGCGAGGCGTATCGTCACCCAGAAGGTCTACATTCATTCGAGAACCTTTATATGCCCTATCCCCTCGATTCCTGCGACTGGAGAGAGTAAGCGCGAACCGTATTCGCCATCAGCATGGCGACCGTCATGGGCCCCACCCCGCCCGGCACCGGCGTGATGGCGGAAACCTTTTCGAGCAAAGGTTCGAAATCACAATCGCCGACCAACTCCCCATCCACCCGGTTGATGCCGACGTCGACCACGACCGCTCCTTCCCGAACCATGTCGGCGGTCAGGAATTTCGGCCTCCCCATGGCGGCCACGACGACATCGGCCTCTCTGGTGATTGCGGGAATGTCGCGCGTCCGGGAGTGGCACACCGTTATCGTCGCGTTCTCGTGCATCATCAGAATGGCCAAGGGGAGTCCCACAATCTTGCTGCGCCCGATGAGAACGGCTTTTTTCCCTTCCAGGGGGATATCGTAGAACTTCAGAATCTCGAGCACGCCGGCGGGCGTACAGGGCTTGAGCGTACCCTGCTTGAGCGCCAGTTTTCCAAAATTTTCCGGGTGAAAGACATCGGCGTCTTTTTGCGGGGATACCTTGCGCAACACTTCTTCTTCGTTCAAAGCTCCGGGAAGCGGCAACTGCACCAGCATCCCGTCCACTTTGTCGTCGTGGTTCAACTGCTCAATGAGCGAGACGATATCATCCTGGCTGGTATTCTCGTCCAATCGGTGATCGAAAGTCCGGATTCCGAGTTTCTTGGCGGAACGCCCCTTGATTCGGACATATACCTGGGAGGCCGGATCCTCACCCACGAGAACGACGGCGAGCCCCGGAGGCCTGCCCACCTCGGGAAGCAGCGCATCAATGGAGGCTTTCAACTCCTCCATCACCTTGTCCGCCACGGGTTTGCCTTTGAGCAGCAGGGCTTTTGACATCTTTATCCCTTATATCGGGCGCGGCGGTTACACAATATCATCTCGACTGAGCGCTACACCAGAATTTTTCCGTCCTGGATGATCATCTGCTCATCCGCCCATACGGTGGGGTTGTCGAAAATCATGTCGATGTGGAGCGGGGCTTCGACCACGCCCCCGATGCTGCCGCTGTCGCCCACCGCCATGTGGCACGTGCCCCACGTCTTTTTCGCCTCCCGCATCGTCTCCCGGGGGCGGCATGCCGGATTCGTGCCAATGGCGAATTCCGCCACGTTCTTCGCCAAGTCCCCGTTTTCATCCAGCAGTTTCCAGAACCTGTCCGCGGCGGCGCTTCCCGTGATGGAGGCAACCTTTCCGTCCTTGATCTCGATGCGCATGGGCTCGGTGACGAAGCCCAAGTCTTTTCGCTCGATGGAGAATGGGTTCACCATCACGCCGTTGGACGTGCCCTCCAGAGGGCTCATGGCCGCTTCTCCATCCGGACAAGCCGCGAATTCACCGGTTTTCCTCGCCACGCCGATGAGGGGGAAGCAAGTCCTTCCCTCCAGCGAGAATTCCATGTCGCAACCATCGGGCGTCGTAAACCGGCCCGTTTTCGCATCGGTGTATATGTCGGAAATCAACCGGGTGACCCGGGCGACCTCGTCGTAATCGGCCAGGGCGCCGCCTGCGACCATCATGTCTTCTCGCCATCCCCACATATCCAGAACGCGCGCGCCTTGTTTGAGCGCGTTCCTCGCCGTCTCGGTATGGATGGTGGCGAAGCTGGTCTGGAGTATCACCACGTCGGAAGCCGCCATCGCCGCCCCCACGTGAGGCAGCGGGTCGATTCCCCCGTTCATATGCGGGGGCATGTGCATGACGGACAGCCTGGCGCCCGTGGCGCTCAAAGCATGCGCAAGCGCTTCGGTGACCGAAGCGGGGCGATCCGAATCCGTTACGAGAAGCACCAGCTCGCCCTCTTTCACGTCAAGGACCTGCTCTACGATTCGTCTGGCGGTAGGCGCCATATTGAATTTTACCATTTCATCACCTCTGCATATTGGAAGCTAAAATTGACGATGCTTCGATTTGAAATCAGTCGGTATCAGCGAAACTTTCTTTGGAGCCGCCGCATTATATGGGCCTGGGAAACATAGTCGCAAGAGCGCGGCCTGATGTGAGAAAATCGCAAATCGTCATGGACTGTATTTCAACAATATAAGTGAGCACACAGGTGAATACCCCGAGAAACCCTTACCTTACGGTGGACGTCATCATCGAGTGCGGGAGCGAGACGGGCGAAACGGGCATCGTGATGATCGAGCGGAAAAATCCACCGCACGGCTGGGCGCTGCCGGGTGGATTTGTCGACTACAGGGAATCGCTCGAGACCGCGGCGATCCGGGAAGCCAGGGAGGAAACCTCGCTCGACGTGGAACTGATTCGCCAGTTCCATGCTTTCAGCGACCCCGGGCGCGATGAGAGGCAGCACAACGTCACGGTCGTGTTCATCGCAAGGCCCTTGGGCGGTGTCCTGAAAGCGCGAGACGACGCGAAGCGCGCAGGCGTTTTCTGCGAAAATGCCCTGCCCGCCGAAATCGCATTTGATCACGCGGACATTCTAAGCGATTATTTTTCAAAGAAGTATTAGCATGAATCGTAACTGCGAAAGGCGTACCGAAACACACTGTGCTATCATGGACGGGTAACGCGGGGGGACACGCCTGTTTCCCCGATTTTTCTTTGACTTAAGGTTTACGTGACATGGACGGACTCCTCGGAAGTTTCGGGCGCGGAATCGAATCGATACGAAAGGACATCGCCGCCGTCATGGAGCGCGACCCCGCCTGCAGATCGAAAACGGAGGTGATTCTCTGCTATCCGGGGTTTCACGCCGTCTGCCTGCACCGGATGGCCCACTATTTCTGGAAACGGGGATTTCTGCTCGTTGCGCGGTGGCTGAGCCACTGGAACCGGTTCATAACGGGCATCGAAATTCACCCCGGCGCGCGGATCGGCGAGGGCCTTTTCATCGACCACGGGATGGGCGTCGTCATCGGAGAGACGACGCAGATCGGGAAAAACTGCACCATCTACCAGGGGGTGACGCTCGGCGGCGTGAGCCTCAAGAAGGAAAAAAGACATCCCTCTTTGGAGGACAACGTCGTCGTCGGCGTCGGAGCCCGGGTGCTGGGTCCGCACGTCATCGGCGCCGGCAGCCGCATCGGCGCCAGTTCGGTCGTCATCTCGGACGTTCCGCCCGGCTGCACGGTCGTCGGCGTGCCCGCGCGCATCGTCTACCGGGAGGGAGAAGGCAAAACGGACGTTCTGCTCCCCGTTTCTTTCGAGCACCACGAGTTGCCGGACCCGGTGGAGGCGGCCATTCAAGCCCTGAACCAGCGCATCGCGGCCCTCGAGAAAGAGCTGTCCCAGTTGCGAGAGCCGGCACGGGAAAAATAAGAGACATCATGAAAACCATATACATGGACCACAACGCAACGACCCCGATGCGTCCCGAGGTTCTGGCCGCGATGCAGCCGTATCTCGCCGAAAAATTCGGAAACCCGAACAGCATTCACCGTTATGGCCGGGAAACCAGAATCGCGATCGAAAACGCCCGCGACCATGCGGCGGCGCTCATCGGCGCTGCGGAGAGCGACGAAATCTTCTTCACCGCCGGCGGAACGGAGAGCGACAACTGGGCGCTCAGAGGCGTCATCTCCGCCGCTTCGGGAAGGAGCCACGTCGTCACCACGGCAATCGAGCACGAGGCGGTACTCGCGACGTGCCATATGCTGGAAGCGCAGGGGGTTGAGGTCACCTACGTGAAGCCGAACCGCAAAGGACGCGTTTCAGCGGAAGAGGTGGCGTCGGCGATTCGGCCGGATACGAAAATCGTGTCCGTCATATGGGGCAACAACGAGGTCGGCACGGTTCAGCCCATCCATGAGATCGGCGCGCTTTGCCGGGAGCGCGGAATCCTGTTTCATACGGATGCCGTACAGGCGCTGGGCAAGCAACCCATCGACGTGGAGCGCGCCGGCGTGTCCCTGCTTTCCGCCACCGGACATAAAATCAACGCCTCCAAGGGAACGGGTTTTTTGTATGTGAAGAAAGGAACCGAGCTCGACCCCTTCATGACCGGCGGCGGGCAGGAGCAAAACCTGCGCTCGGGTACGGAAAACGTGGCCGGCATCGTGGCGTTGGGAGAAGCCTGCCGCCTTGCGAAAGAGGAAGGCCCGCAATCCGCAAAGAACATCGCCGCCCTGAGGGATCGGCTCGAAAACGAAATCTGCGAGCACGTTCCCGACGTCTTGGTCAATGGCGACACGGATCACAGGCTTCCCGGCACGTCAAACCTGGGCTTCATCGGCGCGGAAGGGGAAACGCTCCTGATCCGCCTCGATCTGGAGGGCATCGCCGTGAGCACCGGGGCCGCCTGCAGCTCGGGTTCCCCCGAGCCCAGCCACGTCCTTCTGGCGATGGATTTGCCGAAAGAAACCGTGCAGGGCTCGCTCAGGTTCAGCCTGGGCTACGGGAACTCGGATGCGGATATCGACAGGCTGCTCGAAGTGCTGCCCGAAGCCGTCAGCAAGGTTCGCGAAATGGCGCCTCGCCTGAAATCATCGAAAACATGAGAAGAACCTTTGGCTCCAAGAGACGACTACCACTATAACGAGACGGTGCTCGCCCATATTGCGGACCCGCGCAACATCGGCGTCATCGAAGACGCGGACGCAGAGGGGAGCGGAACGAACCCCGCCTGCGGCGATGAAGTAACGCTTTTTCTCAAATTCGAGGGCGAGACGGTCTCGGACGCCAGGATGAGAATCCTCGGCTGCGGGGCGATTACGGCCGCCATGAGTTCCCTGACGGATATGGTGCGCGGAAAAACAGTCGACGAGCTTGGAGAAATTACCGCCGAGGAAATCGCGGAAAGCGTCGGCGGCCTCCCCTCCCATAAACGCCACTGCGCCACGCTCGCCCGGCGCGTACTCCAGAACGCGCTCAAATCGAGAAGCGCCAGCTGACCCCTCCATGAGCGCTACACAGCCCGTAAAAATTCTGGAACTAGACGCCATTCAAGGTTGGTCGCTTCGCTCCGAGGCCGCTGCCAGCCCTGAGATTATCGGCCTCACGCAGGCCCGCCTGCTCAGGATATGCGGGAACCTTCCCGCAATCGGCCCTGCTTACGGACTCGACTATGGGGAGTGCGGATACGAGGCCTGCTGGAGAGCGCTCACCGACCTGCCGAGACCTGAGGAACTCCATGAGACGAATTTTATGGGCGGATGGCATGCGGTGGGAACGCACACCGGGGAATATGACACGCTTAGGCTTACATTGGGAGAGATGCTCGATAAATGGCTGCCGCACAGCGGATTCAAGAGGAGAGAAGGCCCGGTGATGTACCGCTACATCACCGACCCCCGCGAAACGGCGGAAGCCGACACCCGAACGGAAATCTGCGTGCCCGTTCAGCCCGACTCGATTGAGTGAGAGTCGGACAGGTCACGACCTGTCCCTACAAAAACAGAGCGTATCGAAACGACCCGTAGGGTGCTTCGTGAAACGCCCTCTCCTCCGACAGGGGTTGTTCACGTACCTGGTATAATTCCCAATTTTATCGACACTTCACGCCCTGGAGATACGGCACAGCAGACTCTTGAGATTCGTCTGGTCCGAGGCCGGGTCGCGCTGCGTGATGTCCGTCAGGAAATTCACCGAGCGCCAGGGGTGGTAGGGCTGTCGTTCCCCCCAGCCGATGGGAACGAACACGGAGTCCTCCCGGATGCCCGCGTTCACCCAGGCCATCGCCTCGATGGCGCCATGGGCCGTCTCCACCCGGACTTTCTCTCCGTCTTCGATTCCCAATTCACCCGCTTTTTCGGGATGTATCTGGCAATAGAGGTCGGGCCACATCTCCTGCGCCTGCCAGAAATAATGCGTCCAGCTATGAAAATGCGGCGCGGGCGGCCGGCCCGTTATCAGCGTCGTCTCAAAGCCTTGGCGGCGAAGCGCATCGCCCAGGTTTTTCTCGTCCGGCTGAACGATTCTGGCGGCGCGAGAACCAGTCGGCACCTTGCTGAACGGGGAGATGACTTCCAGATCGTCGTCTCCGTGTTCATATTCGAGATAGGGCAATTGCAGGAGATTTTCCTTCTCGCTGTAAAACTCAGGGAGTGCGGAGAGTCCTACTTTAGAGAATTTTTCCTCCAGCGCTTCCGTCCAGAACTCGAGCCGCCCGCTCGGCGTAGGGAAGCGCTTGCCCTCGAGCTGTCCGGTGGCGGTCGTTCCTTCGAGATACAATGTCTCCTGCTCCGGGGCATCCTCGCTCGCGACGGGAAAACGCACCCATCGATAGGGAACCGAGTGGAGCCGCTTCTGCGTCACGCCCCGCAGGAAATCGTTGTCGATGCACATCTCGTCCCAGAACTTGCCCGGGTCCTTGTATTCCTCTTTCATGACGTCGCCGAACCCCAGGCGCCGCCCGAGCTCTATCCATATCCATCCATCGGGCTTCGCCTCTCCCGGCGGGTCGATCATCTTGTCGATCCACACGACCCTTCTGTCGTCGTTCGTGCGGCCCAGCTCCCCTTTTTCGATCCCGCCCGCCGCAGGCAGCACGTAATCCGCATAGGCTGAGGTCTCATTCGCAAACAATTCGATATGGACGACGAGGTCGAGCGCCTTGAAAGCCTCGCGCGCGTCATCCTGGCCCGGCCATTGCGCCAGCGGGTTGTTGCACGTGATGAGCCCCTTGATGGGATACGGCTTACCCTCCCGCATGGCGCTCAACCAGCCCGCCGGGCTCCTGCGGGCCATCGGCTTTTCAATTTTCGCCCTTCTGTTTTCCGGCGCGTTGGCGGCGATGGGCGGCCCCGCCGTCATGTTCACGTAGGCGCCGCCCTTGCGGCCCCAGTTTCCCGTTATCGCGGCGACGAACATCATCGCCCGGTTGGTCTGCACCGAGTTGGTATGCTGGTTGAGTCCCCGGCTACCGAAGATGACGCAGCCGTCCGCTCGGGCCACGTCCTCAGAAAGCGCGCGAATCTCATCCGCAGGAATGCCCGTTATGGCTTCCGCCCAATCGGGGGAATAACCCTTTGCGATTATGAAATCGCGCCAGCGCTCCCAGCCCAGCACCCATTCATCGCAGAAATGTAAGTCGTGCAGATTTTCAGAGAGGATATGGTGCGCCATGGCGAGGCCCAGGGCCATATCGGTACCCGGTCGGATGGCGAGCCATTTATCCGCCTTGCTCGCCGTGGCGGTGTACCTCGGGTCCACAACCACCATCCTGGTCTTGTTCCTGATGCGCCAGTCGTTCACCTTGCCGAAATAGACCGGACGCGTCTCCGCCTGGTTGTCCCCGATGTAGAGATACATACCGGCGCTGCCGATATCCTCGGGCGTATAGCTGTTACCGTTTCCGTTGGTCCCGTGCGTCACCTCGTAGGCGACCACTTTGCCCGCCGCGCAAAACGGGTCCGTACCCTGAATGTTCGGCGTGCCCCACATCTGGCTGAACAGGCGCGCATAGCCTTTTTGCGTAATGAGACCCGTGCGGGTGCCCACGAACATCGCCAGCGCCTCCGTGCCCCATTTTTCTCTCAAGACTTCCAGTTTCGCGGCGATCTCATCGAGCGCCTGCTCCCAGGTGATGCGCTCGAACTCGTTGTCGCCCCGACGGCCCACGCGCTTGAGGGGATATTGCAGACGATGCTCGTTGTGGTGCATCTGGAGCGTGAACTGCGCCTTGGGACATATTTTCCCGTTCAGGACGGGGTCCTCGTCGTTTCCCGTCACGTTGATGAGCTTATCGCCCTGGAAATGGAACTTGGCGGTGCAGCAGTTGAAACAGAAATTACATCCACCCGGCACGACGCGGTCCGCCTGGAGCGTCTTTTTGTCGTGCAGGTAGGGGAAGTCGGGGCCTTTCTCCTCGAAAACGCCATTCGCTGCGGGTGAATCCACGAAACGAGGCCGTCTCGGTTCCTCGTACAAACTTGAATTTTCCGCTCCGTTCACGCGGCCGTTTTCCCTCTCGATTTTCTCGAGATATATCGTCTGCGGCTTCAGGAGAAAATGGTCGTGATCCCGAAGATGCCGACCCTCTGCCTCCGCCTTTTCGAGCAGGTTATCCCTCTCCCCGAACGAGATGGCGTAGCCCGGACATATCTCGGCGCAGGCGGGCTCCAGCTCCTTCTCCCGCCGCTCGGGGCACAGGTCGCACTTCACCGAATGATGCCCCTGGGCGTCATAGCCCATCGCGCTGTAGGGACACGCCATGACGCATTCCCCGCAACCCGTGCAGAGCGACTCATGTACTTCAACCACGCCGGTATCGGGGTCTTTCGTGATCGCCTTGGGATGAACGGGACAGGCCCGCAGGCAGGCGGGCCGTTCGCAATGCTGACAGGTGAGCGTGAGGAAATCGGGTGCTCCCGTGGAAGCGTTCCCCAGCCAGACCACTTTGTTGCGGTATTGGCCGGGACCCAGCCTGTGCTCCTGCTTGCAGGCCGCCTCACAACTCTTGCAGCCGAAGCATCGCTCCAGATCGATCATCAATGCCAGTTGGCTCAAGACTCACTCCTAGAAGACATACAGGCTACCACTTCGTCAGATGCCACCAGTAAATCTCTCCCCCGCCCGAAACATAACCGGCAAAAAATGTGACGGTGATGATATGCCCCAGCATACCGAGAATGAAGGCAAACGCCAAAACGATGTGAACCAGCCGCCAGTACGCCTGCGCAGTAGATACGCTCGCGCGCATGCCCAGTAATTTGTTTTCCCGGCCGACCAGCCGGGCGTATGCGAGCGTAAGACCTGGTCTTGTGAGCCAGTGTTTGATTCTCGGAGAGAAGACGCCCTCATTCGCTCCCGGCTCGAGCCTCGAAAGCAGGGATTCTTTCTCTTCGATGAGGCGGGCCATTTGCTCGCGTTTTTCGGAACTGAGCGGAGAGAAGGATTGCTCCCTCGAAGCGAACGTGGCCGACATATCTTTGGAGAGGCAAACGCGCGCCCACACGCCCAGAATCACCAAAAACAACAGGGCGACGAGCAACAGCGCCGGCGCATAGCGAAGAAACCCGCCCGAGTGGACCGTCACCAGCACGGCGCCCAGGGTGGCCGTCACGACATGGGCGGAAAACCAGCCAAGAGGAGAGCCGCCTATGCCCGTTCGCTTCGTGATCACGAAGACTACGGAGACGCAGAGAAGAATCGTCCCCGCCACGCCGAACAGATATAGCGTCGGGGAACCCGGCAGATGCCAATCACGCGGTAATTCGTGCTGAAACGCAAAGAAGGTGACCAGAACGACCGCAGCAGCGAATACGAGATACGCAAGCAGTCTGTCGCCGATATCGAGTCTTCTCATGAAAATCAGGGAAATTCGATTTTCTCGACGTCTACGATTTCAAAATTTCTCACGCCGCCGGGCAACTGAACCGCCACCTCATCGCCCGGTTCTTTCTGCATGAGCCCGCGCGAGAGCGGCGCGCTGAAGGAGATGATCCCGTTGGGGAGGTCGCTTTCCTCCTCGCCCAATATCTTGTAGGTAATCTCTTCATCCTTATCCAGGTCTAAAAGCGTGACTTTCGTGCCGATGGTGACCCTGTCGCCGGCGATGGGGAGATCCTCGATCACGCTCGCCTCGCGTATCTTGTCCATGATGCGGCTGATTTCGTTCTTGAGGTTGCCCTGCAGCTCGATGGCCGCCTCCCACTCGGCGTTCTCGCTCAAATCGCCCAGGCTCGCCGCCTTGCCGATTTCTTTCGCCACCTCGTGCTTCAGACGGTGTTGAATTTCTCCAACCTTTTGCCTCAACCCCTCGAGTCTTGCTTTCGTAATGTAATACGGCATCTCTTCCTCATTCAGCGGTTTGAAATAATCTGCAAATGCGCCTTAAGCGCCCTTAGCTGTTTTTTCCTTCACCTGCTCCCGAAAATCGTACCCCGTATCCTCCACGAACGCTTCGATCAGGCGTTTCGTGACCGGCCCCGGAACCGGCGCGCCCGGCTTGAAGCTGTCGATTTCATACACGGGCATGGCGCATATCGCGCTCGAGGTGATGAAATACTCCTCCGCCTGCGCCAGATCGTACGTCGTGATGTCCCTTTCCTCGACGGCGATCCCCAGGCGCGCGGCCAGTTCGAACACCGCGATGCGCGTTACTCCCTGCAAGATGTTCCTCTCGTGCGGCGTCCAGAGCGCGCCGTCTTTCACCATGAAGAAATTGGCGGACGAGTTTTCCGCCACGTTCCCGTGAACGTCGAGCATTAACGATAAAGAACCCGATGCGGCGGCATCGAGTTCCGCCAGTATCTGGTTCATCTTGCTCGTCACCTTGGCTCTCGTCTCGATGCATTCGGGCGGGTTGCGCCTCGTGGGCGTAATCGCGAGACGGACGCCGTTCAGATACCGCTCCGCGAAAGACGCGACGTTCACGGACCGCCAGAAGATGAACACCGAAGCGGGCCCCGCCGCGCCCGCCGCCATGGAGGGATCATCATATCCGCGGGTGACCCAATGGCCGACGCGGTACATGGCGCCCTCTTCCAAGCGGCACAGATTCGACTCCAGGGTGGCCAGCGTCGCCTGCTTCATATCCTCTTGACTGAGACCTACCTCGATGCGGACGTACTTGAGCGAGCGGTAGAGGCGGTCGATATGGTCTTCGAGCCGATAGAGCTTCCCATCAAAACAGGGGGTGACTTCGTATACCCCGTCGCCCCAGAGGAAGCCGCGATCGAAGGGCGATATCCTGGCGCTCTTCTCTTCTATGATCTCTCCGTTGAGATAGACGAATCGCTCACCGGGCATCGGACGCTCCTCCCATGCGCATCAACAAAGAAAGGCCGGCCCGATTCGAGGGGCACAGCCACGTGTAAAATGAAATATCATCCTACTTGCACACATCTTACAAAGAAAAGGCCGAAGGGCAAACTCGCTCCGGGAAATTCCGCCAGTCCGAGGCATGACCGGAACAGGGTTTTACCATTCATGCATATGGGGGTTGTTGAAAAAGCCTCTCATGGGGAAGGCTCCCGAACATCGAATTGTTATTGTAGGGACAGGCCTCCGTGCCTGTCCGCTACTACGGTAGGCGGCGCCACCCAGGCCTGAAAATCAACCCCCCTGCCCCCCTTGACAGGGGGATAAAGGCGACGCCCCCGGCGGGGTGTGCAAAAAGCCCTCCTGACAATGAGTGTTTGACGCGACCGATGAAGGAGGTTCGTGGGTCGGCTAAGAGTCCTTCGCGGCGTGCGGCGCGGACGTGCGGCGGATGAGTTCCCTGAGCGTCTCGCGCTGGGCGTTCTGCTCCTCGCGCTGGCCTTCCAGCGCCGCCATGGCTTCCCGGTGTCGGCGTTCGATCCCCGCCATGGTTTCGCGGTGCTGTTCGCTTTGCGTCTCGCGCTCAGCCTTCAGCGCCGCCATGGCTTCCTGATGCCGGATATCGAGCGCCTTCATGGTCTCCCGGTGCTGCGCCATGTTTTCCCTGTGCTGGGCGTCGCGGTGGCGCGCGGCCTGGCGCATGATGTAGAGGCCATAGGCGATGAGAGCGCATTGCGTGGCCCCGACGACGGCGGCGACCCACACGGCGGCTTGCTGCGTCGCGAGGGAGGCTTCCTGTAGGGCGATGGAGGCTTCCTGCAGGGTGAGGGAGGCTTTTTGCAGCGCGAGGCTTGCGGCTTCGTATTCCGTCATCCGGTTTTCTCCCACGAAAGTGGGTCCTCGGTGAAGACTCTAATGGGATGCTGCGGGTTTCGTCAAGCCGGAGGCAGGGGTCTATTCCGAGCGAGGCGGGGTTTTTCATCGGGAAATCCCGATCATTGTATTGTTCACCGCAGGGACAGGCCTCCGTACCTGCCCTGACGAAGGACGACCACGGAGGGCAGGACAACCACGGAGGGTTGTCCCTACAAAACCATCGCGCGCGCCCACGCCACGTGAACCTCCATGCCGCCCGCTTCCGAAACGGGCTTTTTCAACAGCCCCGTATGGATCGGGTTCAGAGTTACATCTTGCCGAACAGGAAGAACCTGCTCAATCCTTGCTGCCCCAGCCGCCGCCGCCGGGTGTTTCCAAGCGTATCCTGTCCCCGCGCTTCGCCGAGAGACGGGCCTTGCCGGAGAACTGCCTCTCCTCACCCCCGCTTGTGAGCGAATTCCTGCCCTTCGTGCCCGGCTCCCCGCCGTTCAGCGGCCAGGGCGCCTTGTCGCGCCTCTCCGTCATGAAGGAAACGGTGGCGTCGCCCAGGAGTTCTATCTCCCGGATGATACCGTCGCCGCCGCGATGCTTTCCCCCGCCCCCGCTGCCCCGCCGTACGGTGTAGCGGCTCACCCGGAACGGATAGGCGTGTTCGAGCGCTTCAATCGGGGTGTTCAAGGTATTGGTGAGATGGGTGTGGATGGCGTCTTCCCCGTCGCCCCAGGGGCCTCCGCCCATGCCGCCGCCCGTAGTCTCGTAGTAGGCGTATGGGCGGCCCTGCCGGGGGCCTGCGCGGTGGTCCATGCCCCCGACGGTGAGGTTGTTCATCGTGCCGCATGAGGCGGCGGGTATCTTGCCGGGACAGGCCTTGGCGAGTGCGCCGAGTATCACGTCGACCATTCGCTGGCTCGTCTCCACGTTTCCGCCGGCGACGGCGGCGGGAAACTCCGCGTTCACCACCGTTCCCGAGGGCGCGATGACCTCGATGGGGTCCATGCAGCCTGAATTGTTCGGGATGTCGTAGGGCACCAGACAGCGCAGGGCATAGTAGGCCGCCGTGCGGGCGATGGATTCCACGGCGTTCACGCTGCCCTGCGTCTGCGGAGCGGAGCCGGTGTAGTCCACGCGCATCTTCGAGCCGCGTACCGTGATCTCCACCCGTATCGGCACAGGTCCGCTGCCGAATCCGTCGTCATCCATGAAGTCCTCAAAGCCATACCGCCCATCGGGTATGTCGCGAATCACCGCCTTGGTCAGGCGCTCGGAATATCTTTGCAGTTCCACCGTGTAGCGCAGCGTCTCGGCCAGGCCGTGGCGCTCGATAATCTCCAGGATTCTCCGCTCTCCCACGCGGTTCGCCGCAATTTGGGCTGCGATGTCTCCCCGGCGCTCCTCGGCCGTGCGCACGTTCGCGAGGATGAGGGAGAAAACGTCCTCCTGCATCTCCCCCGCGCGCACGAGCTTCACCGGCGGAATGACAACGCCGTCCTGGAATATCTCGGTCGTGATGCTCATCGAGCCGGGCGCGATGCCGCCCACGTCGGCATGGTGCGCCCGGTTGGCCACGTAATAGATGAGTTTTTTCCTGCCCCTCACCTCCCCGTATACGGGCGAGATCATCGTGATGTCCGGCAGGTGGTTTCCCCCGTGGAAAGGGTCGTTCAACACGACCACGTCGCCGGGGTCGAGCACCATCCGCTCGATGACGTATTCCACCGACATCGGCATGGAGCCCAGATGCGCGGGCAGATGCGCCGCCTGCGCCGCCATTTGGGCCTTCGTATCGAAGATGGCGCACGAATAATCCTTCCGCTCCTTGATGTTGGGAGAAAACGAGGAGCGGCACAGCGCCACGCCCATCTCTTCGGAGGCCGCAAACAAGAGGTTGCGGAAAACTTCCAGGAGTATCGGATCGTACCTGTTCGCCATCGCGCCCTCTCAGCCTGCGTTCTTCAAAACGAGATTGCCCCAATCGTCCACCCGGCATTCCCAGCCAGGGGGGACGACCGTCGTGGCGCTGAACTCGCACACCAGCGCCGGGCCCTTAAAACGATTCCCGCGAGAGAATCTGTCCCGCGCATAGGCGGAACCCTCGACCTGCTTTCCTTCAAAAACCATTTCCCGGCTCCCCATGCGTGCCTGGGAAACATTTTTTCGGGCTTTCGGAAGCCGCCTGGCTGGCGGACGCTCCACCACGCCTACGCCCCGGACTCTCAACGTCACGATCTCGACAGGGCTCTCGGGACTGGACGTGCCGAAGCGCTCATCGTGCAACGCATCGAACGCGGTCCGGAGACTCTTGCGGAGGTCCACGCCCGTCTCGGGCCGGTAGGGAAGCGTCAGTTCATACGACTGCCCGAGATAGCGCATATCGATGAAAAACGTGAAGGCGGGCCTGGCGAATCCTTCGAACTTCAGATCCGCCCGCCCCTTCTGCAGCAAGGGAGAAAAATAGCCTGCGAGAGATTTCTTGCTCAACCCCTCGAGCGGCAGCAACACCGTCCGGGCGTAGTCCTTCACCACGTCGGCCGTCAGCATCCCCCGCGCGGAGAGAATCCCCGGATCATTCGGAACGACGACATGCGGAATCCTTAAAATCTCCGCCAGGGAACAGGCGTGCATCGCCCCGGCGCCGCCGAAGGAGATGAGGGCGAATGTGCGCGGGTCGTGGCCCCGCTCCACGCTGATCAGGCGAATCGCGCGCGCCATGTGCTGGTTGGCGACGCGGACCACGCCCTCGGCCGCCTGCCGATCGTCAAGGCGCAAGGACTTCGCCAGACGCGCGATACCGACTCTCACCGGCTCCATGTCGAGCGCCATCCTGCCGCCCAAGAATTGTTCGGGATCGAGACGACCGAGAAACAGGTTCGCGTCCGTGACGGTGACCTGATCGCCCTTGCCGTAGCATATCGGACCCGGATCGGCCCCAGCGCTCTCAGGCCCGACGGCGAGAGCGCCGCCCGGATCGACCCGGGCGATGGAGCCGCCGCCTGCGCCCACCGTGTGAATGTCGATGAGGGGAACCCGAATCGGACAGCCGGCCACTTCCGTTTCCGCCGTGAAGCCGATGCCGCCGTGCAGCAGGGAGACGTCCGTACTCGTGCCGCCCATGTCGAAGGCGATCGCATGTTCGAACCCCGCTCGTTTCGCCACCTCGTATGCTCCGACGACGCCGCCGGCGGGGCCGGACAGGATGGTCCGGATGGCCTCCTCGCCCGCCATCGTGCTCGATATGACGCCGCCGTTGCTCTGCATGACCCGCAAGCGGCCGGAGCCCAGGCGCGATTCCAGATCCTTCAGGTACCTGTTCATCATGGGAGATACATAGGCGTTCACACACGTGGTGCTCATGCGCTCGTATTCCCGGAACTCAGGCAACACCTGGCTGGACATCGATACGTGAATGCCGCTCCGGCGAACCGCGTCCGCCACTTTCTCTTCATGCGCAGGATTCGCATAGGAGTGCAGCAGGCAGATGGCGACGGACTCGACGCCCGCTTCGCGGAGTTTTCGGCTCAGCGCCCTCAAGTCCGACGCCTTGACCCGCAGGAGTTCGCCGCCCTTTTCATCGAGGCGCTCCGCCACGCCCATTCTGAGATCTCTGGGCACCAGGGCGGGAGGTCTGCGATACGCGAGATTGTAGAGTTCTTTCCGGTTCTGGCGGCCGATCTCCACCAGGTCCTCGAAGCCGGCCGTCGTCACGAGGGCTGTTTTCGCGCCCCGGCGGGTGAGCAGAGCATTCGTCGCCACGGTGGAGCCGTGTGTGATGTCCAGGGCGACGCCGCGGCCCTCCAGGATTTCATCCAATCCCTGAAGAATGGCGCGCTCGGGCGCATCGGGCGTGGAGGGCACCTTGTGGACCCGCACCCGGGAGCCGTCGAACGAGATGAAATCCGTAAAGGTTCCGCCCGTGTCGACGCCGATCCGAAGCGTCTTCATCTTGCGAGCGGGCATCAGCGCCTCCTGTTCGGCCAGGCTTCGGGGTTCAGCAAATCAGGAGGACGCCTGCCGAGCAGATAGGCCTTCACGTTCCTCTCCACGCGCTCTGAAACCGCGTCCCGGCCCAGATCGGTGTTCGTCCCCAGATGCGGCATCATGACGACGTTCTTCATCCGCATAAGCCTCGGGTGCGGGTCGGGTTCATGCTCGAACACGTCCAGCCCCGCTCCGCCGAGGCGGCCCGAGCGCAACGCTTCGACCAGGGCTTTCTCGTCCAGAATCGGTCCGCGGGCGGTGTTGATGATCACGGCCCCCTCTTTCATCCGGGCGAACTCCGCCGCTCCGATGAGATGGCGCGTCTCATCGTTCAGGGCCAGGTGCACGCTCAGAAAATCGGATTCGCGCAGGAGCCTGCCGAATGCGCGGTACGAGACGCCCGTCTCCTTTTCCATATCGGGAGATTTCCTGTTCCGGCTCCAGTAGCGGACCTTCATGCCGAACGCATTCGCCATGCACGCCACGGCGCAGCCGATGCGCCCCAGACCGATGACCCCGAGCACCCGGCCGTTCAGCCCCCGGCCCTCGAGCAAGGTGGGCGTCCAGCCCTTCCATCGCCCCGTTCTGATATACGTGTCCGCCTCCGCCACCCGCCTGCTCACCGCGAGCAGGAGCGACATGGCGCACTCCGCCGTGGGCTCGGTGACAACGCCGGGCGTGTTGGTGGCCAGGATTCCCCTCCCGGTGATCTCGCCCAGGTCGAGGTTGTTGAAGCCAACCCCACAGTTGGCGATCAGTTTGAGGCGCGGCGCGGCGTCCAGGAAACCGGCGTCTATCTCGTCTCCCACCATCGCGATGAGAACGTCCGCACGGCGCACGGCGCGCCTGTAGCCGGCGGGACTCGGCTTCACGTCTCTTGCGTGCATGACGAACTCGGAGATTCGTTTCAGCTCTTCGAAATGACGGACAGGAAATTTCCGGGAGAGAAACACGCGCGGAAGTTCCGCAGGGGACGCCTTCTCGTTCATTTTCACAACCGCTTCACGGCATCCGCGATCCGGTCCACGGCCCGCTCCAGATTCTCCACGCTGTTGGCGAAGCACATTCTCAGGTGATTGTCCGCATGAACGCCGAAAGCCGAGCCGGGCAGAGTCGCCACGCCCGCATCGTCGAGAAGATAATCGGCGAAATCATCCGCGCTCATGGGGATGCGGCTCACGTTGGGGAACGCATAGAAAGCGCCGTCGGGGTATTGGCAGGATATGCCTTCCACCTCGTTGAGACCCCCGATGAAGATATCGCGCCTGCGCTTGAAATCATCCATCATGGCGCGGCTCTCGGACTGATCCTCCAGAAGCCCCTTCGCGCCCGCCAGTTGAATGAAGGGGGGCACGCAGCTCACCGAGTTCGTGATGAGCTGGGCGAGCGGATCGGCAAGCGTCTCAGGCGCGGCGATGAAGCCCAGGCGCCAGCCGGTCATGGCGTAAGTTTTCGAGAACGTCTCGAGCATGATGGTGCGCTCGCGCATCCCCGGCAGCGTGCCAAGGGAGACGTGTTCTCCCTCGAAGAGCATGTGGGCGTACACCTCGTCGGACAAGACGATGATGTCGTTCTCCACGGCGATTTCCGCTATCGCTTCGAGTTCGGTCCTCGTCAGCGTCCCGCCGGTGGGATTGTGCGGGTAGTTCAGGATGAGGAGGCGGGTCTTGTCGGTGACGCGCGCGCGCAGGTCGTCCGGCGTGAAGCGGAAATTGTTCTCCTCCAGTATCGGCAGCGGCACGGGCGTAGCGCCCGCGTAGAGCGCCACGGACTCATAGACCGGAAAACCCGGGTCCGGGTAGATCACCTCATCGCCCGGCCCCGCCGTGGCCATGATGGTGTAGTACAGAAACGGCTTTCCTCCCGGGCCGACCACGATCTCGTTCGGCGAATACTCCCCCCGCCCATCGCGCCTGAGCCACTCACACGCCGCTTCGCGAAGCTCCAGCACGCCGGCGGAGGGGCAATAGTGCGTCTTGCCCGCCTTCAGTTGCGCATACGCTTCCTCGACGATGCTCGAGGGCGTGTCGAAATCGGTATCGCCAATTTCGAGGTGGATGATGTCCCGGCCCTGGCGCTCCATTTCACTCGCCTTGGCGAGAACCACGAACGCGCTTTCCGTTTTGAGCAGATTCATCCGATCAGCCAGACGCATATTTATCCCCGTTTCTCATATCGCCGAGTGAAGAGGCGCGTCCGTCACGACGCCGCACCTCATGAGCACCTTCAACACTTCCGCAACGGGCAGCCCCACCACGTTGGTGTAGCTTCCCTCCACCCTGTCCACGAGGCTTCCGCCCAACCCCTGTATGGCGTACGCGCCCGCCTTGTCCATCGGTTCGCCGCTTTCGACGTAACGCGCGATGGCTTCCCCGTCAATCAGCCGGAAGGACACCTTCGTGGCGACCGCCTCCTCCTGGCGGGAGTCCGCCCCCAGAAGAACGAACGCGGTGATCACCTCGTGCGTTCGACCCGAAAGCAGCCCCAGCATACGCGAGGCGTCGTCCGCACTCGACGGCTTCCCCAGGATTTCGCCCTCCAGGACGACCACCGTATCGGCTCCGAGCACGTATGCGCCCGGGTTCATCTTCGCCACGCAACCCGCCTTCGCCAGGGCGCGGCGCATGGCCTCGGCGCAGGCTTCCAGCCCCGGCGCGATCTCCTCCTCCACGTCCGGGGGCGCCTGGACGACGTCAAAAACAAGTCCAATTTCTTCCAGAAGCCGTTTTCTGCGCGGAGAGCCCGAAGCCAGAATGAAATGCTGAAGCTGTCGCAAGAACCGGACCTGCGGAAGGCTAATTGTCTCGATCGACAATGTAGTCGGCGACGTCGCGCAACACGTCGACATGGTCGGAATCCGGCAGAATGGAGAGAGCCGCCTTACCCGCCTCCACGTATCCCCGCGCCCTGTCGAGGGTGTAGTCCACCGCGCCGTATTTGTTCATCAATTCGAGAACGTCATCCAGATCCTGCGCGCGGATCTCATCCGCGTGAACCACCAGATGATTCAACCTCTCGAACTCGGCATCCGTGGCCCGGGCGCAAACCCGGAGCAGAGGCAGCGTCACGTTCCCCTCGCGCAGGTCCTCGCCCACGGATTTTCCCGTTCTCTCGGCATCACCCATGTAATCGAGGGCGTCATCGACCAGTTGAAAGGCGTATCCGATCTGGACGCCGAACTGATGCAGCGCGTTCGTAAACGTGGGGGGGCTGTCGGGGATCAGGGCGCCGACGCGGCAACTCGCGGCGATGAGGGCCGCCGTCTTGCGGTAGATGACGTCGAGATATTCCTCTTCGGTGAGCTTCAAGTTGTACATGTTCACCAGCTGGAGCACTTCCCCCTCGGAGAGCAGGGTGCAGGCCTCGCTCATCGTCTTGATGATTCGCAAATCGGCGTCCGCGGCCATGAGCGAGAAACTCTTGGCGAACAGGAAATCGCCCACCAGGACGCTCGTCTCATTGTTCCATTTCGCATTGGCGGACGGGTTGCCGCGCCTCATCTGCGCGTCATCCACCACGTCGTCGTGCAGAAGCGTGGCCGTGTGGATGTACTCCACCACGCAACCCATCGTCGTGGCGCGAGGGCCCTCGTAGCCGCACGCCTTGGCGACGAGCACCAGGAGAATCGGGCGGATTCTCTTGCCGCCGGAACCGATGAGATAATCACTCACATCGGGTATCAAGACGACGTCCGAATGAAAATTCGCGTGTATCGCTTCCTCTACTTCCTTCATCTCGGAAGCGATTGAATCCGCAATCTCAGAAAATTTCATCCCACCTCCGACCTGCGATACCATCTCCTGAAACGGGGATTTCCGTCTCCCGACCATTTTCCCCGACAACAGGACTCAAGAGCAACTCAATCTATTGAGGAGGCCCATGGGTGTCAAGGCAATGAAACGCCCCTTTTCCTCAAGACGAAGCTCGGCTATGTTGCCAGAAACCAGGCGAATGTCCAACCATGGGGGGAGTTCAGGGTTTTGAGCAGAAAAATTCAAATCACCGTCGGCAACCTAAGCATGGAGGCGGAACTGAAAGAGTCTGAATCCGCAAACGCCTTTTGGGAGGCTTTGCCGATTCGGGGCGCGGCGAACGTATGGGGCGAGGAGATCTATTTTCAGGTCCCGGTCGATGCGCCTTTGGAGGATTCCGCGCGCGAGGAGATGGAAGTAGGAGAGATCGCCTACTGGCCTCCCGGCAGCGCATTCTGCATCTTTTTCGGCCGAACGCCTGCGAGCGTGGACGAAGCGCCCCGCGCGGCCAGCCCCGTGAATCCACTGGGCAAAGTGGCGGGGGACCCGAAAGATTTCCTGAACGTCCGCTCGGGAGAGGAGGTTCTACTGGAGAGAGCGCCGTGAATTCCAGGGAGCCGAAAGACCTCTCCATCCTCATCCATTACGATGAGATTGGACTCAAGGGAAAAAACCGCCCGCTTTTCATCGAGCGCCTCTCCCGGAGGATAGAGCGCGCGGCGTCTCTGTATTGCGAGGCGAAAGTCAAAAAAAGAACGGGGAGGCTGGTTCTGGATACGAGCGGACTGAAAGCGCCCGCCGACCTGATTGAAGCGCTTCGCAAAGTATTCGGGGTCGCATATTTCGCCCGGGCGCAATGCGTTCCGCTCGACCTCGAGGCGGCGGCGAATACGGCGCTCGAAATGATCGCTCCCCTCAAAACCCAAAGTTTCCGGGTTCGAACCCGGAAATCGTTCCCGACCACGCCGGTCAGCACGAGGGAGTGGGACAGGGCCATCGGCGCCAGGATTCAGGCCAGAAGGCACCTGCCGGTCGACCTGGAGCGTCCGGGGCTTACGGTGCACGTCGAAGTCATCCCCAGGGAAGCCTGGGTGTACGCCGAGAAAATTCGGGGTCCGGGCGGCCTGCCCGTCGGCTCGGTCGGGAGGGTAGCGGCGCTGCTGTCCGGCGGCATCGACTCGCCGCTGGCCGCCTGGCGCATCATGAAGCGGGGCTGCGAGGTGGTGTTCATCCACTTTCACGGCGCGCCCTACTTGAGCCGCGCGTCCGCCGATAAAGCGGAGGATCTGGCCCACGTGCTGAACGGCTACCAGTCGGGCAGCAGGCTCTATATGGTCCCGTTCGGGAACCTGCAAAAAGAGATCGTACTCGCCACGCAGCCCGAATACCGCGTCGTGCTCTACCGCCGGTTCATGATGCGCATCGGGGAGCATATCGCCGGGCTGGAGAACGCACGCGCCCTTGTCACCGGAGAGAGCCTGGGACAGGTGGCGAGCCAGACGCTCCAGAACCTGGCCGCGATAGAAGAAGCGGTGCGGATGCCGATCCTGAGGCCCCTGATCGGCATGGACAAGGACGAGATAATCGAGGGGGCGAAAAAACTCGGCACGTTCGAGATTTCCATCGAGCCCGACCAGGACTGCTGCTCGCTGTTCGTGCCGAAACACCCCGCCATCCGCTCGCACGCGGGGCACCTGCGGGGGCTGGAATCCCGCTTGCCCGTGCAGGAGATGATCGACAAGGTGATCCACGAAACCGAGATCATCGATTTCGACGCCGGGGGCCGTACCAGGAATTTCTCTTTCGGCGAAATTCATTCCGCCGAAGAGGAGACGGCGATTCTGCCGAATGCGTAGGGGATCGGGTGGGTGCGGGGGCATCGGACAGGCGCGGAGGCCTGCTCGCTAAAGTGAAGGCGGCGTTTGATCGATATTCCGGCGAATGTTGTCGGCGACCGGCAGGTTGGCCGGAACCGATGAGGGTGGATAAATTGCGGCGTCCGTGCTCCCGGCCTACAGTTCGGAATCCTTGATGTCCGCCAGCTTCATGAGATGTCTCTGCAAGCCGCGTTTGAGCGATACGTCACCATGGACCGGCACCGAGATGCGGAAATCCGAACCCTGTTTCGCGTAAATGTGGTGGCTGCCGCGGGTGCGCGCCAGTTTCCAGCCTTTCGCTTCCAATATGCGGCAAAAGCGCTTTCCACTGACGATTTTCACACGGCGATCTCGACGACCCTGCCCTCGCCCGAAACGTCCACTTCCCGGACATCCACGGACAGGCATCCCTCTACCGCCTCGTAGAGATTACTCAACAACTCCTCGAACGTATCTCCCTGCGTCGCACACCCGGGGACGGCCGGGACCTCGGCCCAAAATCCACCTTCTTCCGCCTCGTGAACGACTACCTTTAGTTTCACGATTTCCCCTCCCATCGCTCGACGTCGGGCAAATACAAATTTCTACCTTTAAGGCCCGACCCGCATGCGTTCGTCCGAACTGATGCTCCGGTTCTCCACGACGCTCACTCAAGAACCGCCGATTCGCGCCTGCGTTCAAGTGTATCACAATGACGGCAATCTGAGGTTACGGGATCGGCAAAGACAGATCGCGACCTCGGACAACCACCAGGGTCTCCGGACAGGCTTCTGCCCTGTCCGGCTACGCATCTCTTGCGTTTCGCGACGAACCTGCTGAGCGCTTCGTGAAGCGTCCGATTCTCGTGCGAATACTATTGGGCGGGGGGCGCCGAGGTGCGCCGGATGAGTTCCCTGAGCGCCTCCATGGATTCTCGATGCTGTCCGCTTTGCGCCTCGCGCTGAGCGGTCAACTCCTCCATGGTTTCGTGGTGCCGGTCTTTTTCCGTTTCACGCTGTTCGGCCAGCGCCGCCATGGATTCGCGGTGTCGATCTTTTTCCACCTCGCGCTCTTCGGCCAGCACCGCCATGTTCTCGCGGTGTCGGCTGTCGATCTCCGCCATGGTTTCACGATGCCTGCGATCCATCGCCTCCATGGACTCTCGGTGCCGGTTTTCCAACGCCTCCATGGTTTCGCGGTGCTGGGCGTCTCGGTGACGCGCTGCCTGGCGCATGAAATAGAGGCCGTACGCGATCAGGGAGCATTGCGCGGCCCCGACGATGGCGGCGACCCACTCGGAGGCCTGCTGCGCCGCGAGAGAAGCTTCCTGTAGCTTGAGGGCGGCTTGCTGGATTGCGAGGGTTGCGGTTTCGAATTCCGTCATTCGTTTTTCTCCCACCAAAGTGAAGTGGGTCCTCAAGCGTGTTCCCTGACTCTAACGAGACGCCGCGCGCTTCGTCAAGCCAATCGGGCGGACACATAGGTCCGCCCCTACGAGAAAGCCAACCCCCCTGTATCCCCCCTTGACAGGGGGGTAAAATCACAGCCCTCTTGATAGGGGTTGTTGAAAAAGTCCCGATTTCGCGATTCGTCCTATGTTACCGACAGGCGAGGGAAGAGATTCACTCCCCCCTTGAGGGGGAGTCGATGAAGCCGAGCGATATTTGCGAAGGCTGAATCGGTGGGGGGTAAAATGCGTTTTATTGCCATTCCGAATCATACCCCCCACCAGTGCACTTTCGGGCTTGCGCCCTCAGTTCACTGTCGGTCTACCCGAGGAGGATAGACCGACCCTCAAGGGGGGAGTGAACTTCAAAGGCGTTCGTCGAAGCCTATTTCGCAGCCGAATCGGACAGGGCATCCGGATCGGCCGCGTCCCCGCCCTCGCTCTCATGCACGCTGTCCCCGCGATGCAGCCGGCGGGCGATGGTCGCGGTCTGGTGCCTGGCACGCTGGGTCGGGGAATGCGCGGCGAGAAAGCGGGTCACGGCTATCAGAATGTGACCGCCTTCGGGCTCACCCGCCCACTCGCGGTACTGCTGCACGCCCGCCTCGTACATCTGGAACATGTGAAAGCTCGCGTCCTCGCGCAGGAGCGCATGGCCGAGCGTCGCGATGATATCTGCGGGATCGTGGCCCTGGTTCAAATACCGAGCGACCAGCCGCGCCGCCGGCTGGACCTGCTGCTGGCGGTCCATCATATCGAGCAGGCCCCGACGGAGCGCCGTCGCGTCCCCGGGGAGTTGGGCCAACGCCGCAGGCTCCTCCTCCGGCAGTCGAGCCGGGGGCACATTGAGAAAACGATTCGTATAGACCGCCATGGCGCCGTGGAACACGCCGCGTACAACGTTGCCATGGGCCTCGGGCGGCGCCATGCCCTCCGCGGTGATACGCTTTAGAACCTGATGCAATGCGTTTGCGTAGGTGAAGGCGTGAAGCGCCGCGTTCCAGTCGGAAAACTCGTTCGAGGTGCCGAAGCGCGCCACGCGGATCGCCGCCGCATAAGCGAGCGCGCGGGACAGGTCCGTCGGCCGGGCGCCAGCGGCGATGGCGGCGTTGATGGCGGCGATGATGGGCCCGGCCTCCTCGCCGAGGATTGCCCCGGCCAGCGCGCGGTGATCCCGCCAGACGCCCTTCGTCTTGCCCCCCTTCCTGAACAGCTCGGGAAGCTCGGCGAAGGCCGCCTCCAGGAGGGGCACCAGATCGAGCGGGTGGCGCCAGGCGTTCGCCTCCTCCTCGCCGCGCGCTGCCACCATGGTCTTGACCACCGTGGGCAGGATAGCCTCGGCGTGTTGCCAGCCGATGGTATCGAGGCACTCCATCGCCTTGTTGATGAAATCGAGGCTGTGGCCGCGATCGGCATAGTAGCGATCGGTCTGTGCGGTGATCAGGAGATCGGCGAGCTCCGCGTGCGTCGCACCGGCGGCGATCGCGGTCAGCACGGTGCGCTCCGCGCCGTCACGGTGACGCACCAGGGACCAGTGCCGGAGCCAGTCCCGCATGGTGTCCCGCGACGGCGCGGCATCGGCCAAGGGCTTGCGGTCGCGGCGCGGCATCTCGCCGGCACAGTCGCCGGCCACCTCGGAGATGCCCTTGAACAGCGCGAGATAGCGGTCGTCCTCATCGAGGCTCGGCAACACGTTTGCCAACGCGGCCAGAATCGTAGAACCGGCACTCCAGTCGTCGCGATTCCGCGCGCCGAACAGGAAGGCATCGGCGAGGATATCGGCGCTCGCAACGGATTGATCGAGCAGGCCGAGCACCGCCTTCCCGGTCACCAGATCCAGGTCGTGCGCCATGGCGTCGCCGAGGCGCGTGCGCCAATAGTCGCCCTCGTCAGGATAACTGCAATCGGCCGCGACCCAGACCGCATCGCCTCGCACCTCGACCTTGGCCCTCGGCACATCGTCGGCCCACAGATCGAAGGTACAACCGCTCTCGAGATCGAAGCGGGCGTGATGCCAGTGGCAGGTGAGGATGCCGTTCTCCACCGATCCCCGTTGGAGCGGGAAGCCGAGATGGGGACAGCGGTTGTCGAGCGCGTGAAGGCAGCCCTGCTCATACACCACAAGGATGGGATGGCGCCGGCCGCTCACCACTTTCATGCGCTTGCGTTTCAGCTCATCCAGCATGCCGACACGAATGAAATCGCCCGCCTTTATCGACTCGTGGCGGGATTTTGGCTTGCGTTCCATCATCATCCCTCCTTTCCGCGCGGGGCCCCGAACGTCCGCATCACTCTACCGGTGGAACAGTTCCTCAACAAGAGCAAGTCCTTCAGACTATCCGCTCAGGGATGGTTTGGGTGCGGACTGAGGAGGCGGCGCGGAAGGCGAGCATGGCAGAGGCGAACCCGACTCCGTTGTGAAATAGCGTTTTCTCTACAAGTGCGAGGGCGATTGGAGCGATGACCCCGGAGAGGGCTGCTGAGGAATCCGCCTCGATTTACAAGTAACCCATGGCCCGAAAACCGGCGTTTTTCCAAGGCCATTCGTAATTATTTTTGTCACAATTCGCAATTATTTCCGGCCGGCTACATCGAAACACCAAAGGCAAAACACATGGATTCCGGCTTTCGCCGGAATGACGGTGGTTTATCTCGGGCGAAGAGCCAACCGGGCGGACACAAAGGTCCGCCCCCACGAGAAAACCAACCCCCCTGTATCCCCCCTTGACAGGGGGGTAAAATCACAGCCCCCCCAATAAGGGGGTAGGGGTTATTCTTTTTGCAGTCGGGCATGCGGGCAATGCGAAAACAGGAAACACAGCCCTTACCCGGCCTGTTCCCGCTCCATGTCCGCCGCGAGGTCGCTTTGCTCGACGAAATGCGTGTCCGGGTGGAGGTAGCCCGCGAAGTTGTCCAGCCGTATGGGGCCTGCGGCCTCGAAGGCCACCGTGTCTTCCAAGTAGTCCGCCTGGTGCTCGGTGTGCGGCGGCACGTACCAGACGTCGCCCGGCTTCAGCACCGCCACCGGGTCGTCTCCACACTGCACGCGGGCGGAGCCGCTGATGAGGCAGAAAATCTGTTCCGCCTCGTGGTGGTGCCTGCGGGTGGAATTCCCGCCTTTCGCGTGGATGTAGCTGATCATGCAGTGCTTCCCGCTCACGAGGCCCACTTCCACCCCCGGGAACGGCACCTTGACAGGCAGTTCGTCCCAATTCGTAACAGGCATTTTCGTCTCCTTTATTGTCGCGAACAAAGAAATTACGGCGTCTCAATCGACACGCGATTGTTAAAAATCCCTCTCCCCCGAAATTGACCACCGCCGTCATTCCGGTGTCAGTTGCAGGGACAGGTCGCGACCTGTCCCTACGGGCTCCCCGTCATTAGCGGGGATCAATCAGAAATTAAAAAACAAAAGCAAAATAAATGGATTCCGGCTTTCGCCGGAATGACGATCAAAACCGCAGCAACCCGTAGGGGCGGCCCCCAGTGGCCGCCCGTATCGGATATGTCCATCCCCGTGGTTGCGCTTCGCAGGGACAGGCGCGGTGGTCTCGGACAGGCACGGGGGCCTCGGACAGGCACGGGGGCCTGTCCCTACAAACCAAGTACTACAGGACCCTCATACGGCCTTCCTCAACAGCCCCCAACCCCGCCGCCTAGACCTCCTGGAGCCTCCTGACGGCTTCGGCGGGCAGGGATTCGCCGCATGCGGCGTTCTGCTCGGATTGTTCGGGCGTCCTGATGCCCGGAATCACGCAGCTTACGTTCTCGTTCGAGACGCAGAAGCGGATGGCCGCCTGGGCCGCCGAAATGCCCAGGTTCGCCGCCACCTCACGCGTGCGGCTGAGCTGGGTCTGGAACTTGCGGATGTTCTCGGGGGAGAGGATGCCCTTTCGCCGGTCGCCTTCGGCGAACTCGAACGCCTCGTCGATGCGGCCCGAGAGAAAGCCCCGCTTCAGGGGAACGCGGGATATCACGCCCACGTCCGCCTCTTTCGCGCGGGCGAAGGCGGGCGCCGCCTCCTGGCTGATGACGTTGTATTCCATCTGCATGGTGGAGGGCTTGTCCTGATCCGCGGCCAGGTTGCATTCCTCCACCGTGTTTATCGAAACGCCCCAGTGCCTGATCTTGCCGTCGTCCCTGGCCTTCTCCAGCAGCGCGTAGCTGTCCTCGGCCGCCATGTTGTCGACGGTGGGGTTGTGGAGCTGGTAGTAGTCGATGACGTCCATCCCGAGACGCTTCAAGCTCCCCTCCAGACAGCCCCCGATATACTCGGGCGTGAAATTGCGCGAGCCCGTCGACATGTCGTTCCCGCCCTTGGTGAAAATGAGGATGTCGCCGCGGTCCGTGCGCTCGTTCAGGAACTTGCCGATGACCGTCTCGCTGTGGCCGGCGCCGTAGGCGTCCGAGGTGTCGATGAAGTTCATGCCCGAATCGACCGCGGCATGCAGAGCGCGGTTGCTCTCCCCGTCGTCCACGGGGCCGAACACGCCGCCGATGGTCATGGCGCCGAAGCCGATAACGGTTACCTCCAGACCCGTACGTCCGAGTGTTCTTTTTTCCATGATGTATCTCCATAAAAAACGAGGAAAATTTTATATTCCCGGAGCCGGATTCCAAGCGACTCTGGAGACCGTCCGGGAAACAGTGATTGTTCAGATACGCGCGAAGGCGGCGGCATCATAGCTTTCTTGCCGCGGGATACGCAATCGAATTTGCGTATAAGGCGCAGGGGGGGAGTGAACAGGCGCGATCTGTTCTTACGCATCTCCCGTATACCATAACGAACCCGCAATCGATTCCATGATCGGATGCGCGAAGCGGGACAGGCGGGGGGAACCGGACATGTACGGGGGTATCGAACAGGTCACGACCTCGGACAGGCACGGGGGCCCCGGACAGGCGCGGTGGCCTGTCCGCTACGGAAGCAATCACACCTTCCCGAAATCAAACACGCAATTGCCCGCATTTGCCGTATTCCGGGAAAACCGGGGCTGCGCTATCGTGCGCGCTGCGCGGGGAAGTCGAACTCTCCGTCTTCGGTCGAGTCCGGTCCCACTTTGGATAGAAGCGAAACGAAAGGATGCGAGGGGTTTGCATGGAACCGAACGAACACTTCTGTAATCGCTTCGCCCAGGGGGCGCACTCGCCTATCTCGCGGATGCGGCGGAGGGGCGCGCATCATTCGGGAATCGCGCACGCCTCCCTCGCGGGTTCTACCGCCCCGGTCGGAGTCGACTCCCGCCCGCCGGCCGGGTTCCGCCGTCCAAAGGAAATGGGCCGCGCCCAAGAAGGGAAGGACGGCGCGGAAATAAAAATAATACAATTTTCCGTAAAATTCGATTAATTATTACCATGAACCCGGTGACCACGCAATGGTACGATTGGCTTCGTTTGTCTACGGTAACTGATTGTTTATAATACCATATTTCTGTTATTCCCCGTCCCGACCCCCCTTGCGCTTTCGTCACACGTATGCTCTGATATCCTCCTGTATCATGCCGCACGTATGCGTTTTGATTACATATTATTGGAGGCGGGATGCCGAAGCGAAGCGAACTGAAGCTCACCAAGCGCACCGTCGACGCGCTCGAGGCCGACGGGAAGGACGCGATCTTCTGGGATCGGGAGCTGGCGGGCCTGGGTGTGCGCGTCCACACCACGGGCCGGAAGACCTGGGTGGTGCAATCGAGGGGGCCCGGGGGTCCCAAACGCGTGACGCTCGGCCGCCACGGGGAGTTGACCGTCGACGAGGCGAGGAAACAGGCCGCCCTCCTCATCGACCGCATCAAGCGGGGCGAGGAGCCGGTAACTCAACCGCCAGAAGCGGAGTCCACCGTGTCGGGACTCGCCGAGCGCTTCATGCGCACCCACGTGGAGCGGCATCTCAAGCCGGCCACATACTCGGCATACCGCACTGTGCTCGACAAATACATCCTGCCGGCCCTGGGCAGGATGGCGCTGGAAGAAGTCGGCGGGGCGGAAGTCACGGCGCTCCATCACAGGCTCAGGGCCACGCCCGCCCGGGCCAACGCGGCCGTGCATCTGCTCTCGCGGATGTACACCCTTGCCGAGGCGTGGGAGCTGGTCCCGCCCGGGCGGAACCCCTGCCTCTCCGTGCGCCGCTACCGGACGCGGGCGCGCGAGCGGTTTTTGACGCCTGAGGAATACCGCCGCCTGGGCCGTGCGCTCAGGCAAGCCGAGGACGAGGACGGGACATGGCCGGCCGCCATTGCGGCCATCCGGCTGCTCGTCCTGACCGGATGCCGCAGGGGCGAGATCCTCTCGTTGCGCTGGGACGACGTGGACCGCACGGCGGGGGATCTGAGGCTAAGGGACGCCAAGGCGGGGCCCCGGATGGTCCCCCTGACGAAGCCGGTGCTCAGGATACTGGACGCCATCCCCCGCTCTGAGGACAATCCCTGGGTGATAGCGGGCTAGAGGGCCGGGAGGCGCCTGACGGGCCTGCACCACTACTGGCGGCCCATAAGGGAGCGGGCGGGACTCGCAGACGTAAGGCTTCACGACCTCAGGCATTCCTACGCGTCGAGGGCGCTGGCGCTGGGCGAGAGTTTATACACGATAGGCAAGCTGCTCGGCCACACGAGCGTGGCGACGAGCGCGCGCTACGCGCACCTGATGCGAGAGGCCGAGAGGGAGGCGGCGGTAAGGGTGGGCGGGAGTATCGGGATTCACATCACGAACGGGAGGGCCGGGTGAAGATGGCGAAGACGAAATACGGGACGCTTTCCAACCGCGCGGTCGCGAAGCTCGAAGTGGAGAAAGACACGGTATTCTGGGATAAGGAGCTCACCGGCTTCGGCGTCAGGGTCTATCCCACCGGCTCAAAAGTCTACATCGCGCAGGCGCGGGGTCCTGAGGGTCCCAAACGCGTGGCGGTGGGCCGCCACGGGGTGATCAACGCCGATGAGGCGAGGAAGCGCGCCGCCCACATCATCGCGAGGATCAAGGCGGGCGAGGAGGCGGTTCCAGAGCCGCTTATACGCAAGGCAGGCCCCACGGTGAATGAGGTGTGCGCGCGCTACCTCGCCCAATACGTCGCGGTGCGGTGCAAGCCGGCCACCGCCGCGCTCTACCGCTCGGTGATCGACCGCCACGTCCTGCCCGCCCTGGGCAGGG
>MPNJ01000019.1 GCA_002238965.1 Nitrospinae bacterium bin107 | reverse complement strand
ATTCGAGAGAAGTCCGGAAAATGATTGAACTGCAATAATATCAATTAAATACGGGATTGTTTTCAGTGAAGGGGAAAAGGCGGGACAGGCTCGATATCCAAGGGTTTCTGGATATATCGATAAATTCACGGGGTTTTTCGATAAATTCCTGAAAGGGATGCGCCCTGTAAACGATTGTAATATAACGAATTTACCTATAAATCTGAGCGCAACGCACTCAAATTCAGCGTAAAAAAAGTTTTCTGCTTGCCCCGCAATTCCCCGCATTTGCCCGCTTAAGCGTCGCCGCCTTCTATCTCTCCTTTGGGCGCGTCGTCCACTCTCGCCTCGATGAAGGGTCTGATCAGGTCGAGCGGCAAGGGGAAGACGATGGTGGAGTTGTTCTCGGTGGCGACTTCGGAAAGCGTCTGCAGGAAGCGAAGCTGGAGCGCGCCCGGGGCCGTGGCGATGGTGGTGGCGGCCTGGGCCAGCCGCTCGCTCGCCTGGTATTCGCCCTCCGCGTGAATGACCTTGGCGCGACGCTCACGCTCGGCCTCGGCCTGGCGGGCGATGGCGCGCTGCATCTCGTGGGGAAGGTCCACGTGCTTGAGCTCCACGTTGGTGACCTTGATGCCCCAGGGGTCGGTGGCGTGATCGAGGAGTTCCTGGAGCTGGGAGTTGATCTTCTCGCGCTCGGAGAGCAGATCGTCCAGATCCATCTGGCCGAGCACGCTCCGGAGCGTCGTCTGGCTCAACTGGCCCGTGGCGTAGAGGAAATCCTCCACCTCGATGATCGCGCGCTCCGGGTTCAGCACGCGGAAGTAGACCACGGCGTTCACCTTCACCGACACGTTGTCCTTCGTGACGATATCCTGCGGCGGCACGTCCATCGTCACCAGCCGCAAGCCCACGCGGGTCATGCGGTCGATCACCGGAAGCACGATGATGAGGCCGGGCCCTTTCGTGGAGAGGAAGCGCCCCAGCCGGAAGATGACGCCGCGCTCGTATTCGTTCAGCACGCGGATGGCGCTCGCGAAGAACAACAAGATGATGATGGCGGCAATTATCAAGCTCCAATTCATTTATCCACCCTCCTTCTCGACGCGGAGCCTGAGGCCCTCCACCGAGACTACGCGGACTTTGTCCCCGATTTCCAGGGGTTCTCGAGAATCCGCCATCCATATCTCGCCGTGCACCCGAACCTGGGCCGGCGATCCTACCCCGGGCGAAGCACTCACAATCCCGGACTGATCGAGCATTCCCTCAGAACCCGAAACCGGCCGCACCCGCTGGGCGCGGAAACCCATTCCCACGAGCCAGACGAAGAACATGGCCGTCCCGGCGACCGCGGGCAGAATCACCTTGAGGCTGATTTGCAGGTAGGGGTCCGGAGAATCGATGAGCATGACCGAACCCAGCGTCATGGCGATGATGCCGCCGATGGTCAGACCCCCGTAGCTGACCACCTTTATCTCCAGGAGAAACATGATGAGGGCGAGCCCCATCAGGAGAAGCCCCACATAGTTCACCGGCAAGACTTTAAGGGCATAGAGCGCCAGAAGGAGGCTGATGGCCCCCACCACGCCGGGAAGAATCGAGCCGGGGTTCGAGAGTTCGAAGAACAGCCCATACATGCCCAGCAGCATCAGGATATAGGCGATGTTGGGATCGCTCAAAAGGGTGAGCACTTTCTGGCGCCAGCTGCGCTCGAGCACGATTTGCGCAGCGCCCCTGGTCGAGAGGGTGACGGTATCGCCGCTGGCGAGCTTTATCTTTTTCCCGTCAACCGCCAGAAGAAGGGAGCGCACGTCCGCCGCCACCAGGTCGATGACCTTTTGCTTCAGGGCCTCGGCCTCATCCACGGAAATCGCCTCGCGGACCGCGCTCTCCGCCCATTCGATGTTGCGACCGGTGCGGGAGGCCACCGCGCGCGCGAAAGCGGCCACGTCGTTCATCGCCTTTTTTCGCATATCCCCCTGAATCTGCTTTCCACCACCCGAGACAGGAGAAGCGGCGCCGATGTTCGTGCCCGGCGCCATGGCGGCGATGTGGGCCGACATGGTGATGAACGTTCCCGCGGAGGCGGCCCGCGCCCCTCCTGGAGCGACGTATACAGCCACAGGGACATTCGCGCCGAAAATCTCCTTCACGATATCGCGCGTGCTGGTAACCAGACCGCCAGGGGTATCGAGACGAATGACGAGAAGCTGCGCCTGCCTTCGTGTAGCTTCTTCGATGCCGAATGCGATGTATTCCGAAGTGCCGGGCGATATGGCGTCCGCCACGTCCAGCACAATGACGGGAGGCGTTTTCTGGGCGGCGGTGGCATGGTAGATGGTCAGCATCGCACCGACAGCCACCAGAGCCAACAGAACCGCCAAATGGATTTTTTTGTAAAGCTTCCTCCGCATTCCATACCTCAAAAGCAGCTGGACCAATTAAGCCATCTTAACACAAAGGAGAATCTTTTATCGCCCGCCCGATCGAGTCCATTATTGTTGCACATCCAGTTCGAGCAACACCTCATCCAAGATGCCCACGGCCGTATCGACCTGCGCTTTATTGATAATCAGAGGAGGCAAAAACGCCAGGACGTTCCCGTGGTGTCCTCCCGGATAGATGAGAAGACCCTTTTTCAAAGACATGTCACTCGCCTTCTTGGCGACGCTCAAGGGTTCGCGCGTCGCCCGGTCGGAAACCAACTCGGCCGCTATCATCAGCCCGCGCCCTCGAACCTCCCCGACGATGGAATGGCGCTCCGACAGCTCCTCCAGCCTTCTCAGGAAATACGAGCCCATCTCCAGGGAGCGTTCGGAGAGATTCTCCTCCTCATACACCTCGATGGAAGCCAGGCCGGCGGCGCATGCCATGACGTTTCCTGCATAGGTGCTGCTTTCGGTTCCGGGATTCGAAGCATCCGCGATTTCTTTTTTCGCGACGCAGGCGGCAAGAGGTAATCCGCCAGAAATCGATTTTCCCATCACGATCAGATCGGGCTCGATATCTTCATACTGGTAGGCGAACATCTTTCCCGTACGGCAAAACCCGCTCATCACTTCATCGATGATGAGCAGCACCCCGTACCGATCGCAGATCTCGCGGAGCGCCTTCAAAAACCCGATGGGGGCCGGAATCATGCCGCCGTTTCCCTGAACCGGCTCGATGATGACGGCGGCCACATCGCCCCAGCCGCTCACCGGATTCTCAAGAAATTCATTGATGTAACGAATCGTCCCCTCTGTGCATTTCTCCGGACCATCACCAAAGGGGTTCCGATATGGGTATGGATATGGGACGTGATGAATGCCCGGAACCAGGGTTCCCAGCCCCTCTCTTTGGTTCTTTCTTCCCATCAGGGCCACGGCCCCTAATGTCCTGCCGTGGAACGCGCCTGTAAATGCGACGATTTCATTGCGCCCTGTCGCCCGGCGGGCCATCTTGAGGGCGATCTCGGCCGCTTCGCTACCCGAAGTACCGAGAATCATGCTCTTGGGAGTTGCGCCCGAATGCAGGGAGAGAACTTTTTCTAGAAATTCATTTCTTGTCCTCGAAACCAGCGACATGGCCTGATGGATCTGCTCCGCTTGTCTTTGCATCGCCGAAACAACTTTGGGATGACAATGACCCGCGTTCAAGGATCCAAAACCGGAGACAAAATCCAGAAACAAATTGCCGTCAACGTCTTCGATCACCGCCCCTTGCGCACGCTCGACAACGACGGTTTCGGGGCTCATCCCGAAGCTGAGGGCAGCGCGGCTCTCCGCCTTCCTGAGACGTTCAAGTTCCTTACGGGTTTCGGGGCCGGGATGGGGAACCACAATTTTCGGCGCTTCCAAGAGAAACCCTCCTCGTCTTTCACTAACATATCCCTCATGTTTTGAAAAACATGGGGTCTGCGCGGCGCATTTCGTGCAAATGCGCTCTGGAGCGTGTCTTTCATCCTCGAATGTTATAAACTCTGGCGCAAATGCAAGCCACCCACATCCTACGGATACCGAGGCGCCAGTGAGCCAAGACGATTCTCCCAAAAAGATTTATTACGGCTGGTACATTCTGGCCGGCTGTTTCTTTATGATGTTTTTGGGATTGGCGACCAGAAATTCATTCGGTCTTTTCTTAAAACCGATGATTGCGGATTTCAACATCAGCCGCGCCTCGTTGTCGCTCCCCTTTTCTCTTTGCCTGATTCTATACGGCGCGTCCCAGCCCTTGGGCGGGCTCTTGATGCGCCGCTGGGACCCCAAGACGGTCATCATCTGGGGCTCGGCGTTGACGACCATCGCCATGCTGGGAATTTACCAAGTCGACTCCCTTTGGGGCGTGTATCTGTTTTTCGGCATCCTGTTGGGAATCGGCGGAATCGGCAACAGCGTGACGGCCTTCACCCCCTTGGTGTCGAACTGGTTCCCGGACAGGCGGGGGCTGGGCATGTCCATCATCAGCGCAGGCTCGAGTATGGGTCAGCTCATATTGCTTCCCGTCTTCGCGTATATGATCGGCTTTCTGGACTGGAGGACGACCTCGCTCGTCATCGGCATCATTTTCGTGTTCACGCTGATGCCCATTTCGATATTCCTTGTCAAAAACTCCCCCTCGTCCAAGGATGTCCCCCCGAGCGCGCCCAATTCCGGCAACGGCGTTAAGATGGTCGTCCCGTATGATCTGCACTGGGTCCAGTGCCTTCACAAAATGCCGTTCGTCCTGTTGCTCACGAGCTTTTTCACCTGCGGCTTCACCGTGACCGTCGTTTCCGTGCACTGGGTGCCGTTTGCGACGGACGTAGGATTTTCCGCAACCGTCGCGGCTACATCATTCGCCATGGGCGGCGGACTCAACACCCTGGGCGTTCTGGCCGTCGGTCCACTATCGGACAAAATCGGCAGGAAAATCCCTTTGAGCCTGATTTACGCGTTCAGAGGGCTCGGATTTGTCCTGTTCATTTTCTTCAAAAATGATTTCACCGTCTGGGCCACGCCCATGATCATCGGCCTCTCCTGGATTGCGACCGTTCCGCTCACTTCGGCGCTGACGGGTGATTTCTTCGGCTCCAGAAACGTGGCGATTCTGTTCGGTCTCATCACGTTCAGCCACCAACTCGGCTCGGGTTTGAGCGCCTGGCTGAGCGGATACATCTATGACGTGACAGGAAGCTACAACCTCGCATTCGCACTGGCCGCCTACCTTTGCCTACAGGCTGCCGTGATAGTCACTTTCATCAACGAAAAAGAGGTCCGAATCACTCAAGTGGCAACTACGTAGCGCTATTGGAATGGAATTCAGAAAACCGCACAACATGAAGTAAATATACAGATTTGCCACCTTAGGTTTCCTTTGCAATAATTCCAACTCCTTCAGGCGAAGCTGGGCTTCGCCTTTAATCTTTTGGTGATGAAATGGATTGCAACTGCTGGTTCCAATGCATAAACCCAGAATGCGAAGCGACATACTCCATTTTCGACTCCGTTTATCTGTGTCGCGAATGTGAGAGCCTCCTCGAAGTCACGCACGATCTGGAAACACTGCGGATGCGGAGCGCGTCGGAGTGGCGTCATCTGTTCGACGACCGTTATCAGCGCAACATATGGCCGTACGGCAGCGGCGTGTGGGGCAAGAAAGAGTGGGTTTGCCCACTGATTGGTGATGAGAACATCATCTCCTTCTACGAAGGGGGGACGAACCTATTCTGGGCGAATCGTCTGGGCCGAGAACTCGGAATCGGTGAGTTGTGGATCAAGCAATGCGGAAACAGCCATACCGGATCTTTCAAGGACCTCGGCATGACGGTTCTCGTATCCGCCGCGCAGCAGATGATGGCCGACGGGAGAAAACTTCGCGCTGTCGCCTGCGCATCGACGGGCGATACCTCCGCCGCATTGGCCGCGTACGCAGCAGCGGCCGATATCCCTTCAATCGTTTTTCTGCCGCGAGAGAAGGTCTCGGTGGCGCAACTCATTCAACCCATCACGAACGGCGCCGTGGTGCTCGCTATCGATACGGATTTCGATGGTTGCATGCGGATCGTGAAACAAGTGTGCGAGGAGCAGGGAATTTACCTCGCCAACAGTATGAATTCTCTTCGGATCGAGGGTCAGAAAACCATCAGTATAGAACTCGTCCAGCAGTTCGACTGGGAGGTTCCCGACTTAATCATCATTCCAGGCGGAAACCTGGGAAACGTGAGCGCGCTGGGCAAGGGTTTCATGCAGATGCGAGATTTGGGACTTATCGACAAGCTGCCCCGCATCGTTTGCGCCCAGACGGAAAAGGCCAATCCCCTCTATAGGAGTTTCATGACCGGATTCCGCGAATTCCAACCCATAGAGGCCGAATCGACGTTGGCGACAGCCATCCAAATCGGGAATCCGGTGAGTATCGAAAGGGCCATCAGGACCCTGAAAGCATTCGAGGGTTCCGTGGAACAGGCGAGCGAGGAGGAATTATCCAACGCGGCTGCCCGTGCGGATAGAACCGGGATGTACAATTGCCCACAAACCGGCGTGGCATTGGCTGCTCTCGAAAAAATCATCGCACGCGGAGAAATTAACCCCCAAGACCGGGTGGTGGTCATCTCTACGGCTCATGGGCTGAAGTTCACCGAATTCAAGGTTAATTACCATCAAAAAGCAATTCCGGGTGTTGACAGCCGCTTCGCCAACACTCCCATCGAGCTTCCTGAAGACATCAACATGGTTCAAGATGCCATTGAGAAGAAACTGGGCGCACTGTCCGTAGGCTAGCATTCGTTCAGTTTCTTTTTTTCGCTCTGCTCATGAAACAGGAGATGAGTGCATTGTCGAAACACATGAGAAGAGACGAGCGAAATCAGGCGAATAAGTCGCTCGCCCCGCCAATCTTCCAGACCGCAACGTTCACTTTTGATGGTTCGGACGATCTGGCCGCCTTCCACAGCGGCGAGACGGGCGCGTTTTTCTATTCTCGATACGGAAATCCGACGAACGAAGCCGCCGAACGCAGACTCGCCCTCATCGAAGGCGCGGAAGCCTCTTTGTTGTATGCCAGCGGCATGGCGGCCGTCTCATCTGTATTTCTCTCGCTCCTGGCCCCTAATGCGCGAATCGTCATCCCGCAGGAAAGCTACAGACACACAAGGGACATCGCGGAGGGTCTCCTCACTCGCTACGGTGTACGCGTCGATATTCCGGCGGAGAATACAGCGGTATCTCTCGAAGCCCTTCCCGACGGGCCAGTCCGTGTTCTGTTCGCGGAAATTCCATCCAACCCCACGCTCCGCATACCGGACATCGCGAAAATGGCCGAATGGGCCCGGCTAAGAAACGCCAGGTTTATCGTTGATTCGACCATCGCAACTCCCGCTCTGTTTCGCCCGCTGGAACACGGGGCCGATCTAGCGATTCAAAGTGCGACGAAATACATCGGCGGCCACAACGACGTCGTGGCAGGCGCGGTTTCAGGCAGCCGTGACATCATCGACGCACTGCGCGAGCAACAAGCATTACTGGGCTCCATTCTTGGGCCGCAGGAAGCGTTTCTGGTAGATCGGGGACTCAAAACGCTCGAACTACGCGTCCGCCGCATCAGCGACACGGCTCTCAAACTAGCCGAATTTCTCGAAGGCCACTCCAGGGTCTCCCGGGTTTACTACCCCGGTCTAGAATCCCACCCGGACCACGCGCGGGCAACCGAGTACATGTCGGCGTTTGGCGGGATAATCAGCTTTGAGCTTGATGGCGACCCCGAGATAGCCGACGAGTTGGTGAATGTCCTCCAAATTCCCGTATTCGCTCCCGGCTTCGGCGGAACGGAGAGTCAAGTGGAGCATCACGTAAAGATGGCGTATGCGGACATCGGAACAGAAGGCGCGGAGAACCGGGGCGTTTCAGCCGGGCTGATTCGATATTCGGTGGGGCTCGAGGATTTCGAGGTGTTGAGAGACGACCTCGGCGAGGGACTCAAAAAACTATAGCGTCAACTTTTGCCGCCCGTTGCGCGCTTAGGATTCTGCGTCGTAAGCCAGCGGGTGCGCACCCACATTTTCTTTCCCGCCCATCGGCCCGATTTGACCTCCACACGAGTAAAACCGCGACGGTCGCCGGAAATGACGGTTACATGCGTTCCTGGTTCCAGCCTGTAGGGATAGCGGGAGCCGCGCGGCACGTCATAGCCACCCGCATAACTCAGTGACAAACCCCGATACGTGCGGCGGATGTATCTCTCGCCCGCAAATCTTTCGCTTTGACGGACAGGTTTCAAGGCGGATTCCTTTACGCGCGCCGCCTTTGGTGAAACCATCGTCGCCTTGGGTTTCGCCTTTACTTCCTTCACCGCTTTCTCAAAATTCGATACCGCGTCACGAAGCTGCAATTTGAACTCGTTCAATGACTTTCCATGGTTCGCCAGGATTTGCGTGTGCGCGAGAAGCTGGCCGCGAATCGACTCGACTTTCTTTTTGCTTTCCTCTTTTTCCTCTTGGTAGTCGGCTTGCATCACCACCAAGCTGCATCCGGGGAGAGCGGCAATCAGGACGATAAAGCACACCATGCGCCATGTAAAATACCTTATGCCCGGTGATTTCATTTTCCGCTCACGCATCCAGCTCATACCGGATACCATCCTTCAATAGGCGGCATTACGACCAACTCGCTGCTCAACTCGACGACTCCATCATATTCTCCGGCAATTGATTCAGCCAATTCTTTTTCTTCATCGCTGTTGACGCGCCCGTGCAAGAACAGTTCTCCCGGTCCGAGACACTCTACGACAATACCGCTCGCATCGATTCGCTCATCCGTCATGATTGTAGCTTTGATCTTTTGCGCAAAAGCCAGATTTTTGAGCTTTTGAGAATCCGATGGCCTTACTTGCGAAAATTGCTCGCTTTTCAGAATGTTCACCAGCAAACGAACCGACGTATCTTCGTCGAACAGTCCGGTATTCAATATGATGTCGAAGTGGCTCGGCTCTCCCCACCTGACATCGAAAAAATGCCGCGTATAAGCCATTCTTTCATCGTCATTGTGGCGTATGAACTGCTCCGCCATAGAAGGAGTTATCCCCTCATTCTTCACCAGCGTCCGTTGGCGATAATCTCTTGGAGCCACGATACGCGCCCGGAATATGCCCTCGATTCCCTCCAGGAGGATATGGGAGCCGCGGCCCAATATGACGAAATCATTTTTCAAGGCCGATTCATAAACGATGGCGCGCATGATATCGAGATACACCAGTTGCCTGTCACGGAAAAAGCGGTCTATCAAACCGGGCTTCCTCTCATCCACCTGCTCAAGTTCGGCTCGAACATAACCATATGATTGCGCGGCATCGGCAAATCCGTCGTTGTCCAACAAGGCCCATCCCAATTTTTGGGCGATTTTCTTCGCAATAACATCACCACCGCTTCCAAGCTCTCTCGAGATTGTCAGAATTCCCATTTTCAGCCCTCCAGACTAAGGGTGGCGACTACTAGAGGCGGGATGGTCACGCATCACCATCCATTCATATCATTTGCTTACAATTATTACATACAACACTTTTATTCATGGCAGGACAAGTGTTCAGTTGTTCAAGCCATGAAGATGCGGCGAATATACACATTCATCCGATCGCTTTCGGGCATCATTTGCGGCTCGCCCTCTTGAATTTTTCCAATTGCAGACGAAAATAGCGACTTCCGGGATCTAATTCAATCGCCCTTTGAATGAGCGGAAGCGCCTTCACCGATTCTCCGTTGCGATAATATAACTCCGCCAGCGTATCGAGATACGCCGGCGTATCAGGTTGGAGTTCTAGCGAGCGTTTCGAAAGTTTGATCGCATGAACCAAACTTTCCTTATCCTTTCTGTGAAACCACGCCAACCGATTCAACGCTGGCGCTGAATTCTTATCTATCTCAAGCACCTGCATGAACACCTTCTTCGATTCTTCAGGCTTCCCGGCTTCCCAAAGGAAAACACCTAGTTCCACCAAAACGCGAGACGAACGGGGGTTCTTCTCCAACAAATCCACAAGTATTTTATGAGCGAGTTCTTTCCGTTCCCTTGATTTATGAAGATTTGCGATGCGGATTTTCATCTCGATATCGTTCAAGTCCAGTTGGCCCGCCTTTTCATATAGCGCAATCGCATCCTTGTCTCGACCCTTGGATTCCAAAAGGGCGCCCAAACGTATATATCCATCCAGCCAATCGGGCGATAAAGAAACAACTTTCTTATAAGCGCGTATTGCTTCGTTCCTGCGGTTCATTTGAACCAGGGCGGCGCCCAGCAAGAAATGGAACCTCGCATTTTCCGGTGTTTTTTCGATAGCGCCCCTGAGCAGGTTCACTGCCCTCGTCGGCTCTTTTCCGGATACAAAGCGCTCTGCATTGATTAAAACCTGGGTTGGATCCAATGCCTCTTGCGCAGGTACGACCGAATCGGGCCGTACCGTTCTGACACGGGATTCGACGATTTGGAGCCGCCTTTTCAGGACGATGTCTTCGGGTTCACGCAGATAAGCTTCTCTGTATATTTCCAGTGCTTTTGAGAGTTGCCCACTGCGAACATACAAATCACCAAGCAGGATCATCCCTTCGATGTGCCCCGGAGTGCGTTTGAGCAGAGATTTTATTTCACGTATGGACTCAGCAGTATGATTTTGCTGCGCTAGTATTTTCGCCAAGCGGTACCGGGCCAAATTCTGGCGGCTGCTCTTGAGCGCCAAAGCTTTTCTCAGACTGTCTGCAGCTTTTTCGAATTCCCCTTTGCTTTGGTGCCGAGTCGCCTCTGCAATGTATCTTCTTTGTTGTTCTTCTAACTGAAGCTTCGGATTGTTCGGTTCGCTGGAACCCAGCCAGTCACTAACTCTCGCTTCCCACATTGTGTCGAGGCGCTTCCAGATGTAACGAAAATAATCTGGAGATTCGCGAGAAATCGCCGTAGTGGCAACACCAGCGGCCAGAAACAACACCAATCCAGCCGCAAGTTGCAGGCGCCTTTTCGATATCCACGGTTTGGGCACAGGGGTCGCAGCGACTTCGGGCATCATCAATCTACCCTCAAAGCTTGCTTCTGGATCAATATATACTTTACGGGCCGTCACATTCCCCTCATGAAAGCACCCGGCTTTGAATTCAACACGATTCGCCACGAAAATAGAACCTTTGGTATGGCCTTGATTCACCAATTCTTTCGTATGTATCTCACCCTCGGCTTTACCCGTCTCCGTAATCTCAAGATGACCATCACCATGGAGTTCGCCTTTGAACTCGCCTGCCACGAGAACTTTGCCCGTGAAAAGCAGCGAGCCTTCCAGGCACACATTCGCTCCGATGAAAGAGAGATTCGACTGTGGCCTGCCATAGATGCGTTGGTTTTGCACGAGTTCTTCTCATAAAAAGTGTGATTGAAAAGTTCTCAATCAATCCACACGTATCAATATATTACCAAAATGTTGAAAAGTTGCGCCAATTCATATTTGACGCCAACCCATGATTTTGTCTGTGTGGAATATGACCAGGAGCGAGCAGCAAACGAGCGAAACTTATGACGTAGGGATGATCAGACGAATCGAAACTCTATTGTACGCCGAGGCGCGCAGAATCTATCGCCCGCAACGAGGCGAGAAGAGAATCAAGGTCTTCGATATCCATCATGTTTGGGCCATCGGATAATGCCTCATCCGGCTTGGGGTGACATTCAATGAAAAATGCGTCGACGCCCACGGCGGCAGCGGCGCGAGCAAGATGAGGAACCATGCTTCGATCCCCTCCCGAGCTTTCCCCGAGTCCGCCCGGCGACTGAACGCTGTGCGTCGCATCGTAAATGACGGGATATCCCGATTCACGCATCTTCACGAGCGAACGCATATCGGAGACCAAATTGTGGTAGCCGAAGCTGGTCCCCCTTTCAGTAAGAAGTATCTGGCGGCAATTTACTTCTTCGAGCTTGCCTACGACGTTTCTCATGTCCTCGGGCGCCATGAACTGTCCTTTCTTGACGTTCACGGGTTTACCCGTTACTCCTGCAGCATGAAGGAGGTCCGTCTGACGGCATAAAAAAGCAGGAATCTGAAGCGCGTCCAGCACATGTGACGCTCTTTCGGCTTCTTCAGAGCTATGAACGTCCGAGATCACCGGAAGCCCTGTCTCACGTCTTACTAGATCAAGTATTTCCAATCCCTTCTCGATGCCGGGTCCGCGCGGTGATTTTCCTGAGCTGCGATTTGCCTTGTCATAAGAAGCCTTGAATACTCCACCGATACCGCATTTTTCTGTCGCTTCTTTTACTTTGTCAGCGCATTTTCTGGTTAATTCCTCATTTTCGATCACACAAGGCCCTGCGATGACACATATCGTTCCCGGCTCGCCGAAGGCCACATCTCCGATTTTTACTATCTTCTTTTCCGGCATTCTTTATCTTTTCCGAGCCTGATGCCGCATCAACGGCAAGAAAGGACGCATCAGGGGAACAACTCCCCGCTCGCTTTTTTGGCGGCGGCGATGAACCCGTGAAACAGAGGATGCGGGGCATAGGGCGCGCTTTTGAACTCAGGATGGAATTGGCACCCAATGAAATAGGGATGCCCCGGCAACTCTACCATCTCCACCAGGCTCTCGTCCGGGGAAAGCCCGCTAAAACGGAGACCATTTTCTTCCAAATCTTCGCGGTAGGCATTGTTCACCTCATACCGATGACGGTGCCGCTCCTCGAATTGCGATGCCCCGCCGTATATTTCTGCCGCCAGGGAGCCGGGCCGCAAAACCCCCGGATAAGCGCCCAGCCGCATCGTGCCTCCCATGTCCACGCCCTCCTGATCCGGCATGAGGGCCACCACGGGATGAGGCGTCACGTTCGAAAACTCCGAGCTGTTCGCCGCTTCCAGGCCGCAGATGTTTCTCGAATACTCAACAATTGCGCACTGCATGCCTAGACATATGCCAAGAAAAGGAACCAGCCGCTCGCGCGCATACTGCACGGCGGCGATTTTTCCTTCTATACCCCGCTCGCCAAATCCACCGGGTATCAGAATCCCGTGCGCCTGAGAGAGTAGCGGCGCGCTGCCGCGCTTTTCTATCTCTTCGCTATCCACATAATGCAGATTCACCTGGACGTCGTTCCCGAAACCCGCATGACTCAAGGCTTCGGACAAGGATTTGTAAGACTCCTTCAAGTCCACGTATTTACCAACGATGGCAATGTTACTGCTGATTTTGGGTTCTCGCTCCTTGCGGGAGATCTCCTCCCAAATACTTAGATCAGGCATTTGCAGCGCTTTGTCGAGTTTCAACAATTCCACAACAATCTGGTCCAAACCTTCTTCGTTGAACCTCAATGGCACTTCATATATGCAGTCCACGTCAATAGCTGTGATCACGGCGGTAGGAGGCACATTGCAAAATAAGGAAATTTTCCGCTTCACGTCCGCCTCAAGAGGCATCTCCGTTCTGCACAACAGGATATCTGGTTGAATGCCGATTTCGCGCAGCTTCATGACGGAGTGTTGCGTCGGCTTGGTCTTCAATTCCTCGGAAGTTTTGATATAAGGCACCAGCGTCACGTGGATATGAATGACGTGTCCGGGTTCATGGTCGAATCGAAACTGGCGGATCGCCTCCAGGAAAGGAAGACTCTCGATGTCGCCCACCGTTCCGCCAATCTCGCAAATCACAACATCCTCCCCATTGTCCACTTGACGGATGCAGCGCTTGATCTCATCGGTAATGTGGGGAATCACCTGTACGGTACCGCCCAGATAATCGCCTACGCGTTCTTTCGAGATAACGTTGTAGTAGATGCGGCCCGCGGTGTAGTTGTTCTCTTTTCTCATACGCGCATGGGTGAAACGCTCATAATGGCCCAAGTCGAGGTCCGTCTCGGCCCCGTCATCAGTCACGAACACTTCTCCGTGTTGGAAGGGGCTCATCGTTCCTGGATCGATGTTCAGGTAGGGGTCGAGTTTTTGAATGTTCACCCGCAGACCACGGGCTTCCAGGAGGGCGCCGATGGACGCGGAGGCGAGGCCCTTGCCCAAAGAGCTTAATACGCCTCCCGTTACGAAGATATACTTGGCCACCTGCTTTTTTCCTCCTCGAGCGCATTGCGCATCTCGTCATCTCCCAGCAGATGCTCCCGATCATTGGGACGGTCAACTCCTACCGTATCTCTATAGACCTCCACAACACGAATCGCCAACCCATCCTCAATTGCGCGAAGCTGCTCCAAACGCTCCTGATTCTCCAGCGGGGATGACTTCAGCCCGGCAAATCGCAACAGACTTCCTCTCTTGTAAGCGTAGAATCCAAGATGTTTCAATGGCTTTGGCGATATCTCCTTCCATTTCCCAAAAATGTTCTTAAATGTCCATTCCTCTCCGGAGAGAACATCCCTCGAATATGGTATGGGGGCGCGGGAAAAATAAAGCGCATTCCCGTTCTTGCTTCTTGTCACCTTTACAGCGTTCGGGTCCAGAAACTCCTCGGGCGAACCAAAGGCCACCGCCAGCGTCGACATGCCCAAACCGCCTTCTTCGAGCAAGGGTCTGATACCGGCATCTATGTCATCAGGATGGATCAGAGGTTCGTCCCCCTGTATGTTCACGACCACGTCTGCATCATCTCCGGCGGCGACCTCCGCCACTCTGTCCGTACCGCTTGCGTGGTCATCACGCGTCATCTTCACTTCCCCACCGAATCCGCGCACTGCATCGGCTATACGTTCATCATCGGTGGCGACGCAGACTGAGTCCACCAACTCCGATCTCGACGCGCGTCTGTAAACATATTCAATCATGGGATGACCGCATAATAAAGTCAGCGGCTTTCCCGGAAAACGCACCGAAGCCCACCGGGCAGGTATGACGGCGATAACCCGCATTCCGCTCATGCTCTCCACCCATGACGCCGTCTAATACGCATTGTTGTTTATCAGCCCTTTCCAGAGGGTAAGCCATAATATCTTGAAATCGAAACCCAAGGACCAGTTCTTGATATAGTGTAAATCGAATTCGATTCTTTTTTCTATTGACGTGTTTCCGCGCCATCCATTCACCTGCGCCCAGCCCGTTATTCCGGATTTCATCTTGTGGCGCAGCATGTAATCGGGAACGGACGCTCTGAATTTCTCCACGAAAACCGGACGCTCGGGTCTCGGACCCACGAGGCTCATTTCACCGCGCAATACGTTGAATAATTGCGGCAACTCATCAAGACTCGTCTTTCTCAGGAATGCGCCGAACCGAGTGCGCCGCTCATCGTCTTTCCTCGTCCAGACCTCACCTGATTCCGCTTCCGCATCTATCCTCATCGAGCGAAACTTGTACATGCGAAACTGCACGCCGTCCAGCCCCATTCTTTCCTGCTGATACAGAGCGGGCCCACGGCTAGTGCACTTCACGACGAGCGCAATGACCACCATGAGCGGACTGAATGCGAGCAACGCAAGGGTTCCCAGAAAGTAATCCACCACCACCTTAATCCAGCGATTCCAGCCAGCAAGAGGTGTCTGTGACAAGAGGACCACCGGCAGTCCGTCGAGTTCCTCGACCCCGGCGTTCAGCCGCATGTGTTCGACGATATCAGGCACCAGGCGGACGTCAACACTGGAGTCCGCCAGGGCTCCCAGCAATTTCTCCTGCGAGGCGTGCAAATTCGGGGGAAACGCCACGTATATTTCATGGATTCTCTCTCGCGCTACGACTTCGCGCACCTCCTCAAGTTTCCCGAGCACGGGCGCGTCTTCTGCATCGTCTCCCTCACCCAGATGCCCCACAACCTGAAAGCCGAGAAATCGATACCTCTCCAATTGAGCAGCGACCCTGCGGGCGATAGGCGTTGTTCCGGCGATAAGGATGCGCCGCGCGTCCACGCCCCGATTCCTCAAGCGTCGAATGAAGGACCAGGCCAGACGCCGGACCGAAAAAAGAAAAACAGGCCCCAAGACAATGAAAAGAACAACAAACAAACGGCTGTAGCTTTGTTCGCGATAGAAAAACGTGAAGAAGGCGAACAACAATATTGTCCAAGCCAACGTGCCTGTGAGCCGAATGACCTCCTGAGGGCGATTGAGGCCTGCCCTGCAATGGTACAGACGCGTTATGCCAGAAGCGATGAGCCATATGGGCAGTATCACGAAAAGTGAGACGAGATAGACACTGAAATCGGGATATCCGGAGTGAACGGGAATTATTTCCGCGACGAAACGCAGCCAATACGCCATGAACCAGGCCGCAATCAGCGCGATGACGTCTGCCCCGAACAGAAAAAGCACGTTCAATTGACCGTATTTGCGCAACACGACGTGATGTTCCTTGTCGGGTCCGGCCAATAGTTCCTCGTGCAATGCACTTTCAAGCAATCTTAGCTTATCAGTACCATTCTATTTCTCAGTATGTTTCTCCAGATTTTTCCAGTTGCTCACGGTGATTCAACCAACCCTGCCGAAAACGCTCCGCCGCCGCCTTTTTGAAATTCTCGCAAGCGAATCGCTCCGCTTGTCTGCGCGCGGCCTCAGGCGAGAATCGATGCTCTATCTTCTCAAACGCCAAGACGGCCTCTTCGATATGCTTCGGCTCAGAACTGGAGAAAAACATTCCCGTGGGCGCAACTTCCTCTCCTTCCGCCCCATTCCATGGTGTGAAGCCCAGCGGCGCTTCATATTCCTGCGCATTCACGCCCACGACGGTTTCGAGCGCGCCGCCCTTGCCCAGAGCGAGAACAGGACGACCGCAAGCCTGCGCCTCGAGCGGGGTGATGCCGAAGTCTTCTTCTCCCGGCAGGATGAAGGCGCGGCATCCGGCATAAAGCTCACGGATGGTATCATCACCTTGCCAACCCAAAAACTCCACGTTCGATTTCCCTGTCTCGCGGATGCGATCAAAATCCTGCCCCTCTCCCACCACCTTCAGCGGACGGCCAAGCCCCCCGAACGCCTCGACCGCCGCATCGACACGCTTATAGGGCGCGAACGCCGTGACCATTAGATAGTAGTCCGAGACGCGTTCGTTGCGGGAGCGATAGAACTCTGTATCCACCGGCGGGTAAAGCCCCTCCGCCTGCCTGCCATAGTAGCTGCGGATGCGTTCCGCTACCGTATGGCTGTTGGCGATAAAATCATGCACCCCCCTGTTGGCTTCGTTATCCCATTTTCTCAGGTATTCGACGAAGCGGGGGAAAAACCATTTGGCCGCACCATCCAGACGTGCGAGATAATCTTCGTATCCGCTCCAGGCGTAGCGCATCGGCGTATGGCAATAATTGAGGTGGTAGGTTCCATAACCGCCCCTTGCCCCTTTCGCAACGCAATGCGAACTCGACAGAATAAAATCGTATTCCCTGAGGGAGAACATCCGCACGGCCGTAGGCATGAAGGGAAGCATATAGCGGTAGCGGCGCCTGGCGCCGGGTATCCGCTGCAAGGGGCTGGTATAGATGCGGTGACGCTCGATAGCCTCAGAAACCGAACCCGGCTGGTGAAACAGCGTGAAGATATCCGCCTCCGGGTATATCTCGCAAAACACCTCGAGACATTTCTCCCCACCTCTCATGCCCGTGAGCCAATCATGCACGATCGCAACCCGCATATTCGCTCCTAAAGTTTCACGATCTGGATACGGAAGGCGAAGCGGGAATCCTCCCGGGCGAATATAAAAGGGCGTCGTGGTAGGCGCGTAGCGTTTCAGCGGCAAGTTTTTCCCAGTGAAAAAATCGCGCCCTATCTTTCGATTTTCCCACGAGAACGTTTCTCAGGCCCGGCTCCCTCAGAACGCGCAACATCGCGTTACGCAGGGCGTCCTTATCCCCTCGCGGAACAATCAGACCGGCATCCCCGACCACCTCTGGCAGGGAGGCTGCGTCTGAAACAATCGGCGGCACACCGCACGCCATGGCCTCCAGGGGAGGATAGCCGAAACCCTCGTAATGGGAGGGAAACACCAATGCCAGCGCGGAGCGGTAGACACTCGGCAACGCCTCCAGTGGGATCTGCCCCGGAAACACCACCTCCTCACCGAGTCCCAAAAAGCGCAAATCACTCTCGAGACTATTCCGCTCACCCGTCATGACAAGGCGAACACCACTCGTCTCTTTCAGCAAATCCGCAAAGGCATCGAGCAGCAGTGGCAGGTTCTTGTGGCGCTTGTGGTTTCCCACATACAGGAAATAAGGCGTATCACCGAGTCTTTCCAAGGCTTCGGGCCTGGGCGCGCGCCCATCCTCCCAGCCGGGCGGCAGTGCGTTGTACGTCACGCGTATCTTTTCATCCGCGACACCCACGTGCTCTATGATGTCCCTTTTCGTGTGTTCGGAAACGGTGAGAATAACACGCGCCCGCCGCGCCGTTCTTGCGATCACCCATTTGGAAACGCGCCAATGCAGCGGTGAGGGGCATAGCACCGGAAACAACTGATGGATCAAGTCGTGAATCGTAGCCACCATGGGCGTCTTGCCAAAGAAAGGAGCGAAATAATGCGGATGGTGGATCAGGTCCAGACGTTCGCGCCGCAAGAGACGGGGCAGCGTCATCTGCTCTGCAAGTGAGTAGGGCGGCGCTACGCAAACCACCCTCTTGAAATTGCTACCCAGACCGGCGCAAGAATCCATGTCCCTTTTCTGCAGGAATACGACGTATTCCGCATCGTCACCGAGCTTGCTCAGCCCGGCGAGCAGGCTTTTCAGATAAGTTCCGATGCCACCCATCGAGATCATCCGGGCGTCAATTCCTATACGCATCTCTTCACCGCCTCATAGACGCGTTCGAGTTCGCGGTTCACCCCGTTCGTACGGATGCTGTGCCCGGAAACGGTACGTTTTCGCAACACCACCACATTCTGGCCACGCGGCCCCCATACACTCGGCTCGGCCGTCCCCTGGAAAATACAAATCACGGGAACCCCGAGCGCCGCAGCGATATGGGTGGGGCCCGAGTCGTTGCCGATGAACAAGCGGCAGGCCTTCATCACCCCCATGAGCGAACGGAGATCCTGAACTTCTTCACACATGTCCAAAATCGTGCCCCGAACACGGACGCCCTTCATGGATTTGAGTGTCTCATCGACAATTGGCCGATCTTCCGGCCCACCAAGCAACAGGACCCTGGCGGGAAGTGTGGAAACGATCCGGCTGATCAACTCTCCATAGAGTTTCGGACTCCAGATTCTCTCCACTCCTCCAGCTCCCGGATGAATCCCGATGAAAGAGCCCGAGTGATCCTCTGTGTGAGAGGCTATGCACGTTCGCCCTTCTTCCAACTCTTCTTCAGAGAGCGAAAGCGCGGGGTTTTTCGTATCAAACGGACCCAGCCCCGCGTATTCGAGCATATCCAGATTAAATTCCACCTGGTGACGTTTAGGGAACTCCGCGACCTCCGCGTCCAGACCGAAGCCGAATCCCCTGATGCCCCGCCCGACCAAATAGCGCACGCCAGCGAGTCTGGCCGTAATTATTGACTGAAAATCGCCCGCAAAATCCACCGCCAGATCGTAAGGTCCATCGATTTCCTCGGCTCTGAGTCTCAGCAACCGCCTCAGACGTCGCATCGAACGAAAACCGAATTTCTTCCTCTTCGGCCTGTCACGCCAGGACGCATTGAAAACGAGAAAATCCACTCCCGCCAATTCTTCGTCGAACTCCCTGAACAAAGAACGAGCGGACGAGCGAATAAGGAGGTCGATTTGCGCATCCGGCAGACTGTCACGAAGTGCATGGATTGCGGGCAGCGTGCAGACGACGTCCCCGATATGATCGGGGCGCATCAAAAGAACGCGGCGAATTGAAGGGGGTCGTTCTCTCGTCTTGCGAAAAAAAGTCTCCCCCAGCAGGTCGACCGCACGAAACGCCCATCTAGCCGGAAATCTCTCATAGTGATAGTTGCGCTCGAAAACGGAAAGTTTGCGGCCCCCCTCTGGCCTGAGCGCCTCTCTCATCAAGGGCGAAGCAGCTTTGGGAGGCACGCGCAAGCGAGCCTCATTGATAAAACGCGCCGCATCATGGGACGACTCGCGCATTCCAGCGTTTTCCGAACTGTTCATTGTGCGCTCTCAAAAAAATTCAACCCAACAGATTTCAAAGAATATAACGCGCTTCGCTCCCTAGCGAAATTTCCGCTCCTATCTGCTACTTTCGCGATATTTGCACCATCGCTCGCATCACCCTGCAAGAATTTCTCCATAGAGACGATGGGCCTTATCAGCCAGCACGTCCCAGGTGAATTCCTCGAGCGCTCTTTTACGGCCCGCTTCCGCCAGTCGTTCGCGCTCGCGAAGTTCGTTTTGCAGTTTCTGAAGAATTGCTTGCAGAATTTCCACATTATCTTCTGGAAATACAAATCCCTCCGGACCGATGACGTACGGAATTTCTCCCGTGGCCGCTCCCACGGGAACCACGCCGCATCCCATCGCCTCAATCAGCACCCGGCCGAACTGCTCTCTCCAGTGCGCGGTCGTTCTCGATGGAAGAGCCAGCGCATGCCACCCCCGTAAATATCCGGGGACGTCAGGGTAATCGACCCAGCCGACGAATTCCACACGTTTCTCAATCCCGAGGACTCGCGCCAGCCGCTTAAGCGTTTCACGCTCAGCCCCATCCCCCACAATCTGCGCTCTCCATTCTCCCGATAGTCCCGCAAGCGCTCTCAGGAGAACGTCTACGCCTTTCGAATGAACGAGCCTCCCCAGGTACCCTACGCTGAACACATCGCCGCGCTCACTCATTTCAGGGGGACGAAAAAGATCCGGGTCCAGTCCAAACTGGGGTAGCGTCCGCACTTTTTCCGGCGGCGCGCCGAGGCGCAACAACCTTTCCCTGGCGGTACGGGCAAAGACCAAAAGCACGTCCGCGCGGCGACAAACGACCTTTTCAATCTTCCGGGAGCGCCAGGGGAGAGCGATGTCGAAATTCTCCGAATTGTTGACCATGAACTTCGGACGCGCTCTAAGCATAGAGAAGCAAAGCAACACCTGGGCTGCGGCGAAACTGTATGACTCCTCTTCCATGTGAACAATATCGGGTTGCGCTTCCTTAAGCGCCTTCCATAGTCCACTGCCGTAGATGTGACCGCCCACCCTGCCGTTGAAAATCAGAGAACCGGTGAATATCCTGTAGTCCTCTTCCTCGCCTTCTCGGCAAGTGAGCAACCGCGCGCCTTCTCTCCACTCCGCAGGTACGAGCAGAGAAACTTCTAATCCTGGCTGCCGGGCGAGCGCGGCGATCTTCGCCCGATAAACCGGTGACGCGCAGAAACGGGAAATGACAATAACGCGCATGATGACCAATCCATGTTGATAGCGCATGCCTCGCGTCACGCCCGCTACCTAACTACCATATTTCGAAAACCCTGGAATTTCCTTTTGCTCTCATTTCAGAAAATTAGTGGGTCCTATGAGCGCAGATATACCAGTAAAACGGCCTCTCAAGAAAAGCGCAAGACGTATGCGGCACTTTTGAGGCAATCAAGTCTCTCGCTTAAAATCATCCAAGCGCCACGCCGGTTGACTCCGCCTTTCCATCCATCCTCACGGCAGGCGCACAAATGCGCCTTCGACGACCCCGCTCAGCCAGGAAACGGGAGGAATTCTCGATAGCAGGGCCTCCGTACCCAACCACAGGCGTGGATGCGCTCCCAGCAATTGCCTGAGTCTTTCCGGCAAAGGGGTGAAATTCTTCGGCAAGGTGTTCGAATACCATGTCCTGATTGCCCGAAACCCGAACCGGGCGAGGAGCAGGCACATCATTTTTATAGAATAGAGCCGGTCGTGAGCGCTCGCCTTGAAAATGTTTCTCGCGATGAACTCCGCATAGCTCCATTCGTTGGGAAGCATCATCACGACGAACAACCCCCCGGGGCGCAAAATGCGCCGTATTTCCGTGAGTGAGCCGCTCTCGTCTTCCACGTACTCCAGAACGCCGCAGGACAAAACGACGTCGAACGACTCATCCTCGAAAGGAAGCCGAACGGGGTCTTCACCATAAACGACATCGAGTGCATGCTCGCGTAGAAAAGAATTCCAAGGAGAGGGATATTCTGACTCGATGGTATAGGAGACGACGTTAAAACCCCGGTTTCTCAGCAAATAAGACATTTGCCCATAGCCGCATCCCCAATCCAGCAATCTGCCGCCATCCAATTTCAGGTCACTCACGATATCCGCTTTGCACTGGTAATTGGCGCGTCCCAGCGGCGTGGACAAGTGATTCAGACCGGCGCAGCCTTCGGCCAGCGAACGCTCGACGGCGCGGGCGAGGGCCGCCATCTCTTCGGACTCAGCTCGAGAAGAGCGTTTCTTCCGCATGGAGTGTAGATCCTGTTTTTTCGTGGAGGCAAGATTACCCTAACCCCGGGGCCACGCGGAACACAAGGCTCGCTTGACACGGAGCCGGTGGTGGGAGAACTTCCGAATAACTTGATCTCCACTTATACGAGGGAAACGCCATGAACGATCGTGGTGCGCGCCTTCGGGCGCTTCTGGAAGAAAACCGACCCGTTCTCGCTCCCGCCTGCATCGACGCTTTCAGCGCGCGCATGGTGGAGCAGGCGGGGTTCGAGGTGAACTATCTGACGGGCAACGGCGCCTCGGCGGCGCTCCTCGGCAAGCCCGACGTGGGCTTCATGACGCTGCGCGAGGTGGCTGACGTCTGCCGGAACATCATTCAAGCCACTTCCATTCCCCTCATCGCGGACGCCGACACCGGCTACGGCAACGCCGTGAACATGATCCGCACCGTCCGCGAACTCGAATCGGCGGGCGTCGCCTGCATCCAGATCGAGGATCAGATAACCCCAAAAAGGTGCGGCTTCCTGCCCGGCTCGGTACCCGTCATTTCGCTGGAAGAACAACTCGGCAAGCTCAAGGCGGCACTCGACGCGCGCGAGAGCGAGGATTTCCTCATCCTCGCCCGCACGGACGCAGCCGCCGATCACGGGCTGGATGAGGCGATCCGCCGGGCCGTTGCCTATAAGGAAGCCGGAGCCGACCTCACCTTTATCGAGGTGGAAGGCACCGAAGAGGAACTCAGAAAAATCGGAGCGGAAGTCCCCCCGCCCCACGTCACCACGCTGGATGAATCGAGGCGCGAGGCGGCACTCAGCGTGGATGAACTCGGAGAACTCGGCTTCGGCGTCATCATCTATCCCGGCATCGTGCGCTGCACGTATCTCAAAGCGGTGAACGACGTGCTGCGCATCTTGAAAGAAGAAGGCTCTACGCGCTCGGCGCGCGACATGATGGCCACATTTCAGGAATACAACGACGCCCTGGGCATCTCGGAAATTCAGACGTGGGAGCGCGAATACCTCTAGCGCCTCACCGGCGTCATGCAAGGAGCGTAAGATGATCACCGTAGGGATGTATTACGAAGTGCTGCCGGGCAAGGAAAAAGAGTTCGAAGAGAAATTCGAGGCCGTGGCCGGCGCCCTCGAAGGTCAGACCGGCCACGTGCAGAGCCTTTTGTATCAGCAGGTGAAAAACCCGAATTCCTACACCATCCTCTCGGAGTGGGGCTCCCAGGAAGACTTCATGGCCTTCATCAGGAGCGATGCCTTTCGCGCCGTCACGGACTGGGGAAAGGCGGAGATTTTAGCGGGAAGACCTCGCCACAAGCTCTATGGCCGCGAGGGCGACCTCCACTAGAGGGAAATTGAATGCCGGATATGCTCCCCTGCCCGCCACCGGACCCCCAACCCAGAGCGCCTCGTTTCAAGCTCCCCCCCGGCGCCTGGGATACCCATGGGCACATCTTCGGCCCCGAGAGCAAATACGCCTACTCCCCCAAAAGGGGCTACACGCCTCTCGACGCTCTGCTCGATGCGTACGAAACCCTCCACCGGACGCTCGGCGTAGAGAGCGGCGTTCTCACCCAGCCGAGCGTCTACGGTGTCGACAACACTGCCATGCTCGACGCCATGGCCCGCTCGGGCCGGCGGCTCATGGGCGTGGCCTCCGTGGACAAGGAGGTGAACGAGGCGGAATTGACGCGCCTCCACGACGCGGGCGTTCGCGGCTTGCGGATCAATCTGGCGGACAAGGGCGGGAATCCCTTCGACTCGTTCGCAGAAGTTCAGGCGATGGGCGAGCGTATCCAAGATATGGGCTGGCACATGGAGTTTCTGATCCACGTGCATGAATTCCCCGATCTCAGAAAAACCTTCTCCTCCCTGCCCGTCCACAGCGTTTTCGGGCACATGGGATACGTACCGGCGGGCGAGGGTCTGGGCCCTCTCCAGGAATTCATGGACTTGCTCAAAGAAGGACGAACGTGGGTGAAGCTCACGGGCGCCTACCGCATCACGGGCCTCGAGCGGACGCCCTATACAGACGTAGACCTCATCGCCAGAGCCCTCATCGAAAAGGCGCCCGAGCGCGTCATATGGGGCACGGACTGGCCGCATCCCGTCTGCAAGATACCGATGCCCAACGACGGCGACTTGCTGGATCAACTGTTCGACTGGGCGCCGGATGAAAACATCCGCAAAAAGATTCTCGTGGAAAACCCCCTGAAACTGCTCGGGCTTGAAAGATAGGAGAGAAAATGGCGCGCAAGGCAACGAAAAAAATCGCATTCCTGGGTTTGGGCCGCATGGGCGGATTAATGACGAAACACCAGGTCGATGCCGGCTTTCCCGTCACGGGCTACGACCCCGTGCCCAAAGCCGTCGCGGCGGCCAAGAAAAACGGCGCCAAAACCGCCAGAACCGTCGCAGCGGCGGTGAAGGACGCCGATGTGGTGTGCAGTTCGCTCCCCTCTCCCGCCGTCGTCAGAAGCGTATACCTGGGACCCAAGGGCGTGCTCGAAACGGCGCGCCGCGGCGCGGTCTGCTTTGAGCTTTCGACGAGCACCGTCAGCCTGGCGAAGGAGATCGCCGAGGCGGCGAAGAAAAAGGGAATCGCCTTTCTGGACGCGCCCGTGAGCGGGAGCATTCCGCACCTGGAACGCAAGGAAGTCGCCGCCATCGTGGGCGGAGACCAGGCCGCACTCAAAGAACACCGCGACGTGCTCGACGCCTTTAGCAAGTCCATCACCTACATGGGAAAATCCGGCAACGGCCTGATCATGAAACTGGTGACGAACCACATCCTGAACATCCAGCATTCCGGCATGGCCGAGGGTCTCGCTTTCGGGATGAAGGCGGGACTGACTGCCCCCAAGATGATGAAATTTTTGCAGGGAAGCGTGATTCCCCTGCTCATCCACTACAAGGGTACTACGATGGCGGCGCGCGATTATTCCGACGTCATCGCGAACCTGGGGATAAGCTTCAAGGATCTGGGACTCAGCATCAACGAGGCGAACGATCTGGGCGCCCCCGTTCCCCTGGGCGCCGCCGCGCGCCAGCAATACACCTCCGCCATGGCGTTAGGCCTCGAAGATGCGGATTTCAACGCCGTTTTCGAGTCGTTCCTGAACGCCATGGGCACGAAGCCGAAGAGAAAATAATTTTACAGGGGCAAGCGGAGGTAGGCGCTCGCGTCGGAAGACGCCTCATTCGATTTTTGAGAGAAGGCCCCAACGCTCTCAACCATTATCGTAGATCGATGGCGCAAGAAACTTCAGGAGTCTGAAGGTATGGCGCGCAAGGCAAAGAAAAAAATCGCGTTCCTGGGCCTGGGCCGCATGGGCGGGCTGATGGCGAAACACCTGGTTGACGCTGGCTTCGACGTCACCGGTTACGACCCTGAACCAAAGGCCGTCGCGACGGCAAAGAGGAACGGCGCGAAAATCGCGAAAACAGTTGCGGCGACCGTCACAGGCGCGGAAGTGGTGTGCAGTTCGCTTCCCAAAACCGATATCGTGAGGGACGTCTACCTGGGCAAAGGCGGCGCGCTCAAGGCCATGCGGCGGGGCGCGGTCTGTTTCGATCTTTCGACGAGCAGCGTCGCCCTGGCGAAAGAGATCGCCGCTGAAGCCAAGAAGAAAGGAATCGCCTTCCTAGACGCTCCCGTGCTCGGAAGCGTTCCGCACCTGGAGCAAAAGGGAGTCTCCGCCATCGTGGGCGGAGACGAGTCCGCTCTCAAGGAACACCGCGACTTGCTCGACGCTTTCAGCAAGTCGGTCACCTATATGGGGAAATCCGGAAACGGCCTGCTCATGAAGCTGGTGTCGAACCACATCGTCTTCATCCAGCACGCCGGCATGGCCGAAGGCCTGGCGTTCGGGGTGAAGGCGGGTCTCACGGCCCGGAAAATGATGAAATTCCTGCAAGGGAGCGTGATTCCGGACCTGATGCACTACAAAGGTCCGGAGATGGCGGCGCGCGATTATTCCAACGTCATCGGCCACCTGGGACTCAGCTACAAGGATATGGGTATCAGCGTCAACGAGGCGAACGATTTGGGCGTCCCTGTCCCCATAGGCGCCGCCGCGCGGCAGCAGCACACCTCCGCCATGGCGCTCGGTTTCGAGCACGCGGACTTGAACGCGGTTTTCGAGGCTTTCCTGAACGCCATGGGAATGAAGCCGAAGAGAATATAATTTTCATAGGGGCAGTACAGGTATCCCCATACGAGACGGGAGAAGCCCCTCCTTTTTTTGCGGGATTGGCCTGTCCACCGATTCGCAAGCGTGGGCGTCGCGAGACGCCTTATTCAACAGGAGTGATGAGAAATGGCGAAAGTGGTTGCTTTTCTGGGTCTCGGCAACATGGGTTCGGGCATGTCGGACAATCTGGTGAAGGCGGGTTTCGAAGTCCGGGGCTTCGACCCCGTCCCCGCCGCGCGCAAGCGGGCGGCCGCAGCGGGCCTTACAGTCTTCGAGACGGCGGCGGAAGCCGCTACGGGCGCAGAGGTCATCTGCAGTTCGGTGCCCGAAGTCGAGCACGCGATAGAAGCCTATCTGGGTGAGACCGGTGCGCTCACCACTGCTGCCGATGGCACGGTCTGCTTCGACCTGTCTACCTTGACGGTCGAGGGCAGCCAGGAGTTGGCGGTGGAAGCGAAAAAACTAGGCGTCCAGTTTCTCGACACCCCCGTGAGCGGGAGCGTGCCCCACGCGAGGGCGGGAACCTTGGCCATCATGGTGGGGGGCGATGAAGCTTCGCTCGAGGCCCACCGCGACGTTCTGGAGGCCTTCAGCGCCTCGATCCACTACTTCGGTGCGAACGGGGCGGGCCTCCAGATGAAGCTGGTGACAAACCACATCTTTGCGATCCACATCTCCGCCATCGCCGAGGCGCTGACCATGGGGACGAAGGGGGGCCTGGACCCCGAGCTGATGGTCGAGTTCCTGAAGGCGAGCGTGATCCCGAAAATTCTCGAGTACAAGGCCTCGCCCATGATCGCCAAGGACTACGCGCCCACGTTCACGATAAACCTGATGCTCAAGGACCTGCGCATCATCGCGGCGATGGCCGACGGCATCGGGACGCCGATTCCGCTGGGCACGATGGCGCGGCAGGTCTATATGAGCGCGGCCGCCCTGGGCCACGGGGACGCGGACCAGAACGCCATTTTAGAGTTTTTTGAGAAAGGCGCTGGGATGAATTAGCGCTTCGAGTGAGCGTTCGTCGTGCTGTCGGCTCCAGAGGCTATCGTGGATGCGCTACTCCCGGCATGGCGCTTGGGTGAATTCTTCGGGATAATGACTTGATTTTCATATTTCAAGAAGTAGGCTTGCTATTCTTGAGTAAATTAGTTTAGTATTCGAAAGAATTATGGACGGGCGCTGCGCGCTCTTTCATTCCGACAACTTACGCGATACGATTCTCCAATCCATATCCCTTTTCAGCGAACGCTGGCAACAAAGGAGATCAATAAATGTCAAAAACAGGACGGGACCTGCTCGAGGCCGCGCGGGGCGATGTTCCTGAGATCACGGCGGAAGAAGTGAAGACCGCTATCGATTCGGGCGCCGAGGTGGCGCTCATCGACGTGCGCGAACCGGACGAGTTCCGGGGCGGGTACCTGCCGGGCGCCGAGCACGTGAGCCGCGGATTCCTGGAACTCAAGATCGAACAGGTCGTTCCCGATAGGACGACGCCCATCGTCGCTTACTGCGCGGGCGGCGTGCGCTCGCTGCTCGCGGGCCAGGCGCTGCAATCCATGGGCTATCAGAACGTGAAATCCATGGCCGGCGGATACGGGAAGTGGAAAGACCTGGCCTTTCCCGTGCAAGTGGACAAGCAGATGAGCGCCGAGCAGTTAAACCGCTACAGCCGCCACTTCCTGCTCTCCCAGATCGGGGAAAAAGGCCAGTCCAAACTCCTGGACGCCAAGGTCGTCCTGATAGGCGCGGGAGGTCTGGGCTCTCCCACCGGTCTTTACCTGACCGCCATGGGAGTGGGCAACATCGGCATCGTGGACCTAGACGTCGTGGACATGAGCAACCTGCAGCGCCAGATCGTCCATACGAACGACCGCGTTGGAATCTCCAAGGTCGAGAGCGCGACAGCTACCCTCACCGCGCTGAACCCGGACGTGAACGTCATCGCGCACGAAGATAGAATCAACCGCGACAACGCGCTCGACATCCTCAAAGACTACGACGTCATCGTGAACGGGGCGGACAATTTCCCGACGCGCTACCTCGTGAACGACGCGGCGGTATTTCTCGGGAAACCCATCGTCGACGCCTCCATCTTCAAGTTCGAGGGCCAGGCCACCGTCTACCACCCCGGAGAGGGCGGCCCCTGCTACCGCTGCCTCTACCCCGAACCGCCGCCACCCGGCATGGTGCCCTCCTGTCAGGACGCAGGCGTGCTCGGCGCGCTGTGCGGCACGATGGGCTCCATCCAGGCGACGGAGACGGCCAAACTCATCGTTGGCTTCGGCGAACCTCTCATCGGCAAGCTGCTGATGTACGACGCGCTCAAGTCGCAGTTCAGGACGCTCAAAATCAGGCGCGACCCCGCCTGCCCGGTGTGCGGGGACAGCCCCTCCATCACCGAGCTCATCGACTATGAGTTCTTCTGCGGCCTCACGGAAGCCCCCGCCGGCGCCGCCGCCAACGGGCATTGATGGGAGAGGTAATTAAGCAGATTGAGTGAAGCAACGAAAGTCTAGCTATATGAAACCCCCGGGGGTAATGCCTCGGGGGTTTGTGTGGGAGAGAGCATTGCGAATCAAAAAACTCCATATCAAAAACTACCGTTCTATTCTCGATCAAGCTTTTGAGTTTGACCCACTGACTGTTTTTCTTGGGCCAAATGGGGCTGGAAAATCTACAGTTCTGCAAGCTCTAAATGAGTTTTATCGAACCTCTAGCTCAATCACTGAAGACGATTACTATAACCGAGACACAAATCTTGAAATAGAAATATCAATTACTTTTTCTGAATTAACGCAGAGTGAAGAAGAACTTTTTTCTCCATATATTGATAACAATAGCCTCACCATCACTAAAATTATCACTACGTCCGGACAAACTTATCACGGGACACGTTCACAAAACCCAGACTTCACAGAAGTTAGGAACTCTTCTGGGAAAGGAAATTTTTTATCAGCCTACCGAGAACTCAAAGCTCAAGAAAATTATAAAGAATTGCCGAGTGTGCGCAGCGCTGACGATGCAGAAGCCGCGCTAAAAGAATGGGAGGCAACAAATACCGAACAAAATAAAATGATGAGAGACAACGGCAAATTCTTTGGTTTCAGGCAGGTAGGACAAGCAAGATTAGAACGATTTACAAAATTTGTTTTAATTCCTGCCGTTCGTGATGCTATTTCTGATGCAACTGACCAAAGAGGATCGGCAATTCATGAATTAATGGATTTAGTTGTAAGAGGGGAACTCTCAAAAAACGATGAATATGTAAACTTTAAAGCGAACGTAAATCAAGAGTACAAAGAGTTAGTCGACCCAGACAAATTGCCCCAATTAGGTAGTCTTGGAGAAAGGTTAACTTCAAACCTCAGGAGTTATGTGCCAAGCGCATCTGTAATATTGAACTGGCAAGACCCTGAAGAAATTTCTATTCCACTACCAAAAGCTAATGTACGCTTAGATGAAGATGGATTCACTGCGCCAGTGCACAGAGTCGGACATGGTTTGCAACGGGCTTTTATCATTTCTCTATTACAAATATTGGTTGGAATTCAATCAGAACAAAGTAGTGATAATGGAATTGAGAATACAGACGCAATCCCCGATTTGATTCTGGGAATTGAAGAGCCGGAACTCTATCAACATCCGAATAGACAACGCCACTTAAAAAGCATTTTACATCGCCTTTCCGTAGGCACCATTCCGGGAGTGGCCAAAAGGACACAAGTATTATATGCCACTCATTCACCTCTATTTGTAGAATTAAAAAACTTCGACCGGATCAGGAGGATCCATAAAAATAAAAACCCTGATAATGAAAAAAGTCCTCTAGTTTCAGTTGTGAAATCAGGAACAATGCAAGAAGTGGCGAATACTCTTCAGCAAGCCCAAGAAAATAACAATGGCACTCCCTTCACGGCTGATGGCCTCCAAAGTCGATTAGTTGCTGTCATGACCCCATTCGTCAATGAAGGTTTTTTTGGTGATGTCGCGGTTTTAGTTGAAGGGGAAGATGACCGAGCGGCAATACTGGGATGCGCTCAAAACATGGGAAAAGAACTAGAAGCACGAGGAGTTTCAATTATTCCATGCAACGGAAAAACAAACCTTGACAAGCCACATGTGATTTTTTCAAGTTTGGGCATTCCTACATTTGTAATTTTTGATAGCGATTCCGATACAACAAAAGAAAGAGAGAAACATGCGCGCACCAACAAATCTCTACAACACCTCCTGAATATCAATCCAATTAAAGATTTCCCTCCTACCCAAGTTTTAGTCAATTGCGCTACATTCGAAACCAATTTAGACAAATACTTGCGGGAGACCATTTGTGAAGAAATCTATCAATATGTCACGGCTACTTTTCTTGAAAAATACGGATACGACAATCCAAACGCATGTAAAAAATCACCGGATTTTATTAATCAATTGATTAGAAAAGCTAATGACGAAAGCCAAAAGCCAATTATATTGTGCCAGATTGTGGACAAGTTAATAGATTTGATACCCCACAAAAGTAGCTTCTTCACTTCAACCTAACCAATCTCCTCAAGCTCTGTCTTATCCATCACCGGTCTAATGGGGTATTGGCCCCGCAGGAGTTCGGCGAGAAAGCCCAGGAGTTCGGCGAGGGCCGACATGTGCGCAGCGGCGTAGCGCAAGGCGATCGCATCGGCCTGCTCTGCGAGGGCTTTGCGGGCATCGGGAGCGGGAGCCTCCTGCGCGGCCAGGGCGTTAAAGGCATCAAGCAGCGCGCAGATGTCTTCATGCGCTCCCGCATATTCCGTCTTCAGCGCATAGGGGCTTCTCAGGATGAGGTGCATGGGGTTTTGCGTGTTCGATGACTGATCGAGCATGCAGCGGCTGCGTCTCTGGTCGTAGTTCTCGGGCATCGTCCTCTTCAACCTCCCCGCGCGTCGTGAAGCGATATCCCCTGCTCGCCACGGCCTTTGAACTCGTTGTAGAGCTTCATCACGGCCTGTTCGACGCGGTCGGGCTTCATCCATTCGGCATACACGCCCAGAGGAATCTCGCGCGCGGCGCGGCTGGCGGGGATTCCTTTTTCGAAGCGTTTTTTCGCCTCCCGGCGCACGAGCCGGAGGTAGCTTAAAGTTTTCTCGAGCGCGCGCTTATCGCCAGGCGGCCCGTGCCCCGGAACAATGGTATCGACCGAAAAAGTTTTGAGTATCTTGTCCGCGATCCGTATCCACCCGCCGATCTGGGCGTCGAAGGTGGCGGGCGTCACGTAGTGGAAACAGATGTCGCCTGTGAAGAGAACACGCTCCTCAGGCAGATAGACGACCGTGTCGCCCTTGGAATGCGCGTGGCCCAGGTGGTGGAGTTCCACGACGCGCTTGCCCAGGCGCAGCGTCATACCGCCCTCGTAGGTGACGTCGGGAAAGCGTGGCTTAAGCCTTTTGAGTTCGCCTGCGTATTCGGGATTCACGCCCCGGTAGTGCGCGAGGTCGAGCCCCGTCTCCACCATCCGCTCGCGCATGTAGCGGTGCGCGATGATGGGGATGTCCTTATCGAACCATGCAAGCCCCAGGGTGTGATCCGCATGGTGGTGGGTGCAGACGATTTTGCGCACCGGCTTTCGGGTCGCCTTTCGGATCGATTCCTGAAAAGCCTGCGTCATGGGCCGCACGTACAGAGAATCGATGACCAAGGCCTCGCTGTCCCCCACGATGAGGCCTGCGTTCGAGACGTTCAGCCCGCCCCCCTGAATGTAGGCGTAGACGCCCGGGGCCATCCGCTGAAGCCCCGTCTTCCAGCTTGCGGGTATTTTCCGGGCCTCGACCATACGCACCTCCATTTCGGGTAATCCATTCTACACGATGGGAGCAATTGACCACACGCCCCCGAACGGGCGACATTAGCGCGAATTCAAAGCTTAAGTTTCAGCCGTTCACGCAAAGGGGGAGCAAATGCAATTATCGTTCGATCATGTGCACATCATCTGCAAAGATTTGGAGGCGATGGTCGCCTTTTTCGAAAAAATATTCGGCGGCGAGGTCATCTACCAGGAAGATAATTTCCACGGCGCGCCCAACGCCGTCGTACGCGTCGGCGAGGCAAGGCTTTTTTTGAGAGGCGTGCGGCCGGGCGAGAGCATCGGGGAGAACCACCAAGAAGCCGTGATGGGCCTCGACCATTTCTCATTCGCCGTGGACGACATTCACGGCCTCGCCGCGCAGATGAAAGAAGCGGGGGCGGACTTCATCCGCGATCCTTCTCCTTCGGGCATGGGCGGGAGAACGACGGCCTACATCCGGGGACCCGAGGACGTGCGGATAGAGCTTTCAGAACGCGCGGGAGAGACCTACGGAGACGATTGAAGCACCCTCCCCCTTCCTGGCCAAACAAAAACCCCCGGGCTTCAAACCCGGGGGTGTAATGTTCCGAAGTGTAGTCGTTATTTGTGGTCGTAGCGCGCGGGCAGGCCGTTGCCGTTGAACTCGGCATGGTCGCTCGCGCGCAGATCGCCCGAGATGAACTCGTCGATCATGATCCGCGAGACGGAATCGGGCACCTGAACAGGGGGGTGTTTCATCAGATAGGCGCTCACCGGGTAGAGCGGGCCCGCCTCGCCCCTGTCACGGGCGATGCGCGCGAGGCGAATCGCGTCGATGACGACGCCGCCCGAGTTCGGGGAATCCTCCACCGAGAGGCGCGCCTCGATCTCGAGCGGCACGCCGCCGAAGCCCTCCGCCTCGATTCTCAAAAAGCAAATCTTGTTGTCGTTCTGCCAGGGCACGTAGTCAGACGGGCCGATGTGGATGTCGTCCGAATCGAGGGGTTCGGGAAGCTGGCTCTGCACGGCGTCTGTTTTCGAGATTTTCTTTGATTTGAGACGTGAGCGCTCCAGCATGTTCAGAAAATCGGTGTTTCCCCCCGTGTTCAACTGGTAGGTGCGCTTCAGCTTCACGCCCCTGTCCGCGCACAGCCTGGCGAGCGTGCGGTGGAGTATTGTGGCGCCGAGCTGGGCCTTCACGTCGTCTCCCACTACCGGTATGCCCGCATCGGTGAAACGGCCCGCCCATTCGGGGTCAGACACGATGAAGACCGGCATGCAGTTGATGAAGGAAACGCCCGCCGCAAGGGACGCTTCCGCGTAATGCCGCGCCGCCTGCTCCGAGCCCACCGGCATGAAGTTCAATAAAATTTCCGCGCCGCTTTCTCGAAGCTCCGCCGCCACGTCGCAGGGTTCGGCCTCAGCGGGGAGAAAAGAGCGATCGGAAGCGTATTCCGCCATGTGGGACGCCACGCCGTCCAGGATGGGCCCCATCAGCACGTTCACGCCGTAGTCGGGCAGGTTCTCCCAGATGGTTTTCGTGCAATTGGGCTTGGCGAAGGCCGCTACATGAAGCGGCTGCCCCACCTTGCGGACGTCGATGTCGAAAGCCGCCACGACCTCGATGTCCTCCGGCTCGTAGCCGCCCAGTTCCCGGTGCATGAGACCCAATTCCTCTTCGGGATGGTGGCGGTAATACTCGATGCCCTGGAGCAGGGAACTTGCGCAGTTCCCCACGCCGGCGATGGCGATGCGAATCGGCGACATATATGCGTTTCCTTTCCTGCCTTTGCAGTGGCTGCGGCCTCGAGAGGCGGAACCGTAGTCAGGTCCACCGGTCGGATTTCTCGCCGCAGGCCACGCATGTGCGGATTTAATTTCAGGTCAATCGGTGCGAACGCTTACGTCCACAGAAAGGCGACTATATCCCAAAATCCACATTTTCTCCAAGAGAGGAGGAGAGAAAATGATTCCGGGCGGCCTCAGGGCGGGAAATCCGGCTCTAATACAGCAGACAGCGAACGAAGTGTCCGGGGGAAACCTCTTTGAGTTCGGGTTCATGCTCCAGGCACATCGCCTTCACCTCCGGGCACCTCGGGTTGAAGCTGCAGCCCGTCGGCAGGCGGTTCAGGCTGGGCACGATGCCCTTGATCTCCTCCAGGCGGATCTTCTCGCCGGGGTTGGCGGTGTTGAGCTTGGGTATCGAATTGAGCAGCCCCCGGGTGTAGGGGTGGAGCGGGTTGCCGAAAATCTCCTCCGTCGGCGCCTCCTCGACCACCTTGCCGGCGTACATGACGACGACGCGCTTGCACGTCTCGGCCACGAGGCCCAGGTCGTGCGTGATGAGGATGACCGCCGTGCCGAGTTCTTCCTGCAGCTTGACCATGAGGTCCAATATCTGCGCCTGGATGGTCACGTCGAGCGCCGTCGTCGGCTCGTCGGCCAGGAGGATTTTCGGGTTGCACGAAAGCGCCATGGCGATCATCGCGCGCTGCCTCATGCCGCCCGAGAGCTGGTGGGGGTATTCCCGCACGCGCTGGCGCGGCAGGGGGATGCCGACCAGGTCGAGCATCTCGGCGGCCTTGTCCATCGCGTCTTTTTTCGTCATCCCCTGGTGGAGCATGACGGCTTCGGCGATCTGGAAGCCGACGGTGAACACGGGGTTCAGGCTCGTCATCGGTTCCTGGAAGATCATCGAGATGTGGTTGCCCCGAATCTCGCGCAACTCCTTCGTGTCGAGCTTCGTCAGATCGCGGCCCTCGAAGAAGATGCCGTCGCCGAATATCTCACCCGGCGGCTCGGGGATGAGGCGAAGCACCGAAAGCGCCGTCACCGTCTTGCCGCACCCCGACTCGCCCACGACGCCGAGCGTCTCGCCCGCTTTCAGGCTGTAGCTCACGCCGTCCACGGCGCGCACCGTGCCCTCGGGCGTATGGAAGTATGTGTGCAGGTCTCTCAGTTCCAGAATCGTGTCGGTGCCGACGGCTGCGCCAGTGGCCATGGATAACCTCCGGATTGCGGGCTAAGCCTCAAAGAGCAAAGTAGAAGATAGGCGATTATAAGGACTCGCAAATCAGGTTGTCCAGTCGACCGCGGAAATCCCCGGGAATTATCCGCCCAAAAGTGATTCGCGCCCATGCGGGCAGCCTTTCAGGATCGTACAATCCGCGCAAAGGGGCTTTCTCGCCGAACAGCAGTTTCTCCCGTGATGGATCAACAGCAATGTCACGCGGCCCCACCATTTCTTCGGCACGGCGTCCAGAAGCTGAAACTCGGCCTTCACCGGGTCTCGCGTCGATATCCAGCCCAGCCGGTTGGCCGTGCGAAGAACGTGCGTATCCACGGCGATGGCGGGCTCCCCGTATGCCTCGTTCAAGACGACGTTCGCCGTCTTGCGCCCCACGCCGGGGAGACTCACCAAATGCTCCATCTCGGCGGGCACCTCGCCGCCGAATTCATCGGCGAGGCGGCGGCAGCACGCGCGGATGGACTTCGCCTTCTGGCGGTAGAAGCCGCACGAATGGATTAACTTCTCGAGTTCGGCAGGCACCGCCTCCGCATACGAGGCGGCGTCGGGGTAGCGGGCGAAAAGAGCGGGGGTCACCATGTTCACCCGCTCATCGGTGCACTGGGCGGAGAGCATCGTCGCCACGAGCAGTTCGAGGGAGTTTCGGTAGTTGAGCGCACAACGCGCATCGGGGTAGGTCTGCTCCAGTATGCGTAGCAGACGCCCGGGCGAGGATGTGGGCATCGGGTCTCCGTTTCATTCAAGAACAGGCGTTTCGCCCGCTCCCGCAGGACGCAGCGGCCATGCGGGGCATCGTTCTTTTCATGGGCGGTGATTCGGACTAGAATAGCGAACCTGATTCATATCGCCTACAGCGTCAAGACAAAGGAGACTGTACTGATGGCCGACCCCAAAGTGGCCCAAAAAGCGCCCTATATCTATAAACCGGAAAAAGACGAGAAAGTCGCCTGGTGCGCCTGCGGCCTGAGTAAATCGCAGCCTTTCTGCGACGGCTCGCACAAGGGATCGGAGTTCCGCCCCATCGTTCTCGACGTGCAGGCGGGGAAACCTTGCGCCTTTTGCGGCTGCAAGCAGACGGGCAACGCGCCCATGTGCGACGGCACGCACTCCATGCTATAGGGGTTAGGCTCATAAGCGGTTAATGAATATGCGCGTGTAGCTCAGAGGATAGAGCGCCTGCCTCCGGAGCAGGAAGTCGCAGGTTCGACTCCTGCCACGCGCACCATAAATCGAAATCATGCAAATGCCGGGGACGCGCGTCTCCGGCATTTGGTTTTCGTGAAAGTTTCCCCAGTCTGCAGTTCCCTGTTTTCACTCTAAACCTTGACCTTCGCCTCTTTGTCAGATTCGCCCGTCGGCGAATTCAGCCGCCAATCCGCATTCATACCTTGAACAATTTTTTTTGGACTGAGCAGGCGGCGGTGCTAGAATACGGGGCCGTTTCTGTTCGAGGAGGAATAAAAATGAAGAATGGCGATCTTGTCGAATCGAACGGGACTGCCGCCGCCCGGACGCCGGAGAGAAGAGCGATCTTCTGGGATCGGAAATTCCAGGCATCGTACAAAACGACGATAGAAGCCGCCTGGAGGTGTGGACGCGCACTGCTGGAGGTGAGAAAGAAAAATGCACATGGACATTGGATGGAGTGGCTCCAGAGCACCGGAATCAGCTACACGAGGGCGAGACGGTGCATAGCCCTGGCGGGCGTGGAATTGTCACACGTGCTCAATTTTCCCAACATGAAGCAGGCTCTTGCGGCCGTTTCATCCATGCCGAGGCTCACGGACTTACAATCCCCGGCGAAGGGAAAAGCGCGCATCAAGAAGGCTTCCACTCCACTCAAGAAAACAAAAACTTTCCAACGGGAGGAAACCGAGAAGCTTCGGGCGCGTGTGAATGAACTCGAAGCCAGGGAGAAAAACCTGCGCGGGGAACTCAAGCGCTCGAAACAGGCCGTCAACAGGCATCATAAAGCACTCGGCGAAAAAACCAAACGCATCGAAGAACTCGAAGCGAAACGGGTACAGACAAACGGCCATATCGGATAACCGCCCGAGTCGACTTCCCGCGCCCTGGCAAGCCGACCGCCGGAACAAATATGAATCTCCCCCGCACACCGATTCCCAGCCCTCCCTCTTGACCCCCGGTGCCCATGCGGATAGGTTGAGCCTCAAAGCATCCAATCAGCGGAGAGGTTCCGATGTTCGGCGAATACATCGACAGCCACAACCACATGCACGCCCTGAACTGGGACGAGTGGGAACTCCTCGGCACGACGGGCATGCGCGCGGCGGTGCTCTCCTGCGGCAACCCCCACCTCTACCGCGAGGTGTGGGAGGAAGCGCCGGGTTACGACGACATCATGCGCTTCTGGGAGGGGCCCATCGAGATGGTCCGGGCGCTCGAGGCGCAGCACTTCATCCAAATCAGTTGCGCGGTCGGCATCAGCTCGATGACGCGGGTGACCGACTGGGAAAAGCTGCTCGAGGAGATGCCCGGTTTTCTCGAAGACGAAAGCATTGTCGCCCTGGGCGAAATCGGCCTGGACCCCACGCAGTATTTCTCCCTCACCTGGCCGATGGAAGAACAGGCCGCGTGTCTCGAAGCGCAGGCGGAGCTTGCGAAAAAGTACAATAAACCCATTATCCTACATACGCCGACGCCCAAGAAGAGCAAGGATTTTCTCGGCGACGTCGCCGTGCAGGCGGACGTGCCGCCCGAGCAGATCCGGCTCCACTACATGCAAAAAGACCTGGAAATCATCCGCAAGACCGGCTTCGATGAAGCCCGAGTGGCCGTCGACCACACCGACGCCACGACGGTCGAATACATCCACGAGCACACGCGCGCGATGTGCGCCATCAGCATCGGCAGCGCACTCAGGCCCTTACAGCCCGCCCAGGTCATCGAGTGGGTGGAGAGGTTCGGGCCGGACCGGATCATGATCAACTCTGACCACCTGGGCTACCGGCCCATCGACATCCTCTCGGTTCCCAAGACGCTGCGCGCCATGCGAAACGCAGGGTTATCGGAGGAGGCGATCCGCAAGGTATCGTTCGAGAACGCGAGAAAGTTCTATAATCTCACCCTGTAAGGACACACGATGAACGAAACGCAAGACCCATTCGAGTATTTCTTCGAGATGCCCTGGTCAGACGGACTGCCCGTGGTGACGCCCACGCCCGAACGCCTCGCCTGGATGCTGGGCGGCACGAGCAGAGACGCAGGCGAAGTATTGGGAGACATCCCCCCCGCGCTGAACACGGCGACGGTGGAGAGCGTCGCTCTACACGCGCTGATGGCGGGGTGCAAACCCGAATATCTGCCCGTGGTGCTCGGAGCGGTTGAGGCCATGCTTATCGAGCGCTTCAACCTCGTGGGCATTCAGGCCACCATGTTCACCGGCGGGCCTTTGCTGATACTGAACGGCCCCTATGCCCGGGAGATCGGCGTCCATGGGGGTTCGGGATGCTTCGGCCCCGGTTTTCGGGCGAACGCCGCCATCGGCCGCGCAATCAGGCTCATCATGATGAACCTGGGCGGGGGAATCCCCGGCGTCTCTGACATGAGCACCTTCGGCAGTCCATCCAAATTCACCTACTGCGTGCGTGAGAACGAGGAACAAAGCCCCTGGGAGCCGATGCCGGGTGATTTCGGCTTCGGCCTGGATGCGGACGTACTCACCGTCTGCAACGCCGAGGCGCCTCGCATGGCGATGGACGACGTGAGCGCCAAGCCCGAGGGTGTTCTCACCACGCTCTCGAACACCATGTGCGCGATGGGCGCCACGACGGCCTACACGCAGACGAACTGGGTGATCGTCGTCGCCCCCGATCACGCCGACATCCTTGCGAGAGGGGGCCTGAGCCGCGCGGACGTGAAAGGAGAACTCTTCAAGCGGGCGAGAATGCCCGTGGGCGTCCTCAAAAAAGGCGGGCGCTACCGGGGACCCGAACTCTCGCGCTGGCCGGACTGGGTGGATCACGAAGACGACGATTCTCTCGCCCCCATGGTGCACGAACCGGAAGACATACTCCTGATCGTCGCGGGCGGCATCCCCGGCCCGTCCTGCCTCGTTATTCCCGGCTGGAACACCTCGAGCCAGGCCATCACGCAAGCCTATCGAACGGATTGAAGACCGTTTTTTCTTCTCGAAAAAGAACGGCCACCAACACGATACCGGTGTCAATTCCGACTGATGCAGGAGAGCTATGATGGGTGGTGGAGACGTGCACCTGGAATCAGACTTCACCTGGCGACGGATGTTCGCCGTTTTCTGGCGCATCGGGATACTGTCCTTCGGCGGCCCGGCGGCGCAGATAGCGGTCATGCACCGAATCCTGGTCGAGGAGGAAGAGTTGCTCGACGAGGAAAGGTTCCTGGGCGCGCTCAGTTTCTGCATGCTGCTGCCCGGCCCCGAGGCCATGCAACTCGCCACCTACGCAGGGTGGCGGCTTCGCGGTGTGCCCGGCGGTTTGCTGGCGGGCCTCTTGTTCGTGGTTCCGGGCGCTCTGGTGGTGCTCGGGCTGGCGATGCTGTACATGGCCGTGGGCCACCTGCCGATAATGGCCGCGCTGTTTCTGGGGATCAAGGGCGCGGTCCTGATCATCGTGATGGAGGCTTTGCTGAGAGTGGCGAAGAGAGCGCTGCATTCAGCCGTGCACTGGATTATCGCCGGACTGGCCTTCGTGGCCATCTTCTTTCTCTCGGTCCCGTTCCCTATCCTTATCCTGATATCCGCCCTGGCCGGGTTTTTCCTGCTGAGCGGCCAGAGCACTGAAAATAGTGAACCCGGGCGGGGTGGCGGGTCGACCTCCGGCACGGTGAGAACGGTAGCGATATGGATGGTTGTCTGGTGGACGCCTGTGTTTGTGTTGATGGCTGTGGGCGGATACGAGGTTCTGGTGCAGATCGGCAATTTCTTCTCCCGTCTCGCGGTGGTCACGTTCGGCGGCGCCTATGCGGTGCTCGCCTACCTGGCGCAGGACGTGGTGACCCATAAGGGCTGGATGAGCGCAGGTGAAATGATGGACGGCCTGGGGCTGGCAGAAACCACCCCGGGGCCGCTGATACTGGTCACGGAGTTTGTCGGCTATGTCGCAGGATACCGGGCGGGCGGGATGAGCATGGGAATCGCCGGCGCGCTGGTCACGCTCTGGGTCACGTTCGCGCCCTGTTTCCTGTGGATATTCGCAGGCGCGCCCTATATCGAGCAGCTCACGGCCCAGCCTCGGCTGAAGGGCGCCCTGGAGGCGATCACGGCGGCGGTGGTGGGCGTCATTCTCAACCTCTCCATCTGGTTCAGTCTGCACGTCCTGTTCGCCGAGCTGCCTTCCTTGCAAGTCGGCCCGGTGAAACTCCTGATGCCGGTATGGCACTCCCTGGACTGGCGGGTCCTGCTCATCGGCGGCGTAAGCGCGATCATGCTCCTGTGGCGGCACCAGTCTCTCATGAGAACCCTGGGCGTTGCAGCGCTGATGGGCGTCGGATTCGCTGCGATGGAGCACTTCTCCGGATAACGGAACAGGGAGATGACGCTGCCGCATGACGACCCGGTAATGTGGCGCGCGTGAAGAGGCCATAGATCATCGAGAAAACAACCTCTCTATCTGGATCATGAGGCGCAAGGCGGCTATAATCGCCGCGTTCACCGATACGACAATCAAAATTTTCAGGGTGGTCGCTCGCGCCGCCTGCACTCAAACATCTTTGATGAGCCGAGGAGAAAGACCGAATGAGCGATTACAAAACCGAAGACAGAGACGGAATGCGCATCGACTGGGACGTGCCCATCCCCATGGAAGACGGCGTCGTCCTGCGGTGCGACGTCTACCGGCCCCAGGACGATGTAGGGAAATACCCCGTCATCCTGACGTACGGCCCGTATGGAAAGTATCTGCACTTCGAAGACTTGTATGAGACATGCTGGACGCGCATGGTCGAGCAACACCCCGACGTGCCCGCAGGCTCCACCAACAAATACCAGAACTGGGAGGTGGTGGACCCCGAAAAATGGGTGCCGGACGGCTACATCTGCATCCGCGTGGATTCGCGCGGCGCCGGCCGCTCGCCGGGCGTCATCGACATCTGGTCGGCGCGCGAGGCGCAGGATTTGTACGAGTGCATCGAATGGGCGGCGGTGCAACCCTGGAGTACTGGCAAGATCGGGCTGAACGGCATCTCCTATTACGGCATGAACCAGTGGCAGGTGGGCTCGCTCCAGCCTCCGCATCTGAGCGCCATGTGCGTCTGGGAAGGAGCCGCCGATTATTACCGCGAGATGGCCCACCACGGCGGCATCTTCTGCAACGGCTTCGCGCGCAACTGGTCCGAGATGCAGGTCTACACCGTCCAGCACGGCCTCGGCGAGCGCGGCTTCAAGAGCCGCTTCACGGGCGACTGGGTCTCCGGCCCCATCACCCTCACCGAGGAGGAACTCGGTGCGAACCGCAACGATTTCGGCGAGGATTGCTTTTCCCACAAGCTCGACACCGACGAATACTGGCAGTCGCGTATGCCCGATTTCAGCAAAATCCAGGTACCGCTCCTCTCCTCGGCCAACTGGGGCGGGCAGGGCCTGCACCCGCGCGGGAACTTCGAGGGCTTTCTCGAGACAGGCTGCGAGGAAAAATGGCTCGAAGTCCACGGCATCGAGCACTGGACGGAGTTTTACACCGACTACGGCGTCAACATGCAGAAGAAATTCTTCGGCCATTACCTGAAGGGCGAGGACACCGGCTGGCCGGACCAGCCACGTGTGCTGCTCCAGGTGCGTCACCCCGGCGAGCGCTTCGTCGAGCGGCACGAGAGCGAATGGCCGCTGGCGCGCACGCAGTGGACGAAATACTACCTGAACGCAAAAACCCACTCGCTCGAAGATGCGCCCGTAGCAGAGGCGGCGACCACCACCTATGCCGGCTTCAGCGAGGGCGTCACCTTCGTCACGCCGCCCATCTCCCAAGAAACGGAAGTCACCGGCCCCATCGCAGCCAAGCTTTTCGTCTCATCCGAAACGAAGGATGCGGACATGTTCCTGGTCGTGCGCGTGTTCACGCCGGACATGGAAGAGGTCGTCTTCCAGGGCGCGCTCGACCCGCACACGCCCATCGCGCAGGGCTGGCTGCGAGCCTCGCACAGAAAACTGGATCCGGGAAAGACCCTGCCCTACAGGCCCTACCACACCCACGATGAAGAACAGCCCCTGACGCCGGGCGATATCTATGAACTCGACATCGAGGTATGGCCCACCTGCATCGTGATTCCCGAGGGCTACCGGGTCGCCTTCACGGTGCGCGGCAAGGACTACGTGTACCCCGGCGGATCGGGCGGCGGCCTCTCCAACATGAAAAACGAGTTCACCGGCTGCGGATGCTTCATTCACAACGATCCCAAGGACAGGCCCCCCGATGTGTTCGGCAAGAACGTGACGCTCCACTGCGGCGGGGACCATGAGGCCTACGTGATGCTGCCGGTGATTCCCGAGAAATAGAGCGGAAGATGAAACTTCCCACTGACGAGATGAGGTGAACATGAGCGACATCGACCTGAGCACGGACCCTCAATACCGAACCGAAAAAATGCACGGCTTTATCATCGAATGGGACGTTCCCATCCGGATGGAAGACGGCCTGGTGCTGCGGGCGAACGTCTACCGCCCCGATGACGACGGGAAATACCCGGTCATCCTGAGCTACGGCCCCTATGCGAAGGACCTGGCATGGCAGGACGGCTACGAGACGGCGTGGGAGCTTTTCGCCACCGCGCATCCGGACGCCATCGCGGGTTCCTCGAACATCCACCAGAGCTGGGAGGTCGTGGACCCCGAGAAATGGGTGCCCGACGGCTACATCTGCGTGCGCGTGGATTCGCGCGGCGCCGGCCGCTCGCCGGGCTACATCGACCACTTCTCCCCGCGCGAAACGAAGGATTTCGCCATCTGCATCGAGTGGGCGGGCGAACAGCCCTGGTGCAACGGCAAGGTGGGCCTCACGGGCATATCGTATTACGCCATCAACCAGTGGCACGTGGCGGGTCTGCAGCCCAAGTACCTGGAAGCCATGTGCGTCTGGGAGGGTGCGGCGGACTTCTACCGCGACATGAGCCACCAGGGCGGCATTCTCACGACGTTCCTCGCGAACTGGTACGACATGCAGGTCAAAAGCGTGCAGTACGGCCTCGGGGAGAACGGCCCCAAAAGCCGCGTCCACGGCGGTCTGGCCTGCGGCCCCGAGACCCTGAGCGAGGAGGAGATGGCGAAAAACCGCTCGGATTACGGGGGCGACATTCTCGAGCGTCCGCTGGATGGCGAGTGGTATCAGGATCGCTCCGCCCACTGGGAGAAGATCAAGACGCCCTTCATCTCGGCGGCGAGCTGGGGCGGGCAGGGACTGCACCCGAGGGGGAATTACGAGGGCTTCATGCGGGCGGCGTCCACGGAGAAATGGCTGGAAGTCCACGGCTTCGAACACTGGACGGAGTTCTACACCCCCTACGGTGAAAAGCTCCAGAAGCAGTTCTTCGGCCACTACCTGAAGGGCGAGGACACCGGCTGGATGGAGAAGCCGCCCGTCATGCTCAAGGTGCGCCACGTCGGGGAAAAATTCGTCGAGCGCGGCGAGAACGAATGGCCCCTCGCGCGCACGAAGTGGACGAAGTTCTACTTGAACCCCGAATACATGAGCCTCGATTCCGCGCCCATCGTTCGCAATCAGAGCATCACCTACGGGGGATTCAGCGACGGCGTGACGTTCATGCTGCCGCCATTCGAGAAAGAGACGGAGATTACCGGTCCCATCGCCTCGAAGCTCTTCGTCTCATCCGAAACCCAGGATGCGGACCTGTTCCTCGTACTGCGCCTGTTCACGCCCGACATGAAGGAGATCACCTTCCAGGGCACGCTCGACCCGAACACGCCCATCGCGCAGGGCTGGCTCCGCGCCTCGCAACGAAAGCTCGTGCCCGAACTATCGACGGAGTGGAAACCCTACCAGGCGCATGACGAGAAGCAATACCTGACGCCTGGCGTGATATACGAGCTCGACATCGAGGTCTGGCCCACCTGCATCGTGGTGCCGCCCGGCTACCGGCTGGCGCTCAGCGTGCGCGGCAAGGACTATGAATACAGCTGCGTCACCACGCACAAGCTCTCGAACATGAAGAACGTGTTCCGGGGCTGCGGGCCGTTTTTGCACGACGACCCGGTGGACAGGCCCGAGGAAATTTTTGGCAAGAACGTGACGCTACACTGCGGACCCGAGAATGCGTCCTACATCATGCTGCCCGTGGTGCCGGAGAAATAAGCGGCCTTTTCCGAGGAGGAAACCGCGAGGTGTTCGTAATGGAAGAACGCTCTTGTAGGGGCGGACACAGGTCTGCCCCTACATACGCCGTTGCCCTCAGGTCGAAAATCACACCGGAATGGCGATGACCTCAGGCAGAAGCTATGATTTCATTAAATGATAAGCAACGAGCCTGCCCTGCTTCGTAGAAAATTTGTGAAAATATCCTGACTGCACATCCGAAGCGTCTGCATCCGATTTAGACTTCTTAACGAAAAATCCTTATCCACCAAGGTTTTTTCGTTTTCCCACCTCCAGATCGGGTTTTAGTGGAATTCAAGTCTCGTGATATAGAAGGCTGTGTTGTAGCGTAAGCCTTACCAATGATTGAGAAATGACCTTTCTTATCCTCCTTTTGGGACTTTTCTATCTTTTTGTTATCTGGTTTCTCTTGTGGTCTCTGCATGCTTTCTAGTCCAAATGTAAAAGATACGAAAACAGCAGGGGCGATCATGCCGAATTGTAAAGCTCGCTTGCGATCATACTCGGGCATATTGACATAGGCCCATATTCCTCCGAGAACCGCACCTATCAATATACTACCTAGTATCTCTTTGGGATGTGAAAAATCTAGCTTCAGTAAACCGGGGTGTGCCACCAAATTCACGAGAATCCCACCTGTCGCACCCAACAAGACAACTTCACGAGTTCTCAGAAACTTTATTTTTGTTTCATCACACTTCGATGGATCTTTGGTCATTGGCGTGGAGCCAATATCGCTCATTTCAACTACCTCCTATGTTAGAGAGAATTCCAAACGTGACATCCTGCCTAGACGTAATGCAGAAAAACCCACCTAACCTTATATGGGCGGTTGTTTTCTGGTGCTGGAGAGTCCAGGCCTTACATCTACTCACCATATAGGCTTCCAACTTGGTCACACAGTTTTTGGGAGTCGATGTTTTCGAGTACTCCTTCCAATACTCATAATCTGGTCATTTGTAACGCGCTCCTGGATTGAGATTCTTTACCCGCCAGCAACTGATGAAATCCGCACTTCGTCCTTCTCATAATTCTCCCCAAGCCCACTCTTCAGGCTCTTCCCATTGCTTCTTATTCTCATCAGGGATTTCACATTTCTTTCCAGCACGGTCATGCCGGACTTAGACTTTTTATGTGCTTCCGCCGACTGGGTGCGGGGAATAGAAGCGCTACCGAACAAGATGCCTATCGAAATGAAGAGTGCAGTTGCGCACATCACGAACTTCACCGTTCGAATGTTTTTTAAGAATCGATTACGCATACCCGGGGGTTCTCCCTGGAAGGGTTCCATCATGGCCGAGTAGTCACGCGTGCGTAATGCCGTATTTCATATACTCCATTTGACTTTTAATAGATTCTTATGACATCTATTGACATTATATGAACTCCAAAAGAAATTTCAAGTCTACCACCGATAGGGAACATCCATCCCTTTATGGATTTACCGTTTGTCGGCCGTAATCGAATCCCTGCCCGGCACCGGAAGGATTTGTGTCGTATTAATCGGACATTTTTCTTCATTGGATACATTTCTACTTGGGCAATTCAGAGATGCCACATCGGAGGACCCAATGCCTGAACGCCAGATTGTCATCCTACACGGTTGGAACGATACATCTGAGAGCTTCGAGCCACTCGCAAGACTTCTGCAAAAGAAGCTGCAAGGACAAAACGTCACGATTATCTCGCTGGCCGACTACATCAGCATGGAAGATGAAGTTCGATTCGACGATGTCGTGACGGCGATGCAGACAGCCTGGGAGAAACACGACCTGCCGAAGAAAAAAGGCAGCGTAGACGCCATCGTGCACAGCACCGGCGCTCTGGTGATTCGCGACTGGCTTCAGCGCAACTACACGCCCGGGCGTGCCCCCATCAAGCATCTGCTCATGCTCGCCCCGGCGAATTTCGGCTCGCCGCTTGCCCACAAGGGACGATCGTTTCTCGGTCGCGTCTGGAAAGGCTTCATCACAAAACAACCCGCGGGCGAACCTTTCGAGACCGGGACCCAAATTCTCAAGGGTCTAGAGCTCGCGAGTCCATACACCTGGCGACTGGCCGAGCGCGACCGCTTCGGTCGCGGCGGCGAGATGTATCAGCCCGGCAACGTGCTGTGCACGGTGCTGGTCGGCAACTCCGGTTATCGAGGAATCCGCGTCATCGCTAACGAAGTCGGCTCGGACGGTACGGTGCGCACCTCCACAGCCAACATGAACTGCGTGCGAATCAAGGCGGTATTTCCAACAAATCCAGACGAAGCCGGGCACGACGTAACCTACGATATGGAAGCTTCTTCGGGAACAACGGCGTTCGGCGTGATGGACGGCCATGATCATAGCTCGATCAAGCTGTTCCACCGCAGTTCCAGTTCCCTGCGACAGATCGAGAAAACTAAGCGCGACGGTGGTTTGTTTGCAGATATCGTCAAAGCGTTGACCATCGAAGACGATGAGTTCGGCGCGTGGTGCGATTCACTGGCAAAACGCAACGATGCGCTGTCGCCCAAGATCGTAACGAGCAACAGCAAGAAACACGGCTTTCAGAACACCGTCGTTCGCGTTGTGGACCAGTACGGGGTCGGCGTCGATGACTACCTCCTCGAGTTCTACGAAAAAGATGACGACGTGGAGGATGCCGTTGCCGAAACGTTCCACACCTCGGCCATCCAAGGCGTCCACAAATATTCGGACGACGCATCCTATCGAAGCGTCTACGTCGACTGCACGCGGCTGCGCGAAACAATCGACAAGGTCGATGAGCACTTAAGTGTAAGCGTCACCGCCTATCCAGAGATGAGCGAGCGAACGCCAGCTGGTTTCAAGACTCTCGGAAGCGATGGAATCGGCGGCATCCGCATCAATCATGACGACATCAAGAATTTCTTTGTTCCTCATCGCACGGCGTTTGTCACCTTGCAGCTCACGCGACAGCAGTTGGATAGAACTTTCCGCTTCCAGGACCATTCAAATTCATAGGTTCATCCTCATGTGTGGATGCCCGCCCACACCCTTGCTACAAATCCCCGTTTTGACTAAAATTCCGCGTTCTGGATCATCGTTTTCATACGTCATTGTTTTGAAAGGATACGCCCGTAACCATGTCCGTCTGCATCGGCGTCGTTCATGCGACGCGCGTCGCGGTTTCGCCCATCGAAGCCGCGTTAGAAAACCATTGGCCGGAAGCCGAGGTCGTCCAACTCATCGATGAGTCCCTGGCCCGTGACCTGGAAGCGGTCGGGCACCTCACGCCTGCGCTTTTCGAGCGCGTGGACCGTCTTGCCAAGTTCGCGCATCGGGGCGGTGCAGAGGCGATCCTCTTCTCATGCTCGGCCTTCGGCCCGGCGATTGAGGCCGTCCAGTCGAGGCTCCCGATACCCGTATTCAAGCCGAACCAGGCGATGCTCGATGAGGCGCTTCGGCTCGGGACGCGTATCCAGATCCTCTCGACGTTCCGGCCCTCTGGTCCCTCGATACGAAAAGAGTTAGAAGCCCAGGCGGCGCAGAAAAAGATTGCGCTTAAAATCGAGGTATCTTACGTCGCAGACGCTTTAGACGCGCTTCAGGCGGGTGATCCACAGACGCACGACGCGCTCATCGCGGAAGCCGCCGCAAACGCGGCCCACGCCGATGTCGTCCTCCTCGCGCAGTTCTCCATGGCGCGGGCGCTGGATGCGGTATCCCGCCGCGTCGATGCGAGCGTGCTCAGCAGCCCCGAGAACGCGGTCCTGACGCTCAAGCGGATGATGCGCGCGCCTGTGAACGGACATAATCGGACGACGAACGGGGCAGCGACAGCCTCTTCCGCGCAACATCTATCCGCTTAGTCTGCAGGGACAGGTCGCCCCACCATTCGTGAACGGCCCCTACAATCAGATTACCTCGCTCCCGTATAGAAATAACCACAGATAGCCGTCATTCCGGCGCATGCCGGAATCCAGAGCAGACGGGAATACCGAATCGCAAGACGACCAAGAAGAACGATAAAGCGAAAAGACAAATACAAAGTCCCTGGATTCCGGCTTGCGCCGGAATGACGAGCAAAACCACATTCACTCATAGGGGCGTCGAATTTCCCGAAGAGGGGAGTTCGACAGTGGCCGCCCGTATCGGATATGTCCATCCCCGTGGTTGCAATTTGCAGGGGCAGGCACGGAGGTCTCGGACAGGCACGGAGGCCTGTCCCTACGGACCCCCTCCCTGGCATTTTCCATTCGCCGAATCACGAAACCAGGACTTTTTCAACAACCCCTCCCCGCTCGAAACCGCCCCCGCCTTGCCGTCTCTTCTCCGCGGGTGGATAATGGCGTTTTCTCTTGCCCTGAGTTTTACGCTTGCTCGAATCCTTTCATCCCAACGTGATGGCGCTTCTCTCGGCGTTTTTCATCTCCGTCGCCAGGACGCTCTACCGGGGCGCGCTCATGAGCCTGAGCCCGCTCGTGACGACGGTCATCGCGACCATCATCACCACCATCTTCGCACTCGGCCTCTACGCGATGGGCGAGGGGCTCGACCACTGGCCGCTCTATGGGGTCCTGTGGTTCGTCCTTGTGGGGACCGTCGGCGGACTCGGCGGTCGCTACATGGGGATGATATCCATCAAGCTGATAGGTTTGGCCCGCACGCCCATACTGACGCAGACGGGCCTCATCTGGTCCTCGGGCCTTGCGGTGATTCTTTTGGGCGAGACGCTCACTCCGCTGGTGACGGTGGGTACGCTGGGCATCATGGCAGGAGGCGTCCTGCTCCTGTACGACAAGAAAGCCACCCAGAGGCGGGTTCCCCTCACCTACTACCTCATACCGGTGGCGGGTGCGGCGTTTGCGAGCATCTCCCACATCGTGCGCAAATACGGCTTCGTCCACATCCCCTCGGTCACGCTGGGGATGGGCGTCTCGAACATGACGACGCTCACGCTCCTGCTCGCCAGCGCCTTTTTCTTCCCGACGCTCCAGATGAAAAGCAGCCCCTTCACGCGACACTCGCTGCTCATCACGTCGCTGGGCGCGGCGTGCAACTTCCTGGCCGCGTTCTTCTTCTGGTGGGCGATCAAGGACGGCGAGGTCATCCAGGTGGTTCCCATCAACCGGCTCTCGATCCTGATCGTCATCCTCTTCTCCTGGCTTTTTTTCAGGAAACAGGAGCGCGTGAGCGCGCAGGTCATCATCGGCGGGGCGTGCTCGGTACTGGGCGCCTGGGCCGTCGTGTGGGGCAAGTGAATTTTCAGGTTCCTGCAGATGAGACGAATTATTCTCGGTAGACCATTTCAGGCCGATTCCACGCGCGTCCATCCTCCCGTCTTCGATGATTCGAGCATGGCCGAGAGCAGTGCGACGAGGGCGGCTCCCTCGCGCCCGTCGGTGAACGGGGGCGCATCGCCGCGCACGCTCTTCGCGAAAGAAGCCATGTGGCGGGCGATCATGTCGGTCTTCTCGACCGGTACGATCTCCGGCTCCGCTTCGCCGCCCCTGTGGATGACGAGTCCGGGCGCGGCGGGCGTTCCGCCCCCCGGTTCCGCGTTCACGTAGAGGTTCGCCTCGGTTCCGAACAGGGAAAGCTGGTAGCGGCGCTGCGTCACGAAACTGGAACTCACCTGGGCGGTCACGCCCGAGGCGAACCGGAGCGCGCCCGAGGCGGTGTCCGGAATGCGCCCCGCCGCCATCTTCCGCTCCAGTACCGCGAAGGCCTCTTCCACCGGACCCAGGAGGTATTTCAGGATGTCGAGGAGGTGAAAACCCGGCCCGGTGAACGGCCCGAGAGGCGATTCTGCGGGGTCGTCGCGCCAGATCTCCCTGCCGTAGTTCTGCGCCCGCGGGTTGCCGAAGTGCCCCGCCGCCTGCGTCACCTCCCCGAGCGCGCCCGTACCTATCAGCGCCTTCGCCTTCTGGACCGAGGCCACCCAGCGCCAGCAATGCCCCACCATCAGGACGACGCCCGCTCGCTCACACGCCTCCACGCAGGCGCGGGCGTCAGCCAAGGTGACGGCAATCGGCTTTTCGACGAACACGTGCTTCCCCGCCCTGGCCGCCGCGCAGACCTGATCCTTATGCGCGCTGTGAGGCGTTGTGAGGACGACGGCGTCGATGCGCGGATCTTCCAATATGGCCGCATAGTCAGGGTAAGGCATGCAACCGTATTTTCGCGCGAAATCTTCTTTCCGCTCGTCCGACCGCGTGTGGCAGGCGGCGATTTCGAGCCCCGGCGTTTTCCGGACCCCCTCCGCCAGCACGCCGGCCCAGCGGCCCAGCCCGACGCAAGCTGCGCGAATGTTTTCTTCACTCATGGCGGGCAATATACCACCGCGATCCCGAAACGATAAAATTCCCTGCCGTGACTGCCCATCTCGCGGCGGATGAATTAGGATGCGCCTATCACATTCCCGGGGGGCGCGGCGTTGTCGCCAGAAAGTATTCATGGAAAGACCTGCATCGTCACCGGCGCGAGCCGGGGCATCGGGCGCGGATGCGCAGTGGCGCTGGGGAGTGCGGGCTGCCGCGTGGCGGTGAACTATCGAGAGCGCGCGGCCGAGGCGGAGGAGACCCGCCGCGAGATAGAAGAGGCGGGCGGGGAGGCCTTCGTCATCCAGGCGGACGTATCGGTCGCCGGCGACGTGCGCCGCCTCGTGGACGAGACGAGGGAGCGATTCGGCCCCGTCTCGATACTCGTCAACAACGCAGGGATCGCCATCATGAAACCCTATTACGACCTCACCGAAGCCGATTGGGACGCCACGCTCGACGTGAATCTCAAATCCGCGTTCCTGCTCACGCAGGCCGTTCTGCCCGACATGCGGGAGGCGCGGTGGGGCAGGATCGTCAACGTCTCATCGAACGCCGCCTTCACGGGCGGGCGCGTCGGGCCGCACTACGCGGCGTCCAAGGCGGGCATGCACGGACTTACTCACGGTTACGCCGCGGCCCTGGTGAAAGAAGGCGTCACGGTGAACAGCGTGGCGCCCGCCCTCATCGACACCGACATGACGACGCGGGACCTGCGCACCTCCACGCCGAACACGCCGATGGAGCGCTTCGGGACGGTGGAGGAGACGGTCGACGCCGTCATGATGATGATCCGAAACGCCTTCATCACGGGCCAGACCCTCCTGGTGAACGGCGGCAACTACTTCCACTAATCCATATCGTATCCACCAATACCCAGAGGCCAGAAAGATGAGAAACGCAAACGGCGCATGCTTGCTGCTCGAAACCCTGCTCGACGAGGGAGTCACGCACCTGTTCGGGAACCCGGGCACGACGGAGCTTCCCCTGATGGACGCGCTGGTGAACGAGGAGCGGCTCAAGTTCATCCTCACGCTGCATGAGGGCGTGGCCATTTCAGCGGCGGAGGGATACGGCCTCAGCACCGGGAAGCCCGCCGCCATTAACCTCCACGTGGCGCCCGGCCTCGGCAACGCGATGGGACTTCTCTACAACGCCAAGCGCTCGGGCGCGCCCATGCTCGTCACCGCCGGGAACCAGCCCCAGAGCGGACACTTTCAGGAAATCATTCTCTATGACGACCTCGCGCGCATGGCGGAGCCGCTCGTGAAGTGGTCGTATGAGGTGCGCCGCGTGGAGGATCTGGAGCAGGCGGTGCGGCGCGCCGTCAAGGTGTCCATGACGCCGCCGACGGGGCCGGTCTTCCTCTCCCTGCCCGGAGACGTCATGCTCGCCCCTGCCTCGGACTTGCAGGAAAAACCCACGCGCATCCATACGCGCTTCGCCGCATCGGCCGAGTCCATCGAGGCGGCGGCCGCGCTCATCGCAAAAGCCGAGCGGCCCTGCATCGTCGCGGGTTCCGGCGTCGCGCACTCGGGTGCGCTGGAGGAGGCGGCGCGCTTTGCCGAGCAGATCGGCGCCAAAGCGTATGAGGAGAACTTCGCCAACGTGATCAGCTATCCCATGGCGCACCCGCTCTACGGCGGAAAACTCCCCATTCTCGCCAGACCCTTGAGGGAGCGACTCACGGAATACGACCTGGTGTTCTTAATAGGCACGGAGGTATTCCTGTTCTCATACCCCGCCGACGTGCGGCCGCTGCCCGAAAGCTGCCGGGTCGTGCATCTGGACCTGAACGCATGGGAGATGGGCAAGAACTTCGGGCTCGACGCCTCTCTGTACGGCGATCCGAAAACCACCCTGCCCGTCCTGACGGAAGCCGTGGCGCGCGCGCAGACGGCGGATGAGGCTGCGGGGGCGAAAGCACGCGCGGAGCGAATCGCCAAGGAAAACCAAGATACGAGAGAGGCCGCGTCTCCCCTGGCAGAAGAAGGCGATTATTCGGAAGGCATGCCGCTGCCCGCCTTTCACCGGGCGCTCGGCGCGGGCGCGCCCGAGGGCGCCGTGTGGGTGGATGAGGCCCTCACTTCCGCCGGACCCGGTTTCCGCCGCGCAGTGGGGCGCACGGCCTCCCAGATTTTCGGACGTAAGGGCGGCGGCATCGGGAACGGGTTGCCCATGGCGCTGGGCGCCAAGATAGCGACGCCCGATCGCCCCGTCATCTGCCTCTCGGGAGATGGCTCGGCCATGTACTCCAACCAGACCCTCTGGACGGCGGCGAAATACAATGTGGGCGTCGTTTTCCTCATCGCGAACAACGGGGCCTACCACATCCTGAAAGGGCGCGTGCTGGCCCTGGACGGAAAGGCGAAGGAGTTTCACCGCTTCGTCGGCATGGACCTGACGGAGCCGGACCTCGACTTCATCAAGCTGGCGGAATCGATGGGCGTGGAGGCGGCGCGCGTCCATGCGCCCGATGAACTGGAAGCGTGTCTGGCCGAGGCCGCCCGTGGCGACAAGCCCTTCCTCATCGACGCGGTCGTCAAACCCACCCCTCTGGGCGGCGCACCGCCGCAGGAGCTTTGAGGAGAAAAGATATTCAGGCCGGTTTCTGGCCCAGGATGGTCAGGCGTTTTCTGACGATGGAGAAGTCCTCCCCTTCGCCACTTTCCTCATACCAGCTTCCGCCCTGATCGCGGAGCGCTTCGAAGGCGGCTCTCAGCTTCGGGAATTCGTCCGGCGAGGTCTTGGCGATGTCCATCCACTCATCGAACGGCGTGTCGGTCCTGTCGACGACCGTCTCCTCGATACGGATTCCCTCTGCCCGGAACAAGTCTTCCATCTCCTTTCCGGACAGGTGCCGCGTGATGGTCGGCTCCCGCACACGGTCGAGCTCTTCTATCTTCTCGCGCTCTTCTTCCTCGTCGGGGTAGTGATAGTCGATCAGGAAAACGTGGCCGCCAGGACGGACGGCGCGCGCCATCTCCCCAAAAACTTTTTTTGGGGCATCGAGATGATGAAACGTGTGGCGGCAAATGGCGGCGTCGGCGGTTCCATCGGCCAGGGGCGCATCGTGCACGTTCGCCATGACGTAGCGGGCGTTCGCCTCGACCCCCCATTCGCGCAGGCGCTCGCGCCCGCTTCTGGCCATCGCGGGGGTTAAGTCCAGCCCCACCACGTTCCCGCCCGCCGCCAGAAAGGGTTTTGCGGATGTGCCCGTACCCATACCGAAATCGACCAGCCAGGAGCCTTCGCCGAAGCCGACCCGCTCGGCCATCGCGCCCAGGCGAGCCTGTTCCGCATCGCTGTAATAGCCGCCGTAGGTCTCCGCCATCCGCGTGAAGGTCTCGATGTTCCGCTGCTTCGCCGAATCCATCTAAAGGCCCCTTCAGGGAGTTCGCCGTGCATGCGCATCAAATGAGGTATCTGAGAATCATACACCGAAACCGGGAAAAGCACGCTCCCCTCTCAATCGTTTTACAAAATACGCGGGCTGCCGTTAGAATGAGGAAAATCAACCTCTCAATAACAAGGAGAGCGCACAATGGGTGAAATACTCGACAGATTCGCAGCCGAATGCCACGACATCCTGAAAGCCGATTCGAGCAAGGCGGGCCTCCAGAAGGTGAGCGACGCCCTGGAGAAAGTCCTGGTGCAAGAGGAGTTCGTGCAGGAACACCTGGGGCCGGACAACGACTCCCCCCGCAAGATCCTCTACAAGGACCCCGAGCTCGGCTTCTGCATCTTCGCTCACGTTCACAAGGGTGTTACCGGAAGCTCCCCGCACGACCACGGCCAGTCGTGGGCCATCTACGGTCAGGCGGTCGGCACCACCACGATGACGGATTACGATCTCGTCGAACGGCCCAACGGCGCAGCGCCCGGCAAGGTGCGCGCCGTGCGCAGCTACGACCTCACGCCGGGCTTGTCCAAGGCCTATGACGTTGGGGAGTTCCACTCGCCCAAGCGCGAGGGAGAGACGCGCCTCGTGCGCATTGAAGGCATCGACCTGGACACCATCACGCGCGACAAGTACGAGGCGGTTTAATACCGTCCCGATTCGTATGTAGCGCGCTAATTGATCGAGTAGTATCGTTTTTCCGACCTGTCGCAGGTGGGCTTTCTGAGTGAAAGCCCGGGAAGCCGGTGAGAATCCGGCGCGGACCCGCCACTGTGACCGGGGACGAAAGCGGCCATTACCACTGGCGGATGCCGCCGGGAAGGGGCCGTGAGTAGTATGATCCGGAAGCCAGGAGACCGACCTGCGGCAACCTTTTGACCCGTCACGTCCTCGCGGAACGGGAGGTGGGTGGTATCTTGCGCATCATCACTCCCCAAGTCGAGAGAATCACCGCACACGCGGGCATTGCGCACGCGCAGCGATAAAGTTTCGCCATAAGCGGAGATTGTTGAAAAGTCTTGATGAATGAGATTTCGGCGCGACCGACGAGAGGAAAAAACCACTCCCCCCTTGAGGGGGAGTCGAAGAAGCCGAGCCTCCGGCGAAGGCTGATTCGGTGGGGGGTAAAACGTGTTTTATTGCCCATGCCGAATTATACCCCCCACCAACTCGCCTGCGGGCTTCGCCCTTGTCTCGTTGACTCCCCCTCAAGGGGGGAGTGAATTGCTCTCTCGTCGGATGGCAGAAACCCTCAAGAGGGGAGTGAATCTTCCTCCTTCACCAGTTGCCAAAAACCCTCAAGAGGGGAGTTATTTCATAAACGTATTGCGATTGAGAGATACATTTCTTGTTTTTTGGAGACATTTTCAGCAGCCATAGGAGCGGCGGACCAAACCGCCGCTGAAACAGCCGTCAGGTGTTCGGGAATCCGGTGTAAGACCGGAGCTGCCCAGCAGCTGTGAGCGACGCGCCTTTCATGCAACCACTGGGAATTTCCCGGGAAGGAATGAAAGGCGGCCATCGGCGCGAGCCAGAAGACCGGCCTGTCGGCATCTCCCTGCGACCCCACGAGGGGTCCGTTTCGAGCGCTTGGGCCGCTCAAGGAGGCGTCACATCATGCAAGGCATTTTGAGAAAACCCACCCGATCATCCATCCGCATCAAAGGGGGCCTGTTCGCTGTGTGGCTCGCCGCACTCACCCTGTTGGGCGGGGCGGGGCTTGCCCACGCGCAAAGCGCCGAGGAGGAACTCTACTTAGACCCCATCACCGTTACGGCCACACGAACGCCCGAGCGGTTGAGCGACGTGGCCGATTCGGTGGAGGTCTTCGGTCCCGATCGGATCGAGAGCCTCCTGCCGGGCGACGCGCTCGATTTCCTGAGCGAGGGGGCGGGCGTCATCCTCCCGCAGACGAGCGGCAGGGGCGGGCAGGCGAGCCTTTTCCTGAGGGGGAGCGAGAGCAACTTCACCAGCGTGATGATCGACGGCTTCAAGCTCACCTTCCCGGACGGGAGCGCGTATGACTTCGGTCACCTCTCGCCCGAGTGGATAGGGACGGCGGAAGTGCTCAAGGGCCCCCAAAGCCCGCTGTACGGCTCGGACGCGGCGTCGGGCGTGATGAATTTTCTGCCCGAGGTCGGCAAGCCGGGCGAAGCGCCCTCTTTCACCGTCCGCGCGAGGGGCGGCAGCGACGACACGTTCGAGGAGGCCTTCAAGCTCAAGGGCGGAACAGCCAAGAGCGGATACGCCGCCACCCTGAGCCGCCTCGATACGGAGGGACACCTGCCGAACGACGGATACTACCGCACCGTGGGGACGGTGGCGCTGGATCATTTCTTCTCAGACAAGGCGAAATTGCGCTTTCTCTACCACGCCAACCAGAACCGCTACGACATCCCCGGGCCGGCTCATGCGGGCTACAGAGAACCCAACAAGTACGGGCGAAACACCGAGCAGCTCATCGGCGCGCGCGCGCATCTCAAGCCTTTCTCCTGGCTCGAGTACGTCCCGCGCGTCTCCTTGTACCTGCGAGACACGCTGTTCGAGAACATGCCGGATGCGCACAACCCCGGCTCCGACAAAACGGATACGAGCGGGACGAGACTTCATTTCGACAACCAGGTAAACGTGAGGCTCTCAGGGGAGCAAATCGGCTTGCGCGCGCTTCGCCGCTCCACCTCCACGCTAGGCATCGAATGGGAGACGGAGGACATCTCGGTCGAGAGCGCTTATGAGAACGACTTCGGCGCCGGGGAAAACGAATACGACAGCGACAGGCGGGCGACTTCTTTTTACGCGCAGCAGCAGTTCCAGTTCGAGGGAGGCCTCACCCTCGCAGTCGGGGCGCGTGCCGATAATTTCGACGTCGGCGAGGACGAGACGACCGGAAAGCTCTCCGCCTCCTACAAAATTCCCGGAACCGGCGCGCGGTTTCGCGGCGCGGTGGGCGAGGGAATCAAGCGGCCCTCTTTCGCCGAGCTGCTCGACGTCTACGGCCCCGGCAACCCGAACCTGAAGAGCGAGAGGCAACGAAGCTGGGAGGCGGGCTTCGATCAGTTTTTCGCCGGAAAAAAGCTCAAATTCAGCGCCACGTATTACGTGAACGATGTCGACGACCTGATCGCCTATTCCTTTACCCCGTTCGACAACGGGACAAACTACGAGAACATCCAGAAGGCGCGGGTCAAGGGCGCGGAAGTATCCTTATCGCTACTTGATTTCCACGACTTCACGGCCCACGCGAGTCTCAACACCATGGATACGGTCGCGCTCGAAACCGAAGGCCTCGGCGCGCCGAACTACGTGGAGGGAGAACCGCTCCTGAGACGCCCGGACTGGTGGTGGAGCGCCTCGATCAGCTATCACCCGGATCGTCTGCGAGCGAGTTTGAGAGTGAACACGGTGAGCGACAGGTGGGACATCGACGACTCGGCGCCCTGGCCCTACCCGAGGGTGGTGAACCCAGGCTTCACACGGGTGGATCTGGCGCTCTCGCTCGACGTCGTGAAGGAGCGAATTTCGATGTTCGACAAGACGAGGAAATCCAGGCTCAAGGAATTGACGTTGGAACTCAAGGTGAACAACGCGCTCGATGAGGAATACGACGCCATCTACGGCTTCGGCGCGCCCGGGGTCCAGTGGTTCGCGGGCGTCAGGGCGATATTCTAAAGCGGCCCTTACTTCAGGAGGGGCTTTGCGCAAAGGGTGGCAGATGCGATTATGCGGTAAGCTCAAAATTTTCTTCCTGGCGGCGGCTCTATTATGGGCTGTGGTCTCCTCGTTCCCGGAGGGGCCCTCACCCGCCCGCGCCGCCAGGAAGCCCGAACGCCTGATCGCCATGACGCTCGCCACCGCCGAGATGCTCCTCGCTTTGGCGCCCAGAGAAAGAATCGTCGGCCTGCACAAACTGGCCGGACATCGGGGTTATTCCAACGTCGCCGGTAAGGTGGGGGAAATTCCCCTCATCGGCAGCGCGCCCGAGCTCATCATCTCTTTCAGGCCGGATATGGTGTTCGTCGCCTCATACTCCAGCGCTGCGTTCCTGAACCATCTGCGCGCAGCCGGGGCGCCCGTCTCGAAATTTTCCGCTTTCAGCGGTATGGAGGATGTCTTCGCGAACATCGAGAAGATGGGCCGCCTGATCGGAGAAGAAGACAAGGCGCAGAAACTCATCAAAGACACGAAAGAGAGAATCCACGCCATACGCTCGCGCATCCCGAAAAACGCCAAGCCCCCGCGCATTCTCACGCTCGTGCGTGGCGGCTGGGTAACGGGCGGCGGCACCTCGCACGACGCGCTCATCCGCCTCGCGGGCGGAGAGAACGTGGCCGCCGAACACGGCATTCGAGGGGCGCGCAGGGTATCGGCGGAACAGGTCATCGCCTGGAACCCCGACGTTATCCTGGTGGGGGCAAATCCCGAATCGGGCGCGAGCATGAAGAACGCCATCCGCGCGAACGGGGTCTACGCACCTCTGCGGGAGAAAAAAATCGTCGAGATCCCCTACCCGCGTTTTTCGAGCGTGTCGCAATACATCGTCGATGGACTCGATGATCTGGTGCGAGGGCTTTACCGATGAGGAAATACGCCCTCATGGCAGGGCTTTTCGCCGCCGCCTTGCTCCTCGCCGCACTCAGCGTCCGACTGGGCGTGGCGGATATCGATTCCGGAAAAATCCTGAAAGTCATCCTGAGTGAACTGGGGATCATCTCAACCGAGGGGATGGGCGTCTCCGCGCATGAGCGCGCCATCGTCTGGCACATCCGGCTCCCCCGCACACTCACGGGCGCTTTCGTCGGCGCCTCGCTCGCGCTCTCGGGCGTGATGCTCCAGGGTCTTTTCCGAAACCCGATGGCGAGCCCCGCTGTGGTCGGGGTCAGCACGGGCGGCGCGCTGGGCGCTACGAGCGCCATCGCGTTGGGTCTCGGCGCCGCCTCGATCTGGGCCGTTCCCATGAGCGCCTTCGCCGGCGCGCTGGTGACGGTGCTTCTCGTCTCCCTCGTGGCCTCCCACAAGGGACACACGCCCCTGGGCGCGCTCATCCTCTGCGGGATGGCGATGAACGCCATCGCGGGCGCGCTGACGACGCTCGTACTCAGCTACAGCGTGAGCGATTTCGAGATCGCGCGCCAGATTCTCTTCTGGCTGATGGGGAGCCTCACGAACCGGACCTGGGAGCACGTGATCCTCATCGCGCCCTTTTTCGCCGCCTCGGGCGCAGCCGCCGCGTTTTTCGGGCGCGAGCTGAATCTCATGATGTCGGGTGGGGAAGCCGCCATGGCGCTCGGCGTGAACACGGCGCGGACGAAGGCGTGGGTTCTCGTCATCGCGGCAGCGGCGGCGGGAGCAGCGGTCGCCGTAGCGGGCGTGGTTGGCTTCGTGGGACTGCTCGTCCCCCACATCGTGCGGATGCTGGCCGGGCCGGACCACCGCAGGCTCCTGCCCTTGAGCATGACGGCGGGCGCGGTCTTCGTGATGGGGATGGACCTGCTCGCGCGCGTGCTCTCGCCCGCCGGGGAGGTCCGCCTGGGCGTCCTCTCAGCGAGCATCGGCGGGCCGTTCTTTCTGTATCTCATCGTCCAGAATCGCGCGCGCGCGGAGTCCTTCTGATGCGGCTCGAGGCGGAGAACGCACAGGTCGAACTCGGCGGGCGCGACGCCCTCAAAGGCGTGTCGGCCGATTTCCGTACCGGCGCGCTCACGGGCGTCATCGGCGCGAACGGCGCGGGCAAGACGACGCTCCTGCGCGCGCTCGCGGGTCTCGCGCCCTTGAAGGGGGGGAGAATCATGCTGGACGGCGAACCCATCGACGCTTTCGACAGGCGAGAGACCGCCCGCCGGGTGGGCTATCTCGCCCAGAAACAAGAACCCGCGTTCCCCTTCCGCGCCGACGAGACGGTGATGATGGGCAGATACCCGCACCAGGGCAGGCTCGCGCCCGAGACGGAGGCGGACCGCGAGGCGGTGGCTGCCGCGCTTCGCGACGTGGACGCCGAAGACCTCGCGGGCCGCGCGATCAACGAACTCTCGGGCGGGGAGCTTCAGCGCGTGCTGATCGCGAGAACGCTCGCCGCGCAAACGCCCGTCCTGCTGCTCGATGAGCCTTTTGCGAATCTCGACGTCAGGCACTGCCTCGACATCCTGGCTATCCTGCGGGCGCAGGCTTCGGGGGGCCGGACCGTGGTCGTCTCCGCGCATGATCTGAACCTCGCGCACCGCTTCTGCGACGAACTGCTCCTGCTCCATGAGGGAGAAGTCCTCGTCTCCGGAAACCCGCGCAGCGTCCTGAGGCCCGAATTCATCGAACAGGCGTTTGGGGTGCGCGCGCATATCCTGCCGGTGAACGGCGGGGAGGAGCGGCACTTCATCCTGCGCGCGCCGGAGGAGGAAGAATGAAAATCGGCGACAGAGCCATCACCTGCGCAATCGCGTTCCTCCTCTTTCTTCCCGCGACGCCTGCGCCGCTCGCGCAGGAGATAAAAACGTCCGTGGACGCGCCGCCCGGTGCGCCCTCTTTCACCTTCCGGAAACGCCGCGTGCGGGATGATGCGGACACGCGCCTTCAGGCCATCCTCCAGCGCATCAGGCGCCACCAGCGCTACCCGGGAGTCGCGCGCGAATCGGGGGCGGAGGGCGAGGCCTCCGTCAGCTTCCGGGTTCTGCCGGACGGGCGGCTCGAGGACTTAAGAATCAAGAAGACCTCGGGCAACGCCCATCTGGACGACGCCACGCTCGAGGCGGTGCGAAAAGCGGCGCCGCTCCCCTATCTGGGTAAGACACTCGTGCTCACCATACGCTATACTCTTACGCGAGCGACCGATTAAGTTTCATTACATCACTCGTGTTTGACTGACGCGCGCGACACAATTCGCAAACGGGGTAGCAGCATGAAAGTGGATGTTCTGCATCGACAGGAAACCGGGGTCGACGGGAGCCGGCAGTGCGTCTGGGAATTCCACCCGGAGCGTGAGTTCCTCGAAACCCTGCTGCGCGATCTGTTCGAGAACCATTACGGATCGCTCACGTTCGGCCCCTGCATCCAGGGAGCCGTGTTCGAGTGCCGCGTGAAATCCCCTCCCCGCAAGATCAGCTACCTGGACGGCTACCTGACCGTCGACCTGGGCGACTGGCACTTCCACCTGTGCATCGGCGAACACCGGGGCGACGCGCAAAACCCCTGCCCGCCCGAACTGGCGCAGTGGCGAAGGTGCGCGCGGGCGATGCTCCTGCGCATTTACCAGAATCCCCCCGTCGCGGGCCACGCGCCGGTGAGCTATTCGCTAGCGCTGCTGAACGGGCGCGACGAGCAGATGGTGACCTTCTATCTCCCCAACCCGTTTTTCGACGAGTACTACCGGGTGCTCGAAACGCCCGAGTGGGGAAAGCTCGCCCTGTGGAACCACATACGGACGGACTACCTCGGGCTGGAGGCGGACCCGGGGCCTTTTGAAGACCTCGCGTGAGCGGAAACATCTCTCGAAAAGGCAGGAGAACACGGTGAAAGCGGTATTGATGCGCGGCTACGGCGGCCCGGAAGTGCTCGAATACGCGGATACCCGCGACCCCCAAGCGGAGCCGGGGGAAATCGTCGTCGACGTCCACGCGGTGAGCCTGAACCCCGCCGACTGGAAGGTGCGCGAGGGACTCCGCAAAGGGGACGTGAAGGCGCGTTTCCCGCACATCCCGGGGCGGGATTTCTCAGGCGTCGTCCGCAAAACGGGGGCGGGCGTTTCCGACTTTCAGCCCGGAGACCCCGTGTTCGCGGTCAACGAGCAAGGCTGCGAGGGAGGATACGCGGAGGCTGTCGCCATACCCGCGGCGCTCGCTGCCCCGAAGCCGGACTTCCTCTCGCACGCGCAAGCCTCGGCGCTCGCCATGACGGGCCTCACGAGCTTGCGGGCCCTGGAGGACGAAGCGAAGCTGCGAGCCGGCGAGACGATTCTCATCCACGCGGGCGCGGGCGGCGTGGGCGGATTCGCCGTGCAGTACGCAAAACACATGGGTGCTGTGGTCTACACGACGGCGAGCGCGGCGAACCACGAATACGTGAAAGAACTGGGCGCGCACCACGCCATCGACTACGGACAAGAGGATTTCGCCGAGGCCGCGCCGCCGTGCGACGTGGTGTTCGACACCATCGGCGGGGAGGTGCACGCGCGCAGCTTCGCCGTTCTCAAGCCGGGCGGACGGCTGGTTCACATCGCGGCGGGGCCGCCCGGGTTCACGCCGCCGAGAGAGGACGTGTGCGTCATCCGCCCGGACGTGCGGCGGGACCGCGCGCATCTGGGGAGAATCGTCGAACTCGCAGCCTCAGGCGCGGTGCGCCCTCCTTATATAAAGGAGATGCCGCTCGCGGACGCCGCGGCGGCGCAGGAGATCAGCAAGGCCGGCCACGTGCGCGGGAAGATTATCCTGCGGGTGCGGTAGGCTACACCCCCTCCGCGATGGCGCTGGCGGCGCCCAAGCCTGCGATGATTCTGTTCTTCTCGCGCAGGACCCGCGTGTAGATGACCCGGCCGGCATCGCTCTCGGGGCCGCGCTCTACGAAATGCCCGATGCACTGCAGACCCGGAAGCCGGAACGCGCCGCTCGCCGGATCGTGATCGAACGGCCCCGCCATGGTGTAGAGCACGGGATTGACGGCGTGGCTCATATCGAGGAGCGCGCGGTTGGCGTGGGCGGCGTCAAGGCTTTCGATCTTCGCGTTCAACGCCGCGCACGCACGGGCGAAGCGCGCGCCCGCCTCGCGCAGGTCGCCCAGGTCCACCGCCCCACCAGAGAGCGATTCCAGCCTGCCTATCTCCTCGTTCACGACGGCCGCCGTCGTCGCGGGGTTCAGCGGCGCCCGCTCGAGCGTGCAGAGTTCGTGGAGCGCGCCCGCGTAGACGCGCGTGTGCTCGGCGAGGAGCGCCTTGTCCATCTTGTCCAGCGTGTCGGCGGGGTGATGCCAGTATTCGGGAAAGCCGTCCGCGGGGTGATCCTTCCGAAGCTCCAGGTGGCCGGGCGGGAGGACGGGCAGGAAGGAGAACGAGGGGACGCCCACCCCCCACATTGACTGGTCGGCCATCTTGCGGGGGTGGTCGGGCTGCGTACTCTGGCCGCCGATGCGCGAGACGGCGTCCTGCACCCAGTCGCGGACCTCCGCCGTGCAGAAGGGCCGGTAGAGCGTCGCGCCGCGGCAGCCGGGCTGATCGATGTTGAGATAGACGACGCAGTTCCGGCGCAGCTCCTGGAACATGTGATCCGCATACCAGGTGGAGCCCGAGAAGCGCCCGTGCGAGTGCCCGTTCCACCAGGCCACCTTGAGGCCGCGCGTAAGCTCCCCCCTCGTCTCGTGCGCGACGCGCGCAAGCTCCATCAGGGTGGCGTCGCCCGCCGCGTTGTCGTTCGCGCCGATGTGCCAGGAGTCGATGTGCCCGCCGACGAGCACGTACTCCTCGCTGCCGCTGCCGGGCGTGATAGTGGCCACGGGCATGAGCGTCTCGCGCCAGGCGGTGTCCGTCTTCGCATGGATGAGGAGTTCGACCTCCTCCCTTCTCTCAAGGCGCTCCAGCAGCGCGGCGCCCTGCTCGCGCGAGAGCGTGACGACAGGCGTCTCAGGCATCCGCGCGATGCTCTCGGGCGTCGGCGCGCCCCAGATGGTCGAGACGGTCAGCTCGTGCGCGTTTCCCTTGTTGACGTAGACCTGGGCGAGCGCGCCCCTTCGCTCGAAGTAATAAAAACGCGCGGGGCTCAGCATCCCCTCGGCCACGACCACCCTGCCCGCCACGGGCGTCTCCCCCGATGCGCCCGTATATAAAGGATCGCCGAACGGCGTATCCGGCGGGCCGGCCTCGCCGACATGGACCGCCTGGCCCCTCACGCCGCTCTCTCCGGTGGAGGCGCCGAAGACGGCCGTGATGGCGGGGATCATCTCGCCGCCTTCCCCGAGCACCTCCAGCGTCGTCCCGCCCGGTATGCTGATGAGCGAGCTGAACGCGTGGACCTCCACGTCGATCCCCAGCGCGGTGAGCTCCGCCTCGACGTAGCGCACGGCCGCGTTCTCGCCCTCCGTGCCGGTGTAGCGCTCCCAGCGGCAGATTTCTCCCAGGTTTTTCCACAGGGAATCGGCGTCTACTTTTTGCTGAACGGACATGGCGGCTCCATACAAGAGGTATATAAAGAGGTGGCGTCCGCGCATTCTAGTACACCGCACGCCCGATGCCGAGTGCGGCCAGGCGTTGCGGGCAAGGCCGCTTCGGGGGAGAATCGGCGGGACACGCACCGGGGAGTGAGGTGGTTTTTGTAGGTAGCGTTCCCTTCTTGGGAGCGCTACATATATGCGGCCCATGGTCGGCAGGCGTAAAAGGCAGGGTCGCATATATGTCAGACATATATGTCTGACCTACACACAAACAAATTTCTCCTCTCCAGGTTTTTCAACAATTCCCATCCAGGGGAGCGGGCGTTCATGTGGGCAAAGTTATCCAGGCCATTCTACCTGACGCTGGGCTGCCTCTGCCTGGGGCTGGGCTTCATCGGCCTGCTGCTGCCCGTCCTGCCGACGACGCCGTTCATCCTCGTGGCGGCGTTCGCCTTCTCCAAGAGTTCGGAGAGGCTGCACGCCTGGCTGCTGAACCACAGGCTCTACGGGCCGCTCATCACGAACTGGCAGCGCCACGGCGTCATCCGGCCCCGGGCGAAGTGGACCTCCGTCTCGCTCATCGCCGTGCTGGCGGGGCCTTCGATATATCTCGTGAGCGCGCCGGTATACGCGAAGGTTCTGCTCGCGGCGATATGCGCGTGCGTGGTGTGCTTCATCGTGACGCGGCCGGGAACGATACCGGGGGACGGGGCGTAGGGTTTGTTTTCTTGTAGGTAGCGCTCTCTTCTTGGGAGCGCTACATATATGCGACCCTCATGCCACGAATCGGATGGGCCGCATATATGCGGCCCCTACAAGATCGGCGGACAAACGCGAAAATCGGACAGGCACGGAGGCCTCGGACAGGCACAGGGGCCTGTCCGCTACAATTCATCACCCGCCTTATATAAGGAGAACCACATGAACGAGGAACGATACGAGCGCGGTCTGGACATCCGGAAAAAACTCGGCATCTACGGGGAGGACGGCCTCGCGGGCACGTTCACCGAGATGAACGAACTCACGCCGACGCACACGCGCGCCATCGTGGAGTACGTCTTCGGCACCTGCTGGAGCCAGCCCCTGCTCGACAACAAGACGCGCGAGATGCTCATCGTCGCCGCCGCCGCCGCGCAGGATTTATACGGCGAGGTGGAGATCCACTCGCGCGGGGTGCTGAACCAGGGGCTCAAGCCCGAAGAACTCATCGAGGCCATCGTCTCGCTCTGCCCCTACATCGGCTTCCCCAAGACGAACCACGCCCTCGCGGCGGCGAAGAGCGCGATTGAGAAGAACGCGTCGGAGGGGTGATGGGTGGGAGATGCCGCCTTTCGTATTGGTAGTGACACGGTTCCTTCCTCTTCGGTCGGAATCGACTCCTCGGGGCTGTCCCACAGGTCGCGACCTGTCCCTACAAGATCGGCGGACAGGCACAGGGGCCTGTCCCTACGGGATCGTCACGTCGCCGAGCGGGCGTGATTGGTCGTGTAGGTAGCGCTCCCTTCTTGGGAGCGCTACAGATATGCGGCCCATTGTCGGCAGGCGCAAAAGGCAGGGTCGCATATCTGTCGGACATATATGTCCGACCTACACACGTATTGACATCCCAACCAAGTGGGAATTGGATCGTTCCGATCCGTTAGGGCTTTTTCAACGGCCCCTGGAATTGGAATGATGGTGCGCGAATCCTGTAAAAATCCCTCCCCCCGCTCGCGATTCAACTCACACCGCCTCATACGCCCGGTGCACGGCGCGGCTGGCCCCGTTCCAGCCGGGCATCACGGCGCCGAGCGGCCCGTTCCCGCCCGCGACGATGAGGTGCAGGTCCTCGGGCTCGTTCACGACGCGGATGAAGAAATCATCGTTATCCCGCTCCACCGGGTATTCCCACCGCCCGTTCGGCTTGTCTTCGCGCCAGGGGCCGCCGCGCTTGAGCTCGCCCACCGTGCGGCCCGCGTTTTCCGTGACGAAAGCGTGCACGTCCGCCCGCGAGAACCCCGCCCGCGCGCAAAGTCTCGCGTGTTCGGGCGACACCACGAGCACGGTGTCGGAGCGCACCCAGATGGGCCACGAACCCATCGCCGCCATGTTGTCCATGTGGGAGACGAGCAGTCGCTTGGGGTCCCGGTCCACGTCGTTGAAGACGATGTGGGGGTTCTCCACCATCACGGCGGTCATCACGTCCTGCTCGGGCGCGTAGCCGCGCGAGACGGCGAGCGACTCCCAGGGGCTCTCCTCCTCGTTCTCCGCCACGCAGAACGTGAACCGCGACGGCTGGCTGTAGATGCTCATGCACGCGACGCGCGCGACCCCGCCGCCCAGGTTCAGCAGCAGGAGGCGCACCGCGCGGCCGATGGTGGCGTTCGCCCGGAAGCCGGGGCCGAAGCATCCCTGCCCGCCCGTGACGCCGATTCTTTTCGCATACGGGCCGTTCAGGATAAGCAGCGGCGCCACGCTGTGCATCGTCGCCTGCACGCCGCCCAGGTTGAGCGGCTCCTCCACGATGAGCTCGAGCGCGGCGATCACGACGGGGAGGTATTCCGGCTTGCACCCGGCCATCACCGCGTGCGCAGCGACGTCGCGCACGGTGGCGACCTCATCCAGCGGCGGGACGGGGGTCACGACCTCATCGGGCGACCGGGTCGTTCCCGCCAGCATGCGCTCTATGCGCGCCTCGGTGGGCGTGACCACGGGCAGGCCGTCCGACCAGGGTTTCTCCAGAAAAAATTCGAATTCATCCATCTCGTTCATGGGGGGCTCTCCGGTGAGTGTTTTCGGTGGTTTGCGTTTTTGCGAGCCTATCACGCCGGGCGTTGCCGATCATGCCGGGTGCGTAGGGACAGGCCCTAACGGATCGGAACGATCCAATTCCCACTTGGTCGGGATGTCAAAACGTGTGTAGGTCGGACATATATGTCCGACAGATATGCGACCCTGCCTTTTGCGCCTGCCGACAATGGGCCGCATATCTGTAGCGCTCCCAAGAAGGGAGCGCTACCTACACGACCAATCACGCCCGCTCGGCGACGTGACGATCCCGTAGGGACAGGCGCGGGGGCCTGTCCGCTGCACACCCCCCTCACCCGGCCAGTTCCTCCTTTTTCCGCCGAAAAGATTCCTTGACAATTATGAAAATTATCGCGCAATATGGATGCGTGCGACACAATCCGCGGGGTGGAGAGGCTTCGGCTGCTCGCCGTCCACGAGGCGACCTTCCGACGGAAGGTCGAAATAGGCGAGAAATCACCTTGACAAAACGGAAAAGGCTGTAGCAATATCAAGTCTGCGACACGTTCCATGAGGTGCAGTCGACTTCGGGCTGCCCGCTGAATACAAGACGACCCTCTTCCGGAGGGCCGGAATAGGCGGGAACCCACCTCAAGTACCTATACCTCGTGGATTGTGTCGCAACCAGCCCGGACTGCGACGCATCCTTATCGTCGCACCCCCCGCGCTGTTTGATTCGATCACAAGCGGCATGAAAACTGCCCGTTTATATACGCGAGATGAAGGAGGCTCATCGGAGGAAGCTGTAACTGCGTTGATACACCTTTTTTGAATCTAAGTTTGCGACACGGTTCACGAGGCGCGGTCATCTACCGGATGACGGCAAAAAGGCGGCCTTCACCCTTGATGGCCGAAGGGATAATGGGAACCCACCTGAATCACCAACCCTCCTGAAACGTGTCCCGGGAAATCCGGAACGCGGGCCGCAAGGCAGGCGCTCTCCGGTTGACGAGACAACATGAACCCAGGATTGAAGGCCCAAAAATATGAGGAAAGGAGGTTTACCAAGGTACGCAGATCCGCTCATCCCTAATCATCGCCAACCGACCCCCCCGACGCGCTCAGATACGATAAACACCTGTTTTCATTAGATTAATTCACCTCTTCTCATTTCCTGCGCTTCTTGCAACACGGTCAGGCTTATGCTTCAATACGCACCGGTTTGATGCCGCTCGCGTCCGCTTTGATTACGGTTTGACCGTGAGGAGCCATGCCCAGAAGAAGTGAAATCAAGCTGACCAAGCGCAGCGTCGACGCGCTGAGCGCTGACTCCAAGGACATCGTATTCTGGGACCGGGACCTGGCCGGCTTCGGGGTTCGGGTCTACCCGACGGGTCGCAAGGTCTACGTGGTCCAGTCCAGGGGGCCTGAAGGGCCGAAGCGCACGGCCATCGGCCGCCACGGGGAGATATCGGCCGAGGAGGCGCGCAAGAGCGCGGCCATCGAAATTGACCGTATCAAGCGGGGGGAGGACCCCGCGCCCGCGCCGGTCGAGGCGGAACTCACCGTGTCCGATCTGGCCGAACGCTTCATGCGCGTCCACGTCGCGGCGCATTGCAAACCGGGCACCGCCACAGGGTATCGCCACACGCTCGAGAAACACGTTCTGCCGGCCTTGGGCGCAATGGAGCTAAGCGAGGTCGGAGCAAGCAAGGTCACGGCATTACACCACAGCCTGCGATCCACGCCCAGGTCGGCCGATACGGCGGTCAACGTTCTATCGAGAATGTTCACGCTGGCCGAGGCATGGGCTCTAGCGCCGCCCGGCGCCAACCCGTGCCACGCGGTGCGCCGCTACGGGAAGCGCTTTAGCGAGCGGTTCCTGACGCCCGAAGAATTCCGGCGCCTGGGCCGTGTGTTGAGAGACTCAGAGGCGGACGGCTCGGAGTGGGCGCCCACGATTGCGGCGATTCGCCTGTTGATGCTCACCGGATGCCGGAAAAGCGAGATACTGGATCTTCGCTGGGACGACGTGGACCGCACGGTGGGGGAGTTGCGGCTCAGGGACGCCAAGGCGGGACCGCGCATGGTGCATCTGACGGCGCCCATCCGGGAAGTGCTCGAGGGGCTCCCCCGCTCGCCGGGGAATTCACGCGTGATCACGGGACCGGGAGGCCGGGGCTGCAAGACGAATCTCGAACAGTGCTGGCGGCGCATCCGGGCGCGGGCGGGACTTCAAGACGTGAGGCTTCACGACCTGAGACACTCCTACGCGTCGAGGGCGCTCGCGCTGGGCGAGGGCCTGCCCACGATCGGGAAGCTGCTCGGACACTCGAACATATCGACCACGTCGCGCTACGCTCATCTGATGCGCGAGGCGGAGAAGATCGCGGCGAGCCGGGTGGGCGAGAGCATCGGGGCTCACCTCGAGACACAAACCACTGAAACGTAAGCAGAAACAAGAAGAGGTACAGGAGGTGGCGAAGCCAGGATACAGGACACTCTCGAGCCGTATGGTCGGAAAAATGAAGGTCTCGAAGGACACGGTGTTCTGGGACAGGGGGCTCCCCGGTTTCGGGGTCAGGGTCTATCCCTCGGGGAGCAAGGTCTACGTAGCGCAGGCCCGCGGCCCGAAGGGAGTAAAACGTGTGGTGGTGGGCCGGCACGGGGTGATCCATGCGGAGGAGGCCCGCAAGAGGGCGGCATCGATCATCACACGCATGAAGTCGGGCGAGGCGGTTGTTTCCGAGCCTGCCAAGCCGGCCGGCGGACCGAGCGTCGGCGATCTGGTGCGGCGCTACATGGAGGAACACGCGGCGATACGCTATAAGCCGGGTTCGGTGAAAATGGTCCGATCGGTGTTATACAAGCACATCGTGCCGGCCCTGGGCCGCCTGCCGCTGGCCGCCGTCGAACGCGCGCAAGTCGCGGAACTTCACCAGCGCCTGTACAAGACGCCTTTCACCGCGAACATGGTGGTCCGCACCCTCTCTTTGATGTACAGGCTGGCCGAAGGCTGGGGCATGGCGCCCAAGGGGTGCAACCCGTGTCGCTCCATCATCAAGTACCCTGAGCGCAAGCGGGAACGTTTCCTGACCGACAATGAGTTCACCCGCCTGGGACGCGTCCTCGAGGAGGCCGTAAGCCTGGGCTTGGCGTCGGCGCCCGCCGCGGCGGCCATCCGTCTTCTGATGCTGACCGGGTGCCGGAAGAACGAGATATTGACGCTGCGCTGGGAGAACGTGGCGCTCAACGAGAGCGAATTCCGGCTGTCCGACGCGAAGACCGGAGCCCGGGTCGTGTCCCTGTCGCCACCGGCATTGAAGCTTCTCGCCGGTTTGCCGCGAGCGCCCGGTAATCCGTGGGTCTTTTCCGGCAAGAAGACGGGCGGGCGCATTCACGAGATCGACACCGCCTGGAACGTTATCCGCTCACGCGCCAATCTCGACGACGTCAGGATCCACGACCTGCGTCACTCCTTCGCCTCCAGGGCGCTGGCGCTGGGTGAGAGTCTTCCGGTTATCGGAAAACTCCTGGGCCATACCCAGATCGAGACAACGGCGCGCTATGCGCACCTGACGCCCGATTCGGTGCGGGAGGCAGCGGAGCGCATCGCCGCGAGTATCGCGGCCGACATCTTCGGGGAAACGTGGAGACCGGTCTCGTCTCCGAATATACCTCGTCGTTGAAGCCGCCCATCCCAAAAACCACGAGCGCCATATTCCGCCCATCGATTTCCATAATGCAACCCCGCTTGCCGTGACCCACCAGGCGATCCGGCGGATATATCGGGATTCTGGAACGTTCGGCCCCGGCTTTTCCTCTGGATGAACGGGTACAGGTTCAGGCAGAGGATGCACAGTCGATCCCCGACGGATTTTTCACCACTGGCTTACTTGAACAGTTGATTCCCAAGGCTCGGGCATCAGTAAGTGTGAGACTGGTTTCAGACCTGGATTGGCCACGCCAGGGGGCGGCTTCTCTTTGGGAATCGTTCATTAGCGTCGTTTATGAGCCGGTCGCAGGAAAGCATCGCGACCAGATGGTTTATCGCCAACGGGTCACCACCGCCGACCAAGTCCGTTCGGAGGCAGGTTTCATACACGCTTCTTCAACACCCCCCGGTCCAATGCCTGAATCAAACTCGTTCTATCGAGACTGAACACTGCCGCGTCGTCCGGCGGCTCGAGACACTATCCCATCACATCCAGCAGCCAACTGGAACGTCCGGGGCAGGCGGCCTTGATGCCGAGTGCGCGCCACAACACCTAGCGCGCGGCCGTTCCTTTCCGATTGTAGGCACGCCATTCGCAGTAACCTGCGCGCGCCGGCGAATCTCCTTGTTCGCGTCGATCACCAGCCATGTCGTGATCGCCTTGTTCGTCATACATCGCGCGACTGGTAAGACTGCGCGAGTTCACGGAGGCGCATGGGCACGTTTCGCTCCGTCGCCCACCTCTCTAGCCGTCTAGTGTCCGCGACAGACAACGCAACGCTTGCTGCCTCTCGCATCGCATGCCCCCTCTGCGCGCCTCGATGCAATCCAGTGTAGCGTAGAAGCTATATCATCCGTTGTTTAGACAGAACATCAGGTGGGATGGGAATTGGTACGATATCTCCTCAGCGCTACCCTTCTGGCGCTGCACATGAAGCGCCGTTTACTTCAGTTCAGCCCGCACACCGGATATGACAGGAACTCGATCAGTTTCCGGGGGTTATGCGGGGTAATAACGCTCTACGTTTATCTCTCCCGCCCTTTCTCGCATGCGCGAGGCGTCGTGCCAGGCCTGCATCCGCAACAACATGTCCATGCTCACGCCGAAAGCCTGCTCGATACGAAGCGCCATCTCCGGCGAGAGCGACGAGCTGCCGTTCAGAAGGGCCGATAGCGTCGCCCTGCGAACGCCGAGAATCCCGGCGCTCCTGGTCACACTCAATCCGAGCGTTTCGAGCACCTCCGTGCGGATGAAGTTTCCAGGATGCGACGGGGTCATGCGCACCTCAATACCGTCTCTCGCCATCAGTGATAATCCTCCAGATTCAGGTTTTCTATATAGCCGTCTTCTTCTCCGAAAGTGATCCGCCAGTTGCCGGACACCGCAATACTCCACGTGCCCCGCCGCTCCCCCGCAAGCCGGTGGATACGCCAGCCGGGAGGAGCTTCTGCGATGAAAGCGCTCATGCTTTCGGAAAGAAGCAACGCCGTCATGATATTCCTCACCCTTTCCACAAGGTCTTGACTCAGGAATCGGGAAGAATCATTTTCAAGCAGTCGACGCAGTCCCCGGTGACGAACGGAGCGAATAATCATGCAACCATATGTACGGTAATACCGTTCGGAATGCAACCCGTCATGTCCGGCTTGACGCTCAGACGTGCAATTCCAGTAAAGAAGGAATCGGGCACGACGTCGAAAGCCCAGTACATAGACGGTGTTCCCCCGGAGTCCGCCCGACCGTAGGAGGCAGACATGAGCTGCAATGAAGAACTGGAAGCGTAGGTGCAATGCATGAGTCTGCGCGCAGTACACGCAGACGCTTGCTCATCCGGGAGGCGAAAGTCTTGAGCGAAGCCGCGGATCCGAGCATGCAGTATCTTCAGGATGCGATGTCGATGGAAACTCAAAGCGCATCGGGGCGGTGACGGCCTAAAAAAATGGGAATTATATACTTAGGTTGATAGGTATTCAAGATGGATTTATACGGCCTTGGGCCTGTACGTCAGAACGGATTTCGCTACCTGCCGGGGCGTTGCACCCTTGTAATCGGCCTTTATCGGTTCTTTCTTCTCGGATTGCTTTGATTTATTGTCAACCATCACGATTCCTCCCTTAGAATTTCCTATTTCTCTTGTAGCACCTTCGCGAGCGCCAGATTGGCTTCCCGTAAGCCTTGTACGGATTCGCGCAAAGCATCAAGGATTTCGTTTCCCGTGTCGGCCTTCTGGTTATTCGCCTGCACCATCTTGTAGATGCCGATGCCGACCGCTATCGGCATCGGCAGACTCAATAAAATCTGGCCGACCGGGATGGGTTCGAAGGCAATCATCTGAATCTACGTCCTCCTCTCCTCATTGAGCGCCGCCCCGCCCGTGGGTGGAAGGGACCACATTCGCTCCTGCTCGCGACCAAACGATTCAAGAGGACGGACGGGGCGACGACATTCATTGTCCGTTCGGTCCTTTAGCCATTATATGTTGCTCATTTGCCGTGCCGTTTCAATGAATTCTCTGACGGATTCACGATCTTCCATCTTTGGTTTGGGCGGTGGTTCAGGCAGTAAATCGAATATGATATCGACGGCGCTCCCTAGTTGTATCTTCGCTTCTTCAAATTGCTTTTCTGTCGTCCATATCTCAAGGCCCATTTCATTTTTCCAATTTTTCTAATTTCAATTCCCTGATATGGCCCAATACTTCTTGGTGGTTCTATCTTATCGCTCTGCTCATGACCTCGAATCGAGTATTCATCTTGGACTCCATCGCATCGAAGCGCGCATCCATCTTTTCGAAGCGCTGGTTTATGCGCGATTCCAACTCATTGAACCGCGATTCAAATTCATTGAATCGAGACTCCAACCCATTAAAACGTTTTTCGAACTTATTGAACCGCTCGCCAGCCACATTGAAGTGCTGATGTAACCGCGATTCCATAGCTTCTAGGTATGATTTGAGTTCGGCATCCATGAATCCACTTCCTCCTGGGCGAGCCAAGCAATTATCTCAAGTAGTCTCAAGTAGTGTCAACCCTTTTTTGTGCATGCTTGACATATTCGGGAAATGCCCACATATTCTACATCATCATCGCTGCGCAGAGTATCCGACATCCTCGCAGTCGGGTCTCTCGATTAATACAACAGCCTTAACTGGATAACCGGACGTTCGTAGCGGAACGGAAAGCGGCGCTGGGCATCGTGAGCCAGCGCCGTATTTTTGTGATCAAACCCAAGAAAGGATGGACGAAACGATGGACATTGAGGGGATATCGTGTCTCACGTTCATATGATTTATGGTAGGATGGATGAGAAGTATATAGGATTCATTGCAAATACAAGGTGATTTATGCCCACAAATGTTTTCGCCATAGCTTTAACTACTCCAAATCAAAGCGTTGAGAATTTGATTGAAAGAAACTTAAAGGGTTTTTATCGCTATAACGATACCCTCTATTTTGTACATACCGATGGTATCGCAGAAAACCTTGCTGTTTTAGTGGGGCTTAAAGGAGAGAATCGTATCCCTGATTCTTCTGGGTTTGTTCTTAAGATGGATGGCTACACATACTCTGGATACACCTCAAGATCGCTGTGGGATTGGTTCAGGGAAGTGGAGAAGATGTCATGAGCAGTGGGTCGCAACTAAGCCTCGTCCCAGACCCACCGGATTCCGAAGATGATGGCAGAGGAGGCGGGGGAAGTAATTTTGAGAGAAGGCTTTCCTCGCTAGAGACGCACATTCAATATTTAGCCACCAAAGAGGATATTCAGAAAGTGAAGGTATGGGTTCTCGGTGGCGTCCTGGGTGGGATGGGCATTGCCGCCGCCATTACGGTAGGCATATTCAGGTTGTTGTATTGAATCTTTCAGACAGGACGTAATCCTGTTTTCGGTGGTTTTTTCGTCAAGTTCCGATACGTGAGTCGCTTTCCGCGCATTCCTTCGGCAAGCCGTTTCATCTGGTCAATCGTGTCGAGCGGGCGCAGGTTATGGCGTCCGGCAAATTCCGTGATGTAGCGGTGAAGGTGCGCCGGACTCATGCGGTGGAATGTTCCGTGAAAGCCTTTCTTGAACATCGCCCAGAAAGATTCGAGTCCGTTCGTATGGGTCATCTGATCGACCCACTTGCCGAGGCTGTGATTCACGGCCTTGTGGTTGTCGAGTCCTCGATACGATCGATTTTCTTCCGTGAATTTCTCAGCCCCATCGACCACGTTCTCGTGAATGAATGCGTGGAGCGTTTCCTTTTTGGTGTTGGGTATCACCTTGGCGCGGATTTCGTTCGTTGCCCTGTCCTTGATGCCGACCACGATATCCTTACCGGTCCCACCGCGCCCAGCCTTATGGCGCTTGTCGCTGTGCTTGTTCTTTTCTAAACCGCCCACGTACGTTTCGTCGATCTCGACCGGACCGGCGAACGGGCCGCCTTCTTCCCTGAACGCCTCGCGGATGCGTTGCTGCATGTGCCACGCGGTCTTTTGTGTAACGCCTATGTCCCTGTGGAGCTTCATGCTCGAAACACCCTTGAGCGACGTAACGTCAAGGTATATCGCATAAAGCCATTTCAGGAGAGGAACGGGGGAACCCGCCATGACGGTTCCGGTCTTGACGCTGAAATATTTCTTGCAGTCCCGGCACCTGTACGGCATCTTCGCGTGCGAGCATTCGTGCGTATCGACGCTCGCGCATTCGGGGCAATACCTCAACCCGTCCGGCCAGATGATTTCCTCGAACCACTTGCGAGCCGCTTCCTCGTTCGGGAACATCTGCGCCAATTCGATGATCGTGATGCCTTTTCGATACGCCTTGCCGGGTGCCTTCTGTGTCATGTTGATCCTCCCCCATGTATGCCTGCAATATAAAGCATTCAGGGGGATTCGTCAACCCAAGTATATAATTCCCAAAAAAATGATCAACAAGCTCATCGAAACGCAAACCCTTCCAGCATGAAGGTATCTCAGCTTATGCAAGCAGCCTACGCCACTCTGCGCACCCCGTGAGGGCAAAGAAATCCGGATCAGGAAAGCGAATCACGCGACGAACATTCGTAGCCGTTAACGGTCGCACTATTCGATCCTCGTAGTCAGTTGACTCTGTCATGCGGTGGTCTCGGCTGGCCAGGAATCGACGGACGATATTGAGAGCAAGACGTTCGTGTCTCACAAGTGACGAGACCGGCACGTCGGATTCGACGATGCACGGTGTCCCTATCACGCGGATAGCGGGTGACGTAACTGGATCATCCTCGTGAGAATTGTAAAGAGCCTCACCTCCCCAGTAGCGGAAGAACCGTTCGATTCCCCCCTCTCCCGCCTTCCTCGGCGGAAAAAAGCAGAACCAGACCATTCCGGCACGGTTTATCTCATCCGATTGATTCTTGGACTTGAGTAGACATGCGAGATCAGGTGCGAATTCGTTGGACTCCACAAGAGCATCGATGCGGCGCGCCAGCATGGCGGCATCGGGCATTTGCATGCCACTACGCAAGATATCGTCTGCCTCTGCAACTGTGAGCCGCGTACAATGCCAACCCAGGATCACATACGGTTGTAAGATATCCATCAAACCTCGTAGGGCACCATCATACGCGGGAGCGGAGAGGTTATTTTGTCTGGTCTCCCACCCAAGGAACAAATCGTAATGCTTACCAAGAAATGCACACAACTCTGGTGGCCATGCCTTGGGCCGATCAAGTTCAAGTAACCCTGTCGACATCGTGCTCTTCATTGCCGGTCTTGGAACGCTCCAAGCCCTGCCCCCCTCATCGTGAATTGATTTCGGAGGCTATTGTCCTGAAATCCATGGAAGCTGAAGGGAATGAGGATTTTTAGCTTTCTTTTGCTCATCTTGATGCCGATTCTCTCGGGTTTCAACTCCCTGGCAACTTACGTCCCCGATTCAGGCCAGCCGAACCAGCGAAAGACGAAGCGGTCGCCTCCCGTCACTTTGCCCGAATCACCGCGCGGACCTGTTTCATCACAAGGAACATGCGTGCAGGATTGCTGGAGAAGGATGTGAAACCGAAGTTTTCGTACCACGCTCTACGATGCGCAAGCGCTTCTTCCCCTCCATCCGAGATGATATCAAGGATGATTGCATGGCAACCGGCCAGTTCGGAAACCTTGCATGCTTTTTCGAAGACATGGTGCATGAGGATGCCGCCGAGACCTGTACCTTGTGACGACTTGTCCACTGCGACCTGCCCCAGGAACAGCACCGGGATCTCTCCATGCTTCGGTGTCCCGCGCGGTCGATGTTCGAGCTCGTCCACGTTCATCTTACCCACGTTGATCGCATGGTAACCGAGGATGCGCGTGCTCCCCTCTTCGACGACGACATAGACGCGGGTCATGTCGTCTTTCTGTTGCTTCTTTGCGCTCAGCTTGAGGTAGTTGTTCAGACGAGCGACACCGCAATCGAAACCGACGCGGTCATGCCTTGCTGGATCAAAAGATTCGATTCTAAGGGCAGGTGTTTCAGTCGGCATGAACCACGCGCGCGCGATAGTTTCGTGCCGCTTCTTGAGCGCGCGGGGTCGGAGCGGGAGGAGTATCGAGGGCCGCAGCGAACTGCTCAGCATCCTCCGGCGTCAGGACATGTCGGGACTGCGCTTCAATCACATGTAATGCCTCGCGCTCAATCGCTGAGCGCAGGAAAACCGACTTATGCACAGCTAACGACAGTGCAGCACGCTCGATCAGGGTCGCCAGTCGATCATCGTGACGTACCTGCGTGGTTCTGGTCTGTTTGGTAGTAGAACTTGATGGTATGTCGAAGTTTAACATGGCCGCCCCTTTCACAAAGACTAATGTGATGCATTTTGCACTACTATGTCAAGTGCAAAATCAGAAGCATCGATCTGCCCGTGTCCCCGACCGGTTCGGACCCGGCACAAGAACCGCCGGGCCGCCTGCGACCACTAGTACCTTCGGTTGTTTGGCTTCCAGCAAGTCTACCCCGCTAGAGGAAACCGTTGGGTGCTTTCAGGTGCAAGTCCGAGCCGGCAACTTACTCATCTTCAGCTTACGTAGCGACACATCTTGGCACGGGCCACACTGCTCAATTTACGAATTCACTCCCCTCACCACCCGATCGCAACCTGAACCCTGGGACTCGGAGAAGTGTTGCTGATGAATCGCAAGCACTTGAGCTATCTACAGATACAGGCCATTACTCGGCTACGCCCCCACTTCACGGGACACTGTTAATGTTTCCGGCACCTAGTTGACGATAGCACGGAACCCGCTTTCAGTACTATTGATAGCTAGTGGTTTCGTGGCCGTTAACCGGATAACACGTGTTTAATTCTTCATACCAACCCGGTTTTCAAACCAACTGGCCCAATCTCAATGCCCGGCCTCCAAGATCGCGAAAAGTCTTCTGTTGGCATGAGAACACAATGCTCCGGAGGTCCTGCGTCTGCCTCGTGATGGCATCGAACATCCGACAAATGCAATGTCGTCCGTATAGACTGCGCAATAGAGTATGACAGGCGCAGGTCCGTTCCCCCTGTCTGACAGCCCTAATATCGGTGTCGCTTTTCCTGACAGCTTGCTGTGCAGTATCGGCGCGTCCTTTCAGAACGGCGAGGCTGTCCGTCCGTCTCCGCATCACTGTCGTCGTAGCGGAGCCCTATTCCCAGGGAGGGTGTCAGGACGCTCGAACACCCGGAAGCAATCCCGTACCAGACTCAAGCGGTTCATCCGTACGTCTTTCGAAGCGAGGTCATCTCGCCGCCGCTTGCTCCGATTTCCGGGGCGGCTCGACATCATCAAACCACCAATGCCCTCCTGTGTGCGCATCCTGAATGCGCATATCATGGACTGCCTCTGCGCTTTCGATTCAAGGACACGTTATCAGAGTACGTAGAACGCTGTTTCGAATACACAGGAGTGATCAATCGAAAAACGCGTGAATTACATTTTTCATAGAAAGAACCATCTAGACGGTAGATGAAAAAGGGGGCACTTTGACGTCTGCTCCCTTTATCATGCATCGCAGGGCCATTTCCGGTCTGATGAACTCTCCTATTTCGACCTAGATTCCATGCCATGTCTGGCCGATTCGCAAATCTTCCAGGCACGCTAGCACCCATGCCTACCAGATACAGTGGCACCGAGGCGAGCCGCTCGCGGACTCGGCTTTTCAGCCTCCCCTGGTGCGATAGGAGTCTTCCATCGTCATGCCTTGTTTTATTTCGTCCTCGCGCCCGCTGTGCTTATAGCTAACCATCCCTTATTGCAACATGCCAAACACGCGCTATGTCCCCGACTCACCTCGCATCCTCAAGAGGCGGAGCCTGACCGGGAGGGGGCGGCGGAAGGGGTCCGGGAGGGAGTCTCTCCCTGTCCGGTCGAGACCAGCTTCCGCCGCCATCATCCACCCACCAAAGGAGGCGCGCGATGCGGAAACCAAAACCACCGGCGAGCACCTTCCTCACCCATCTCCTCGGCCAGGGCCTGGCGGACGAGCGATACGAGGTGCGGCGCTACAGATCCTCGGGCGGAGGTGAGCTCAAGCCCCTGCCCGCCGGGGAGAGCGCGGGCCGCATCTCGCGCACGGCTTTCCGCGAGGCCGTAGCGTGTTTCTTCTTGCGCCCCCCGCTCTCCCCGGCGGGCACGGGGCGGATCTCTCCATCCATCGTGGAGCGGAAGCGCTCCACGGCGTATCGCTCATCGGCCAGGCCTCGACTGAGGAGATGGGTGAGGAAGGTGCTCGCCGGTGGTTTGGGTTTTCGCATCTCGTGAGTCTCCCTGTATTGGATGATTTGCACGAAGCGGGGGAACGTCCTCTCCCCGACGCCCTTCCGCCGCC
>MPNJ01000018.1 GCA_002238965.1 Nitrospinae bacterium bin107 | reverse complement strand
TCACCGCCACGTCGAGAACAACACCCCGCTCATCGTCCACCGCCGCGTGGTGCTTGTAGCTCGGCTCGGACCTCGCCCGCGCGCTCTTGCGCGCAAGCCGCGCGTCGGGGTCCGTCCGGCTCACCGGTCCCCCGCCGCCGCCGCCCTTCTTCCCGCCCTCATCATCGACGGGATTCTCCCGAATCACCTCGTCCGCGTGATGCGCCGCCAGACTATCCCAGCTCACGTCCGCGCGTATCAGGGAAGCGTCCACGTGAACCACCTCCCCCTTCGCCACCTTCGCCTCCAGGCACGCCTGCACCGTCCGGCGGAATATCTTCCGGAACCGCGCCTCCCCCCAGCGCTGACGAATCCGCGTCAGGCTCGAATGGTCCGGCAACTCCTCGTGCAGCCCGTATCCGATGAACCACCGGATCGCCAGATGCGCCTTCGCCTCGCGAAGCAGGCGACGGTCGTGTACGTAGCCCAGCAACAGGCCCGCAAGCATCAGGCGCAACGCCACCTCCGGGTCGATACCCGGACGACCGTTGTCCGCGCAATAGCAATCCGCCACCTCCTCCCGAAGCCAACTCAAATCCAGTACCTGATGCACGCGGTAGAGAACGTGATCCTCGGGGATCAGCCGATCCAGCGAACCGGCCACGAACAAATCCATCTGCTCGCGCCTCTTGCTGCCTATCATCGAGGGAACTCCCATCTCGGGCGAGTGGGTATCCAAATACCGAACCACAAAACCGGGGGTTTTTCAACAGACCCTTGAGGGGGAGTCGATGAAGCCGAGCGGTTTATGCGAAGGCTGAATCGGTGGGGGGAGCTTTTTGGTGGCATGTCCCCCCACCGATTCGCTTGCGGGCTTACGCCCTTACCTCATCGACTCCCCCTCAAGGGGGGAGTGAAATTCAGCGCGCTCCTTCTGTGGACTTTTTCAACAGCCCCTGAAAAGGCCGATTGAAATTTCATGGTGTCGAACGGCGGGGCGACCCCGCAATCCACAACGGGACACCACAGATGTCAGAATGGGGAATTCCCCATCAATGATTTTCCTGACAGCCTCCGTGAGACATCCCCTGAAGTGGCACAGGAACTTATGACATCGCTCAGATGAGAGCCGTCGATTTCAGCCAGGCTTGATTTTCCGGCCACATTCAGACATATTGTCCTTGTTTATTATTATACAAGGACAAATAGAATGACACTGAAACTCAAAGAAAAACCTGAAGAAATCTTCCGCAGACACGGCGGTCAGCTTCGAATGAGCAAGGCGCTCGCCAGCGGGATTACGCGCTACACCCTGTACGCGCTCAGGGACAGAGGCGTCGTCGAACAGATCACCAGAGGCATCTACCGGCTTCGGGAACTGCCCCCGCTCGGCAACCCTGATCTGGTGACGGTGAGCCTCCGCTTTCCCAGGGCCGTCGTATGCCTCGTCTCGGCGCTTGCCCGGCACAGCATCACGACCCAGATACCACATGCAGTTTCCGTGGCTGTGCCGAAGGACTCCCGGGCGCCGTCTCTTGACTATCCTCCCGTCAAGGCGCACAAATTCTCGCATGAAGCATATGAAGCCGGCATCGAAGAGCACCTGCTCGATGGAGCGCCCGTCAAAATATACAACCCTGAAAAAACCTTGGTCGACTGCTTCAAGTTCCGCAACAAGATTGGAATGGACGTCGTTCTCGAGGCGCTGAAACTCCACAAGGCGCGAAACGGATTCGACCTCGGCAAACTCCTCGAATACGCCAGAATATGCCGGGTTGAAAAGGTGATGCGACCCTATCTCGAAGCGATCCTGTGACGTCCCCGAGGAACGTGCCCGTTTTTTGTTTTCCTCAGCCTGAGTAGTCCCGAGAGAGTCGTATGTCACGAGCCGGACGGGCCGCATATATGCGGCCCCTACACCAGGCTCACGACCAAAACAACATGCGGGGTGAGGACATAAAAGAGACGAAAAGGCAAAGTCAAAATAGATTCCGGCTTTTGCCGGAATTACGGCGGTTTCCAATTCCGACCGTGGAGGGGATTTTCCAGCAACCCCATTCAGACCGCCGACACAAGCGTCATAAATTCTTCTTGAACCAGTCGACCGCCTCGACCATGCCGATCTCGTGGTGCTCGGGGCTGCAGAAATAATAGGACTCGTAATGCTGCGCGCCGGGGAGCTTGACGATCTTCTTGGGCTCTCCGCAGGCCTCGTAGCAGCTGATTTGCTCCTGCACGGGCACGAGGAAATCGTTTTCCGAATAGATGAACATGACGGGGCGCGGCGCGATTCTGTCCGCCACCCACTCGGGCTTGTAGCGCCAGCAGGCCTCGGCGCTCTGCAGGTCGTAGTCCTTCACGTAGTCATCGTGTTTCTGGTGGTTCTCCTGGATGACTTTCAGCGTATGGGGGTCGCAGAGCATGATTTCGGGCAACGGCATGGTGGTCGGCTCGCCGGTGGTGACGCGCTTTCTGGCGGCCTCCATGACCGTCTTCTGGAACGAATCCCACTCGTGCGGCCTCCTCACCGAGCGCATCCAGCGCTCGCCCTCGTGCACGCCCACGGAGGAGACCACCACCTTCACGCGCTCATCGAAGGCCGCCACCCAGATGGCGTTCGCTCCGCCGAAACTCGTGCCGAAAATGCCGATCCGCTCCGGGTCCACGCCCTCGACCGTCTCCATGTAGGAGATGGCGTCGTAGGTGTCCTGCGCCTGCTCCAGGGGCCGCTGGCGGCCGCGCTCGCCATCGCTCTTGCCGAAGCCTCGGTGATCGGGCGCGAGGATGAAATAGCCCTCCTCCCAGAGGCGTCTGGGAACGTCCATCCCGTAGACCTCCTTCATCCCGCTGTAGCCGTGCAGGCAGATGATGGCGGGTCCGGGCGGGTCGCCCGCTTTCCAGCCTTTCGGCGCATAGAGATGGGATGCGATTTTGAGGCCGTCGCTGTAGTAGACAATCTCTTCGTACATGCAGGTTTCCCCTCCAGGCTATGCCGCGAAACTCAGATTTATCTAAAATATTCAATACCTTACGGCGCATGAACCGCCGGACGCTCGGCCGTTATTCGCGCTTTAGGCCCCTCAGTTCGCGCAGCAGCTCTCCGGTGTCGGGCGCGCGCATGAGGGCTTCACCGACCAGGATGGCGTCCACCCCCTCATCCACCAGGGGAGACACCTCCTCCCAGCCGAAAATCCCGCTCTCGGACACCAGGACGAGCGCTTCTCTCTGCTCGGGCGTGAGCCGCCCGAATACACGGGAAGTGTGCCCCGTATCGACCTCGAAGGTCTTGAGGTTCCGGTTGTTCACGCCGAGTACGCGGGTTCCGGCCGCGAGGGCGCGCCCGAGTTCTTCTTCGGCATACACCTCCACGAGCGCGTCCATGTCCAGTTCTTCCGCCAACGCGCGCAAATCCTCCATCTGCGCCGTCTCCAGGATAGCCGCAATCAGCAGTATGGCGTCCGCCCCGCCCGCACGGGCTTCCTGAATCTGGTATTCGGTGAAGATAAACTCTTTTCTGAGAACGGGCAGAGCCACCGCTGCGCGTACTTGTTCCAGATGCACCATCTCGCCGAGAAATCTTCTCCGTTCGGTCAACACCGAAACGGCGGCGGCACCACCTTCCTCATAGGCTTTGGCGATTTCGCCCGGCTCGAAACTCTCGGCTATCTGCCCCTGGGAGGGTGAGGCCTGTTTCACCTCGGCGATAACGCGCATCAGGCCACCGTCGGCATCTTCGCCCGAATCGGGCCGCCTGAGGGCGCCTGCGAAACTCACCGTGGGCGGCGCATCCTTCGCCATCGACTTAACGTCGGCTTCGGAGCGACTTCTCCTGTCCGAGGCGATGTCCTCGCGGACGCCTTCCACGAGTTTGTCCAGAACCGTATGCGTCGCAATCGTCAAGACATCATGCTCCCAGCAGGTATCGACAACCTATGGGCCAGCGAGGCCAGGTTTGCTGAAAAGTCCCTATTGGACCGGGTTGCCAATTGGCATGTAGGGGTCGCATATATGCGACCCGGCCTTTTTCGTCGCCCACAAAGGGCCGCATATCTGTAGCGCTCCCAACAAGGGAGCGCTACCTACAGGACCAGTTACGTCCGCTCGCGCCGCGCGGGCTTACTCCCCGCCGCCGCATGAACTTCCATACTACACGGAGATTAAACCGACTATTTCAACAGCCCCCTCAAGGGGGGAGTGAACTTCAAAAGCGTTCACGAAACTCAAAATTCCTTTTCAGGACTTTTTCAATAACCCCAAGCCGCGTCGCTACGCTCAGGAATTGGACACCTCCACGAGACGCGCGAGGACGCTCGCCGCCTCGCCCGAATCTATCGCCGAGGCCGCCTGCGCGACGCCCTCTCTCAGATCTCCCGCCCTGTCCGCGGCGATGAGCGCGGCGGCGGCGTTCAAGAGCACGATGTCGCGCCTGGGGCCTTTTTCACCGCCAAGGATGGCGCGCGTGATTTCGGCGTTCTCCGCAGGCTCGCCACCCTTCACGGCTTCCGCTTCGGCGCGCTCGAGGCCTGCATCCTCGGGCGTGACGTCATACGTCCTGATTTCGCTCCCGTCCCACTCCGAGACGCGCGAGGAGCCGGTGAGCGTCATCTCGTCCATGCCGTCGGACCCGTGCACCACGAGCGCCTTCTGACAGCCGACCTGGCGCAGCACGTCCGCCACCAGTTCGGTGAGTTCGGCCGCGTACACGCCCACCAGCTGGCTCTGGGCGCGCGCGGGGTTCGTGAGCGGACCCATGACGTTGAAGATGCTGCGCATGGCGATCTCGCGCCTGGGGCCGATGGCGTGCTTCATCGCGCCGTGGAGCATGGGCGCGAACAGGAAGCCCACGCCCGCCTCGTCGATGCACTCGCCCACCTTCTCGGGTGTGGCCTCGATGTTCACCCCCAGCGCCTTCAAGACGTCGGCGGCGCCCGATTTGCTCGACACCGCGCGGTTGCCGTGCTTCGCCACGGGCTGGCCCGCCCCCGCCACGACGAGGGCGGCGCTCGTGCTGATGTTGAAGGTGTGGGCGCCGTCGCCGCCCGTGCCCACCACGTCGACCACGAAGGGGTGTTTCGTCTTCACCCAGGTCGCCCTGGCGCGCATGGAGCGGACGCTGCCCGCGATCTCCTCGGGCGTTTCTCCCGCCATGCGGAGCGCCACCAGATAGGCGCCGATCTGGGCCTGGGTGGCCTCGCCCGTCATGATGAGGTCCATCACCTTCTCCGCCTCATCCGCACTCAAGTGACGGCCTTCCACGAGCTTTCCGATGGCTTCCTGAATCATGAACGCATATCCTCATTGAGTGGTGGAGGTTTGATTCGTCCCCGCTCCGTTGCGGTCCGCGCCACCGCACGCACACCTTCTTGTGATTTGCGTCAGAGAGCGCGTGAGTTTCGCTTGTTCCGGGGCTACCATACCGCGTCCGCGTTCAATCCCTCAAGGCCGCTCGATAGCACCATCCAGCGCATTTTGGAGCAATGCCTTGCCCTCGGGCGAGAGAATCGACTCAGGATGAAACTGAACGCCCGCGACCGCCACGCCCCGGACCCGGAGCCCCATGATCTCGCCCTCATCCGTCTCCGCGCACACCTCGATCTCGGGAGGAACGCTTTCGCGCGCGAGCAGGAGGCTGTGATAGCGCGTGGCCGTCATCGGGTTCGGTAGCTCGCGAAAGACGCCCCGCCCGTCGTGGCGAATCTCGGAGGTTTTTCCGTGCATGATCCGCTCGGCGCGGACGATGCCGCCGCCGTAGACCTGCGCGATGGCCTGATGGCCCAGGCACACGCCCAGAATGGGGTATTCCCCCGCAAATCGCTCGACGAGCGGCATCGAGAGACCGGCGGATTCGGGCCGCCCCGGACCGGGGGATATGACGATCATCCCGGGCGCGAGCTCGGCCACGTCATCGAGTACGAACTGATCGTTACGCCACACCGTGACCTCTGCACCCAGTTCGGCCAGGTACTGGACGAGGTTGTAGGTGAACGAATCGTAATTATCGATCATCAATACGCGCTTCATCTCAAATTCTCCGCCCTAGGGGAGGCCGCCCCGCGCCACGTCCAGCGCGCGCAGCGACCCTCGGGCCTTGTTGATGGTTTCCTCGTACTCGAAATCGGGCTTCGAGTCCGCCACGACGCCCGCGCCCACCTGGAGGTAGAGCTTGCCGCCGCGGGCGTAGAGCGTGCGGATGGCGATGCAGGTATCCATGCTGCCGCCGAAGCCGAAATACCCCACCGCGCCCGAATAGGGGCCCCGCCGCACCGGCTCCATCTCGTCGATGATCTCCATGGCCCGCACCTTGGGCGCGCCCGAGACGGTGCCCGCCGGAAAGGAGGCCCTGAGCACGTCGAAGGCGTCCCGGCCCTCGGCCAGCTCGCCCACCACGTTGCTCACGATGTGCATGACGTGGGAGTAGCGCTCGATGACCATCTGCTCGGTGACGCGCACCGTACCGCGCTCGCAGACGCGGCCGATGTCGTTGCGGCCCAGATCGACGAGCATGATGTGCTCGGCGCGTTCCTTCTCATCGGCGAGCAGCTCATCCGCCAGCGCGCGATCCTCCGCCTCGTCGCGACCGCGCCTTCGCGTGCCCGCGATGGGGCGCACCTCGACCCTCTCGCCTTCGAGCCGCACGAGCACCTCGGGAGACGCGCCGACGAGGGTCACGTCGCCGAGTTCCAGGTAAAACATGTAGGGCGAGGGGTTAACCGTGCGCAGCGCCCGGTAGATGGCGAACGGGTGCACGTCCAGGGCGCTCTCCAGGCGCTGTGAGAGCACGACCTGAATCGCCTCGCCCGAGTGGATGAGCTCCACCGTATCGGCGACGACCTTCTCGAACCCCTCGCGCGTGAAAGACGAGTAGAGGCCCGGCATGTTCTCGACGGGATGCCCGCTCCCGCCATCCCGGGGTGGTTCCACCGGCTCATACGGCGGGGCTACGGATGGGCCCCGCAGCTTTTCGATGAGCGCATCGACGCGCGCGCACGCATCTTCATAAGCGGCCTCGGGGCCGTCATCCGTAATGTGCGCATGGGCCAAGACGAACATCTTCTGCGCCACGTTGTCGAAGATGATCAGCGACTTCGTGATCATGAACAGCAGTTCGGGCAGTTCGAGGTCGTCATGCGCGTTCTCGGGCAGGCGCTCGATGAAGCGAACCGCGTCATAGCCCATGCAGCCGATGGCCCCTCCCCAGAACCTCGGCAGGCCGGGAAGGTCGACGGGTATGTAGGGCTGCATCAACTGCCTGAGCGCATCGATGGGATCATCGACGGTGAACTCCTCGCTCTCCCCCTCCTGCGTGACCCGCACCCGCCTGCCCTTGCTCTCGAAGATGAGGTACGGCTCGCTGCCCAGAAAGGTGTATCTCGCCCACTTCTCCCCGCCCTCGACGCTTTCGAGCAGAAAGGAATGGGACCCGTCGGCGATTTTCAGATAGGCGGACACCGGCGTATCGAGGTCGGCAAGTATTTCGCGATACACCGGAATGATGTTGCCCCGCTCGCAGAGAGCGAGGAAAGTCTTTTTGTCCGGCGAATGATTTTCAGGGTTCATCTTTTTTCGAGACACCGTCTAACGGAAGAGTCTCGCCTCCATACAAAAAAAGCCACGGGACCGAACGGGCCGCCATGGCTTGGGGATTCGCTTCAGAAAAACTCAGACAATTACCCTTATGGCGCACCTCCAGATTTGGCGGAGCATCGCCAGGGCCAAGCCTCCATGAATTTTTCTCGCGTCTTCATCAGCCGCCATCTCCATACAAGAAAATTCCGCTGCTCCGAGGAAGATACCCAAATATGGGAGAAATGGTCAAGCGTCCGTTTCTTCGGGTCCCGGAGCGGCCTCCGGCGGCAGCCTGTCGCCATAGTCCACCTGCACAAGGGCCAAGCCCTGGGGCGGCGCGTTGACGCCCGCCAGAGACCTGTCCTTCCCCGCGAGCACCTCTTGTACGGATTCGGCCTCGCGCTCCCCGCGGCCCACCTCCACCAGGACGCCGACCAGATTCCTCACCATGTGGCGCAGAAATCCCCCCGCCGTCGCTTCGATGACCACCTCATCGCCCGCGCGCTCCACGCTCAGGCGCTCCAGGCGGCGCACCGTGTCCTCGGGCCTGCCCTTCTCCCGGCAGAAGCTGGCGAAATCATGCTCGCCCTCCAGGATGTCCGCCGCCCGGCCCATCGCTTCCAAGTCGAGGCGTTTTCGCACGTGCCAGACGTATGGATGGCGGATGGCGCTCGGCGAGCGGCGATTCAGGATGCGGTAGCGATAGGTCTTGCGAACGGCGTCGAACTGGGCGTGGAAACCGCCGGGCGCTTCCCGGCAGTCGAAAATCGAGACGTCGCGGCACATCATGGTGTTCAGGCCGATGCGCACCTTGTAGGGCTCGATTCGAGAGCGGGTATGAAAGTGCGCCACCTGTCCCCATGCGTGGACGCCGGCGTCGGTGCGGCCCGAGCCGATGATGCGTACCGGCTCCCCGCACATCTTCGCGAGCGCGCCCTCTATTTCGCTCTGGACGGTTCGCTGGCCGGGCTGGGTCTGCCAGCCGTGAAAATTCGTGCCCTTGTACTCTATCCACAAAACGAGGCAGCGGGTGTTTTCGGCGTTCATCGGTGAAGACGGTCAGGCGGGCTGTGAGTTCGAAAGCGTACCGTTCAACGCATCGCGAAGGGAATTGCCCGTTGCGGAAGTCTCGATTCCGGCGATTCGCTCGGGCGGGCCCTCGGCGAGCAGATAACCGCCCTCCTCCCCTCCCTCGGGACCCAGGTCGATGATGTGGTCGACCGACTTGATGACGTCGACGTTGTGCTCGATGACGACCACGGTATTGCCCTGGTCGACCAGGCGGTGCAGCACGTCCAGCAGCTTTTCGATGTCCGCGAAGTGAAGCCCCGTTGTCGGCTCGTCGAGAATGTAGAGCGTCCTGCCTGTGGCCCGCTTGGCGAGTTCTCTCGAGAGCTTGATGCGCTGGGCTTCGCCGCCGCTCAGTGTCGTGGCCGGCTGGCCCAGGCGCAGATAGCCCAGACCCACGTCCTGCATCGTCTTCAACTTCCAGCGCACCGCGTTGATGTTCTCGAAAAACGCCAGGGCATCATCCACCGTCATCTCCAGCACCTCGGCGATGTTGCGGCCCTTGTAGCGGACGTCGAGCGTGTCTCGGTTGAAGCGCCTGCCCTGGCACTCCGAGCAGCGCACGAACAGATCGGGCAAGAAGTGCATTTCGAGCCGGATGTAGCCGTCCCCCTGACAGGTCTCGCAGCGTCCCCCCTTGACGTTGAAGCTGAAGCGTCCCGCGAGATAGCCGCGCTTTCGGGCTTCGGGCACCTGGGAGAAAAGGTTGCGAATCGGGGAGAACACGCCCGTGTAGGTGGCCGGGTTGCTCCTCGGCGTCCGCCCGATGGGCGATTGATCGATGGCGATGACCTTGTCGATGAGTTCGGCGCCCTCGATGGAATCGTGCGCGCCGGGCGTGGCGAGCGAGCGGTAAATCTGCCGTGAAAGCGCCCGGTAGAGAATCTCGTCGACCAGGGTGCTCTTGCCGCTGCCGCTCACGCCGGTGACGCAGATGAGCAAGCCGAGCGGAAAATCGACATCCACGTTCTTGAGATTGTGCTGCCGCGCCCCCCGGATGGAGATGCAGTCCCCGCTCGGCGCGCGGCGCTGCTCCGGGCGGGGGATATCGACTTCGCCGGACAGGTATCGTCCCGTCAGTGAGGCGGCGTTCGAGCGGATATCGTCCGGCGCGCCGCAGGCCACGAGGTACCCGCCGTGCTCGCCCGCGCCGGGGCCCAAGTCCACCACGTAGTCGGCCGATTCGATGGTCTCGCGATCGTGTTCGACGACGATGATCGTGTTCCCCATGTCGCGGAGGCGGCACAGCGTATCCAGAAGGCGGCGGTTGTCGCGCTGGTGCAAGCCGATGCTCGGCTCATCGAGCACGTACAAGACGCCCACCAGGCTCGAGCCGATCTGGCTCGCCAGCCGGATCCGCTGGCCCTCGCCTCCCGCAAGCGTGCCCGAGGGCCGCTCCAGCGTGAGGTAGTTAAGCCCCACCTTTTCGAGAAATTCGAGCCGCTCGATGATTTCCTTCAGAATGCGCTCCGCCACGAGGTCGGCGCCATCCACACGGTTTTGCTCTTCAAAGAAGGCGCGCAGATTCTTGATGCTCATGGCGGAGACCTCGGCGATACTTTTTCCGCCATAGGTCACCGCGAGGCTCTCGGGCTTCAGGCGTCCACCCGAGCAGGCCTCGCACGGCATGACGCTCATGTATTTTTCCAAATCCGCCCGCATTCCCTCGCTCGACGTATTCTCTATACGATCAGCAAGAGCGGGTATGACGCCCGGGAAAACGCGCTCGCGCCTGAGCGTGCGCCTCCCCGTCTTGTGGCGGATTTTCAGCTTCCCGCCCTTGCTCCCGTAGAACAGGATGTTCCTGTGTCTCTTGGAGAGTTTCGCAAAGGGCCTGTCCACCGGAATCTTTTCGGCCTCGATGACCGCGCGCAGGGTGGAAGCCAGAAAGCTCTTGCTCCCCGAGAGGGGGGCGATGGCCCCCTCATCGAGCGTGAGCCCGGGGTCGGGGACGATTTTCTCCTCATCCATGCGGTGCACCACGCCCAGTCCGCCGCATTCCGTACACGCGCCGTAGGGGCTGTTGAAGGAGAACATGCGCGGGGCCATTTCGGGAATGTTCACGCCGCACTCCGCACAGGTGCACTCCTCGCTGAAGAGATACTCGGTGCCATTGTCTTCGAGGAAAATTACCAGCCCCTTCGCGAGGCCCAGGGCCGTCTCGATGGATTCGCCGAGGCGCTTTTCCACGCCTGCGCGCAGGACAACGTGATCCACCACCACCTCGATGTTGTGCGTCATGTGGCGGTTGAGCGATATCTCCTCGCCCAGGCGGAAAAAGCGCCCGTCCACCCGGACTCTCAAGTATCCCTTGCGCTCCAGGTCCTCGAATTCCTTGCGGTATATCCCTTTGCGGCCCCGCACGATGGGGGCGAGGATTTCGAGTTCTTTTCCTTTGCCCAAGCCCATTGCGCGGCTCACCATCTGCTCCACGTTGAGCGCGTTCATGGATTGTCCGCACGAGGGGCAGTGCGGCAGACCCAGGCGGGCGTAGAGCAGCCTCAGGTGATCGTAGATCTCCGTCACGGTGCCGACTGTGGAACGCGGGTTCTTGCTCACCGTCTTCTGCTCGATGGCGATGGTGGGCGAGAGGCCCTCGATGGAGTCGACGTCCGGCTTGCCTATCTGGTCGATGAACTGGCGCGCGTAGGCGGAAAGGGATTCGATGTAGCGGCGCTGCCCCTCGCCGTAGAGGGTGTCGAAGGCGAGCGAACTCTTGCCCGAGCCGCTCAGACCCGTGATGACGATGAGCTTATCCCGCGGCATGTCGAGGCTCAGGTCCTTGAGGTTGTGCTCGCGCGCACCCCGGACCCGGATTTGCCTCTCCCGCCGCTTTCTTCCGTTCAGGGACGACATGTGCTCTCCCGGCGCGCGCCGCCGCGCGGGGCCTCGCGCAGGGGCGAGGCGATGAGCGGGCCTAGTAAAAGATGAGCCCGCCCGTCACGTTGATGTCCTGGGCGGTCATGTGAGCGGCCTCCTCGGAAGCCAGGAAAACGCACAAGGCGGCGTGATCCTCCGCGTCGACGAGCGTCTTGAGCGCCGCGGGCGCGGTGAAGGTCTGCTTCGCCTCCTCGAAGGATGTGCCGAAACTCTCCGCCATGTTCCCGATGACGCTGTCGATGCGCGGGCCCGAGGTGGCCCCGGGGCAGATCGCGTTCACCGTGACGCCGTATTCGCCGAGTTCGAACGCGAGGGTGCGCGTCAAGCCGATGACCGCCATCTTGGACGACGTGTAGGGCGTGCGGTTCGGCAGGGGGCGCTTGCCGCTCATCGAACTGATGTTGATGATGCGCCCGTACCTGTTTTTCTTCAACGTGGGGATGACGTGCTTGGTCATCAGGAACGCGCCCGTGACGTTGACCTCGAAGCACTCCTCCCACTCCCCGCGCGTCACGTCCTCACAAGCCTTTGTTGGGCCGGCGACGCCGGAGTTATTCACGAGAATGTCAATGGTCCCGAACCCGGCGAGCGTCTTCTCGACGAGATTCTCAATCGCGGCCTCGTCCGTGAGGTCGGTGGGGACGACGAGGGAGGCGCCGTCCGGCATCTCGGCGGCGGTTTCCTCCAGGTTCCCGACCGAGCGCGCGGCGAGCACGACCTTCGCCCCCTCGCGCGCGAAGGTAAGTGCGATGACCTTTCCGATTCCCTGCCCCGCCCCGGTGACGATGGCGACTTTATCCTTCAAACGCATTGTATGACTTCTCCCGTTATTCCATGCACGAAAGTGTGAATTTTCTTTATTCGTCCGCGGGCAGCTCCACTCCCGGGAACCAGTAACCCAGTTCGAAGGCGGCGGTATCCGGTGCGTCGGAGCCGTGCGTGGAGTTTCGCTCGATGCTCTCGCCCAATTCTGCGCGAATCGTTCCCGGATCGGCGTCTGCAGGGTTCGTGGCACCCATCACGTCGCGCCAGCGCCTGATGGCGTCCTCGCGCTCGAGCGCCAGGACCACCGTTCGGCCTGAAGACATGAACGTCGTGAGATCGCCGAAGAAGGGGCGCTCCCTGTGAACGGCGTAAAAACCCTCCGCCTGGGCTTTCGACATGCGGACTAGCTTCATCCCCAGAACCTCGAAACCCTCCTCCTCGATGCGCGAGAGAATCCTGCCGCTCAGGCCGCGCGCGGTGGCGTCGGGTTTAATCATTGCGAACGTGCGTTCCATGTGCTGTTTCCCTTTCCGTGTATGTCGTTATGCCTTGCCCAGCGCCCTGGCCATGGTGAGGCCCATCTCGGCCGGACTTTCGGTGACGTGAATGCCGCATTCGTCCATGACCCGCATCTTCTCGGCCGCGGTTCCCTCCCCGCCCGAGATGATCGCGCCCGCGTGGCCCATTCGCCGGCCCGGAGGAGCCGTCTGGCCCGCGATGAAGCCCACGAGCGGCTTCGTGACGTTCTCTTTGGCCCAACGCGCCGCGTCCTGCTCGGCGGAGCCGCCGATCTCGCCGATCACGATGATGGCCTCCGTCGCAGGATCCTCCTCGAACATGCGCAAGAGATCGATATACATCGTGCCGATGACAGGGTCGCCGCCGATTCCCACGCAGGTGGTCTGGCCCAGACCCTGTTCCGTGAGCTGGGCGACGACTTCATACGTGAGCGTGCCGCTCTTCGAGATGACGCCGATGGTGCCTTCCTTGTGAATATGGCCCGGCATGATGCCCATCTTGCAGCCGCCGGGGGTGATGACGCCCGGGCAGTTGGGGCCGATGAGGACGGCGCCGCTATCTTCCATGTGGCGTTTCACATACACCATGTCGCGCACCGGAATGCCCTCCGTGATGCATACCACGAGGGGCAAATCCGCATCCACGGCCTCCACGATGGCGTCCGCCGCGAAGGGGGGTGGCACGAATATGAGAGAGGCGTTCGCGCCCGTCTCGCGCACCGCATCGGCCACCGTGTTGAACACGGGCACGCCGTCCGCCTCCTGCCCGCCCTTGCCGGGCGTAACGCCGGCCACCACTGCGCCGCCGCCGCCCGCGAACTCGCGACTGTACTTTTGACACTGTCCGGCGTGAAAGCCTCCTTCGCGCCCGGTGATGCCCTGCACGAGGATGCGCGTCTCTTTGTCGATCAGAATACTCAAAACCAGACCCCCTAGCGGTTAAGGGCCGCAACCACCTTTTCGGCGGAATCGGCCATGCCTTTGCCCACGGTGAAATCGAGACCCGAGCCTTCGAGTATCTCGCGACCCTTCTCCACGTTCGTCCCCTCCATGCGGATGATGATGGGCACGCCTACGTTTACGGTCTTGACGGCCTCCACGACGCCCTCCGCCAGAATGTCGCAGCGCAGGATGCCGCCGAAGATGTTGATAAAAACGGCCTTCACGTCCGGATCGTCCATGAGGATGCGGAAGGCGTTCTCGACCATCTCCTTGCTCGCGCCGCCGCCGACGTCCAGGAAGTTCGCGGGCGCAGCGCCTGCGAGCTTGATGATGTCCATCGTCGCCATGGCGAGGCCCGCGCCGTTCACCATGCAGGCGACCGAGCCGTCGAGCTTGATGTAGTTGAGGTTGAACTTCGAGGCCTCGACCTCGAGCGGGTCTTCTTCGTCCTCATCGCGCATCGCGGCCACCTCCTCGTGGCGGTAGAGCGCGTTGTCGTCGAAGTTCACCTTGGCGTCGAGCGCCAGTATGCGGCCGTCCTTCGTCTGCACCAGGGGGTTGATCTCGAGGAGCGAAGCGTCCATTTCGTCATAGAACCGGTAAAGATTCGTGACGAATTTGACCCCCTCGCGAACGAGTTCGGCGGGTAAATCCAGACCATAAACGACGCGCCGCGCGGTCGAGGGCCAGACGGAAAGCGCCGGATCGACGGGAACCTTGAGGAGCTTTTCGGGCGTTTTCGCGGCCACCTCTTCAATGTCCATACCGCCCTCGGTGCTCGCCATGACGGTGGGGCGGCCCGTGGCGCGGTCGAGCACGACCCCGAGATAAAGCTCGCGCTCGATGTCGCTCGCCTCCTCCACCCATACCTTCTTGACGAGACGACCCTCCGGCCCCGTCTGGTGCGTCACCAGCGTCATGCCGAGAATCTGCGAGGCAACTTCTTTCGCCTCCCCAGGCGTCGCCGCCAGCTTGACGCCGCCGCCCTTGCCGCGCCCGCCGGCGTGAATCTGCGCCTTGACGACTACCGTCCCGCCCAGATCCGCCGCGATGCGCTCGGCCTCGTCCGCCGTCTCGGCGACCCCGCCCTTCGGGACGGCCACGCCGTATTTCGCGAGCAATTCCTTGCCTTGGTACTCGTGGATGTTCATCCAACCCCTCCAGAATCAATGCGACAATTGAATGTCAATAATGAGACATCGTGTGTAAGTTTCGCGTCTCGAAAGTCAAGCCTGAAACGCACGAGCGAACATTACCTGGCAAATTCCTTGAAACCTTCCGCGAAAATATCTTTCCCCCGGCAGTCCACGGCGACCACGACCGGAAATCTCTCCACTACCAGCCTGCGAATCGCCTCGGTCCCCAAATCCTCATAAGCGATGAGTTCGACCTCCTTGATCCGCTTCGCCAGCAGGGCGGCCGTTCCACCGATGGCCGCGAAGTAGACGGCCCGGTGTCTGGCGATGGACTCCACCACCGCCGGGCTCCTGCCCCCCTTGCCTATCATTCCGGTGAGGCCGAGTTCCAGCATCCTGGGCGTATAGGCGTCCATGCGGCCGCTCGTCGTGGGTCCCGCCGAGCCGATGACGGCGCCCGGTTTGGGCGGCGTCGGCCCCACGTAGTAGAGCACCTGCCCCGCCACGTCGATGGGCAGGGCTTCACCGCGCGCCGCGTCCTCGAGCATCCGCTTGTGGGCCGCGTCCCGCGCCGTGTAGAGAACGCCGCTCAACTCGCACATATCCCCCATCGAGAGGGATGCCACAACATCGGGGTCGAGCGGAAGGTCGATCGATTGCATATCAGAGGACCACCTCGGCGTGGCGATGCGCGTGGCACTCCACGTTCACGCAGATCGGCAGCGCCCCGATGTGGCAGGCGTAAGTTTCGACGTGAACGGCGATGCAGGTGGTATCCCCGCCCATGCCCATCGGCCCGACGCCGGTCCTGTTCACCGCCTCCAGAATATCTTCTTCGAGTTCAGCGACGAGGGGGTCGGGGTTGGGCTCGCCCAGTTCCCGGAAAAGCGCCCATTTCGCCTGAAGCGCCGCCTTTTCAATCGAACCGCCCAGACCGATACCCAACAGAACCGGCGGACACGGGTTTCCCCCCGAGTTGAAAACGTGATCGACAATCGTCCGGATCACTCCCTCGCGGCCATCCGAGGGCTTGAGCATGCGCGCCATGCTCATGTTTTCGGCCCCCGTTCCCTTCGCGGCGAAATAGAGCTTCAGGCGATCGCCTTCGACGATGCGGTAGTGGATGACGGCGGGCGTGTTGTCCCTGGTGTTCACGCGGCGGAGCGGGTCGTTCACCACCGAGCCGCGCAGATAGCCGTCCCGGTAGCCCCGGCGAATCCCTTCGTTGATGGCGTCCTCCAGAAGCCCGCCCTCGATACGGACGTCCTGCCCCACTTCGGCGAAGACGATGGAAACACCCGTGTCCTGGCAATAGGGTACGCGCTCCGCGGACGCGAGGGCCGCGTTCTCGGTGATCTGGTCGAGCACCATGAGGCCCAAGGATGAGGTTTCACCCGCTTTCGCCTCTTCGACCTTGCGCACGTAGGCGGGGTCGACATGGTAGTTCGACTCGATGGACATCTCGCGAATACTGGCCGTCACCTCGCCTGCGTCTATCGTTCGCATCGCACGTCCATCTCCCACGACTGTCCGGCGCCGCAGCGCGCTCAGCCCAGGGTTTTTATCAGCTCGCGCACGTGGTCGGCGGAGTTATCGAACGCCGTTTTTTCCTCGGGCGTCAGTTCGAGTTCCACGACCTGTTCCATCCCGCCCGCGCCGAGCTTGGCCGGAACGCCCATGAAAATGCCGTCCTGGCCGTATTCGCCCTCCAGCAGGGCCGCGCAGGGAAGAATCCGCTTCTTGTCCTTCAGGATGGATTCCACCATCTGAACGACGGACGCACCGGGCGCGTAGAACGCGCTGCCGGTCTTGAGGTAGTTCACGATCTCCGCCCCGCCGTCGCGCGTCCGCTGCACGAGTTCCTCGATGCGTCCGGGCTCCATGAGCGCCGTGATGGGGATGCCCGATACCGTGCTGTATCTCGGCAGCGGGACCATGCTGTCCCCGTGGCCGCCGAGCACGGTGGCCGTGATGTCCTCGACCGAGACGTCCAGTTCCATAGATATGAACGTCCGGAATCGCGCGCTGTCGAGCACGCCGGCCATTCCCATGATGCGCTCGCGCGGGAATTCGCACTGCATGTGCGCCTTGGTGACCATGACGTCGAGCGGATTCGAGACGATGATCAGAATGCAGTCGGGCGACTGCTCCACGACTTCGTCCGTCACGGAGCCGACGATGCCGGCGTTGATGTTGATGAGATCGTCGCGGCTCATGCCCGGCTTTCGGGCGACGCCCGCCGTGACGACGACGATGTCGGAGTCTTTGGTGTCCGCATAGTCGTTCGTGCCTATCACGCGGCAGTCGAAACCCTCCACGGGCGCCGCTTCATACAGATCGAGCGCCTTGCCCTGGGGCACGCCCTCGATGATGTCGATGAGGACGATGTCGCCCAGTTCCCTGGCCGCCGCCCAGTGGGCCGTCGTGGCGCCCACGTTTCCCGCGCCCACAATGGTGATTTTTGGCCTCGCCATGATTCTCTCCCGCCTCCTCGTGGTTACATGTTCGCGATGATGGCTTTTCCGAAGCCAGAGCAGGAGAGCTTTTTGGCGCCCTTCATCTGGCGGTGCAGGTCGTAGGTGACCGTCTTTTTCTGGATCGCGCCCTCAATGCCCTTGACGATGAGCTTCGCCGCCTTCTCCCAGCCCATGTCCTCGAGCATCATGACCGCCGAGAGAATGAGGCTGCTCGGGTTCACCATGTCCTTGCCCGCGTATTTGGGGGCCGTGCCGTGGGTGGGCTCGTAGAAGTGAATCCTGTCGCCGATGTTCGCGCCAGGGGCCATGCCGAGGCCGCCGACCTGACCGGCGACGGCGTCAGAGAGATAGTCGCCGTTCAGGTTGGTGCAGGCGAGCACCTGGTATTCGCGCTGGCGGGTGAGCACCTGCTGGAAGATGTTGTCGGCGATGCGGTCGTTCACCAGAATCTTGTCCTTGGGCATCTTGCCGTTATATTTCTTGCTCCAGAGTTCCTCTTCCGTGACGATGTACTTTCTGTATTTCTTCTTGAGGAAGGCGTAGCCCCAGTCCTTGAAGGAACCCTCGGTGTATTTCTGCACGTTGCCCTTGTGGACGAGGGTCACGACTTTCTTGTTCTGCGCGATGGCGTAGTCGATGGCCTTCTTGACGATGCGCTCGCTGCCGAAAACGGAGATCGGCTTGACGCCGATGCCGCTGTCCGCACGGACGTTGCAGCCCATCTCCTTGTTCAGGAAGTTGATCATCTTCTTCGCCTCTTTCGAGTTCAGCTCCCACTCGATGCCGGCGTAGACGTCCTCGGTGTTCTCGCGGAAGATGCACATATCCACCCATTCGGGGTGCACCATCGGAGAGGGAACGCCCTTGAAGTAGCGCACCGGACGCACACAGGCGAAAAGGTCGTTCATCTGCCGGAAGGCGACGTTCAGGCTCCGGAACCCGCCGCCGATGGGCGTGTAGAGCGGGCCCTTGATGGCGAAATAAAAATGGCGGATCGCATTCATGGTCTCATCGGGCATCAGTTCGCCATAAGTCTCCATGGCGTCCTCGCCCGCCATGACGCGGAACCATTCGATGCGCTTCTTGCCGCGGAACGCCTTCTCCACGGCGGCGTCGACCACGTTCATCATCACGGGCGTGATGTCCTCGCCGATGCCGTCGCCCCGGACGTAGCAGACGATGGGGTCGTCGGGTATCCGGGGCTTATTGCCCCGGAAAGAGATGCGCGTTCCCTGTTTTGGTGCTTCGAGTTTGTCGAATTTGATCCTCATTCAATGCTCCCCTTAAGTTTCGTCATGCGAAAAAATTCGTCGCCGAAATTACGAGTAAAACGAAAAAAACGGTTGCTCCCAAAGATAAAATCCGCCGACCAGGCCCCGAAAGAATTTTCAGGGGCAAAACGCTCGTCACTCCATAAAACGAACTTTACCGCCCTCTCCTTATCACGTCCCCCGCTCCGATGCCAGCCCAGGGGGAGAAGATTTTTTCATCGCCCGGAGGCCTCGAAATCCGGTTGGAACTCGAGGATCGATTCTGATAGGGTGGAGGTGATTTTCAGGTGGCTTAATGCCGGTCGGTAAAGGTGAACAATTCAATAAATATAGATAAATTCACGGTGTTTTTCGATAAATTACCGAAGGACTACTGAGGCGCGCTACACCAAGAACATTCTCATATAACTCGTTCATAGTCAACCAGTTACCCTCCCCCCGAGGCGCGGTTCGCCATGGCGCAACGCAAAAGACAAAAACTCGGCCAGCACTTCCTGCACGAGAAGAGATATCTCGCGCAAATCGTTGAATTGGCGGACATTACGCCGGGGGAGGACGTGCTAGAAATCGGCGTGGGCGAAGGGGCCCTCACGCGGTACCTCCTCGACGCCGGCGCCAAAATTTATGGAATCGAGATTGACGAGGCCCTCATTCCCGCCCTCAGGAAGATGGAGGATGAGCACGAGAGATTTCATCTGATTCACGGCGACGCGCTCGATATCGACTACGCAGGCCTTCCCGATAAGATGAAACTTGTGGCGAATCTGCCCTACCAGGTCGCTTCGGCCATCATCTCGCAACTCACTGAAAAAGTTGAGATATTTCCTCTCATGGTATTGATGGTGCAGCGTGAAGTGGGCGAGAGGCTTTGCGCTGCGCCGGGCGGCAAGGACTATGGCTCACTCACTCTCTGGGTAGGGTATCGCTATAAAACGAGGCTATGCCAGGTGGTGCCCCCGGGCGCTTTCCGGCCTCCACCAAAGGTCGACTCCGCGATTATCCGCCTAGAAGCAAGGGAGAAGCCCCTAGTAGATGTAGGAAATGAGAACCTCTATTTCCGTATCATCCAGGCGGGATTCGCACACCGGAGAAAAACGCTACTCAACAATCTCAAATCATTGAATCTAAATGAATTATCTAATGCGTATCATAATTTTTCAAACCCGGAAACTTTGCGAACCTTCCTTGAGTCAGCAGGCATTGATCCCAGTCGGCGCGCAGAAACTTTAGGAGCTCATGAATTCGCAATAATTGCCCGAGCGATGGAACCACTCATGGAGAACAAGTAGGCATTGGCAACCAGAATATTGATTTACCGAATGGGAGCATTCGGGGACACACTGCTAATGGCTTTATTATTCAAACAGTTACGCAGTCACTACGAGAAAGCTCACATCGCCCTGGCTGCAAACCCCAGATATGCAGCACCGCTACTAGATTCGGGGTTGCTTCACGAAATTCTCGACGGGAACTCATCTCCTTTCCATCTCATGTATAACGACCATCCACAAAAAAACGATGCTCTGTCTCGTCTAATCGAACGCTATGATAAGTGCATGTTCTACACTTCGGATATTTCAGGAGAACTCGTTAAAAGGTTGAATGTAAATAAGTTGGATAATTACTGTATTCACCCGCCTTTTCCACCTGCCTCGGAGGAAGTTCACATCTGCGAGTGGATGATGCGTCCATGGTCGTTTTTTAATGCTGCCGTGAGCGAAAAAATCACACTCAATCCTTCACACGAAAATTTAATTATAGCTGATAACATATTGAATAAATATGCTATTGAGGGCGATTTTTTTATCATCCATCCGGGCGGCGGCGGAAAAAGCAAATGGGTTCCCCCTCGTATTCTCGCCAATAAGGTGCGAAGGCATGCAGATGAAACAGCCCAGCGGCCCGTCGTGATAGAAGGACCAGCGGATTCAGTCGCTTGCGAGGAATTTCAGAGGCTGTTAGGAGATTCCATACCCGTTATCAAGGGTATAACACCCAAAGTTTTAAGTGCTCTTCTATCAAAATCTTCCGCATATTTTGGAGGGGATTCCGGCGTTTCACACCTCGCTTCTCTTTTCGCACCTCGCTCAACGATATTATATGGCCCAGATTCCGACATTCGGGTTTGGCGCCCAATAGGCTCAGGCACGCTCTGTATTCCATGGGAAACTATATGAGGTCAGATAGTTTTTTGAACTAGTTTTGGCAGAATTGATGTAACCCCAACAAAAATAAAATCAACTGATAATACTCGCCAGCCTGCCCCAGCGCGGTGAACCCGAATCTCCGTTCCAAGACCAGTAGATCATGAAAGCTGAACCACGAATCTTATCGTCCCAACAAGGCGCAGACCATAACGAACATGGAAAAGGCAACCCAAAAACATAACCCGCAAAACGGATAGGTATATGATTCACGTGCTCACCCATTTTCAAAAAACCCCAAAAACGGCTGTCTTGGCTATTGTTTCGATTGTCCCCCAGCATGAACAGGTGCCCTGGCGGAACTTTTTGTGGCCCCCATTTGCTCTCAAATCCTACAGAGGGACCATTTGGCTTGAAACGCACATATTTTTCATCCAGCGGCACACATTTTTCCGGCGTATTCGGCGAGGCACAGTTGATAAACACTTTTCCCCCTCGAACCATCACCTCCTCACCCGGCAAAGCAATAACACGCTTGATAAAATCCCGTCGTTCATCTTTAGGAAACCTGAAAACGATAATATCTCCGCGATTGGGCTCACGGAACCAATATATGAATTTATTGACGAGTATATGGTCGCCGACCAGGAGAGTATTTTCCATCGAGCCCGAGGGTATCTTGAATGCTTGCACTACAAATGTGCGCACAAACATAGCCAACAACAAAGCAATAATTATTGCTTCAGCATATTCACGAAAAGTTGATTTGGATTTACGCTTACGCTTCTCGCTCTTGCGTGTTGCTAAACTGGCATCCGACACATTTACTCCTTGCCCACATCCAAGACAGCCATAAATGCTTCTTGAGGCACTTCTACGGTCCCTATATTCTTCATGCGCTTTTTACCTTCTCGCTGCTTTTCCAATAACTTTCGTTTTCGCGTGATATCACCACCATAGCATTTCGCAGTCACATCTTTTCTCAGTGCTCTAATTGTCTCCCGCGCAATCACCCGGTTCCCAACAGCGGCTTGGATGATAACTTCAAACATTTGTCTCGGGATGATTTCTTTCATTTTTTGCACCAGCGCCCTGCCATGATAGTAGGCTTTCTCCTTGTGAATGATCGTTGAAAATGGGTCTATCGGCTGTCCGTTGAGCAGGACATCCAGCTTTACCACTTCCGCCGAACGGTAATCCAGGTGCTCATAATCAAAACTCGCGTATCCGCGAGAAACTGATTTTAATTTGTCGTAAAAATCAAAGAGAATTTCACTAAATGGTAGTTCGTAGACGATTTGCACTGTCGTCGTATCGATATATTCCATAGAGCGCTGTATGCCACGTTTCTCCTGGGCCAATTTAAGAACGGCGCCCACATATTCCGAGGGTGCAAGAATAGTGCCCAAGATGAAAGGTTCCTCGATCGACTCAATCCTCGATAGTTCGGGCAACTTCGCCGGGCTATCGATTTCTTCCACTGTAGCGTCACTGAGCAGAACGCGAAAAATCACTGTCGGGGCTGTGATGATGAGCGTCAGATCATATTCACGCTCCAGCCTCTCACGAATAATTTCCATATGAAGAAGACCTAAAAACCCACACCTGAAACCAAACCCCAGAGCAACCGAAGTCTCAGGCTCATAGGTGAAGGCCGAATCGTTCAGCCTGAGTTTCTCGAGCGCTGTCCTTAAGTCTTCATACTCGGCACTGTCCGCCGCATATAAGCCGCTGTATACCATCGCTTTCGGTTCCTGGAAGCCTTGGATGGCCTCACTCGCAGGCTTTTTTGCAAGCGTAATGGTGTCACCTACACGGGTATCGCTCACTTCGCGTATCGAAGCAGACAAAATACCAACATCGCCTGGCCCAAGTTCTTTCATTTTCACTTCATGAGGCGTATATGTACTTAAACTTAGAACTTGATATTCCTTGCCAGTCGACATGAACCGGACGATATCGCCCTTGCGAATAGTCCCCTCAAACATCCGGAAGAGTGGAATGGCTCCCTGGTAGGAATCATACCAAGAATCGATCACAAGTCCTTGAGTAGAACTTTGAGGCTCTCCACTAGGAGGGGGAATTCGTTCAACGATTGCTTCAAGTAGCAAATCCACACCTTCGCCTTGTTTCGCGCTCACCAGAAGGCATTCATCCCCATCAATGCCGATGATGTCCTCCACTTGCTTCATCACGCGTTCAGGGTCCGCCGCTGGCAAATCGATTTTGTTGATCACTGGAATGATGGCTAAATCCTGCTCCAAAGCAAGGTATGCATTCGCCATCGTTTGCGCCTGGATACCTTGCGTAGCATCGACAAGCAGCAAAGCGCCCTCACAAGCCTGAAGGCTTCTGGAAACTTCATAGCTGAAATCCACATGACCGGGCGTATCAATGAGGTTAAAGACATATTCTTGGCCACGAGCCGATTTATAGAGTATCCGAACTGTCGCCGCCTTGATTGTAATGCCTCGCTCCTGCTCCAAGTCCATGGAATCCAAGACCTGTGAAGACATCTCACGCTTCGAAAGCGCCCCGGTCATTTCTAAAATGCGATCCGCCAGGGTTGATTTCCCATGGTCTATATGAGCGATAATTGAAAAGTTTCTGATTCGATCGATTTTCACAGCCGGAAGAAATCTCTCTGGGAAGGCGAATGGCGCGAATGCCGGAACCGCGTGAGTCTGCTTGAAAATCTTATAGCTATTCTTCGAATCCCGAGCATCTAACAAAACTGCACTAGACAAACCTGCTAATTTCAAAGGTGATCAAGCGAACATGCTATATCAAACTTGTCCAACCTAGGTCAATTGATTGCTCCTGGAAATACACGATGCTAACATATGAAAAGTGCGGTGTTTCAGCCGTTTATGCGTATTTCGGACCCATACATTAGGGTATATTTAGCTATGCGCTGTCGCAGACTGCATGTTTCTAGCCACATCTCTATTCTGTTGTTCTGCTTGTTTTGCACCTCACCAGTGTCGGCGGCAACGTCTCATCCATTTGGCAGTCGCCTCATAATCAATGCGGCTAAAAAGTTACAACCTTCTGTCGTACATATTCGTGTAAAACCCAAAGGCATCGAAGGAAATCCGTTACTCAACCTCTTCGGTAGGGGTCGTCAAAAAGACAACCCTCCAAAATTTGATCAGGGGAATGTGCCCTTTAGCGGCCACTACAATGTGGGCTCGGGAATCATTGTCTCAAAAGAAGGTCATATCTTAACGAACAACCACGTTATCAAGAACGCGCAAGAAATTATGGTCAAACTCCATAAGGGGGAGGAATTCTCGGCCCGTTTGCTTGGCGTGGACGATAAAACAGATCTTGCCTTACTGAAAATTAAACCGACTCAAAAACTCCAAAAAGCATCTCTCGGAGATTCAGATAAATTAGATGTCGGGCAGTGGGTTATAGCGATTGGCAGCCCTTTCGGCTTGGCGAATTCCTTATCTGTGGGAATAATCAGTGCCAAGAGCCGGGACTTGAAAGAAGGGCCTTTTGATGAATATCTTCAAACCGACGCATCGATCAACCCCGGTAACTCCGGTGGCCCGCTCGCAAATACAGAGGGCGTCGTAATCGGCGTCAACACAGTGATATTTTCTAGTGGGTCACGCGCATGGAGTTTGGGAATCGGTTTCGCTATACCGATCAACCAGGCCAAAGCAGTTATCGATTCTCTTCGCCATAAAGGGTATCCAGTACGGGGTCGCTTGGGTGCAGCCATATCTGCAGTCCCCAGAAAAGAAGGAAAGAGCTTGGGCTTATCACGTTTCGAGGGCGCCAAACTCACACAAGTTACTCGTGGCGGCCCTGCCGAGCGTGCCGGCTTGCGTCGAGGAGATGTTGTCGTTGAATTCAACGGCAAATCTATCAGCACATGGCAGAGCCTTCCCCGCATAGTAGCTCGCACGAAACCAAAGTCCCTTGTTTTGGTAAAATATTATCGGGAAAAGAATCTCAAGAGTGTCTATATACGTATAGGAAGCCGGCCTGAAGCGCCCCACTCGAGAGAGACGACAAACCATACGGACATGGGAATGAAGGTGGAAGTGCTAAGCCCGCATCTCGCCCAGCGTTTCGGGTTGACCTATGAGGAGAATAAATTGGTGGTCTCCTCGATTCTCAGAGGCGGCAAAGCTGAGCTTAGTGGAATCAGGCCCGGTGATGAAATCGTGGAGGCTAATCACAAACCTGTAAAAACAATTGAGGAATTGCAGTCGATCCTTGACAAATCACGCCTCGAAGGCTCTGTACTCTTCCTTTTGAAGAGAAAAGAAACTAACCTGTTTGCTGCTCTTCAAATTAAGTAACACCCGCACGAAAACCAAAATGATGCAATACTCTTCATCCCGAATATTCTTCGCCTGGCTCTCAAAATTCGATAGTAACGAGAATTTCATGAGCCCAACCATCGCTCATATTGTTGGAGCGCGTAGCGGTCAGTCATCCCAGCGACATAATCACAAACCATTCGATACCGCCCCTCCACTTTCTCGAGTTTTCGTACATGTTCCGGAATTTTATTAGGATCAACGATGTATAACTGGAACAATCCACTCAATGTTTTTCGAGCGCTTTTTTCTAATTTCATGACGCGCTCGTTTTTGTACATCCTTGTCATCAAGAAACGTTTGAGCTCAATGTTCTTCTCGTTCATATCTTCACTGAAAACAACCAAATCATGCCCATTTACTCTGACATCCGTAATATCCCGTATCTTCCGAGTCTTAATGCGCTCGCAGGTGGACGTGATGATATCTTGAACTTGTGAGTTGATAATTCGGCGAATGGTGTCGTGCTTACTCTCTCGCCAGGAAGAGCCGGGAAAAGATTTTTTCGAGCTTTTATAGTGTTCACGCCAAAGGAGCGTATCCTGCACTTCTTCCAAATCAAATAACCGGGATGACAGTCCATCGTCTAAATCATGATTGTTATACGCAATCTCATCCGCGACATCGACCACCTGAGCTTCGAAGCTGGGAGAGACAGTATTCGTCAGACCGGGAGGCATCGGGCCTTGGTATCGATGAAGATACTTTATGATCCCCTCGCGCGTTTCCCATGTCAGGTTCAAACCCGGAAACGATGGATAGCGCTTTTCCAAAACTTCTACGATCCGCAGGGCTTGTATATTATGTTCAAACCCACCGTGATCTTTCATCAGTTCATCTAAAACCTTTTCTCCGGCATGACCAAATGGCGGGTGGCCTAAATCGTGTGCAAGGGCAACAGCCTCGGCGAGCTCTTCATTCAAGCCCAGCGCACGTGCGATGGAGCGGGCGATCTGGCTCACCTCTATGGTGTGCGTCAAACGCGTCCGATAATGATCCCCCTCATGATTCACAAAAACCTGGGTTTTGTATTCAAGTCTCCTGAACGCCTGCGTATGGATGATTCGGTCCCGATCACGCTGAAAAGCTGTCCTCATGTCGTGCTCAGGTTCCTGGTACTCGCGTCCGAGACTATCGGCGCTATGTGCGGCGTAGGGGGCCAGCAGGTGTTTTTCCCGCTCCTCGATGGAAACTCGAGTGATGTTCATAACCGTACCTAGCTCTTAAATAATCAGCTTGCTTCACCAGCGGGAGGGACACCCGCGCGCCATGCAGCGAATAAATAAGTCGTTGCCAGAGAAGCCCATGGATGCCACTTATCAGCTTGCATGCGTGCCTTCTTCTCGTCCACACGCTCTTCTCCGAAACAAAAATGCGCAACGACTTTCTGCACTCCCAAATCACCTCCAGGAAATACTTCTACACGGCCGAGCGCCCGGAACAACATTTGCTCGGCAGTCCAGCGACCTACGCCCCGTATCTCGGTCAAGCGAGCTACTGCTTCGTCTATCGGGAGAATACGCAGTTCCCTCTCATCCAAGCGACCCTCCAGGGCTGCGCGCGCCACGTCAATCACATATTCGGCTTTTCGTTCCGAGAATTGCATCGAGCGAAAAGTGGATACCCGAGCTCTGGCCAAACGCTCTGGACGCGGAAATGCATAATGCGTCTTGCCATCGACTCGCAACTTTCTTCCCCATCGCTTCACCATACGTCCACGAATGGCGCCGGCGAACGTTAAATTCACCTGCTGCGCCGTAATCGCCGTTACAAGAGCCTCGAACACGCTCAGGTATCGTATTGGTTTGAGCCCCCTGAATTTATTCGCGATCGGAGCCAAGTACGCATCGTCTTTCGCCATTCTGTAAAACGGCCTCAAATCAAGATCAAAAGCCAAAATATGCTTGATCGCGTCCAAACCTGCACTTTGGGCCGATTTCGTCATCCGCCCTTCTGTGGTCATTCGAAGTCGAATCGAGTCCTGGCCTTCGCCTTCCTTTTCGGCTTCTAACAGAACCAAATCACCATTCGCATCCTCCACAACCCTACGGTAAACCCCGTCTGCGTAGGAGTTGACGAACTCCTCTCTGGAAACACGGAACCGCAACAAGCTCTCGTGAAACAAAAATGGTTCAGGGGGATGTAGAATTTTGGTAACAGACCCCATGCTATTCCACCATCCGTCTACTCACCAAAACACAGGCGACAATCAAGAACAAGAACGTAAAACCAAGCAATAACGAAAAATGCCAGATAAAATTCTCAACGTACCCGTAAATAAACAAACCGCGTGAGATTCTTACCGCATGCGTGAGAGGGAGGGCCTCGGATAACCGTTCCACCCAAAGGGGAAGACCCTTGATGGGGAATAAGGTGCCCGCGAAGAAAAACATGGGCATGACGATGGCTGAGAAATAAAAATTGAAAAACGAAAAACTATGAGCCAATGACGTCGCAATGAGTCCCAAGGCTGCAAACATCACCGCCTCGATAAACAGAATCGGGAGAATCGCAATTGCCCACAATGAGCCTACGAGACCAAACAAACTCAATATTACCAGCATCAATGACGAACCAATCAAGGCGCGACTCGCGCACCAGAGAAGATCGCCCAGCACGATATCACCCACCGTGAGCGGAGCCATCAGCATGGAATCATATATATTTTGAATTCTCATTCTCGAATAAGCCCCGTATGTGGATTCATACGTGGCGTTCCACATCGCGACGGAAACCATCAAGCCAGGGCCAATGAATTGCGCATAGGAAATACCGTCCAAATTCGGCACCAACCGACCGAGACCATATCCAAACGCCACCAGCCACAAAATGTGTTCACCCAGATTACCCGCCCATTCCGCCAAGTAAAAAGAGCGATAATACACCAAATGGCGAACCCAGACGCGAAAGGCGCGATGGCTGGGAGCCTGGGGAAAAAGCATTAATCCCGAAGTTCCCGGCCAGTCAGTCTTAGAAATAAATCCTCCAGGGTGGCGGGTCTTCTTAAAAAATCTTTCCGGCCGCAAGAAATCAGATGTTCCATCACGCCCATCCCATTGTGGCTATACAGGTACAATATATCGGCAACGACTTCGGTAGTTACGGATAAGCCTTGGAACGAGTCGAGCAATTCTGCAGAAGCACCACCTTTCAGTTCGTATACTTCATCGCCCACTTTTTCCTGAACCAGAGTTTGCGGTTCGCCTTCGAGAAGAAATCTTCCCCCGTCCATGATGCCGATGCGATCACACATCTGGGCCGCCTCTTCCATGTAATGCGTAGTGAGGAGTATTGTCAGGCCCTGCGCCTTGAGTTCTCGGAGCCTCTGCCAGACCAGGTGCCTCGCCTGCGGGTCCAGACCAGTAGTGGGTTCATCCAGAATCAGGAATTTCGGTTCATGAATGAGGGCGCGCGCGATGTGAAGGCGCCGCTTCATCCCGCCGGACAGGGTCTTGATTTGTGAATCCCATTTTTCGCGAAGCTGCATGAAATCGAGCAGGTGCTCGATTCGGGACAATGACGCCTTTTTGGCGATGCCGAAAAATCCGGCATAGACCCAAAGGTTTTCATATACCGTTAGGTCGCGATCCAGTGTATCCTCTTGCGGCACGATGCCCATCTGCTCGCGAATGAGCCGACTCTGGGTTGCCACATCTCTACTTAAAACCCTCAAAGTACCTGCATCAGGTTCTACTGCCCCATGAAGCATCTTGATTGTCGTGGTCTTGCCGGCTCCGTTCGGTCCCAGAATTCCGAAACATTCCCCGGGTTTCACCTGAAGCGAGACACCATCGACGGCTTTGAGAGTCCCGAAGGATTTCTTGATGCCCTGGGCGTCTATTACAAGTCCATACAACGAACACTCCACCGATATGGCCGACTTTACAAACCGCGAAGGCGCTCGGCCTCCGCGATTCTTTCAATTGCAACTATGAAGGCAGCCGTGCGCAAAGACACTTGTTTTTCCTTTGCCAGTTCGTAGACTTCCGAGGTGGCGCGCGTCATGATTTTGCTCAACTCGCCGTTCACTCTTTCTTCATCCCAACCGAATTGCTGGATGTTCTGAACCCATTCAAAATATGAGACCGTCACGCCGCCGGAACTCGCTAAAACGTCTGGGATCAGCAGCACGTTCCCACCGTCGACCAGAATGTTTTCACCCTCTTCGGTTACGGGCGCATTGGCCGCTTCGAGAATTACGCGGGCTTTTACATTCGCCGCATTGCGGGCATGAATGGCCCCGCCGAGAGCCGCTGGAATCAAAACGTCCACATCGAGCGCTAAAAGCTCTTCATTGGTGATTTCTTCGACTCCCCCAAGACCCTCGAGCGTACCAGTTTCCTTTCGGTGCGCCCCGGCCGCTTCGATGTCGATTCCGTCGCCATTGAAATAGGCGCCCCTGCTGCCCGATATCGCCACTACCTTCACTCCCAGATCCTTCATGAATCTGGCTGCGAAAGAGCCGACATTCCCGAATCCTTGTATCGCCGCCGTCATTGTTGCGGGATCCCAGCCTTCTCTTTTCGCGATCTCCTCATACACCATCACGGCACCCCGTCCCGTTGCCGCCTCCCTTCCCGGAGAACCGCCCATGGCCAAGGGCTTCCCGGTGACGCAAGCCGGCGCATACCCGTGCCGGCTGCTGTATTCATCGAAAATCCACGCCATCACCTGCGCATTCGTATTCACGTCCGGGGCGGGAACGTCGCGGTACGGCCCCAGAATATGGCCGATGCGCGCGATGAATTTCCTGGTCAGCCGCTCCAGCTCATACACGCTGAGCTCTTTCACGTTGACGGTGATGCCGCCTTTCCCACCGCCGAAGGGAATGTTGACCAAAGCCGTCTTCCAGGCCATCAGGGCGGAGAGTCCGCGCACCTCGTCCATGTCCACTTCATGGTGGTAGCGGATTCCGCCCTTGAAAGGGCCTCGAGCGCCACTGAACTGAACGCGGTAGCCCTGCCAAACGCCGAGTGTGCCGTCGTCCCTGCGGATGGGGAGTTCGACCTTCATTTCACGGAATGGAGTCTTGAGCAGAAACCGCATTTCATCGTCCAGGCCGATGATGTCCGCCGCTCGGTCGAATTGTGCGGCTGCGGTTTCGAATACGCTGACCCGCTGATCTTGGGACATGATGTTCCCTCCCCTGGATATTATACTGAAAGGATAGAGCGCGAATCAGGCGGCGAGAGCGTAAAACTCAAACTGGAGGGATCAGTGGCAGGAACACATGCCTCCGCAACCGCCCCCGCCTGCCGAGTATCCACTAAATGTCGAGGCCGACGCCGATGCGGCAGCGCCGGAAGTGGATTTGGCGAACAAGGAAAGTTTCTTGTGAACCTTCTTCGAGCCGCATTCCGGGCATTCGACCCGGTCGGCGGCATCTGAGGAGGAAACGATGGTCTCGAAATCTTTTTCACAGCTTCCGCAAAGGAATTCATACATTGGCATGTCTGTTCTGGCCTCCCGGTGTTTCAGCGCATTTCATTGGCGCGGCGCCAATCCGCCAAAAATTTCTCCAACCCGATATCCGTCAATGGATGCTTGAGCAACTGCGCGATCACCCCGAATGGGACCGTCGCGACGTCCGCCCCCATTTTCGCGGCCTCGAGCAGGTGGATCGGCGTGCGTACGCTGGCCACCAGCACCTCGGTGGCGTAGTCGTAGTTCTCGAAAATCTGCACGATGTCGCTCACGACCTGCATGCCCGGGTTGGAGATGTCGTCCAGCCGGCCCACGAAGGGGCTCACGAACGATGCGCCCGCCTTGGCGGCCAGCATGGCCTGGGCGGGGCTGAAGATGAGCGTGACGTTCGTGTTGATGTTCTCCTCGCGCATGGCCTTGACGGCGCGCAGACCCTCGACGCCCACCGGAACCTTCACCACCACGTTCTCATGAATCGCGGCCAGCTCGCGGCCCTCCTCGACCATCTCCTTCCACTCGGTGGCGATGACCTCCGCGCTCACCGGCCCGTCGACCACCTCGCATATCTCCTTGATTCTCATATGGTGGTCGGCGCCCTCTTTCGCGATGAGCGAGGGGTTCGTCGTCACGCCGTCCAGGATGCCCGTGGACGCCGCTTCGGTGATTTCCTCGAGGTTCGCCGTATCGATGAATATCTTCATTCATATCTCCTGCCGGACGTGTTCAATCCACCCTGCGGAGCCGCGCCCCGCTACTTCGAACATGACGCCACAGCGCCCAAATGTCAACATGTCGGGGGATGAGGACTTGCGGGAAAATGCGCCGGGGCGCGCTCAACTCACCGGATTTGCGGGTAAATGCGGTGCGTGAAAAAATTTCTGGGGGCTTTATCTGAGCGCCCCACACTCATATTATTCATAAAATCCTTGTTTTTCAACATCTTACAAGAGTTCTTCACGAGATGTATTTTCAGCAATTTATCGAATAACCCCGTGAATTTATCGATATTTATCGAATTGTCCGGAATTTCAGGACAGGGCCTGTGGAATGGCCGAACGATGAGAACAATCGCGCCTGATGAGCGGGCGGTTGCTTCCCGCGCCTTCCCGAAGGAGAACCGCGCGCACCTGATGCCGACCTCACGTATCATGCTCTCCCCTCCTCGAATCGACGGGAACGCTCTCTTCTCCCGTGCATGCTTCTTCCGGTCCTCCCGCGTTCAGGAGCCGGCTCGCACCGCGAGCATACCGAAACCCGAAAAGTGCGCGACAGCCGCAAATGCGGGGAAATGCCGGTTCAGGGAGGAGCCTGGCCGGCCAGGAACGGACGAACCGGGCGCCCGCAACGAGGGGCGTTCCCATCCGGAAAGGAGGAGCTTCGCAAAGAACAGCGAAGCGGCGGATGCCGCTCTATGTCCATGCTGTTGTGCCGAATGCGGATGATCTCCACGGCATTCGGTTGCATACGAAAACATCACGCGCGAGCCGGCCGAACCCTCACGACTCCCCGGCCGGACTCCCCGGCCGGCCATCGCCCCTTCGCACAGGGCCTCGCACGCAGCCCGGATATTCCGCGAATAAACCTCGGCTTGCGGCTCGCCCCGATGCGTGACGGCATGACCCCGGATGCTTTCCAGATCGGCCCGGGCCTGCCGGTTACAGCCTGTAGCCACCCATCCCGATCAGGAGGATTTCTTGTGTGCGATGAGCGCGTCGGAATCAGACGGCGTCGCCCGGCCGGAACCCTCTCCTTCGATGAACCCCTCGCGCAGGGCTACTACCCTGACTTCGTGCTCTTCGAGCAGGCGCAGTCCGGCCCGCACCACGTCGCTGGCCGAATTGTAGCGTCCCGATGCAACCTGCTCCTCGATGAAACCCGTAAAATGATCCCCGAGCGAAACCGACGTATTGCGTGGCATGTGCATTCCTCCTTCAACCGAATTATACCATTATTCGGTATATACGCAACTGGCGCGATCACGATATCGCTCGCTTGTATACGCCGGATAGGCGGCTGTTGAGATCACTGTCAAGTGGGTTGACAGGGTTTCGCAGCCGGACAGGCGCAGGGGCCTGTCCCTACGGTAGGCGGCGGTTCTCCCGCAACCTCCCAGGCCCGAAAACCACCCCTCCCTACCCTCCCTTGACCGGGGCTGTTGAAAAAGCCCCAAGAAGCGACTTTGGGTTGCGCACAAGCCTTTGAAGTTCATTCCCCCCTTGAGAGTCGGTCTATCCTCCTCGGGTAGACCGACGAAGAGGCCGAGCGTTTTATGCGAAGGCCGATTCGGTGGGGGGTAAAATGCGTTTTATCGCCATTCCGAATTATACCCCCCACCAGTTCACTTTCGGGCTTAAGCCCTCAGCTCACTGTCTGGCTTTCCCCTCGGGAAGCCAGACCCTCAAGGGGGGAGTTGATTCCCTTCTTGTTTCTTTGGCAAGAACCCTCAAGGAGGGAGTGATATCTCCTCTCTCGTCGGTCGGTTCAATACTTTGAATCACAAAACCGGGACTTTTTCAGCAGCCCCTTGACAGGGGGGTAAAGGTGTTCGCCGCCCCAACTTGAGGTCACAAATTGTGGCCTCAAGTCGTCGAATTCGGGTTTCGTAAGCCGAAACATGAAATGCGCCGGATGATATTGCTCGTCATTCCGGCGAAAGCCGGAATCCAGAACCGATTGGAGTAAATATCCCGGAAATTACATTCTCACGTTAACAAGGGGTCGGCAGGAAAAAGCAAAAAGATGAAAAACGAATGTCCTGGATTCCGGCTTTATCCGGAATGACGTTCGTCTGCTACCGATTCTGATCAGGTAGGCGGAATTTCGTAGGGGCAGGCCCCCGTGCCTGCCCACATTTCGTGATCGTCCTTACATCTCTGCGACGGGATCAGATACGGCATTCTCGGCCAGTTGTGAGAGATGACGGCGAAGCGATTCCGGCGCATCAATGGTTTGGAACCGCCCCTCCTCGATGTCGGCGAACCCGACATCGGCGGCCTCGCGCAGGGCTTGCAGCCGAGCCTCGTCCTCCGCCGTCAGGTCGACTTTGAGCTTCGGCATGAGAGGCTCCTATTGCGGATTAGGCGCATTCAGGTTAAGCGAATCGCCTCCGGGGAACAAGCAGAATTCTCGCTCGCGTGTCCCAATTCCAGTCGAAGCGGAAAGATTGTGTAGGGGCAGGCCTCCGTACCTTTCCTACATTCGTGAAGGGCCCTTTGCCCCAACGCTATCCTACGCCGCCGTTTGCCGGGGCTTCACCCGTTTGGATATCTCGCGGCCTTGGGCGATCTCGGCCCGGCGAAGTTCCCAGGTCTTCTGCAGGTTCATCCAGAGCTCGGGCGTGGTTCCGAAATACCGCGCCAGGCGCAGCGCCGTGTCCGCGCTCACCCCCCGCCGGCCGTTCAGTATCGTCGTGATCCGGTTCACCGGCACGCCGAGCGCCTTCGAGAGCGCATTGGCCGAGAGTTCCAGCGCGTCCAGTTCTTCGCGCAGTATCTCGCCCGGATGCACCGGCGTCATGGCGTTTTTCACGTTCATCCGACTATCCTTTTAATGGTAGTCCACAATTTCGACGTCATAGGGGCCGTCGTCTTACAGACGAAGGAGATTCAGTAGGGTCAGACATATTTGTCCGCCAATTCCACCCGCTTTATATGCCCTCTATCATCACCTCGGCAAATGCGCGCTTTCCATTCACTCCCCCTTGCGGGTCGGGCATCCGAGGGGAATGCCCAATGAAAAAGTCATCAAGAGAAAAATTCCTTCGGCGTATTCGCCGACCTTGTACGCAATACCCCCCTTACCCCGAACGGTATCCGTTGACCCGAAAACCCCTCCCTCATCCCGAGTAGGCGCGCTTGCGCGCCGTATCGAGGGACGCCACCCCAACTTGAGGTCACAAATTGTGGCCTCAAGTCGTCGAATTCCTGTTTCGTGAGCTGAAACATGAAATGCGCCAGATGATATTGCTCGTCATTCCGGCGAAAGCCGGAATCCAGAACCGATTGGAGTAAATATCGCGGGAATTTACATTCTCACTTTAACAAGGGGTCGGCGTGAAAAAGCAAAAGCGATAAACAAAATTCCTGGATTCCGGCATGCGCCGGAATGACATTCGTTTGCTACCGTTTCTGATCGGGTAGGCGGAATTTCGTAGGGGCAGGCCCCAGTGCCTGCCCACAATTTGTGAACGGCTCTGTATTTGTTTTCTGTGGTTGTCCTTGAATCGCACCTGCAACTCTCTCATGGGAGTGGGCTACAGTTACAACGATCACTTTTGAGCGTGAGTCGAGAAGGAAAGACTCCTTCAAGTAAGCGCCTCGTTAGTTGAAGCATTCAAGCCACTAGCCTAACAATCCCATGCCCTTTAGTATCCAGCGGCTTGTGGATTTGTCGAGAGGTTTTCCGCGCCCCTTAAAACCTTGAAGAGAGCCAAAAGGTTTAAAACTAGCTACTTTGTCAACCTCCCCATTAAAGGCTACGGCATAATCCAAAACATCGACTATCGCCTGTCGTTTGTTTTTATCATTAGCTTCTTTTCCATGAAGAATTCTGTCTCTGACCGCTTCTGCGCGAATAATTTTGTCGACGATTGTCTGAGGGAGTTTTCGATTGAATATCGTTTTGTAAAGGTCTCTAAATCCAGGACGCGTCATATGATGATTTTCTAACGCTGTCCGTGCTAGAGAACTATCGACTTTATGGAGTTTAACCACTCCACAATACACAGTCATATTATGTGCGGTTTCTACAAGCGAGAAGGTATAGCTAATACTTACCTCCCATGGAAATCCCCTTGCCAAAGCCGGAAAATGAGCAAAATATCCTTGGATTTCAACTGGAAGTTTATCAAATTTTTTCAGGATCGTTGGTTTCCTCGGTGCGTTCATATAGAACCTCTCGTACATATATAATATCAAGAAAAAGCGACTGGGCTTCAGGGCTTTGAACCCCAAGAAGAGACGCTTGGCGGCTCATCCCAGACGCTATTTGAGTAAGGTTCTCTCAATATCGGAGAAAACTTCTGCCCTCTTATCTAAATAAAGCATTCGGGCAAGCATTTCTCCTTACCGTCAATGGTTTTCCCAAGTAGGCTTTTTTCTTACCTGGCTCATTCATATTTACACGAAAAGCCTCGCCCTTTTTCAGAGTCACTAGAAGGGTGTACTGTTGCTCAGGTTTGCCAAATTCTTGTTTTCTTTTTGTTATAAGCTGTACTAACTTACTATATGGGAAGCAACACACCTCATTATCTTGCACACATACTAAAGCGAGATGTAGTGAATTTTCAGCGTCATTAATCTTTCTTAACTCAGCCAAATGGTGCTTTGCGAATGTAAAAATATATTCCTCATATGCTTCCGTAGGTTCGCTAGCATACTTAAGGTAAACCGCAATATCGTCATTGACTTTGAAGGCGCTTCGAGAAGTTTTCCCGTTAACTTTGAGGGCATTTATTGCCGTAAATTGTTTATGTTCAGCGATTTGATTCAGGACAGCACCATGGTAGAAATGTTCTTTTGTGATTTTCATATTCCCCTCGTGTTAGTAATCAACAATATTTTAATACAAACGAACGAACATTTGGTATATATCTTTCTGGCCTAGTCTGCAATTCTAATCGCCAACTACACTCCATTTCTGGCCAGCATTTCCACCCCCCGCCGCATCAGCCTTAATCTAAAAGACTCGGCTTATTCGTCGAGCATTCCCCTCGGAAAGTCCGACCCCTCAAGGGGGGAGTGATTCCAACCCCTCACAGGACGCGGATTTGCTCTTCATTCCGGCATCAATCGCGACCGAGGAGGGAGCGATTGCGGAATCCATTTTTTGCTCTCTAACAAAACCATTCCCGGATGACGAACAAAAAAATCGGGCGGACACAGAGGTCCGCCCCTACAAAACCATCTCGCAATCTACAAAGATTGTAACCGCAAACCCTCCCTCTCCGGTCGGAGGAATCCCTCCTTCATCAGTCGGAATTCACCCCCCCAACCGCTTGAACGCCTCCGTCCCTCTGAACGAGGAATCGGGCTTGACGCCTTCTACGGGGGTTTTCCCTTGGGAATCTTTTGCGGCGGGGTCGGCGCCGGCGTCGAGGAGGGCTTCTATCACCGCGAGGATGACGCCGTCTTTCGCCGCCGCGTAGTGGAGCGGCGTCCGCACACGGTTGTCCCGCACGTCGGGGTTGGCGCCCGCCGCGAGCAGGGCCTTCACGATGGCGGGGGCCGAAGTGCGCATCCCCGCCCAGTGGAGCGGCGCCAGGCCCTTTCTGTCCGGCGTGTTCACCCGGGCGCCCGCACGCACGAGGATCTCCACGATGTCCGAGGCTTCGCCGAACGCCGCCGCGGCGTGGAGGGGCGTCCACCCGTATATGCCCTCCGCGTTCAGGTCGGCCCCGACGTCCAGCAGAGTCGTCACAATCTCGGGAGCCGCGTTGAACGCCACCGCCGCGTGCAGGGGCGTCGCGCCTCTTTCATCCGGCGCGTCCGCGTCGGCCCCCGCCCGCACCAGGACGGTCAACACCGCCGGGTTCTCGGCGTAGCACGCCGCCCAGTGCAGGGGCGTCCATCCCTTATTGTCCTGCACGTCCACATCGGCCCCGGCCTCGATCAGGCTTCTCACGGCTTCCAGGGCGTCGTTGCCCATCACCGCATGATGTAAGGCCGTGGCTCCGTCTTTATCGCGAGCGTTCGGGTCGGTAGGTCCCGCAGACATCGCGTTTCTCCTGTCCTTGCCTCATCCGTTCAGGCTTGCTCATCGCCCGTTTCGGGCGGGCCGCCTCTCTCGGCGAATTTCTCCGCGCACGAGACGCTGCAGAAAGAATGCCTGCCGCCGCCCGCGCGCTTCGTAATCCCGATGCGAGACGGGAAGAACGTCTCGCATTCCGGGCAGTTCAGCATCTCATCGTCGAGGCCGGCTTCGGCCTCGCGTTTGTTGCGGGCCGAGCCCCCGATACCGCTTATGAGACTACGGATAAGATAATATATCAGCCAGGACAAAACCAGATAAAAAATGATTCGAAACATGAGCCGGGGCCTCACGAAAATCGAGTAGATCCAGAAACGCTACTCTACACCCTGAACCGCCGGATGGGAACGGCTAGGCGCGCGCGAGGGCGGTCGCCTTCGCGTGATAATCCTGCAGGGAGCGCACCGAATACTCGTTCTCGCGCAGAATGCGTATGGCGCGGATGGCCGCCTGGCCTGCAGCGAGCGTCGTGCAATAGAAGATGTTGCGCAAAAGCGCCGTTCTGCGGATGGAATAGCTGTCCTTTATCGACTGCTTGCCCGCCGTGGTGTTGAGCACGAACTGCACCTCCCCCGCCTCCATCCGGTCCACGACGTGGCCCGGCTCGCCGTCGGTCACCTTGTGGACGAAATCCGCCTCGACCCCGTTGGCCATGAGCGTCGCTCTCGTGCCCGCCGTGGCCACCAGAGAGAACCCGAGCTCGACCAGCAGTTGCGCGAGGGGGATGATGGCCGCCTTGTCCCCGTCGCGCACCGATATGAACGCGCGGCCCGAAAGCGGCAGGACGGAGCCGGCCCCCTCCTGCGCCTTGAGATACGCCGTGGGAAAATCCGCCCCCAGTCCCATCACCTCGCCCGTGGATTTCATCTCGGGGCCCAGGATCACGTCCACGCCCGGGAACTTCTTGAACGGGAACACCGCTTCCTTCACCCCGAAATGGCGGGGCTCCACGTCGTGTTCGAGACCGAGCGAGGGGAGCGTCTCGCCCGCCATGGCCCGGGCGGCGACCTTGGCGAAGGGCACGCCGACGACCTTGCTCACGTAGGGCACCGTGCGGCTCGCGCGCGGGTTCACCTCCAGTATAAATATCTGGCGCTTGTGGATGGCAAACTGCACGTTGCCCAGCCCCACGACGCCCAGGGATTTCGCCAGAATCCTCGTCTGGCGCTTGAGCTCCTCCACGATGTCGGGCCCCAGCGTGTAGGGGGGGATCGAACACGCCGAATCGCCGCTGTGGATGCCCGCCTCTTCGATGTGCTCCATCACGCCCGCGATGATCACGTTCTCCCCGTCCGAGACCGCGTCCACGTCGACTTCCACGGAGTCTTCCAGGAACCTGTCGATGAGCACGGGCCGCTCGGCGGAGGCGCGGACGGCGTCGCGCATATAGGCCGCGAGCTCGTCCGCATCGTGGACGAGCGCCATGGCGCGGCCTCCGAGCACGTAGCTCGGACGCATGAGTACGGGATAGCCGATGGCGTTCGCAATCGCGAGGGCGTCCCCGGTGTTCGTGGCCGTGCCCGAGGGCGGCTGGGTGAGGTGGAGTTCCTTGAGCAGATGGCTGAACCTGTCGCGATCCTCGGTCAGGTCGATGCTCTCGGGCGAGGTCCCGATAATCGGCGCGCCCGCCTCCTTGAGCGCCAGGGCGAGCTTGAGCGGCGTCTGGCCGCCGAACTGGACGATGACGCCCGCGGGCTTTTCCCGGTGGATGATCTCGAGCACGTCTTCGAGCGTCAGGGGTTCAAAATAAAGCCTGTCGCTCGTATCGTAGTCCGTGCTCACCGTCTCGGGATTGCAGTTCACCATGATGGCCTCGAAACCCGCTTCCGCCAGCGCCATCACGGCGTGAACGCAGCAGTAATCAAACTCGATGCCCTGCCCGATGCGGTTGGGGCCGCCGCCCAGGATGATGATTTTCTCGCGATCCGTCGGCGGGGCCTCGTCTTCCTGCTCGTAGGTGGAATATAGGTACGGGGTATGGGCCTCGAACTCCGCAGCGCAGGTATCCACCTGCTTGTAGACGGGCCGCACACCCAGGCGGTGCCTCGCCGCGCGAACCAATTTCTCCTCAACGCCCTGCCTTCCGGCGATCTCCAGATCGCTGAATCCGTTTTGCTTCAGATAGCGGAGGCTGAACTCGTCATCGAGCAGGCCGGGCGCAGCGGCCTCTTCTTCCAGTTCGACGAGTTCGGCCAGATGCGCCAGGAACCAGGGGTCGACGCCCGAGGCGCGGTATATCTCATCTTCCGTCCATCCCTCCCGGTACGCGCGGGCGATGGTCCAGAGCCTGTCGGGGCCGGGTATCCTCAAACCCTCCTGTATTAACTCCCGGCGCGCTTCGGCGGGTAATCCCTCCAACTCCTCGGGCTTGGGGTCCGCCAGGCCGTAGCGGTCGATCTCGAGCGAGCGGACGGCCTTCATGAGCGATTCCCGGAACGTCCTGCCGATGGACATCACCTCCCCCACCGAGCGCATCTGCGTATCGAGGACGGGAGGCGTCTCGGGGAATTTCTCGAAGGTGAAGCGCGGTATCTTGGTAACGCAGTAATCGATGGAAGGCTCGAAGGAGGCCGGCGTCTGCCGCGTGATGTCGTTCGGTATCTCATCCAGCGTGAGGCCCACGGCGAGCTTGGCGGCGATCTTCGCGATGGGAAACCCGGTGGCCTTGCTCGCAAGGGCCGAGCTTCTCGACACGCGCGGGTTCATCTCGATCACGACCATCCGGCCGTCGGTGGGACTCAGGCCGAACTGGATGTTCGAGCCGCCGCACTCGACCCCCACCTTGCGGATGCAGGCGATGGCCGCGTCGCGCATGGTCTGGTACTCGCGGTCCGAGAGCGTCTGCGCGGGTGCGACGGTGATGGAATCGCCCGTGTGGACGCCCATGGGGTCGAAATTCTCGATGGAGCAGATGATGGAAACGTTGTCCTTGAGATCGCGCATCACTTCGAGCTCGTATTCCTTCCAGCCCAGAGCGCTTTCTTCCAGCAACACCTGATCCACCGGGCTTTCCGAGAGCGCCCAGGCGAGTTTCTCCTCGAACTCATCCTCGGTGAACGCCACGGCCCCGCCCGAGCCGCCCAGCGTGAAGGCGGGCCGCAGGATAATCGGAAAGCCGATGTCGCGCGCCGCCGCCCAGCCCTCGCTCATCGTTGTGACGACCTCGCTCCGGGGCATATCCAAGCCTATCTCGCGCATCGCCTTCTTGAACAGGTCCCTGTCTTCCGCGCAGCGGATGGCGGGCAGCTTGGCGCCGATGAGTTCCACGCCCAGCGCGTCGAGGGCGCCGCTCTCCGCGAGGGCCACCGCCGTGTTCAGCCCCGTCTGGCCGCCCATGGTGGGCAGCAGGGCGTCGGGGCGTTCTTTCTTGATGATCTCCTCCACCACCTTGGGCGTGATGGGTTCGACGTAGGTGGCGTCGGCCATCTCGGGGTCGGTCATGATGGTGGCGGGGTTCGAGTTCACCAGCACCACCTCGTAGCCCTCCTCGCGCAGGGCCTTGCACGCCTGCGCGCCCGAATAGTCGAACTCGCACGCCTGCCCGATGACGATGGGCCCCGAGCCGATGATCAGTATTTTCGATATGTCCGTTCTTTTCGGCATGTATCAGGCCACTCGCTCTAAAAAGGTGAATACAGGGAATTACATCCTCGAGTTGACGATTTCTTCTCGGTGTTCAATTCATCATTCCCTCTCCAAAACCACTCCCTCACGCCTGGGTTTCTCTTACTTCCCCTTGAGGGGGCTTTTGAAAAACCCTTGATTCAGCGGTTTGCTCGTCGGATGTGAAGTGTAGGGGTCGCATATATGCGACCCTGCCTTTTGCGCCTGCCGACCATGGGCCGCATATCTGTAGCGCTCCCAATAAGGGAGCGCTACCTACACGCCATTTGGCAACCCGACCCAAACGGGCCTTTCTTATCGGGCATTCCCCTCTGGATGCCCGACCCATCAAGGGGGGAGTGAACCCCCATCATCAAATTGTTCGCCGTAGGGACAGGCCTCCGTGCCTGTCCAGACGAAGGACAATCACGGAGGATTGTCCCTACAAAACCATCGCACCTACCCGCTCTTTCTTGATTTCTCATCGTCCTCACGAGAATCCGCACGCACCCCCTACTCCCCCACGCAGAAGCTGAAGAACGCATCGAACAGCGCGCCCGCATCGTGCGGGCCGGGGCAGGCCTCCGGGTGGTACTGCACGCTGAACACTTTGGGCGATTCGGACCTGAGTCCCTCGCAGGTCCGGTCGTTCAGTGAGGTATGCGTGACAGCCACGCCAGCGGGCAGGCTCTCCGGATCCACGGCGAACGAGTGGTTCTGCGAGGTGATGTCCACCTTCTTCGTGCTCAGATCCTGCACGGGGTGGTTCGCGCCGTGGTGGCCGAACTTGAGCTTGTACGTCCGCCCGCCGAGCGCCTGCGCGAGTATCTGGTGTCCCAGGCAGATGCCCACGACGGGCACCCGGCCCATGATGTTTTTCACGTTCTCGACGACGTAGCCGAGCGCCGCCGGGTCGCCCGGGCCGTTCGAGAGGAACACGGCGGCGGGCTTTCTCGCCAGCACGCTCTCGGCGGATTCTGAAGCCGGCACGATTTCGAGATCGAACCTTTGGCCCAGTTCGCGGAATATGTTGTCCTTGGCCCCCAGGTCGTAGGCCACGCAGAGCGGACGGCCCGCGCGCTCGCCCCAGGTGTGCGCGGCCTCGCAGGTGACGCCTTGCACCATGTCGCGGCCGTCCAGCCCCGGACTCGCCATGGCGCGCGTGATAAGATTTTCTTCATCCAGATCGGTGGAGGAGAGCACCGCCTTCAGCGCCCCCGCCTCCCGGATGTGGCGCGTGAGCGCGCGCGTGTCGACGCCCTCTATGCCGGGGGTGCCCTGTTTCTTGAGGTAGGTGTCCAGGTCCTCGTTCGCGCGGAAGTTGCTGTGGCGCCTGCAGACTTCCTTCACGATAAACGCCTCGACCCAAACGCGCCGGGATTCCTCATCGCCCGGGATGACGCCGTAGTTCCCGATGTGGGGATAGGTCATCACCACCATCTGGCCGCGGTAGGAGGGGTCGGTGAGCACCTCCTGGTAGCCCGTCATCGCCGTGTTGAAGACGAGTTCGCCTTCCGCGTCCGCGTCCGCTCCGAAACTCGCGCCCCGGAAGACTCTGCCGTCCTCCAGGGCCAGGAGCGCCGGTTTGATTTTTCGTCCCTTCATGGGGTGAGCGCCTCCTGTGCGGAAATCTTCATTTCACCTTCCAGGCGGCTCATCCGCACGTCCCCTCCGACGACGGTGGCGACGGCGCAGCCCTTGAGCTTCCATCCCGCGAAGGGCGTGTTCCTGCCGTTGCTCTCGAAGGCGTCGGGGTCGACGGTGATTTCGCGCTCCGGGTCGAGAATCGTCACGTCCCCTGGAGCGCCCTCTTTCAGCGTGCCGTGGGGCAGGCCCAGCACCTCGCACGGCCCCGCCGTGAACTTCGCGATCATCTCGGGCAGCGTGAGCACGCCCCCGCCCACGAGCCTGTCCAGCGCGAGGGATACGGCCGTCTCCAGCCCCACGATCCCGAACGGCACGGCGTCGAACTCCCTTTGGGTCTCGGCCTCGTAGTGCGGCGCGTGGTCAGAGGCGATGGCCGAAATCGTGCCGTCTCTTAAGCCTTCGAGCAGCGCCAGCCTGTTCGCCTCGTCGCGCAGCGGCGGCGCCATCTTGGCGGAGGAGTCGAAGCCGTGAATCACCTCGTCCGTAAGCGCGAGATGGTGCGGCGTCACCTCCGCCGTCACGCGGACCCCGCGCGCCCGCGCCTCCCGGACCAGGTCCACCGCGCCCGCGGAGGAGACGTGGAGAATGTGGAGCCTGGCCCCCGTCAGTTCCGCCAGGCGGATGTCGCGGTAGACGCAGATGTCCTCGCTCGCCGCCGGGTTCCCCGACAGGCCGAGCAGGGTGGATACCGCGCCCTCGTTCATCACCTTGGCGCCCGAGAGCGTCATATCCTCTGCGTGGTCGAGCACGCTCACCCCCAGCATGCCGGCGTATTCGAGGGCCGCGCGCATCAAGGCGGCCGTCTTCACGGGCACGCCGTCGTCGCTGAAGGCCACGGCGCCCGCCTCTATCTGCTCGGCCATCTCGCTCAACTCCTCGCCCTTGAGACCCACCGAAACCGCGCCGATGGGGAACACGCGGCAGGCGCCCACCTCCCGCGCGCGCTTGAGTATCCGCTCGGTGATGGAACTCGTATCGTTCACCGGGTCGGTGTTCGCCATGCAGGCCACGCCGGTGAAGCCGCCCGCCGCGGCGGCGCGGGTGCCGCTCTCGATGTCTTCCTTGTATTCCTGCCCCGGCTCGCGGAAGTGGACGTGCATGTCGATGAACCCGGGCGCGACGACGAGTCCCGCCGCGTCGATGATTTCATCCCCGCCGCGCGGCAGGATGTTCTTCTTTCTGTGGGCGACCTTTCCCTCCTCGATCAGGATGTCGCATTTCTCATCGACGCCGTCTGCGGGGTCGATGAGGCGGCCTCCCCTAATGAGCAACGGCATCTCTCACCTCCTTGCTTGATTTTTTGGGCGCGGCGTCCGCCTCCTCGGGAGCCGCGTCCTCCGGCTCTTCATCCCGCTTCACCGAGAGGAGGTAGAGGATCGCCATCCGGCAGGCGACGCCGTATTCGACCTGCTCCAGGATGACCGAGAACGGCCCGTCGGCCACGTCGGGAGACATCTCCACGCCCCGGTTGATGGGTCCGGGGTGCATGATGAGCAGGTCGCGCTTCGCCCCCTGGAGCTTCTTCTTGGTGATCCCGTAGGTGTTGGCGTATTCGCGCGCGCTCGGGAAGGCGCTCCCGGCGCCCCTTTCGAGCTGGATTCTGAGGGCGATGAGCACGTCCGCCCCGTCGATAGCCTCATCGAGCCTCGTCGTCACGCGCGCGCCCAGGCAGTCGACTTCCGCGGGCAGCATCGTGGAGGGGCCGCAGAAGGTGACGTTCGCGCCCAGCTTCATGAGCCCGGCCACGTTCGAGCGCGCCACCCGGCTGTGCGCGATGTCCCCCACGATGGAGACGTTCAGGCCCTTGAACTTCTCCTTGTGCTCCCTGATGGTGTAGAGGTCGAGCAGCGCCTGCGTGGGGTGCTCGTGGCAGCCGTCGCCCGCGTTCACGACGGCGCATTCGAGTTCCCGGCCCAGAAAGGCGGGCGCGCCCGACGCCCAGTGCCGCACGACGAGCACGTCGGTGGCCATCGCCTCGATGTTCCTCGCCGTATCGCGCAGGGTTTCCCCCTTGGCCGCCGAACTCGTGGAGACGGAGAGGTTGATGACGTCCGCCGAGAGGCGCTTGCCCGCGATTTCGAACGAGGCGCGCGTGCGCGTGCTGTTCTCGAAGAACAGGTTGACGATGGTCTTTCCCCGAAGCGTCGGCACTTTCTTGATGTCGCGTTCGTTGATCTCGCGAAACGAATCGGTCTGATCGAGCAGAAAAGTGATTTCCCCGGGTTCGAGTTCCCGGATCGAGAGCAAATCCTTTCTTCGGTAGGTCTCCAGGCTCATAATCTTTCCCCCCTGTAACGCCCCGGCCTGCGGGCTCGTTTATCGTTTGAAAACGGCGTCCTGGCCGTCGGTTTCCTCCAGATGCACCCGCACCTCCTCGGGATGGACCGCCTCGATGTTCTTCCCCACGAAATCGGCGCGGATGGGCAGCTCCCGCCCTCCCCTGTCCACCAGGATGGCGAGCCGTACCCGGCGGGGCCGGCCGAAGCCCACGAGCGCGGCCAGGGCGGCGCGCGCCGTGCGGCCCGTGTAGAGCACGTCGTCGACCAGAACCACATCCTTGCCCTCGCACGAGAAGGGGAGATCCGTTTTCTTGAGGCCGGTCCTCACCCCGCCGGCCTGATTCAGGTCGTCGCGGTAGAGCGTCACGTCGAGCGCGCCCACGAGCGGATGCACGCCCACCAGAGACTGAAGCTCCCGGGCCAGCCTTTCCGCGAGAGGCGCTCCCCTCGTGCGGACCCCGATGAACACAAGGTCCGACAGATCGGCCGTTCTCTCGATAATTTCATGCGAGAGGCGCCTCAGGGTGCGCCTTAGCTGCTCGGCGTCGAGTTGTTTCATCATCAGAACGAGATCCGGCGTCCGGGCGGTTTCAGGTCAAAAATGGGCGCAAAAAAAAACTCCATGCCCATAGGGCATGGAGTTCGAAGAAAAGACGAGGTAATGCCAAGCATCCGCGCTTCCTCCTTCGCCGCCTCACGGGACGACATTAAAGGGGAATTTCTCTATCGCCAGTTTGTTTCCACCCGGCAAAGATCCGACCGGGCCATTTCGTGAAAACTAGCAGTCTTTGCAGGAAAGGGCAAGAGGAAATTCAGGAACGCTTCAAAAAGTCCAGCGGCGCGCCCGAAAGGCTTTCATTCTCATCGGGGACGTGAGCGGACTCCCCCAGAATCTCGAAAAGCGCGGATGCGTCTTTTTTCGACAGATTGCGCTTCGCCTCCCCGATGATGCGGATGCGCAGGGTCTTGTTTTCGAGCCTGAGGCTCAGCACGTCCCCGATTTTCACCTGGGAGGAGGCTTTGGCCGTTTTCCCCCCGATATCCACCGCACCCCCGTCCGCCATGCTCTTGGCGAGGGGACGGCGCTTGACCAGGCGGCTAAGGCGCAAAAACTGGTCGAGGCGCATTTCAGGTCATCATTGGGTGATTTCTTTGGGATCCGCCACGATGCTGCGCGTCTTCTGGACTTCCACCTCGAACTCGATCTGTGCGGCCTTGTTCTCCGTTTCGAAGGACATTTTCTGCGCTTTGGGAGTTTTCCCCTTGTCCTCACCCTTCGACTGGGCCGAGTACGCCTTGAGCATATCCGCAAATCTGATTTCGCCGATATACGAGTCGGGCAGCAGGTACACGTAGCGGAACAGATAGATGTTCGCCGAAGGGTCGGGGTTCACGAACAACCGGTGACCCGCCTCCAGGGCGTCGATGGCGTCTTTCCCCACACTCGCGCCCTCGCCCAACTTCACTTTGTCCGATTTCCAGCGGGGCTTGTCCCTGTTCGCGCCGTAGGCCCACAAAATTCTGCTCTGCCCGAACAGCCCGCCGCCTTGTTTGAGCTTGATGCCGATCAGCTTGAAGCTGATCTGCTCGCGAACATCACTGAACACGGAAGACAAGCCCGCGCGCGAAGCGACGGGGTCATAGCTGATTTCCAGAAAAGCGGCTCTTTTCAGCTCCGTTACCCATTCGCGGCGCCTTTTGGTGAATTTTTCCTGGAAGAGTTTTTTGCGGATTTTGCCGGACACCCTGTCGAGGGTAATCACTTTCCCCGGCGTCACGTCATCGACATGGATGACATGGAAGCCCAGCCTCGTTCTCGTCGGCTTGCTCGTCTCGCCCTTCGCCGTCGAGAAAATGAGTTCTTCGAGTTCGGGAAAGACCTCTCCTTTCTTCACGGAGCCCAACGAGCCGCCCCGGCTTTGGGCGGGGCCTTCGGAATGCTTCTCGGCCACTTTGGCGAAATCAGCGCCGGGCTTCGTGGCTTCCTCATAAGCGAGGCCCGCTTTCTTGCGCTTCGCTTCGACTTCCGAAGCGGATGCGCCCTTGTCTACGGGCATGAAAATCTGTCGCACCGTCCGCTTCTCGGCTTCGCGGTAGTCATCCAGATGCGCGTCGTAGTAATCCGCAATTTCCTGCTCAATCACCGAGACGCGCCCGCCGACTTCCATGTTCTCCACTTTTCGCGACAGCAACCGCTTGCGAAGCTCGTCGCGATATTTTTCCATCGTCATTCCCTGCGACGATAAAAATTCGCGCAACCCGGCCGTCGTCGTCTTGTTCTCGCGCAGTATGCCCGCGATCGCATTTTCAATTTCTTTTTCGCTGACTTTCAACTCGAGGGCGGAGGCGCGCTTCACGATGAGTTTGCTCTGGATCATGGCGTCGAGCGCCTGGAGTTCGAGTTCGCGAATCCGCTGATTCAATTGTTCGCCCTTGTAACGACTCCTCATTTTCTCGACGTTCGGCTTTACGAAATCCTGGAGTTCGGAAAGCATGATGATGTCATCGTCAATCTTCGCGATGATCCTCTCGATCGTCACCGCGGAGGTGGCGGCCGGGGCGGTGGTAGCCGGGGTGGACACGCCGGCCAGGGCGCAAATCACAATCGCCAGAACGAAACGACACCTAGCCCGATACGACATTTTCAAGATTTTCCAAATAGTATGTGATCTTCGCATTTCGCTTGAGTTCTCCGAGCCAGCGCTCGAGTCTCGCTCTCCCCTTTTCGGCCAAAAGGCGCTTTTTGATGTCATCCCTCACGGAGGCCAGAGTTTTCTGGAAAGGCAGCCTCCTCTCCGGGACCTCCAGGAGGTGGAAGCCCGCCGGACTCTTGACGACCCGGCTCACCTCTCCCAACTTCAGGGATTCCACCACATTCTCGATGTTTTCGGGCAATTCACCCTGCTGAAAGTAACCCAAATCGCCGCCTTCGCCGCTCTCGGGACCGATGGAATGTTCCTGCGCAAGCGCCGCGAACGATTTCCCCTCGAGAACGAACTTCCTCAACTGCTCGGCCATTTTAGCCGAAGAGACGACGATTTGGCGAACCCGCCAGCGTCTGCCAACCCGGAAATTCTCCTTATTGCGGTGATAATAATCTTCAATCTCAGAATCCGAAACCTTCAGCTTCGCATACACCTCCTTTTCCAGCAGGTGTTCAATCTCGAGCGTCTCGCGCATCGTTTTTCGCCACAACTCCTCGTCGACCCCCTGATCTTCCATGATGACCTTCAAATCCTGATCGCCGTACTGGCGGCGGATGAATTCAATGAAACGCCTCACCCTGCTCTCGCTTACATATCCGCCCGTCTCCCGGAAACGCTGAAGCAAGAGGCGTCTTTCCACGAGTTGATCCAGCAGGACCCTGGGTATGGATTTTTCGGCCTTGCGGGGCGACTCCTGATTCCCGCTCGCCATGAAATGCGCGCGCACGTCCTCACGGGTAATCGGTTCGCCGTTGACCTGCGCCAGCAGACGGTTCTTTTCCCCGCTTTTCGTCTGAAGCGAAGAATCACAACCCGCCGCGACGAGCAGCACCAGCCAACAAACCCACGCCCACCGGGTCAGTCCGCTCCGAATCAGACGCCGCGCACTCCTCATATTCCCCACGATGAGAACCTCATGCTTCTCTCGACGCCAACTCGCCTTCCGTGACCTTGCACACTTCCAAAGCATCCAGCAGTTGCACGAGAAAGTCAAAATCCTCCGGCCAACGCCCGCTGACGCCTGCGCGAAATTCATGGGCGTCTGTGAACACCATGCCCGGCATGTCGAGAAAGGCGGCCGTCAGCTCATAGTCGCCCGGGAAAACTTCCAGCTGCGCCTCCTTGCCGCGAACGCGGAGAGACTTGATTCCGCAAAGGCGGGCGCGCAGGCGGATTTCTCCGAGTTGCAGAAGGTGGAGAGCCCGCGCCGGAATCGTTCCGTATTTATCCTGCAGCTCCACGCCCAGTTCGCGCAATTCGGCCGGCTCCTGCGCCGATGCGATTCGGCGATATACGTCCAGGCGCTCGGCCTGGGCCGGAATCCACGAAGGGGGCAGCGTACCCGCCACCGGCGCGAGGATATCGGGTTCGCTGCGATCGACCGTCTCGCCCTTGACCTCCTGCACGACTTCTTCCAGCAGGCGGCAGTACATGTCGAACCCAACGGACGAGATCTGTCCCGATTGGCGATGCCCGAGCAAATGCCCTGCGCCGCGGATTTCCAGATCGCGCATGGCCAGCTTGAAGCCGGCCCCCAGCTCGCTCAACTCCTCGAGCGCCTGGAGCCGCTCTCTGGCCTGCTTCGCCATGGAGCCTGCGCCCGAGACCAGAAGGTAGGCGTGCGCCTGGAACCTGTCGCGCCCTACCCGGCCGCGCAACTGGTATAGCTGCGCCATGCCGAACATGTCCGCGCGGTTGATGACAATCGTGTTGACCGAGGGAATGTCGAGACCGCTTTCGATGATCGTGGTGCACAGCAGCACGTCGGCCCTCCGGGTCACGAACTGCTCCATCACGTCTTCGAGTTCTCTCTCTTTCATCTGACCGTGACCCACAAGGATGCGCGCGTCGGGCGCGAGTTTCTGCAAAAGCCGCTTCATGGCGGGGAGGCTCTGCACCCGGTTGTGCACGAAAAACACCTGGCCGCCCCGGTCGATTTCCTTGGTGATGGCGTCTTTGATGAGTTTTTCGCTGAAGCGCGAGATATACGTGCGCGGCGCGACCCGGTGGCGCGGAGGCGTTTCGATGACGCTCAAATCGCGCGTGCCCGAGAGCGCCATCTCCAGGGTACGGGGAATGGGCGTGGCGGTGAGCGTCAGTACGTCCACGTCAATACGGATTTTCTTTAGCTTCTCCTTGTGGGAGACGCCGAAACGATGCTCTTCGTCGATGACCAATAGCCCCAAATCACGGAACAACACGTCTTTTTGAAGCAGTCGATGTGTGCCGATGACGATGTCCACGCTTCCGTCGGAAAGTCCTTCCACCACCTTGCTCTGCTCTTTTCTGCTCTTGAAGCGCGAGAGCATCTCTACGTGAGCCGGCAGCGATTCGAAGCGATTGCGGAAGGTATCCCAGTGCTGGTGCGCGAGCAGCGTCGTCGGCACGATGACGGCCACCTGCTTGCCCGCCGAAATGGCCCGGGCGGCGGCCCTGAGCGCCACTTCCGTCTTTCCGTAGCCGACGTCCCCGCAGATGAGGCGATCCATCGGCCGGGTGCGCTCCATATCCTCCAGCACGGTGCGAATCGCCTGTTCCTGATCGGGCGTCTCTTCGAAACCGAAGCCGGCCGATATTTCATGATCGAATGCGCCTTCCGCCGAAAAAGCATGCCCCTGGGCAGCGCTCCGCTCCGAATACAGCCGCACCAGATCTCGGGCAATCCCCTGGAGCGATTTCTTGACGTTGTTCTTCGTCTTGCTCCACCGGTTGCCCCCCAACCTGTCGAGCGGCGGCGCGACTCCCCCTCCACGATATTTGTGGATGCGCTCGACGTCGTCCATCGGAACGTAGAGCTTGTCGCCTCCCGAATACAGGAGAGTGAGAAATTCGCTCTCCCCGTCGCGGTGTTCGATAACGCGCGTGCCCATGTAACGGCCGACGCCGTGCTCCACATGCACCACGAGGTCGTTTTCGCTCAAATCCTTGAAGCCCTCTCCAGGCTTCGACTGGGGGAGACGTCGCGAATCCCGACCCAAAGCGCCGACGAGCAGGTCCTGCGCGCGGAAGAACACCCTGCGCTCATCGGGCAGCCGGAAACAGGCGCTGAGTTTCCCTTCCACCAGAACGACGTCGTGACGCCCATCCATGAGCGAGGCGCCCTTGGGCAATATTTCCACACCCACCTCATGCTCGCGCAAAAGCGCCTGTATCCTGAGCGCGAGGGTCTTCTCCTCCGCCACGATGACGACGCTCTCATCTTCCCGGCGCCATGCGCGCAATTGGCCCATGAATGCCTCCACCCGCCCCCGGAAAGGGTTGATGCTTTCCGCGCGCAAGTCCTCGAAGCCCTCTTCGGAATCCTCGGCGCCGAGCCCCAGCGAATGGAACGCCAGGCGCGGCCAGATAGAGAGCTCCTCGCAAACCTCCTTGGGCGCGAGCCACAAACGCTCGGGCGCGAAGGATACGAGGCCCCTCTCGGGCGCGAGACGAGCCTCCTCGTTCACATCGTCCCACAGCTTCTCAAGCGCCTCGTCGAAGTTTTCCGCTTCGTTCACAATCCAGAGCGCGCTCCCGGGCGCCACGTCGAACAAAGTTGGCATATCGGACAGGAACATGGGCGCGAGACCCTCCATGCCCGAAAAATGCCCGTCCGCGTCGAGGTACTCGAGAAGCCGCTCGACTCGTTCGCTCGTATCCGGCGTGGCGGCTTCCATCAGCGCGCGGCGGCCCCTCTCCACTTCCTCGGGCGAGAAAACGAACTCTTTCGATGGAAAAACGTCTACGCTTTGCAGTGTGTCCTGATTGCGCTGCGTCTGGGGATGGAAGTTTCGCAAGGAATCTATCTCATCTCCGCGAAGCTCCAGGCGCGTCGGATATGCGTGCTGGGGGGAGAAGAAGTCCAGAATGCCGCCCCTTACAGCGTATTCGCCCGGGGATTCGACCACAGACCTCCTGTGGTACATCAGTGATTCGAGCGAACCGATGAACAGATCGCGCTCAATCTCCATCCCTTCGCGCAAGTGAACCATGGCGGCGTTCAAACGCTCGGGCGGAGACATCCGCGTCGCCATGGCAGATGCGCTCACCAGAACGACGCCCCCCTCCCCGCTGCGCAAAAAGCGCAGCGCGGACATCCGCTCACCGACGATTTCACTGGATGGAGAAAGCCGGGAGAAGGGGTACACGTCCCACGCCGGAAAAGACAGCACCGGAAAATTCCGCGCTCCTGAAGCGCCCATGAACAGCTTGACGTTTGTTTTGAGCACTTCGAGTCGACGCTGGTCGGCTTCGACGAAAATAACGGGTCCGCCGTGTTCGCGCGCTATTCTGGCCAGCCACCAGGCGGTCGAAGCATCGTTCGCGCCGCGCAAGTGAACCCGCTTGACCCCATCGAGGTCCCGAAGCGATGAAAAGAATTCATTCATGACGTGAATTTTCTGGTTTGAACTCGAAGCGCATCAGGCGACAAAGTGTGTCGGAGCATACCGCACAGCATGAATAATTTCTAAAATCCTTAGTTCAAAGACTTCTTGGGGATGACGAAATCTCGAAGCACGTTGGAGGAATTCTTGGGCAACGCGACCTCCGAGCCGTTCAGGGATATCTGCGTTCCCGCCACGTTTCCTACCGTCAGGACGAACTGATCCGACGCCTTCCAGTTTTTCTCATTGCCGGCCAGCAGGAGAAGTTCTTCCGTAATATTAGAATCGACCACGATCCGAAGCCACGTGTCTTCGGTCGCAAAAATCTTCAAATCCAGCGGCAACTCTTCGGAGTCGGCCGGGGTCTGCGGCCTTTGTGGCGGGGCCTGCTGGGTATTCGGCGCCGTGTTGAGGGCGGTCTGGGTGCTTGCCGGAGCCGATGGATTTTGCAGAGGCGAAGGATTCTCCTCAGGCTGGGCGCTCACTTGAGCCGGCGGGTTTTCTTGCGTCAGACCCGGTGGACTCTCTTGGACCTGAGCCGGTGGGCTTTCCTGGGCGGGGACAGGCTGCTCGGCCACAGAATTCTGCCGGGCTGGGACACTTGCTTGAAGCGGAGGCTTCTCCACTGCCGGAGAGGATTTTTCTGCCTTTTGAGGGGCCACGGGCTCCTTTAGATTCTCGTCCGGGACGACAGGACGCTCCTGCTCAGGAACCTTCTTCTCGACTACGTCGGTTCCTCTCTCCGCTTCATCCTCATTTTTCGCTTTTTCATCAACGTTATTCAGCTGCGGGAGCTTCTCCACAACGGGGTCAACCACGGTTTTGATCCTGTCGACTATCGACCCGATTGGGACGAGCTGATCCGTTCGCCCTTTCATGAACCACAGAATTCCACCGCCGGCGAGAAGAAAAATCAACACAAATGCAAAAGTCGCAACGGAGGAGAATCGATTCACCCGGGAAACGGGGCTGTACAAGGTGCGGCTCTCGGGCTCCAAGCCGAACGGCTCTAACGCAACCTCGCCTGACGTTTCGCGTTTATAGTTCGCGGCGACGACATTGCTGTCCACGTCGACCGCATCCGCAAAAGCGCGAATGAATCCCAGGCCGACAGGACCGGCCGGCAATCTATCGAAATCACCGCGTTCGATACTTTCCAGGTAGTATGTTCGGATTCGTGTGTGGTCGGAGATCGAGCGCAGGGATACGTCTTTTTCCTCGCGCATACGACGCAGGAAAGGTCCCACACCCTCTTTCTCTATTCGCGCCATCAGAGTCGGGTCGAAATTTTCCATCCTGCGCCTCATTTTGCCAATATACAACAAAAACGACCCGAAATATGTGGATCCAGTCTATTTCATAACCAGGTCGAAAGTCAATGTTTGAGAAATGAGAACCGTCTTTATCCGTCCAAATGAAGTACGTCAACAACGCATCAGATAATCTTTAAGTAATCTTGATGAGGTGATGGACAGAATCAGGGGAGTTACGTGGCAAATGTTCGGGCGTGAAACGTCCGCGAGCAAAGTGTCCGCGCCTTTGCCGTAGAGCAGGATGGGAACGGGGTTCGTTGTGTGCGCAGACGTTTCCATGTCCTCCACGTTGCCGTGGTCACTGCTCAGAATGAACGTATCCACATCGGGGTCGATATGCCGGAGCGCGGCCTGCAGGAACCGGTTCAAATCCGCCAGGACCTCAAGGGCATCCTCGGTGGTTCCGCGGTGTCCGGTGTGATCGGTCTGAAAAAACTCATAGATAAGCAGATCCTTCGTACGCGCCAGCTTTCCGAGGCGCCCGCCCGCCTCCTCGGCGTCGAGCCTCGCCACGTCATGGCCCTGCTCGACGATGAGCCCGTTCGTGTAGTCGCGATAAACGGCCCTGCCCGCGATGAGGTCTTCCAGGCGGTTCAGGCGAAGGCCCGCGCTCTCGGCCATCACCGTGGTCACCGAGCGGATGCGGTTTCTGCCGCGCTTGAAAAAAGGAGGCGTATACGTGTTGGCGAATCCGACGGCTGCGCCCTTCTCACGAGCGCGCCTCAAGAGTCCGTTTCGAGAGATGATGCGGCGCAACTGCGTATTCGGCAGAGCCTGGACATGCCTGCCCACCGCTTTGGGCGCGTTCACGCCCGTGAATAAAGCGGTTCCGCCCGTCGCGCTCTGGGGGACGCCCTCGACACCGAGGCAGGCGTCCGCCTCGATGAGGCGGAAACCGGGCGTCTCGTTCCCGCACAAAAGCCCCAGCGGAGGCTCCTTCACGCGGGAGAGCGGGTTGCCCGGCCCCTGCGGGGCGATTCCCAGGCCGTCCACGAACACGAAAAGGACGGACATGCTATAGCGTTCTTCCGACGGCCTCTGCGAAAACCTTGAGCTCCTCGACCAGGGTGACGAATTTACCGGGTTTGAGCGACTGTGGTCCGTCGCTCATCGCCCTTTCGGGTTCGGGGTGCATCTCGAGCATCAGGCCGTCCGCCCCGACGGCCACCGCCGCTTTCGCCAGAGGCGCGACGTATCGCCAGGCGCCCGCCGCATGGCTCGGGTCCACCACGACCGGCAAGTGCGTCTGGTCCTTGAGCACGGGCACGGCGGTGATGTCCAGCGTGTTGCGCGTGGCCGTCTCGAAGGTGCGTATCCCCCGCTCGCACAGTACGACGTTCGGGTTCCCCTGGCTCATGATGTATTCGGCCGACATCAGTAACTCATCAATCGTCGTGGACATGCCGCGCTTCAGGAATATCGTCTTGTTCGTCATGCCGACTTTCTTGAGCAGCGAGAAATTCTGAACGTTGCGCGCGCCGATCTGCAGCACGTCCGCATACTCGCAGCACACATCGATGTCTTCAGAATCCATCACTTCCGTCTGAATGGGAAGCCCCGTCCTTTCGCGCGCCTCGGCGAGGAGTTTCAGGCCTTCCTCCGCCATGCCCTGGAAGCTGTACGGCGAAGTGCGCGGCTTATAAGCGCCGCCCCTCAGGACGTGGCCGCCGCCTGCTTTGACCACATCGGCGGATTCCATGATCTGCTCCCTGCTCTCGACGGAGCACGGCCCGCCGACGATGATGATTTGCTCACCGCCGATCTCCACTCCCTCGCCCATCGGCAGCTTGCTGCGCTCGGGCCTTCCTTCCGAACTCGCCAGTTTGAAGGGCTTGAGTATGGGCATCGCTTTTTCCACTCCATTCAACGAAACGAGTGATTCCAACATGTATTTCCCCCGTTCATCCCCGATGGCTCCGATTACCGTACGCTCCACACCTCTGATGACGTGCTCCTGGTAACCGAGTTCGTTGATCCTGTTGATGGCGTTTTGAATTTCTTCATCCGTCGCGCCCTGTTTCATCACGATAATCAAAACAAATCTCCTTTTCCCGCTCGGAATTTTCAGCGTAATTATCAAAAAAATCGCCGTGAGGCTGTCCCACGGCGAATGTTTCTCTATTGTCCGTGGCGACCGGGCTGTCCACCCGCCCGCCGTTCGTTCTTACATATCGGCGCGCGGACGGACGGTGATAAAGCCGAAAAAAGTATATCCGCCATAAGATCTCTTCATCGTCCGCATGGTGATCGCCCTTGAAATTTCAAACATTTTAATTCTCTGAAAAACAAGGCCGTAAAATAGTCCTGCTAAAGCGGGTAGTCAACCCCCTGCTTCGGAAATTTACAGATTATTTCGGTTTTCCCGCCACCTCGGTGAGCTTGCGCCGCCCCGCCCCCGATGGCCTGAGAAGCCTGCCTCCCAGGACCACGTGCGTCGCCTCGAGCATCCGGCTCCCCTTGCGCCGCGCGCCCATGGAATCCTCGAAAACGAACCGGCCTTCCTTCATCCGGAACACGGCGACGTCGCCCCTCGCGCCTTTTTTGAGCGTCCCCACCTTGCCTTTGAGGCCAATCCACTCGGCGGCCGTCTGCGTGCTGAGGCGGACCACTTCCGCGAGAGGAAAGCCCAGGGCCAGAAACTTGCTCATGAGGCTGGGGAAATCATATACCGGCCCGTGGATGCAGTGCGTATGGAGGTCGGTGCTCAGGTTGCCCGGCATCAGGCCCTGCGCCATGGCGCGCTCCATGACTTCGAAGCTGAAGCTCGAGCGCCCATGGGCGACGTCGAGCAGCACGCCCGAATCCCTCGCCTCCCACACCGCGCGGCGCACCTTTCCTCTCCCGTCGAGAATGTTCTCCCGCCTGCCGTGGAACGCGTGCGTGAGCACGTCGCCCGGGCGGAGGCGCTTCAGGATGCTCGGCAAAGAAGAAGGCGTGTCGCCCACGTGCACCATCAGGGGAACCTTCAGGAATTCCGACGCCTCTAGCGCCGCATCCAGGGGCTTCGAGCCGCTGCGCTCCACCACATTGTCACTCAGACGCACCTTCATACCGATCAAGTATTTCCGGTGCGTCTCGTAGCACGCCACCGCCCTGTCCACGCGCAGCGCGCGCATGTCGATGTTCTCGCCGAGGCCGTCTATCAGAAGCCCGCCTTCGGAGATGTTGAGATATGCGCGCACCGTCGGGCGGGCCTTCTCCAGGAACCACTCCTGAAAACTCGGATACGTCTGCGCGCCTGCGCTGCCCGTATCGACCGCCGTCGTCACGCCGCGCGAGAGCATGGCCGCATCCAGATTCACGCCGTAGTGCGTGAAACCCTCATAAAAATGGCAGTGGAGGTCGACCAGGCCGGGGGTGACGATTTTTCCCCGCGCGTTCAGTGTCTGCCTGCCCTCCGGCTCGATGTGGGGCGCCACCCGCCTCACGCGGCCGCGCGCGATCTCGACGTCCATCGTTCCTTCGAGTTCCTGGGAAGGGTCGATCACGTATCCGCCGCGTATGACGATGTCCATGCGCATGACTCCTTGGTTGAAACGAGGCGCAGGCCTCAATCACGGGCGAGCGCCAGAGCAATCCAAAAATCGGAATCAAGACATTATTCCCCCCGAAGCGTTGACACGCAATCGTTGCGGGGTGGATTATGAAACCATAAACCCTAGCGCTTTCTCAAAATTATCAAACCGCTGGAGCCATGAAATGAGCCTGCAAACGGAATCCACGCTGCAATTCGATTTAGACGAAACGCAAAAGATGCTCCGCCAGACGGTCCGTGAACTCTCGGAGCGCTACATCGCCCCGCGCGCCGCCGACATCGACGAGAACGAGGAATACCCCGAAGACATCTTCCAGCTTCAAAAAGAACACGGCCTGCTCGGCATCTTCTTCCCCGAGGAATACGGGGGCGGCGGCATGGGCTTTCTGGGCGGCTGCGTCGCTATCGAGGAGATCGCGCGCGTCTGCTCGAACTCCCCGCTCTTCATCGTGCTCAACATGCTCTCGAGCCGCGTCATCGACCTGAGCGGCACGCAGGAGCAGAAAGACCACTACATGACGGGCCTCGCGAAGGGAGAACTCAGAGGCTCCTACGCCCTCACCGAACCCCACGCGGGCTCGGACGCGGGCAACATCCGCACGCGCGCCGTCAAGGAGGGTGACGAGTGGGTCATCAACGGCACCAAGTGCTTCTGCACGGGGCCCGACAAGGCGGACTTCATCACCGTCGCCGCCAAGACCGACCCCCACGCCGGCACGCGCGGCATCACCTACTACATCGTGCCCACCGACGCGCCGGGCTTCAGCATCGCCAAGCACGAGCGCAAGATGGGCATGCGCGGCATCTCGACCTGCATGCTCAACCTCGACAACGTGGCCGTCCCGCTCGAGAACCAGGTGGGCCAGCTGAACCAGGGCTTCAAGACCGCGATGGTCGGCTTTAACCAGATGCGGCCCGCCATCGGCTCGCGCGCGGTGGGCCTGGCCCAGGGCTGTCTCGACTACGCTGCCAACTATGCCAAGGAGCGTGAGGCGTTCGGAAAGCCCATCGCCCAGCACCAGGCCGTGCAGTTCATGCTCGCCGACATGTTCATGGACATCGAGGCGGCGCGATTGCTCGTCTACCGCGCGGCCGCCATGGTGGACGCAGGCCAGATCGGCAAGGAGAACGCCAGGTATTTCTCGACGGCCAAGACCTACGCTGCCGACATGGCGATGAAGTGCGCGATAGACGGCATCCAGGTCTTGGGCGGAGCCGGCTACATGAAGGACCACCCGCTCGAGCGCTTCATGCGCGACGCCAAGCAGATCCAGATTGTCGAGGGAACGAGCCAGATACAGCGGATGATCATCGCCCGGAACCTGCTCGGCCTCTAGGAGCATGCCGAGGTGACGGGAAGTCCGGGTTCCGGAGGCGCGTTCGAACTCAATCCGGCCCAGCGGATGCTGGCCGAGACGGTGTATGAACTGAGCCGTCGCCACGTCGCGCCGCGCGCCGCCGAGATCGACGAGAACGACGAATACCCCGAAGACGTCTTCGAGCTTCTGAAATCCCACGACCTGCTCGGCCTCTACGTGCCGGAAGCCTACGGCGGGTCGGGTCTCGGTATTCTCGAAACCTGCATCGCCATCGAGCAGATGGCGCGCTTCTGCTCGAACTCCCCCCTTTTCTTCTCCGTCCACCTCCTCGCCACGCGGCCCATCGCCATCGGCGGTAGCGAGGCGCAGAAAAACCGCTATCTCGCCGGCGTCGCCCGGGGCGAGTTGCGGCCCGCCTTCGCGCTCACCGAGCCGCACGCGGGTTCTGACGCCGCGAACATTACGACGCGCGCCGTACGCGACGGAGATACCTGGGTCATCAACGGCCAGAAGTGCTTCTGCACGGGTTCGAGCGTGGCCGACTTCATCACCGTGGCGGCCAAGACCGAACCCGGCAAGGGGGCGAAGGGCATCTCTTTCTTCATCGTACCCAGGGGCGAATTCCGCGTGGGGCGCCATGAGCGGAAGATGGGGATGCGGGGAATCCCGACTTGTGAGGTGTTTCTGGAAAACACGCGCGTGCCCCTTGAGAACATGATTGGCGAGCCAGGCCTTGGATTCAAGACCGCCATGCTCGGCTTCAACCAGGCGCGGCCCGGCATCGGCGCGCGGGGCGTGGGTCTGGCGCAGGGGTGCTTGGATTACGCATCGAATTACGCCAGGGAGCGCGAGGCATTCGGCAAGCCCATCGCGCAGCACCAGGCGGTGCAATTCATGCTCGCCGACATGTTCATGGAAACCGAAGCGGCACGCATGCTCGTTTACCGCGCCGCCTCGATGGTGGATAATGGGCGCTACCGGAAAGAAGACGTGCATTTCATCTGCGCAGCGAAATGCTACGCCACCGACGCCGCCATGAAGGCCGCCGTGGACGGCATACAGGTGCTCGGCGGCGCGGGCTACATGAAAGACCATCCGCTCGAGCGGTTCATGAGAGACGCGAAGCAGTTGCAGATCATCGAGGGGACCAACCAGATTCAGCGCATGGTCATCGCCCAGAATTTATTGAGTTTATAGTTCCAGTTACCCATACCGGAGATTCGAGATGAGCCAGATGATTGAAATCATGAAACCCACCTCCTTCGTCCGCGCGGGCGACCACCCACTGGCGGAACGGCCCGAAGATATCGGGGGTCTCAGAATCGGTTTTTTCCACAACAACAAGCCGAACGCCGACGTCCTCTTGGAGCGGATTGAGGAGCTTCTCGCACAGGAGGACGAGACGCTGCGCATCGTCCGCTGGGGAAAGCCGAACCCCACCCTGCCGGAGGATCGCCTGGAAGAATTCCTCGAACAGGTCGACCTGGCCGTCTGCGCCGTGGGCGACTGAGGGAGTTGCACGTCATGGAGTATCCATGACTCGGTGGAGATGGAAAAAGCGGGCGTTCCGACGGCCACGTTCTGCTCGAGTGAATTCTCGGCCCTGGGCACGAACGAGAGAACGGCCCTGGGGATGCCCGGCCTGCCGATAGTCGTCGTCGCGCATCCGGTGGGGGGAATCGCACCGGAACAAGCGCGCGCGCTGGGAGACGGTGCGGTGGAGGAGGTGCGGCGCATCCTCACGAGCGACGCCGAATCGCTCAGGCGAGAGTACCGGGAGCGCGAATACGTCCCGCCCCGAAAGACGGTGCGCCACAAGGCGCTCTTCGCATAGGCGGGCGCACGAAATGAACGACCACTCTCAGGAAGATATTGCGTTTGAAAGCGAGCGCGTGAAGGTCCGCGACACGCCCGAGGCGATGGCGCGCCTGCTCGAAGCCCGGGGCTGGGGCGACGGCCTCCCCGTCGTTCCCCCGACGCCCGAGCGGGTCGCCAGAATGGTCGAAGGCTCAGGCCTCGCTCCCGATGTGGAAATCGGCCTCCTGGCGCCCCGCCAGGGAGTCATCACGGTCGAGGCACTCGCCGTGAACGCCGTAATGGCCGGCTGTCATCCTGCGTACATGCCCGTTCTGGTCGCTGCGATCCGGGCGGTGTTGGCGCCCGAGTTCTCGCTCCACGCCATTCAGGCGACGACCCACCCGGTGGCGCCCCTCATCATCGTGAACGGCCCGGTCGTCGAGGAAATCGGCCTGAATGCCGAGTATGGATGTTTCGCCCCCGGTAACCGGGCGAACGCGACGATAGGCCGCGCGATGCGCCTGACGCTCCTGAACGTAGGCGGCGCGAGCCCCGGCGTCTTGGATCGCGCTACGCAGGGGTCGCCCGCGAAATACGCGTTCTGCATCGCCGAGAACGAGGCGGCCTCCCCCTGGGAGCCGTTGCATGTGGAGCGCGGCTCCTCTCCTGAGGAGAGCGCCGTGACGCTCGTGGGCTGCGAGGGACCCCACAACATCAACGATCACGTGAGCCACACGGCGGAGGGCATCCTCGCCACCGCCGCCGACACGATGTCCATCATGGGGAGCAACAACTTCTATCTGCGCGGAGAACCCGTTCTCGCCCTCGGCCCCGAGCACGCGGCCACCATTGCCGGAGACGGCCTCACGAAAACGGACGTGAAGGAGAGGATCTACGAACTCGCCCGCAAGCCCGTGCGGCAATTGAAGCGCGGCGCCATGTGGGGGATGCAGACCTGGGGCGAGGAAATAGCCGAACACGAAGACGACGATGATTTCGAGATTCCCCTGCTCGATGACCCGGAAGATCTGCTCTTGATCGTCACGGGCGGAGCCGGCAAGCACTCGTGCTACATGCCCACCTTCGGCCCCACGCGCTCGGTGACGCGGAAGATCGACACCGGCAAATAAGGTTGTAATCACCGACCAGAGTTGTAGGGACAGGCCCCCGTGCCTGTCCGAGGTCGCGACCTCTCCCTACGGGCCCTCCTGCCCGGATGGTTTTATTCGCGTAATCACAAAACCGGGCTTTTTCACCAACTCCGATAAGGGAGGTTTTGAAGCGACGGGTGAGGTCAGTTCCGACTGATGAAGGAGGAACTGAATTTGCGCTCGCTCCCGGGGCCGGGATATTCAACAACGCCTTTTCGCGAAACCTAGGCAGGCGACGGCAAGAGCGCCTCGGCCTGCCCCAAGACGGATTCCAGAAAACTCTCATCGGGGGAGACGCGCGACAGCACCCTGAGACCCAGGAAGAGACCAAGTAAAGATTTTGCAGTCAGCTCAGGATCGACTTCAGTGGAAATCTCGCCATTGGCCTGGCCTCGCCTGATGGAAGTGTGAAGAAACTCCGTCATTCCAGTGAACGCGCCGGTCAATATCGAAGCCACCTCCAGATCGTGCGCACCAAGCTCCAAAGCAATGTTCACCTCGAGGCAGCCGTCGCTCGAACCGTTTTCCATCACTTCCGAAGCGGCGGCCTCGAACACGGCCAGCACCGCCTGTCGTGGCGATGAATGTTTTTCGAGTTCCTTAATCGGATCCTCGCGGTAGAGTTGATCGTAACGGTGAAGCGCCCGCATGAACATCTCGCGCTTGTCGCCGAAGGCGTGGTACAAGCTTCCTCTGAAAAGGCCTGTTGCGTTCTCGATATCGCGAATCGACGTTGCCGAATAGCCGTGACGCCAGAACTGCCTCATGATTTTCGTTAAAACTTCGTCCATCTCGTACTTTGGCATTTTTCCCACGGGTCCTCTCCTCGTCCGCTCTGTAAAGCATGGAATTCATTCGCATGCCAGCGGTTTGGCGGTTCCAATCATCATTACGAGTCAAAAACTTATCACACGAAAAATCCGATTTCACGAAAATTCGCACCCTGTCGGCGCAGTTGAAAACCCCCTGCCCCCCTTTTTCGAGGGGGTAAAGGCAAAGTTTCCCGCCGTCGAGGGGTGTGGAAAGAAAAAACCTTCCTGAGAAGGGGGTGAGAGTCGAACCCGATTGAGGAATGAGGTCGAACCCGATTGAGGAATGAGGGTTCGACGGGACCGGCGAGGTGGTTTTCGACAGCACCTTCACCGGATGGCCACCAAGGGTGCCATCAGCCTCCATGCAAAGTATTTCTTGCCCGTCGCCGCGCGACAAATCACTCGTTTGCGTTGCCTCGGGTTCGGCCCCCGTGCTAGATTCTCGTTTCCGGGGAAGATGACCTTTCTTTTCTGATGAGATGGGGGAGAAACAATCCATGGCGAAACAACAAATCAACTCCGATAAGGTGAAGCCGGTCGCCGCGTATTCCACGGGCTGGAAGGTATCGAACGGACATCTCATCATGCTGGCGGGCCAGGTGGCGGTCGACGTGGACGGCAACACGGTCGGTGGGGACGACATCAGGGCGCAGACCCGGCAGGTGTACGAGAACATCAAGGCCGCGCTCGAGGCAGCGGGCGCCGGGATGGCGGACATCATCCGCCTTACGGTCTATATCACCGACGCTGCGAATGTCCCGGGATGCATGGAGGTGCGGCAGACATACTTCAGCGAACCCTACCCGGCGAGCACGCTCCTGATCGTGAGTGGCCTGGCGAAACCCGAATGGCTCATCGAGATCGACGCGATCGCCTTCGTGGAAGATTAGGCGCAATGAGTAACCGCAGGGCCATCGCAGATACGCTCGTGCTCGTGAAAGGAGGCGGCGACCTCGCCACAGGCGTGGCTCACCGACTTCACCGCGCGGGCTTTCCGGTCGCGATCACTGAAATCGAAAACCCCACCATGGTGAGGCGCACCGTCTCCTTCGCAGAATGTCTCTACGCCAGTGAGTGGAAAGTGGAGGGAATTACCTCCATCAAGGCGGACGGGGAGACGCCCGAAGAGAAAGCGGAGAACGCGCGCGCCATCCTGGACACAAGCTCGATTCCGGTGATGGTGGATCCGCAGGCAGAGGTGATCGCCCACCTCCGGCCCGCCGTCGTGGTGGATGCGATTCTGGCGAAGCGAAACCTCGGCACCCGCATCGAGGACGCGGAGGTCGTGGTCGGCCTGGGGCCGGGCTTCACGGCGGGCGTTGATTGCCACGCCGTGGTCGAGACCTCCCGGGGACACGACCTGGGGCGGGTGATTCTCGAAGGCGCCGCAAAACCAAATACAGGCGTTCCGGGCCCCATCGGCGGATACACCACCGAGCGGCTGCTGCGCGCGCCCAAAGCCGGCGTCTTCACCTCCATCGCCGGAATCGGCGACGTGGTGAGCGCGGGCGAGGCCGTCGCCCATGTGGACGGCGCGGAGGTGCGCTCAGCCATCGACGGCGTATTGCGCGGTCTTCTGAGAGACGGCATCGAGGTGTCGGCCGGCTTCAAGGTGGGCGACGTCGACCCGAGGGCCGAGCCCGCCCATTGCCACACGATATCGGATAAATCGCGCGCCATCGGCGGCGGCGCGCTCGAGGCCATCATGATGTTCCTGTTCGGCGTATCAGCCATGGAGTATGCGAATTGAGTACCGAAATTTTGAGTGAAACCGTGGAAAACGGCGCCTACCGCATCGGGCGCAGCGAAATCCCGATCAACGAGATGAACGGGAACTCCTTCGTTCCTCCGGCGCAATTCTATCTCGCGGCGGGCGATGGGCTCGAGCGCATCGCGTGGGCGGTGAGCAAGAACCTGCCCGTCCTCCTCGTGGGGGAGACCGGCGTCGGCAAGACCCTCTCGGTGCGCCACCTCGCCCACATGACGAACAACGGCTTCCGTCGCGTGAACCTGAACGGCATGACCACGGTCGATGAGTTCGTGGGCAAGCTGATGATCAACGAACAGGGCACCTACTGGGTAAACGGCATCCTGGTCGACGCCATGCAATCGGGCGACTGGCTGCTCATCGACGAGATCAACGCCTGCCTGCCCGAAATCGCCTTTTGCCTGCACAGCCTGCTCGACGACGACCGCATGATCGTCTTGTCGGAATACGACGGCCGCATCGTCAAGCCCCATCCGAATTTCAGGCTTTTCGCCAGCATGAACCCGCACGAGGACCGCAGGTACGGCGGCACCAAGCCCCTGAACGAGGCGCTTTTGGACCGCTTCCCGGTCACCGTGAAGATGGACTACCTGCCCTTCGACGCGGAGGTCGAGGTCATCATGCAGCAGAGCGGGAACCGCGACGAGGAGCTCATCAAGCGCATGGTGCGCGTGGGCCACGACGTGCGCGAGGCCATGCTGAACGAGAAGGTGTTCTGCACGTTCAGCACCCGGCGCCTCATCGACTGGGCGCGCATGGCGGCGCAGTTTGACCCCATGGAAGCCGCCGTCTCGACCATCTTCAGCAAGGTCAACTCTTTCGACGCCAAAGTGCTCGAGGACATCGTAGACAACCACTTCTAGCCGGGAGATGAGGCATGGAGCGCCGACGCGCCCGTCTCGAAGCGCTCGCGCAGGTGACAGCGCACGATTACGAGCTCGCCCTGAACTTCGGCCCGAAGGCGAAGAACGGCGATGACGCCATTCACGTCGAAGACCCCGAACAAACCCTGGCGCGCCTGGGCGGCGACCTGAACGACGAGCACGTCCTCAGGTTCCAGAAGGGCATGACGCTCATCGAGGTGGCCCACAAAATCCAGGGGACGTTCCGCTGGGCGGGTCGCGCCGCGCTCGCAAACCGCGAGAGGCCGGGACTTTTCCACATATGGCACACGCTCGAGGACGCGCGGTGCGAAAACCGCCTCGCCGAATCGCTGCCCGGCACCAAGAAGAATTTCCGCGCCTTCATTCTCCCGGCCATCGAGGCGGCAGAGCGCAACCACATGAGTGGACAACTGCCGCTGTTTCTTCAGATCCAGTGGGGGATCTACCTCGCCGGAATCGGGCAGACGCCCGGCGTCCCTTCCGCGCGGCCCGGGGATTTGCCCGCGGCCTGGTTCGATACCGCCGTCGTTCAGATTTTTCACAGGCTCATCCCGCTGATAGACCGCGCCTGCGCCGCCGATGACCCCAAAACCGCCTTCGATTGCGCCAACGAGATTTACGACGCCATCCAGCGCTATTTCACCGAAGAGCAGCTCTCCCGGATAAGTGAGGATCAGGACCTTTCTGAGGTTCCCGAAGAAATCCTCCAGAAAATCGAAAGCCAGAACCTGGAGGGTGACGACGATGAAGCCCTCGAAATGCTTCACCCTGAGGCGGCCGAGGAAATCGACGAAGAAGACGTGGGCGAGCAGGTCGAGCTGAGTCCGGAGGAACTCGCGGCGCTCGGGCACTGGGCCGCTCCCTGGTTCGAACTCGAGGGGAACAAAAAGGAAATCCACCCCACCGCAGATCATCCCGACGAGCGGTCCATCGTATTGCCGCCCGAGGGCAAGGCCGAAGAATACGCGGCCGTCATCGACAATGCGGGGAGCCACATCAAGGTGCTGGTGTGGAAGCTCATGCAGATCATCCAGGAGAGAACCTACACCCGCTTCAGCGGCTCGCACCGTTCAGGCAAGCTGAACCTCCCGAAACTGTGGAAGCAAAGGCTGGGAAAATTCCATCTCTTCCACCGGAAAGAAGAGCCCGACAAGCTCGACGTGTGCTTTACGCTGCTCGTGGACGAGAGCGGCAGCATGAACCGCGAGTCGAAGTACATGGCCGCCAGGGAGGCGACCATCTTCTTCGCCGAAGCGCTCGACCGCCTCGACGTACCCTTCGAGGTAATCGGTTACTCCACCGAGAGCTCGGAAGCCGCCATGGCGGCGGCCCTGGGCCACATCCCGGCGTTCAAGTTCCGCCACATACGGCACTCGCCGCTCCAGCACCGCATCTACAAGGGTTTCGAAGATCACTTCGCCCAGGTCAAGAACAGGCTCGTCAACATCTACCCGCGCTTCAACAACTGGGACGAGGAACACCTGCTCTTCGCCTACCGAAGGCTCATCCAGCGGCCCGAGGAGGAGAAGATCATCATCATCACCTCGGACGGCCAGCCCAACGGGGATGCGACCCACCTCGTGAACACGGTGAACCGGTTGCAGAAACTCGGAGTGCGCGTCATCGGCGTCGGCGTGGTGGACCCCTTCGTCGAGCAAATCTACCCCAACCACATCGTGGTGCAGGACCTCTCCCAGCTTTCCACCGAACTCGTGAACATCCTGAGGCGAGAGTTGCTCGGCGGCCTGGAGAGCCGCACTTGGTAGCGGAAGAAGACATCGTTCGCTCCCTCGGGGTCGAACCGGGCCAGAGCGTCGCGGCGGTCGGCGGTGGCGGAAAAACGAGCCTGCTGACGGCCATCGCCAGGCAGTTTCATGCGCAAACCGGAAAGCCTGCGATTCTCACGACGACAACGAAGATTTTCGCGCCCCTTCCCGAAGAAGGGATCGGGCTCGCCCTGGGTGACGCCGAGACCCTCTCAATCAACCTCAAACCCTATATGAACGCATGCGGCATATCCTGGTTCGCCCGCAGGCGCGAGGGAAACGCCCCGGTTCCGGGCCGGGAGTGCGAGCAGCGAATGAAGCTGAGCGGTTTTATGCCTTCTGAAATCTCCCACTTCACGCTGGGTAATGCCCTCACGCTCATCGAGGCGGACGGAGCCAGAAGACTGCCCATCAAGGCGCCGGGTCCCGATGAACCCGTATTGCCGGAGAATCTCGACATTGTAGTGGGCGTTGTCGGACTCGACGCGCTGGGCGCAACTTTGAGTGAGGCCAACGTCTTTCGTCCCGGGGCTCTCGCGCAGATCTGCGACCTTCAAATCGGTGAAGAAATAACGGCTGCGGCGGTCGGGAGATTATGCGCTCACCCCGAAGGTCTCTTTCACAAGGCGGAGGCCAGCGCACGCAAGTGGGTCGTCGTGAACAAGGCGGATATGGAAACCTCGCTGGAAAAATTGCGAGAAATCGCATATATTGTATGGAAGTTGGCCGGTAAGCCTGATGGCCCGGCGGACGGCATCCTCTTCACGTCTTGTATGAACAACGAATGTGAAGTATTCATACGTATCACACAAGATGCGTAATGACTGAAATTCCATGTAGGTGGAGCAAGGAATGAGCAAGGACGTATTCAGGGAAATGGCGAAACTCAAGGAAGACGGCCAGAGCGGCGCGCTCGCCACGGTCGTTGCCCGCAAGGGTTCCGCGCCCATGAGCGGCGATGCGAAGATGCTCGTGCGCGAGGACGGCAGCACGGAGGGCACTGTCGGGGGCGGTTGTCTCGAGGCCGAAGTCTGGGAAACGGCCATGAGCGTCCTCGAGTCGGGCGAACCCGAAAAGCTCCGTTTCGACCTCACCCAACAGGAAGCCGAAGACAGCGGACACATCTGCGGCGGCGTGGTGGAGATACTCGTGGAACCCTTCCGGGCGTTCCAGGAAGAGTTGCTCGATGAGATCAACCGCATCAGAACCGAGGGAGGCAGCGCGGCGCTGGCGACCATCGTTCAGCCGGGCGATATCGAGGCGCCGAATGCGGAGAGCAGAAAGATGCTCTTCAGGCGCGACGGCAGCGCCGTGGGCGAGATTCCCGACTATTCCACGGAAATCTGGGCCGAGAGCACCCAGATCATCCGAAACGGCAGTCCCACTCTCCTGCAGTTCAACACGGACGCAGCGCGCACCGGCGAAAAAAGACCCACGCTCGAGGGAGCGACCGAAATTTTTGTCGAACCCATATCCGGCCAGCCGCTCGTATATATCTTTGGCGGCGGGCATGTTTCTTTTTGCGTCGCGCAGGCGGCCTACCTTGCCGGTTTCCGGGTTTCGGTTGTCGAGGACAGACCCTCGTTCGCCAACAAGGAGCGCTTCCCGATGGCGGAATCGTTCTTCGTCGGGGATTGCCCTGAAATTTTCGAGAAAATTCCGGTCGACGAATCCGACTACATGGCCATCATCACCCGGGGCCACTCGAACGACGAGGTCGTCCTCGAATGGGCGATGAAGACACCCGCGCGCTATATCGGGATGATTGGCTCCAAAAGCAAGGTGCTGCTCACCTATCGTCATCTTCAGGACAGGGGCTACGACAGAGGCGAACTCATCGAGCGCGTCCATGCGCCCATCGGACTGGACATCGGCGCCGATACGCCGGGTGAAATCGGGGTCGCCATCGTCGCCGAACTCATCCGTCACCGCCGCAAGGGCGGCGCGCAGAGCGAGGGCGCAGGCAGCAAAAGGGTGCAACTCAAAAGAAAATCCTAACAGTTTCTCGCCGCAACCGGCCCGTACGAGGGGGCCGAATTCCTTAACACCCATGACCCGAAGCGAGCGCTTTCAGGACCATGGGTTACCTCGGCAGGATCATCGGCGCAGCAATTGATTTCCTCATCCCCCCGAAATGCCTCTTGTGTTCGGCTTCCATGAAAATCGGCGATCCGCAGGCGATATGCACGCCATGCACGGACGCCTTTGAACGTTTCGAGCCGCCCTGGTGTCCTCGTTGCGGAAATCCATTCGGCTCCCTGACCACCCTCGCCCATTCGCCGGCCCACGTCTGCGCGGATTGCCTGGAAAACGGGCATCACTACGACATGGCCCGCGCCATCGGCGCGTATGAGGACTCGCTGCGGGAATCGGTCCACCTCTTCAAGTTCCAGGGTTTCACGAAACTTGCACGCGAGTTCGCTCCCCATCTCGCCAGGCTCGCGACGGACGAATTCGGCGTGGATGAAGACGCCCGGAACGTGGTGGTGACGCACGTGCCCATCGACCCCGCCCGCTGGAGGACGAGAGGCTTCGATCAGGCGATGCTGCTCGCCCTCATGACGGCGGAATGCCTGGGCAAACCCCACGCGGACCTGCTCGAGCGCGCGAAGGAGACCCGCTCGCAGACCGGTCTCTCCGCCAGGGAGCGGCGCCGGAACATGCGGGGCGTCTTCCGGATTCGACCCAAAGTAGCGCGCGAAGAGCTCAAGGCGGCCACGTGCATCCTGGTAGACGACGTCGTCACGACCGGATCGACCGCCTCGGCCTGCGCACGTGAACTCAAAAAAGCGGGCGCCGAAGCGGTGCACCTGCTTACGATTTGCCGATCTTGAGGGCGGGCGCTTTTACAGGGACAGGCCGCAATTTGCGCCCTACGGGTTGGTGCATCAACGCATCGTAAGGTGTGTGCGTATTCTCCTTACCCATCCCCAACCATCCTCGCCGCCAGGATGAGCGCATCGACCATGCTGGAGGGGTCGGCAATACCCTGCCCTGCGATGGGGAATCCCGTTCCGTGCTCCACCGAAGTTCTGATGATGGGCAGGCCCAGCGTCACGTTCACGCCGCGAACGCTCGCCTGCCCCTGGGAGTCGAAGCGGAAACACATCAATTTGCCCGGAATATGGCCCTGATCGTGGTACATTGCCACAACACCGCTGTAATACCCGCCGCGCAACTTGCCGAAAATCGTATCCGGCGGCTCGGGGCCGTGCGCGTCGACGCCCATCTCCCTTAGGTCCGCGACCGCAGGCGCGATTTCCTCCACCTCTTCCCTGCCGAACAAACCGGCCTCGCCCGCATGGGGATTAAGACCCGCGACCCCGATTCTGGGCGTTTTGCGATCAAGCCGACGCAGGGCGTCGTCCAGTACGCGCGCCACGTAAACGATTCTCTTTCTCTTGACGCGCCTGAGCGCAACTCGCAAGGGACAGTGGGTGGAGAGGTGCGCAATGCGTAACTTTCGGTGCGCCAGCATCATGACGGGCTGCCCCTCCCCGCACAGATCGGCGAGCATTTCAGTATGACCGGGGTAGTCATAACCCCCGGCTTGTAGGGATACCTTGTTGATCGGCGCAGTGGCTATGGCGTCCACCTTGCCTGTGCGCGCCATCGAGACGGCCTTTTCAATGTACCGGCCCGCCGCCGCGCCCAATTCGGGGAGGACCTTTCCGAAAACGCGGTGCTCGGAGGCCACGTTTTTGAGATCAATCACGGGCGTAATCTCAGTGTCCCCATCTTGTGCGAGCTTGGCCTCGTCCGCCACCCGTTTCAGACGCGCCGGAATCTTCATCCTTCGGGCGTGTTTCCTGAGCACGGCCATATCGCCCACGATGAGTGGCGCACATTTTTTCTGAACGCTCGCCTCCTGTGCGGCTTTGAGGCATACCTCGGGCCCCACCCCTGCCGGGTCTCCCATGGTCATCGCGATTACGGGTCGTCGTTTCAACACTGCTCCCTTTCTTTCTCAGCGCGTCATGTGCAGAAAGCTCATCCCGTCCGAACAAATCAGAACGTAACATTTCGGGCAGATTATCATATTCCCGCCCTCTACGATTCCAGGATTTTTTTCGCCCGGAACTCTTGACTTAGACGTTATGCGGCGCAGAAGATGACTCCTCGGCAGATAAGAATACGCAATTCTCATCATGAGGAAAATCCTTGAGCGAAAAGGGCGCAAGCGCAAAGAAAACCGTTCAGAAACTTCATGAACTCGGATTCACGCACGTTCTCATGATCCCCGACAGCGAGAGCAGACTTCTATACGAGGCACTGGAAAACGACCCGAAAATCGACCTGATCACTCCTTGCCGGGAGGGAGAATCCGTCGCCATCGCGACCGGGCTCTGGACGGGCGGCCTCAAGCCGTTGCTCGTGATTCAGAACACGGGCCTGATGGAGGCGGGAGACTCCTTGAGAGGCTGCGGCGTCGGCCCCAATGTGCCCTTGCGCATGATGGTCGGTTGGCGGGGGTACGGCGGCGCCATGGCCGGTAAGCTACCGATCGACTCGGCCTATACCTACACGGAACCGCTGCTCGGGGCTTGGAAAATCCCGACCTGGCGCCTCATGTCGGACGATGACCTGGGAACGCTCAAAATGATGGACCAGACGGCGGCGGAAACTTCTTATCCGGCGGCCGTCATCACCGGCTACGGGTTCAAACCTTAGAAGGCGGACCACCCTTGATAGAACGCATGGAACTGTTCCGGGCAGTGGCGGAGCAAAGAACAAACGAGATTGTGGTCATGACCATGACGGCCACGCTTCAATGGCCGCTGGTCTCAGAAAGTGATCTTGATTTCGATTTTCTCGCCTTCGGCATGGGGCACGCCGCCGATTTCGGCTTAGGCCTCGCCATCGCCCGGCCCGAGCGAAAAACCATCGTCTGGAAAGGCGACGGGGGTATGCTGATGAGCCTGGGCTCGCTGGTGACGCTGGCCAAGTATGCGCCCGAAAATCTGGTGGTCTTCCTGCTCGAGAACAGGAGCTACGAGATGGTGGGCGGGCAGGAGCTTCCCCCGCGGGCCGATTTCATCGAACTGGCGCGCGCCTCGGGCTTTGAGGGCGGCGGCGCGTCGTCCAAAGGCAAGGTGGAGCGCATAGATTCATTCGAAGCGTTTCAGGAAGCCCTGCCCCGCATACTTACCGAAGCGGGCCCTCATTTCATCGTTTTGCCGGTCACGAACAGGGAAAAACTACCGCCGGTGAACCATTCGGATCATGCAGGGAGAATCCAGACTTTAAGAAAGGCGCTGAACGTCTCTGAATAGACCAAGGGCCATTATCTGTATACCAGCACGCTCTCCAGTTCATCGAGCGAGGTGATTTCCGCGTTGATTTCGTGCGGGACGCGTTCTTTTTTCTGCCCGAACCGATTCACCCATACGACGCGGTATCCGAAATGAGAGGCGCCTGCGATATCCCAGCCGTTGGACGAGAAAAAGCAGATTCTATTCGCAGGAACGCCGAGCCGATCTACTGCAAGTTGATAGACCGATGCGTGCACCTTGAATATCCCCACACTCTCCACGGATAAAATCTCTTCCAGATATTCCTCGATTCCGGCGTTCTTCACCGCGCTGTCAAGCATTTCAGGAGAGCCGTTCGAGAGAATCGCGGCCCGCGCGCCGTCTGCACGCAACTTCGAGAGCACGCCTTTCACCTCGGGATACGCACTCAGTTGCTTGTAGAGCATCATGAGATCTTCGCGAAGGTCCTGATTCTCCATCCCCAGCGTGTCCATGGCGAAATCGAGCGCATCGCCCGTTACCTGCCAGAAATCCGCGTGAGAGCCCATCAGGCTTCTCAGCCACGTATATTCAATCTGCTTGGTCCGCCAGAGCGAGGAGAGCGCCTGCCACTGATCGCCGATTTCTGATTGTTTTCTAGCCGCCGCCGCGGTCACGTCGAACAGCGTGCCGTAGGCATCGAACAAACACAGGTCGATTTCATGATCACCCAGACGGAGCATCTCTTCCACCTCCTCAAAATGCGATTGTTCTCTTAGGGAGTCAAATTTAGCTTGCCCAGGAATTTTCCGCTCAGAAGAACCTCATGCGATTCATTCGCCTGCTCCATCGGAATCTCCCGTCCGATATGAGGCTTGATGGCTCCACTCTCCATCAAAGGCTCCAGACGCTTCAGGATGCCCGGAACGAGAGGATTCAGATTGCCTGATGAGAGCGCCAGAATCCTGGCGTCCCGGCCCATAGCCGCAGGCAGGGGAATCGTCACCTCCGGCCCTTTGCCGGTTCCTGTTCCGACGACGACGATTCGGCCGTTGATGGCGTTGAGTTTCAGATCTGAAGGCAGATTATCGCAGCCTACGGTTTCAACTACGATTTCGACGCCTCTACCGTTCGTCAGATCCATCACGCGTTCGGGCACGTCTTCTTCTCGGTAGTTAATGGCCGCTTCGGCGCCCGCCGCAAGACAGAAATCCGCCTTTTCCTTTGAACTTACGGTCGCAAACACCCGGCAGCCTATCGTGCGGGCAAGCTGGATGGAGAGATACCCCACGCCACCGGCTCCCCCCTGCACAAGCACGCAATCGCCCGGAGCCGCTTCTCCCTTCACGACCAGGGCGTTCCAGGCAGTAAGGAGCGGGATGGGCAGTGCGGCCCCTTCCGCGTAGGAGGTCGAATCCGGCAACTTGCCCGTCGAGTCTGCGGGCAGCAGTCCTTTTTCAGCATACGCCCCGGTGGAGGCGCGGCCCCACACCCGGTCCCCCGGCGCAAATGCCTCGACACCATCGCCAATCGCCTCCACTTCGCCGGCGACGTCCGTCCCACACGTATAGGGCAGCGTCATCGCCCCCGCGCGCGGATGATTCCCCGAGCGGATGGCGACTTCGAGGGGATTCACTCCCGCAGCCGCAATTCGCACCAGCATCTCGCCCGGCCCGGGCTTCGGCTCCGCCACCTCCTCCAGCTCCATGGGGTGCTCGAGCCCGAACCGCGTCACCCGTACAGCTTTCATCGTATTCTCCTTTTGCGCCTCGTCTCTCGGCTACGGGACCAGGACGACCTTGCCCAGGAACTGACCCTCCAGCACGTAATCGTGCGCTTCGTTCGCTTCTTCGAAACTCGACGCCTTATCGACGTTGACCCGGAACGCGCCCTCTCGCAGCAGGGGCGTGAAACGGCGCACCAGCTCCGGCATTTTCGGGAACAGATTCACCACGGCCAGCCCCAGCACCACGGCGTCTTTCGTCATGACCGCAGGCACCCGGAATTCCGCGCCCGGGCCTTTGCCCGTGCCTGTGCCGATGACGATGATTTTCCCGTCCACGCGGATGGCGTCCAAATCCTTGTCGAAGTTATCGCAGGCGCAAAGCTCGACGACGACGTCGACGCCGCGCCCGCCGGTGAGCTCCATGCAGCGCTCGGCGAAATCCTCCTCGCGGTAGTTGATCGTCTCGTCCGCGCCCATCTCCTTGCAGAATTTCGCTTTCGCATCGGAACTCACCGTTGCGAAAACGCGGCAACCCAGCCGCTTGGCAAGTTGAACCGCCGCCATACCCACGCCACCGGCGCCGCCCTGCACCAGCACCGTCTCGCCGGGGCCCACCTGCGCCTTGATGACGAGCGCGTTCCACGCCGTATAGAACGCCACCGTGATGCACGCCCCTTCCTCATAGGAGTAGGCTTCGGGCAACTCGGCCATGGCGCCTGCCACGAGCCGCACGTTTTCTGAGTAGCCTCCGCCCATGGCGCGGCCATACACCCGCTGCCCGATCCGCCAGCCTTCCACGCCATCGCCCAGGGCGATGATTTCTCCGGCCGCCTCGGCGCCCGGAATATAAGGGGGCGTCACCAGTTTGGCGTAAGGGTGCTTGGCGGCCCGTATCGCCAGGTCGACCGGGTTCACGCCGACTGCGCCGGCTTTTATCAACACCTCGCCGGGTTCCGGCTTCGCGTCCTCCACTTCGTCCACCCGCATGGGGACATCCATGTTGAATTGATGTACGCGCACAGCTTTCATCAGAATTTTCACCCCTCAGTTGTGAGTAACAGTCCGAAAGTTATCGAACGAAATAAGAAATCCGCCTCTTGTCTCATCACATTACGACGAACGAGAAATCCCTAATACTCATCCGTCCAGCTTCTGCGGCGTCTTTCGCCGGCGTCACACGGCGGAGCCGCCCTCGATACCAGAACAGGGCTTCCCTTCGGGTCCGGCGGATCACCCGCCTCATGCCTTTCTGTCCCAGGCAAGCCGACGATCTCCAGAATCAGTTTTCTCCTGATGGCGCGTCCGAAAGACTTGAAATCATTCGCGACCACCAGGAAAGAGCGCCTGCCCCCGATGACGCAATTTCTGTAATACAAATCCAGGTTCGGCATCGGCATTCTTCCCCAGGGACTCGGCCGGTTGTTCACGATGGGAAGCCCGTTTATCGTCACGCCGGCACGTATGGCCCTGTCCCGCGCATTCGTCACATAGTCTCCGCTGTTGTTCGGTCCATCCCCGGAAATGTCGATCGTGCGGCGTTCACTCGTAATTCCGTTGTTCTCGAACAGCGGTAGCGCGAATTCTATCGCGCCGCTTATCGACGTATAGGGGCCCACCCCTATCGGCGCCTGAGAGAGCAGGTAAGCGAACTCCTCGGCGCTCGCGCCGTCATGAATCCGCTTCCAGCCCACGACGACTCTCTGAAAATCGAAGCCCGCCCACTCCATGTAGGTGACCGCGATGCTCTTGTGCCTTCCCGATTGAATGGCGCGCAAAACAGACGGAGAGCGAAAAGCGTTCACATACCCCATCCGCTGGAGCTTGCCCTCCACCTCGTCCACGCTCCCGGAAACATCGACGGCCAGGACGAGTTCCAGATCCACGCTGACCGGGGCGGACCACGCGAAACTCACACCCAGGGAAATCGCTAAAATGGTCAGGAAACCCGCCAGGCCGCCCCACACTCTGGAATAGCGCATCATTTCTCTTTCAACACACCGGCTGCGGATTCCAGTTCCAGGCGAATCTGCTCCATCAGGGAGGAATACATGTGTTTTTCAGTGAGTGATTCTCTGGCTTCCTCCTCCACATCTTCTCGCTTGCCCAGGGCGTAATCACAGCGGATCACCCGCCATTTTGAAAATTCGCGGTACAAGCTCGAAATCTCGTCTTTCGACTGTTTCAGGCGAGACTGTAATTTCACATATTCCGCCCGTGCACGCGGGTAATCCTCGGCGATGAAAAAGCTTTCCGCATAAGCGACCTCGTACAAGACGTTCTTCGGATAGCGCGCGCGCAGGTACGCGACGTCTTTTCGCGCCTCTTTGAATTTTTCCGCCCGGTACAGCGCCCAGATGAGGGCCAGCCGCGCCGAGTTGGAGATCCAGCCGTTCCCGTCGACCGCACGCCGCAGATAGGCTCTGCCCTTCCCGCTCGTATCGCCGATGAAAAACCGGAACATCCTGACCCAGCTCTCGGTGCTTCCCCGGATGTGATAAATCCCCAGCCCGTAGTAGGCGTCGTGAACTTTCGCGTCGAGTTCGAGCGCCTTTTCGAGATGATTCTGCATCGCGCCGGCCCGCAGGAACGCGGTGAGATAGCTGCTGCTATCGAGCGCATCGACGATGCGCATGCCCTCCGTCAGCCCCGCGAGGAGGAGCGCTCTCGTGTCTTCCGGGTTTTTCTCCAGCAATGACTCCGAGAGGGCCAGCGCCTTTTCGGCATTTTCGCGCCAGGTCTCAGAATACGCCTTGCGCCGGATATGCCCTTTCAGGATGTGGAAAACGGACGCCTTGAAGAAATAACCCTCGGGACGCCGGGGCGCGGACGCGATTACCCGGTCGAACGAATCAGACGCGGCGGAATAGTCGCCCGCGGCAACCTGCTCGAGCCCGAGATCGATCGATTTCTCATCCAGAGACGCGCCATGAGAGAAGTTCGCGGACATCAAGGCGACGAAAAAAATGAATGCTCTCGCGTATCGGAATGCCATGTACCCTCCGGTAATCCATGCACGGGCGGCAGGCTCTGGAACCGGGCGTGTATCTACATCCACCACGATTTGCCCGCGCCCGGAATTGGGCCTATCGTAGTATCGTTGGTTCGGGCATTTCAACCACAGTGAGACGAGAATGTTGAACATAAAACCTCCTGATGCGGCGATTCGAATCATCCAGACCCTGGAAGCCTCGGGGCACCGGGCGCTTCTGGCGGGCGGGTGCGTGCGGGACGCACTGCTTGGGGTTCAGCCCAAGGACTGGGATATCGCCACGGACGCGGCGCCTGAGGCCGTGCAGGGCCGCTTCGAGAAAACCGTCGCGGTGGGAGCGCAGTTCGGCGTGGTGCGCGTGCGGGTGGGGGACCAGGAATTCGAGGTGGCGCAATTCCGCGAAGACGGCCCCTACAGCGACGGAAGACACCCCGACGCCGTTCGTTCCTCCGATGAGAAAGGCGACGCGAATCGGCGCGATTTCACCATCAACGGGATGTTTTACGACGTATCGAACCATGAACTCCTCGATTACGTGGGCGGCCGGCGCGACCTCGACGCGGGCGTCATCCGGGCCATCGGCGAGCCGGGCCTGAGATTCGGCGAAGACCACCTGCGGATGATGCGGGCGGTTCGCTTCTCGGCGAGGTTCGGCTTTTCTCTCGACCCGGCGACCGCCGCCGCAATCGAAGCCAACGCCGGGCGCATCGGGAAAATCAGCCCCGAGAGAATCCGCGATGAACTGACGACGATACTGACCCGGGAAAACGCCGACGCCGCCTTCGCCATGCTCGATTCCTCGGGCCTCCTGGAACACGTGCTGCCCGAAGTCGCCGCCATGCGCGGGGTGGCGCAGCCGCCGGAATTTCACCCCGAGGGCGACGTGTGGACGCACGTGCTCGCCATGCTGCGCATCGAGCGCTCCGCCTCGCCGACGCTCGCCTGGGGCATACTGCTCCACGACGCCGGCAAACCGGCCACATACGCCGTAACGGACAGGATCCGCTTCAACGGGCACGACAAGGTCGGCGCGCAGATGAGCGCGGACATCTGCGAGAGGCTCCGCATGCCCAGGGCGCAGGCGTCGAGAATCCACGAACTGGTCGCGAACCACATGCGCTTCATGCACGTCGAGAAGATGCGGGAGGCCCGCCTGAAGCGCTTCCTGCGCGAGCCGTATTTCGAGGAATTGCTCGAACTCCACCGAATCGACTGCCTCGCCAGCCACGGGAACCTGAGGACCCATGAGTTCTGCGCGCGGAAGCTCGGCGAGCTTCACGAGGAGGCCCTGCGCCCGCTGCGCCTGCTCGACGGCCACGGGCTCATGGCGATGGGCTATCCGCCGGGGCCCGGGCTGGGCGAAATCCTCGCTGCGATAGAAGACGAGCAGCTCGAGGGGCGCATCTCCACCAGGGAGGAGGCCCGCGAATTCGCCCGTCGGAATTTTCCGGTGCCGGAGAACGGCTGAACCGTTGATCCGCGGCCCCATACGCTCTAGGATGGCTTTCATTCGTTTCCGCCGACTCTGGACGCTCCCATGACGCAAATCGCCATCATGACGGCGCAGGAACTGGCACTCTCGCTCAGGAGAATCGCCTCCGAGATGGTGGAGGCGTGCGCGGCGGAGGGGAGCGTCGCGCTCATCGGCGTGCTCACCCGGGGCGAGCCGCTCGCGCGGCGCCTGGCGGGGCACATCGAGGAGATGGAAGGCATCTCGCCCCCCCTGGGCGCGCTGGACATCGGCGTCCACCGGGACGACGGCGGCCACCCCGCCGAGCGGCGCGGCTCCGCGCCCACCCTCGTCGATTTCGACCTGACGGGCCGGGGCGTGTTCCTCGTCGACGACGTCTTCTTCACGGGCCGGACGGCGCGCGCGGCCATCGACGCCCTGATGGAGCTCGGCCGCCCGCGCAAGATATGGCTCGCCGCCCTCATCGACCGCGGCCACCGGGAGCTCCCCTTCCGCCCCGACTTCATCGGCAAGAACGTGCCCACCGCGCTCGCCGAGCGCATCCGGGTGCGGGTGCGCGAGGTCGACGGCGAGGACGGCGTCTGGCTGGAGAAGGAGTGAGGACGATGCGGGCGCTGGCGGGTCAGGCGCGCGTGAGGAGCGAGCGTCCGCCGGCCGGGGCGGGCGGGTTCGCCGGCATGATGCGGCGCGGGCAAATGCGGGCTGTTGCGGGGAAATGCGGTGGTCTGAAAAAACTTTTTATTTCGAGAAATTTCGATAAAATGTTCACAACCCTCATTATGATATCTCCATAACCGTTTGAATTCATGCCGATTTCTTCCCTTCCTCCCCGCTCGTCCGTTTTCGGGAATTTATCGAAAAACCCCGTGAATTTATCTGTATTTACGGAAAATACCATTATTTTCATTTTCTCCGCTGCATCCATGAGACCGCCTCCCCGCGCCAGGACGGCCTGCCCCGCGAGGTGCGCGGGATAAAACCCGACCGCAGCGGGCGGGTTTGACGCGGCCGGGGCGGGCGGGTCTAATCCCCAATCCCCCTCGCGGGCGGCATCGCTTTTATACCCCCCTGTCAAGGGGGGGCAGGGGGGGTTGCTTTTGGGGCGGCCCTCCCCTCCCGGGCTCACTGTATATTCGTCAGACATATATGTCCGGCCTGCCATTTCAAATCCGTCGAACCGCATCACGAACCCAGGACATTGCAACATCCCCGCAGCGGGCGGGTTCGACGCGGCCGGGGCGGGAGCGTCCGCCGTATTCACTCTTCCAGATTCCACGATCATGCCTCCTCTCCCTTCGATCGATTCCGACCGGGGCGGCTGACCATACCGGAATCCGCGATCGCGCGGCGCACGGCAAATGCGGGCAATTGCGGGGCGAACGCGAGCGAGGAGCGAGCGTTTGGAATCAACAGATTAGAGAGAAGAACCACTACCCCTTCCAGAGCGCCAAACAATCACTCCCCCCTTGAGGGGGAGTCGATGAAGCCGAGCGGTTTGTGCGAAGGCTGAATCGGTGGGGGGTGAAACGTGTTTTATCGCCACTCCGAGTTATACCCCCCACCGAATCGCCTGCGGGCTTCGCCCTTAGCTCTTCGACTCCCCCTCAAGGGGGGAGTGATTTCCCTCTCTCATTGATTGCCAACGACCCTCAAAGGGGGAGTGATTTTTCTCTCTCGTCGGAGGGCAAGAAGGCAAGAATTTTCAAGGGGGGAGTGAATTGCTCTCTCGTCAATCGGGTCCGCCCGTAGTCGGACAGGCCCCTGTGCCTGTCCGAGGCCCCCGTGCCTGTCCGTGGTCGCGACCTGTCCCTACGGCGTCGGTGGCCGGGATGACGGCCCAAGGCGTGCGCGGGAGGGCCACGAGGGCGTTTGACGAAGCCCGCGTACCCTTTTTATACTCGTTATCGAACACGAGGGTTCTGATCGGCCCCACTCCGGGGAGCAAAGCATGACGACGTACGAATACCTCAACCTCATCGCCTCCTATGGCGGCCTCGCGCTCATCTACCACGGCATCCGCGTCATGTCGAAGAACGCCGACACGCGCTCCGCCGACTCCGAGCGCAAGCACGACGAGTTCATGACCGAATCCGCGCGCAGGCACGACGAGGCGATGGCCGAATCCCGCCGCAGGGAGGTGGAAGGCATCCGCAGGCACGAGGAGTCGATGGCGTCTTTGCGCGAACTCATCGAACGAACCAGATAACCCGACCCGGACCAATTACGGGGAATTTGCGTTTTGCGTATCGGACAGGCCACCGCGCCTGTACGCCACGCGGCGGGATGATATCCCCACATCGGCAGAACGTATCTGTAGCGGACAGGCCCCCGTGCCTGTCCGTGGTCGCGACCTGTCCCTACGGGGTCGGTGGCCGAAATGATTACGGGGTCGGTGGCCGGGATGACGGCCCGGGGCGGGCGCGGGAGGGCGCGGGCGGCGTTTGACGAAGCCCGCGTACCCTTTTTATACTCATACGCCTACACGAGGGTTCCGATCGGCCCCACTCCGGGGAGAAAGCATGACGACGTACGAATACCTCAACCTCATCGCCTCCTATGGCGGCCTCGCGCTCATCTACCACGGCATCCGCGTCATGTCGAAGAACGCCGACACGCGCTCCGCCGACTCCGAGCGCAAGCACGCCGAAGCGATGGGAAAGCACGACGAGGCGATGACCGACTCCGAGCGCAGGCATGACGAGTTCATGACCGAATCCAAACGCAGGCACGACGAGGCCATGGCCAGGCACGACGAGGCGATGGCCGAATCCCGCCGCAGGGAGGTGGAGGGCGTCCGCAGGCACGAGGAGTCCATGGCCGCCCTGCGCGAACTCATCGACGGACAGGCGGAGAGCCGCATGGCCCTGCGCGAACTCATCGAACGAACCAGATAACCCGACCCGAGCGCCACGCGGCGGGATGATATTCCCATATCGGCAGGACGTGACTGTGGTAGCCGGACAGGCCCCCGCGCCTGTCCGGGGTCGCGACCTGTCCCTACGGGGTCGGTGGCCGGGATGACGGCCCAGGGCAGGCGCGGGAGGGCCAATAGGGCGTTTGACGAAGCCCGCGCGCCCTTTTTATACTCATGAACCCACACGAGGGTTCCGATCGGCCCCACTCCGGGGAAAGAACGCGTGACGGCGTACGAATACCTCAGCATCATCGCCACCTATGGCTACCTGGCCCTCATCTACCACGGCATCCGCACGATGGAGCGAACCTGCGAGAAGAACTACGGGGACTCCGAGCGCAAGCACGCCGAGTTCATGGCCAGGCACGATGAGTTCATGGCCGAATCCAAACGCAGGCACGACGAGGCGATGGCCGATATCCGGCGCAGGGAAGAATAAGCGATGTCCAGGCGTTAGGAGGCGATGTCTCGCGACGGGCCCCCCGCGTTTTGCGTAGCCGGACAGCCCCGAGGAGGGGTTGTCCGGGGCCACCGTGCCTATCCGGAGCCACCGCGCCTGTACGCCACGCGGCGGGATGATATCCCCACATCGGCAGAACGTATCTGTTGTAGGGACAGGTCGCGACCTGTCCCTACGGGGTCGGTGGCCGGAATGACGGCCCAGGGCGGGCGCGGGAGGGCCACGAGGGCGTTTGACGAGGCGCGCGCGCCCTTTTTATACTCGTTATCGAACACGAGGGTTCCGATCGGCCCCACTCCGGGGAGCAAA
>MPNJ01000040.1 GCA_002238965.1 Nitrospinae bacterium bin107 | reverse complement strand
CTCAGTTTGGCGCCGTAGCCATATCCGGCAGGCATTCGGGGCGACCCGGTGACCTGATAGCCCGGAAGTAAAAGCCTCGGGAGGCCGGGGAACCTTCGGGAACTCCAGGCCTGGTCAGCCCGGTGAGGCGAGCGAACAGGAGGGCCGTAGCGAGAGCGAACGGACTAGACGCCGAAAACTGCGACCCGCGTGAAGCTGATTCGAGCGGGGTTATCGGAGTTGCCAAGGGTTTCTCCTTCCTACCTGATGGCCAGTGTCGATACGGAAGAACTGAGGCGCACGTATCGGAGCTCCCGGCGTAAGCTGAAGGCGGCAATCCTGGAAAGTACAGCAGTGAAAGTCCGGAAGGTGTGGAGGTTGGACAGGATGACCCTGTGAATGTCGAAGACCGTCTCTATAACCGGGGGGCCGGGAAGTGAGACGGAGACCCCCACACTGGCGGATGAGGTCGCCAAGCGATGAAGGGTGGGACAACATAACCCACCCGGAGCGAGGACCTCTGGGCACAGGCGGCGGAGCCGTTATGAGCATCCCGCACACAGAGGCGGGTTAACCGCTCTCTCAAATGGTGACGCCTGAGGACGGAGTAAACGTTGGACTCGCCGAGGTGTATGACGGGGTCGGTCTTAACCCCGGCGGTTCCGCGGAAGGCTCCGCTCCAAACTGGGAGGTGCCTGTTGCTTGAAGCCGTACCCGGGAAAACCGGACGTACGGAATTTCAGGGGGGACGCTGGAAACGTGGTCTATGGTGGAATTGCGCACCCACCCGCAATCGAAAGAGCGGGGTCGGACAAGCCTCCACCTAAGGATGCGCGCGCCAGCGTCCTACCCGACAGGAATCCGAAGCCGATGATGAACGGCATGGAGAAGTCAGACCCGGCCATAGTAGCCGAGAAGCCGACGAACAAGGGGACGCGAGTCCCGGCGGAGTCGGTGGAGCCAAGGGCCGGGCCCGAGGGGAATCTGGGAAGCCAAAGCACGCGCCGGACACAGGGCCGGGGGAGCGTGTCACAAGCGGTAGACTGGATACGGCAATACGTTCGACGGGAACCACGGGAGCGTCTGACGGCGCTCCTCCACCACGTCACGGTCGATACGCTTTGCTCGCTTCCTCGCCACCTGGGAGGCGAAGTATCCCAGGGCCGCCGACTGCCTGGCGAGGGACCGGGAGGCGCTGCTCGCCTTCTACGACTTCCAGGCGGCGCACTCGCAGAGCCTGCGGACGACGAACCCCATCGAGTCGACCTTCGCCACGATACGACTGAGAACGGCGAAGACCAGGAACTGCCTGAGCGAGAAGACGGCGCTGAGCCTCGTGCACCAACTCGCCATGAGCGCCCAGAAGCGATGGCGCCGCCTACGCGGCTTCCGTCAACTGGACTGTGTGCTCGCTGGCGTGAAGTTCATTGATGGAGTCGACGAAAGAGAAACGGGCAGGAGAGCCGCTTGATTCAGGACGGCCATACACCAGATTTGACAGTAACTCCTGGTCGAAGAGCGATAATCAACCAAAATCGTCACCATGTTAACCACTCGAATGTCGTGCTCGAGTGTAGACGAAATCTATGATGGAACTTAGGAATGTACATTTTACGGTACATGGGAATCATATCAGCAGTTAAGAAGCTCCATTTTATTTGTTGCATCTACCGGCAATTTCTTCCTTGCTACCATAACCTCTTGCAGTAAAAGCACTAAAATGTTTCAGTGTATGCTGAAAAGACGGTCATCTGGGATATTCAGGATTTTATCGTGTAAATGTCTGCAAAAGTGCGACTACTCCGCATATAGTGAGTGAGAGAATATCGAAGGGGCGGAGAATGGCAGTTGTTAACCGTAAAATAGCTTCACAACAAGAAATTGCATACGCATTACGCAATTTAACCGACGCGGATTTAAGACGACTAGAACGTATTGCTCGCTTCCGAATTATCGGACTTAACGACCTAGATTGGCAAGACCTTCTTCACGATGCAGTAGCCCGGCTTCTCGACGGTACAAGACGGTGGCCTAAAGACATTCCTCTAGTGGTATTTTTACGCGAGACGATGCGAAGTATCGTGAGCGAGCATTGGCGTCGCAAAAAGAATACCCCGGTTCTCTCAGAAGCCCAGTTACATCGTATTGATGACACGGAACGTCACATACTTGAGAATGCACCCGACACAACCACTAACCCTGAGCGACAAATGCTCGCTTCCGAGACTCTTGCCAAGATCGAGAAAGTTTTTCAGGGGGATCCCGAGGCGATGCGCGTAATTTTGGGAATGGCTGTAGGTAAATCACCGAACGAAATTCAAAAAGAAGCCCAAATGAGTTCCAAGCGATATGCTACGACTCAAAGGCGAATTCGTCGGAAACTTGCCCGTGAATTTGCGGACAGGAGAGTGACCAAATGAACGCTAGATTAAAAGAACAATACCAACTAGATTCACTCCTTTTAGGACTTGAGAATGAAATCCTAAAGCTCGATGACGCCGAAATTCTCTCTGAGGAAGCGAATTTGTTTGCACACATTGAAGACATTCGCGCGCTAGTTAATTCGAATGTCCGCGTGTACCTAGACATTGAAGATTCTTCTTCAACACTTCCTACTGAAGATATGTCTTCCGACTTCGAACAAAAACAGTTGGAGTCACTAGTTGTCCCTAACAACCCAAAGGAACGGCGGAAACTACTCGAAACTTTGGTTTCTAGTCAAACCAACATGCCTTTGCAGTTTCGAATGGCATTTTCTGCCAAGAATGAACCCACCGAACCTGAAGTTGATGCAATGATTGCCAGACTTATCCGCCTTGGTATTCTCAAGAATGACGACACAGATGAATAATGTTTTGTTTAATGGTGGAACCTAGTTCCGTATCGACCGCCCCACCCATACATCATCCGCATGGATCTAAACGAATGGATTCTTAGGTCCGTCTTCTGCTAATCCATGGTCTTTTAATTTTTTAGGAGAACACTGTGACATCCGAAGTAGTGGTAATGAATCGCATGGGCATTGCACTCGCGGCTGACAGTGTCGTTACTGCTTCTGCCGGTAGCGTCTATAAGCACCATGATTCTGTAGTTAAACTATTTATGCTGTCTGAATATCATCCGGTGGGAATTATGGTTTACAACAATGCGTCACTATTAGGTGTACCATGGGAAACCATCATCAAGTTGTTCCGCAAAAATCTAGGCAACAGGAATTTCGATGATCTCGAAGGTTTTGGCCGAGAGATAATAAGTTTTCTTAATAATAACCAAAATCTCTTTCCTGAAAACGTTCAAGAAAAATACTTTCTTATTAATTTTGAAATTGAGTGTCATAAAATACTCGAGGATGCGCGTGAATTGTTTAACTTGGTGCCCTTATCAGACCTTTCTGAAGAAGAAGCACGAGAACAAATGCGAGCCACAATCATTCGAGAAGCCATAAAGGACCGCGTGACTATGTGGGAGGCGCGAGACGACGCAAATGAGTTCAGCGATGAATTGGTTCGTGGTTTTACTTCAAAGATGTCAGGAGAAATCCATAGTGTAATAATGGAGATAATATCAGATTGGCCTGCTGATACTAACGATATTAGGCTCTTATATCGCCTTGCTCAGCTTTTGATTCTCAAAGACTTTCCGATTCTCGAAACTTATACTGGTTTAGTGATCGGTGGATTTGGCCAAAACGAGCACTTCCCAGTGGTTCAGCACATTACCATTAGCGGAATATATGGGGGCGTACTCAAATTCCGAGTATCAGCTTCGCAAGAAATATCTGATGATTCTCCCTCATACATTGAGTCTTTCGCTGATACGCAAACGGTAGATGGATTTCTATATGGAGTTAACGAATCAATTCTAGAAGAAATTGAGAGGGCGGAAATCATTATCCGGGAAGCTCCTGTGGAAGTGTTGGAAGCCATTGAAGATATAACTGATGAAAGGAAAACGGAGCTAATCAATATCGTCAAATCCGCGAGTAAGCAAGAAGCTGATGAGTTCCATGATAGAATCAAGTTGTCTCGCCTTAAGAGATTTTATGGCATATTAGGGGTCGTGGAGACATTACCACTTAAGGAGCTAGCAAAAGTGGCCTCGACACTTGTGAGTTTAAGCTCTTTTGACAAACAATTATCATTGGAAACCGAGACTGTGGGAGAACCAATCGATGTGGCCGTAATTTCTAAAGGCGATGGTTTCATATGGATCAATAGAAAACACTATTTCAAAGCGGATCTAAACCATCGTTACTTTGAAAAGTTTCGTCACGATACATCCGACCCGGAGAGAAAAAATGACGAGGATACACAAATCAGAAATCCGAAATCAAGCAAAGAGAATGAGTGCTAGTATTTCCAAAGAGGACCGGCATTTCATGGCTCAAGTATCGAAACGGATGCCTCATTTGTCTGTACAAAATAATCCGAAGAGTTCCAACAAAGAGGTAGAGCCTAATTCGGGGAGTGACCATCTTGAGAATTTTCGAAGTAGGTTGAGAAAGAAATGATAATGTCTAGTATTTCTGTAATCGTCAAGTAATACAAAGTAGACAAATTAATTTCATAAATCGTATACCTGGCTTCGCATCGTCTACTTATAGTTTTTTGAATTTCAAACCACCAGAATTTCCAAGTTAAGACTTAACAATCCTCCTAGCGGGAGATTTTCGTCGCCAAATTCGTTGGTATTACTAGGTCGAATCACCTGGATCTAGGAGGTCGACCTGGGCATCAAGCGGGTTCTTCGCCGATTTGCCTGGCAATTCCGGCGCTACTTCGGAGATATTGCGGCTGATTTGCTTGATTTCCTCTTCTCGTCCGGCCTTCTCCATGTCACGGATGATAGCCTGTGCGACGAACATGGCAGAGCGAAGCAGGTGGATTTCCGCGTCCGTGCGGGGCCATTCCCGGCCATCGATCGCCTCAAGCGCCGCCGAAATCATCAACCGGCTCGGTGAAATCCCCCGCTCATGGGCCGCCTTTTCGATCCGTTTCCAGTGGTCTTCGTCGATGCGGATATGCTTGTTGATGGTTTTTCCCATGAAGTGCTCTCCTGTTATGCCCTCAGAACAGTCGCTCAGTTGAGATGTTTCCGGTTCCCGTCGACGCCTTATGGAAGGCGAAACACCAGGCGCGCACCGGTTTCATAGACCGGTTTGTACCGATCGATCATGGCCCTGCGCATCCATATCTTGCGTCGTTTTTGCGACGCTGGCCAGGATGAATCGTATTCCCGCGCTTGGCTGTCTGCGACGCAATTGGTATCTGGCAGAGAACCTACACCGCAATAGCGCATCAGGTCTCTTTCTAACCTGTTGATAATGTTGCCCAGATCGAGATTCGTCGCAAATGCGACGCACATTTCCCGGCACGACATGGATGCGCGGAGGGAGGATCCATAACAGCAAGGCGCAACGAATCGCAGTCATTCGCAGCTTCCGCGACACCCGCATCGGCGATGCGTCGGGTGTGTAACCCGAAGCGCCGAAGGGCGGCCAGATACCAAATCCGTAGGACAAACGACAGGGGAATCGACGCCGGTGAAGTTGGCGAACGGGAGCCGCCGCGGCGATTGAGCGAGAGGAGCAATGCGGGGAGTTGTTCCTGCGGCAAGACCAGTGGAGTCTTCATCGTTGCCGGCGCAAGTGGCGCGAGCGTTGGTCGACGGGACGCAACGGGCCGCGCCGACCGGCTGCTGTCGACGCGACCCGAGGAGTGTTCGCATCAAGCGGCCACGCGTTGCACGGGTATGCCGAGGGTTTTTGCCTTGTCGACGAGGTTGTCCGTGATGCCCGAACCCGGGAACGCGATCACGCCCTTGGGCAGGAGTGCGAGGAGTTCGTCGTTGCGCCTGAAGGGAGCCGCCCGCCCGTGCGCGTTCCAGTCGGGCTTGCAGACGACCTGGTGGACGCCGTTCCGCTCGGCCCATCCCGCCGCTATCTTCTCCGCACCCGGGCCGCCGCCGTGGACCAGGACGACGTCGGCGTACTTGGCCTTGACCTTGTCGAGGTGCGCGATGATAAGGCCTGAGTCGTTCGCTTCCTTGCCACCCGCGACGGCGACGAGGGTTCCCTGCGGCAAGTGCGCGGTGTTCTCGCGGTCCTTTCTGGCGCGCTGGAAGTCGCGCGCCTCGATGACTGCGGAGGTGAGCTTGCCGGTCTGGCTGACGTGCGAACCTCGCCTCGGCCGCCATACCTCGCCGGTCTCGATGCGGTAGGCTTCTGCTGCCGTGTCCCTGAGCCCCTCGAAGGCGTCCCTGCGCGCCGTGAGGTTGTTGGCCCTGTCGGTCTTGAGTTCGAGTTCGCGGGACCTGATCTCGGAGCCGTCCTGCTCGCGCTGGAGTTCACGGATGCCGGGGATGAGTCTGTCGGCGGCGCGGTCGAGCCGCTGTGTCTGGGCGTCCAAGGTGTTGACGAATCCCCAGAGGAGGCTCGCCCGTTCGTCGGCGAGTTGGGTTCCGTCGGGTGCGGCTTCCGCAAGTGCGCCGAAGGCCTTGATGACGGCGGCGGTCGCCTCGTTCTCGTCCCACACGGGGCGGTTGTCGAACTCATCCGGCCCCGGAGTTGCGCCGAACAGGGCGGCCTGCTCGCAGACCATGGCGGTGAAGGATTCGTTCTGCGCTTCGTGTTCCGTGTGCTCGTGCATGGTGCTCTCCTTGTGGTCGTGAGTCGCGGTGGCAGTCATCGTTCACTCCTTTCAGTGATTGGGTTTTCCAGCCGATGGTCCGGTTGTCCTCAAGCGATGGGATGGTCGTATTCAGGAAGAGCGTAGCCACGCTCGTTGCGGCCCACTTCTTTGGGCATCTCGTCGAGATAGCCGGCTGCCCACTCGGCGGCGCGTGCGAGGACGTCGCCGTGACACGGGAGGGGATGGCAGTGGCAGCCGAGTTCGCAGCCGTGGAGGTCGGCGAGTTCGTGGAGGTCCAGCTCCTGGCCCCGGATTTTTCCCCACAGCCATCGCCGGTATTTCTCGATGACTTCGTCGCGGTCGCCGTCGGCGCCGACGCGGAAGGGATTTCCCCACTTCGTCATGCGGTCGATCCTCACCAGCAAGCCGCCTCCGAACTGGGGCGCCACATATTCGTTCAGGTTCACCACGGTGGTTTCCATGCCTTTCTCCTTTCCAGAGAGTTAACGGATGCGCTTCTTAGCGTCCCATTTTCAGCACGTAAGGGCGCCGGTCGGTGTATCCGGCGCCCGTAGGCGGGCGAATCAAGGGCTTGTCATTTTCCGGGGGGTTCCCGAAAAACACGTCTCATCGTTTTTTGGGGGGTACCGGCAAATGATGGCCGCTTGCGGCCACCCTTTATTCGCTCGGCGTTCGTGCTAAAATGAGGACGCTAAGAGAGAGACAGTTGATTCGCCACCGGGACACAAGAGTTTTTGGTGTTTCACGATGAAGGCGAAGCTCATCGGGAAACGATCTCTCATGCTGCGGAAAGGGTCATTTCGGGCCGTTCTTCCGGCCCGAAATTCCCGCAGCGGGGGGTGGACCGAGCCACTGTCCTGGACATGGGATGATTGCAGCGTTCCTGCCGATCTTCCGTGAACATGGTTTACCGTTCACGGAACCGGAGAGTCCCCGGGTGCTCCCGGTAGACGAGAGGGCCGGCAGGGCAGGAAAGGCGCGGGCGGCGGTCGCGGGAGAGGATGTTCGGGGCATAATGGGCCTCCTCTGGATAACGAACAAAAAAAGGGCTGACGCCGAAGCGCCAGCCCTTGAAGCACTCAAAACGGAATGTCTTCGCCCACTACGCCTGCCGCCACCGCCGCCGTCTCGGGGTGCGCGCCGTTGCCGTTGCCATTTCCGTTCCCGTTCATCTTCTCCAGGAACTGCACCCGCCCGCCAGGTGCGATGAGGATCTCGGTCGAGAACCGGTCCGAGTCTTCCTCGTCCTTCTTCCAGCGGCGGGTCTGGAGCTTGCCCGCGACGTAGACCAGGCGGCCCTTCTTCGCGTGCTTTTCGAACATATCCACCAGGCCCGGCTGGAAGGTGACGACCCGGTGCCACTCGGTCTTGTCCACCCGGTCGCCCGACTGCTTGTCGACGTAGCCCTCGTCGGTGGCGATCGAGAGGTTGGCGACGCGTCCACCGCTCGCGAGATGGTTGATGGTGACGTCGGCGCCGAGACGCCCGATCAGTTCCGCTCTGTTGAGTCCGAATGCCATTGTAGTACTCCTTCGTGGTGAGAGTGTGAAAAAGTGACAGGAGGGAGAGAGCCTTTCTCTCCGCCCCCCGGTTCGCCCTACACGCTGCAAAACTCCACTTCGCCGTCCGCCTCGGCGCGCAGCTGGCGGATCGTGTACGCGTCGAGTCCGAGTTCTGCGAGCAGTTCGTCCGCGGTGGGAACGTCGACGTCGTAGTCGTTCTCGTACATGGCCAGGCCTCCTCTCGGGGTTGTCGCGCCCGGCAGCGGGAGCTGGAGACCGTCTCCCTCTCCCTACCGGGCATTTGCCCGGCTCCCCGCTTCTCTCCACCTCTCGGGGGAGGTCCTCATCCTTTGAGAACCACTCGCAGACGATGTCGGGACTTGCCTTTGCTCATGGCTCGTGTCAGATAGAGGCATGGGCAGGAGTATCGTAAGGGGCGGTTTGAATTCGCTGGTGAAGGATGCCTGGGAGGCGTTCGAATGCGCTGATCCGTCTTCGCGTGTCCACCCCGCCATGCCGATTCTCTTCTTCGGTGATTTCGAGGCGTATGACGACTCACCGGCTCGGGTGGTTACCGTAGGATTGAATCCATCGCTACATGAATTCCCCGAGGATTCTCCGTTCCGGAGGTTTCCGGGATGCGCCGGTATCTCGGCGGCCGAGAGAGTGCGCTACCTGAGAGGCCTTTGTTCCTACTTCCACGTCCGTCCCTATTGCAGCTGGTTCAAGTACTACGAAGCCGCGCTCGGAGGCGCGGAGGCCAGTTACTATCCGGGCAAAAAAACCTCGACGGCCCTGCATACGGACATTGGTTCGCCCGTCGCCACGAATCCGACGTGGAGCGGGCTTGGAGTAGCGAAGCGCCGTTCGCTGCAGGTGAGAGGCGGCCCCCTGTGGCACCGGTTGCTGGAAGTCCTGAAACCGCAAATTGTCCTGCTGAGCATCGCGAGGCCACACCTGTCACGTATCGACTACCCGGCATTGAGTGACTGGCGGACGGTTGATGAATTCAAATACAAAAACGGGAAACCAAGAAAACCCCCTTACCCGGTTGTTGATGTGAGGTGGTACGAGATAATTGGCAAACGTTCGTTGTTCGTATTCAGCACCGCGAACCGGAAACCACTCCTACAGCTAACCGCTGAAGAGAAACGGCGGGTGGGAGAGTTGGCGCTCCGGACATACGGCGAAGGCCTTTAGATTCCTCCTTGTCCCCCCCGCCGGCGGGGGGACGGCTGCGCAGCAGGGCGGCGCCCGTCCCTCCCGCACCGTTCGGGTCTGGTCCTGCCGGCAGGGGGACGGCGGCACGTGCCTGGCGAGCCGGTGCAAGTTTCTACCAGCTGGTATACCTGGACATCGGCGATGCGTCTTCGACGATTTCCACTTCATGGCGAGATAGCTTGGCGAAGGCGAGGTACATAGCGACCTCCTCCCAGGAGTCGAGGGGGCCGTGCTCGACGCCCGTGAAGAGTTCGTACACCGTGTAGCGCGGCGGATGGACGGGCATTCCCCTGTGCACGTTCGATGAGTACCAGGAGCGCCGCGCGCAGGGGGCACACCTCGATGCTCCGTCTGAAGCATTTCCGCAATCAACGCAGGTGTCCCTGGCGCGCCTGTCGCGATAGCGAGCCCGGCTGGCGGCGTTCTTGCGCGGACGGCGCTTTGAATCCCTTGCGGCGCACGAAGCGCAAGTAGAAGCGTTATCGATGACTTCCGCCCCGCACCGGCCGCATCGCCCCCCGGCGCGCCTTTCGGCGTAGAGCTTCCTCTCGGCCGCCCGGCGTTCCCCGCGGCACGTCTCGCAGAAGACGCTGCCCTCCGCCGGAGCAAGCTCGCCGCAACGGACGCATAACCCGGCTTCCTTTCGCTCGCGCCTTCGCTTTCTCGTCCTCTCGCGCGCCATGCGCCGACGGCTCTCGGGACAACGCCCGCCGTATGCGGCTCCCCCTGCCCGGGCTCTCGAGTAGCGGGCGCGCTCGGCGGCCCTGGCCCTTTCGAGACATGATTCGCAGAGATTGCGATCCGGAGCCGGTCGAGTTTTGCCGCATTTTTGGCAAAGGCCTTGCGCTCTGCGGTCGGCCGCTCTACGTCTGTGGCGCTCGCGCTCATAAGCGCGTCGAATTTCCGGATCCTTGTGAGGCATCCTGTCTCCCTCCCTGGGGTGGACGGAATCCGTGCGGCCAGCGCCGGGCCGGCAAGACGTCTTGCGGACTCATCCCCGGCACAGCATTTTTCCCCACACGAGGTGCTCGCCCCAGAGCTGCAGGCCGCTGCGGGGGACCTTGAGCCCCTTACAGACGATGAGTTCGTCCCGCGCGGGCCGCATATCCCGGACGGCCCGGCGGGAAGCCGTCACGCGCTTGCTCCTGCGCCCGCCCTTCTCCCCGGCGGGCAGCGGCCTGAGCTCGCCCCCGGTCGATTTGTAGCGCCTTACCTCGTATCGCTCGTCGGCGAGTCCCTCGCCGAAGAGATGGGTGAGGAAGGTGTTCGCCTGTGGTTTGGGTTTCCGCATCTCGCGCCTCCTTGCAAAGGTGAATGATGGCGGCGGAAGCGAGCCTCTCCCGGGCCCTCTTCCGCCACCCCCTCCCGGCCAGGCTCCGCCTCTTTCGGGTGCGTTGCGCGGCCCGTGCGAGGTGCGCGATGATCGCCCGCCCGGGCACAGCGGCGTTCGGAGCTGGTGAGGCGCGCGGACGTTGGAAACCGGATATCGAAAACCCTTGATTACGAGCAGTTGTTGCTTTAATTTCGTCCCAGGTGCGGACGGTGCGGATTCCCATCCGCATGACACCGGATGAGCGAACGCGACGAAAGGAGAGATGAGCATGAAGGGGAACGCCGGGAGTTGCTCGAATATGCCGCTGAAAGAGCGCGCCGTTCACGAGCCCCGGCGGCCGCTGAGTCTTCTTAAAGGAAAATCTAGCAAATCAAAAAAATATGAGGGTGTGGTGGATGAGTGAGATTAATCTGTATGGAACAAATGTACGACCATTAATCTCATAACGCAGAAGTGAGTCGCTTCTGCCCCCCCACCACCATTAAGTCACGCTCGCGCCCCCTCATAAGCCCCCGGCTCCGGTCAGGGGCTATTCTTCATGAATCCCTAGAGATACAATGGCGGCAATAACGACACCCGAACCGGAGGACAGGAAATGAGTGATGAACCTATCGATTTTCGGGATGATATCTTCTCCTTGATGCTGGGCCTTTGTTCTATTGTTGGGGGGTATCTGGAGAATGATCCGAATAAATTATCAACCCTATGTCACGTCTTAAAAAAATCTGCCCTCCCTGAAAATATGGCAGGCACTATCGAATCACGTGTTGAGAATATATTGCGTACTATCGCCAGCAAAGATCCAAAAGGTAAATTGTTACTTCAAAGGATACTAGAACGCATGCAGGATGATGGATATTTGGATAAAATTTCAGACCGATACAAAGAGGACGACTCATGATCTAACGATGTTTCACGATCGCACTTATTTTGTGCTTCCTGACCGTCACGTCGGCGCCCGCCTGGGCGTACAGCGGCGGAACGAACTCCGCCGGATGTCATTGGGTCAGGAAGAACGGTATTCGCATCGGATATCACTGTCACGACAGGAAGCGGATCGACTCGAAGCCGACCGCACGTCTCGCGCAGAACTAGACGCCCTATCCGGGCTACACGCGGCCGGCTCAACCGCGTTACAAACCGGCCGACCCGTACGGGACGAAACCGTACACGCGCGGTTTCCAGATGCCCACGTGGAAGCGCCAGGAGATCGACCGCTCGAACCGCGAGTCAGAGTGCAACCAGTACGGCATCACGGGATGCCACCTTTACTCGAGGAAATGTTTGAACGAGTTGCTGGGTCTAGGGCGATGAGAAACGGTTGAGTCAAACCATATCTCGGGCCCCCGATCATCACGCCCGAGGATCTTGATCACGACGATCAATCGAGAAGAACGCGTGACCAATGGATCGTCGGGATAGGGTTGGCGTTACTGTTGGTTCTATTCTACTGGCTGATCGGAGCGTTCGGGAGCGGAGGTTACGACCCGGACGCCGATCTGCCGTCGAAGGCATGGTGGATGGGCTGAATATCGGTCGATATCCCAAAACGAAAGGACGAAAACATGGGCTTAACGAAAGAAGTCAATACCATCACTTTTTTCGAAAACGTGGAGCATACGGGGATATTGCGCAAGCAATCAACTTTTGCCCTTGTGATAAGCGTTCTCGAATCATCTTCTCGACAGACGGATGAAGTCGATCACCATACTTTTCTTTTAGACCGAGAAGTTCTGGGAAATCTTGCTGCTCAGATTCATCAGTTTCATGATGACACTGCGATATGAAGTCCGAGTACATCAAGGGTTTTTCTTTACTCATAAGACACGATATCTCCGATCTCGACACCGAGCTCGTGCGCGACGAGCGCGATCTGATGGATGCCGACATCCTTGTCGAGTACCGACCGCTTCATGCGCTCGATCGCGCGATCCGCGTCTCGATCTGAATCGACGTGACGGTCCGGTCCTCACGTTCGAGTAGCTCGGCCAGGCGCGAACGAATCGTTATCTTACTTTGTGCTTGTGTCGCCATCGTTAACTCCTTTTATTATGTGTCTCGTGTGCTAAAATAACTCCCGGCAAACAGGTTCGCGCATCACCATTGATAATTAAGTTGCCGGAGCCGAGCGACGACCCGACCCCGGCGACATCACCAAACATCAACACCCGACTAGGAGACAGGAGATGCTTGATGATGCCATTCGAAAAATATTTCCTGGATTTCATCGCGCAGCCAAATACGAATCAAGAGATAATATACTGACGGGCGACGAGGCGGGGGATGATTGGGAGATTACGGGCGTCCTCGTGGGTCCGTCAGCGATCATAAATGGCCGTCCAGTACCTGTTAGCCTCTGCGTCAGAGTCGTAGCGACCGGATACGGACGGGCCAGCCCTTCGGTCGGCTAACGCCTGCCAAGTCACGTAAGCGATTCCCCAAAGTTTCTAGAGTCGCGACCCGAATGACCGCTGTATACCATTGATTTACAAGGTCTTTCGGGATTCTGCCTAGTCATCGTAGCGATTCCTAAAACAAAACGTTCTAATAAAATTAGGATGGTTAATCAAAAGGTTATAGATTTTTTTACGATAATAAAATTGTTGAATTAGGGCACTATTGTATATAAGTCCCCAAAATAATCCCTATGACTCATCTGATTGCGGAGGCTGAACCCTTCACCGAAACGGAATATCCTTGTCGTTCTCACCCGGGCGCAGGCAAGCGATGTCGTGTTTATGATCGATGCGTCGTGTTGCAATAGTGTTGATAATTATTTTCATCAGGTCCTGTGATTCAATAATCCAATAATAAACAATAGTTTATATTTCCATTAAAACGATATAGGCATGTTCGAAAAACACGCGAAGAAGGGCCGCCTGGTCTACGTCGCGGGCAAGCTCCAGACCCGCCGCTGGAAGAAGGACGAGGAGGATTCCGCTCGCTTCTCGACCGAGATCCTCATCGCGCCGGGCGGGCGGGTGCAGTTCCTGGAGAAGGTGAACGGCAATGGCAATGGAAACGGCGCGCACCCCGAGACGGCGGCGGTGCCCGCAGGCGTAGTCGGGCAGGACATTCCATTCTGATCACCCTGGGGGGTCGGCGCCACGCGCTGGTCCCCTTCTTTTTTGCTCCTGAGCTCGAGGAGGCCCAGTTTGCCCCGAACACCCTCTCCGGGTCCATCCGCCGCCCCCTGCCGGCCAGGCTCGGCCTCTTGGGGGCGTCAGGCGCGTCTGCGACCCCTCTACGAGTCGTGACGGTGAAGCTCCTGCTCTACCGGGTCGCGGCGCCAGGCGTAGCGTCCCGTCTTCGTCGCCCAGTCGAAGCGCTCGCCGCGCCCGTCGGGGAGTTCGTAGCGTTTGAGGGCGGACCAGTCCCCGTGGCGGAACCCCCGCCACAGGACGCACGAGAGCGCTGAGAGGAAGCTCCACAGCGCCGCCCCGACCCAGACGTCACGGATGAAGCCGAGGCAGGTCCCGCTCATGAGGCAGAACACCGTGAAGAAGAGCGCGAAGGCGGGTCCCGCCAGAACCAGGGACCTGACGCCGTGGGATGGGTTGTTCCTCGTCATTGGTGTTCCTCCCAAGGCTGGATTCAAGAGAACACGGGCACCGCCAGGCCTCTCCGACCCGGCTCCCCGCACCACCCACTCCCGGCCAGGCTCGGCCTCTTCCAGGCGCGAGGCGCGTGCCGTCCCGGTCGCGATGAGATGGGACTCCAAGGGATGGGTGTCGACACCGGAAGTGCTATCCTTCTGAGCGTCGCTTCGGTTACAGATTTTCAGGTAAGGAAGACGGAATGGTTCGTGGAGTTGCTTTTCT
>MPNJ01000006.1 GCA_002238965.1 Nitrospinae bacterium bin107 | reverse complement strand
ACGAGAGCCGCTCGCTCGCCGCGTAGCGGAAGTAGGGATGCACGCTCGTGAGCGTCGCTTCCAGCTCGCTGCGGCCCCCGTTCTCGAAGCCGCCGTCGCCGCTCGAACGCGATAGCGCCACGCCCGCAAGCAGCTTGCCCTTCTCGTAGTCCACGCCCAGCATGGCCGTCGTCACGTCGCCCTCGATAGCGGCGTCGCCGCCGCCCTCGAACGAACTACTCGCGCCGCGGCCCCATATCGACCACTGGCTGCCCGCCGCCTCCGCGGCTCCCTTCGCCGAGGCCAGGTGGAACGAAGCGCCCGATAGAAGCTGGCTCATCGTCATCTCGCGGTAGGCGCCTGTGGAATCCTCCTCCCCGCCGCTGAGCCGGTTCGCAGTTCTTGCCCGCGCGATGCTGCGGGGGTCGATTCCTTGATGCGCGAGGGAGGCGAAGCCCAGGCCAGCGCCTTGTTTCGTCAGATAGCGCTCCGGATCCGCATCCAGTTTCACGGTCTGGCCGCCGAGGGTCATCTTCGCTCCGCCCGGCGCGGGTGAGTTCAGGCGGCCCGAAATCATGTCCACCGCCTGGCTTCCCACCGCGCGGCCGAAGCGCGCCAGCCAGCCACTTGTCGCCGCCACGCTCTTCTCGGACACCGCGCCCTCGTCCCCATAGATGCCCGCGCCGATGATGAGCCTATCCTCGTAAAAGTTTCCATCCGGCAATGGGACTCGCACTGCGTACTCGCGCACGTAGCTCACCTTGAGGGTGTTGAAGTCGTCGGTGGGGTCGTCGGGATTGTCGAAATAATACTCCACGTAATCGCCGCTCTCTCCCGCCGCCGTCGCCGTCTGGATGATTTGCGGCAGAATGAGCTCTCCGGTGCGCTCGTCCCTCAAGGTATTCGTGGGGATCTGAAGTTCGAACCTGTCCGGGAACGCGCCGTGAAAGAGCGTGTAGCCGGTGCGCTGCATGATGAAGAGATAGGTGGGGCCGTGCCTCCAGGGGCCGGTCGGGTCCCGGAAGGCGACCCTTATTTTCGAGGCGGCGGAGATGTCTCCACTGCCGGAGAGGGTCTTCACGAAATCCGCTGCTTCATCGACGAATTGCTTCAAGGTTGCGCGGTCGGTGACATCAGCGGCCGTTATGGATGGCGTGCCGGAGTCGATGGCTTCCGGCTCCAGGTGAGATTGCCGGATATCGAAGCCGACCAGCAGGATGGATGGAGCCCGGGTAAGGGGGGCGATGTATCCGACGGCGTAGCCGGATGCGCCCGGAAAGCCGAATGGACCTGCATTGAATGCGCCGCCTTCCGGGTTCGGGAAGGTTCCCGTTGCGGCCACGCTCCCCAGACCGGCTTGTATGGCGGCCGGGCTGGTGACATCGATTCCCAGCCCGTGGAGGATCGCTCCATAAATCGCGGGGTTGAGCGGTCGGCCTCCCGTCGACATGTCGTTCGTGTTGATCCACACCCTGCCGTCGAGCGTCAGGGTGACGGTATAGGTGGAGCCGGAAAAGAAAGGCCCCCCTCTGAGCCTGAACAGGCATGCGATGTACGACGCCTCATCGATGTTCCTTGAGGGAGCCGTCGTGGCGCTTAACGCCGCCAGGGCGAAGTCCTTCAGTTTGGAGGGGTCCGCAACCGCTTCGGCGGCCGTCACGCTCGGGGTCGGCAATTCCGGGACGCCGGGTCCGCGCGGGCACTCCTGCGCGAAGGCGGCGGGCGCGGCGGAAACGATACCGATCAGAGCAAGAATACATACCGCTAAAAGCATTCGTCTTGGAAAATTCATCGCAGGTCCTCCGGTGTGTAGATTTTTCTCTCATGCAATCCCTCCCTCTTCGGTCGGGATTGACCTCGTGTCTCAGTCCGTCCGCGCCGGGAAGCGCGCCGGGGCGTTCGTTCTCGCAGACAGCCGGCCTCATCGAGGCGTGGACGAGATGCTTTGTTTTGTTTCCCGATCAAAATCGGGCGTGATATGGACGCAAACAAAATTGAATATACGATTAGATTACGACAGGCGGTGCGAAGGAATCAATATATTTTAGTATTATATTAGTAAATAACAGGTGATATAGCATGTATATATAACAATATGCGCAATATGTCCGGCGGGATCCTCCGGCCTTCCTGCACGGCAGGGCCGTGCCGCGCATTTCCCCGCAATTGCGGTCAGGGGTTTTCGTTGGAATGATCCAGAATCCCCCGCAAGGGGAAAGGCGTTCTCATCGACCCGGGGAGGAGAGAAAATGGAATGTGCGATTCGGCGTCAGCGGCGCGATCTTCCGTCCCTCGCTCCGCAAACCGCAATCGCTCACCCCTCGGTCACGACAAACCCCCGTCCCCCGCTCGCGTCAAACGCTGTTCCTCCTTCCCCGGTCGGAAAAGACAGGATCGTTCGGGCGCGAAAACCCCCGCTCATCGCTCGGGTATCGCCCGGCGAGCCCCTGAATCGAGACGAGTCGGAATTTCTGTAAAATACGGTAAATACAGATAAATTCACGGGGTTTTTCGATAAATAAGTGAAAATAAAATCGGCGGAATAAAATTAAAACATAAGGATTTACAATGAGTTATGGTTTAGTATTGCTCTGGAAGCCGCCAGATGCGGGGAGATGCGAGTTCCACACTGTTCCCCGCCGGGTCCCTGAAATAGATGGAGCGCCCGCCGCCGGGCCAGTCGACTTCCTTTTCGATAGCCACATCCCGCGCAGCCAGCCGCTCCCGCCAGGAGGGCAACTCGGCCTCGCGTATGGAGAACGTCACGTGCCCCGGCCCCGCCGCGCCGTGCGTCGGCACGCCGAGCTTCATGTCGGGACGGGCGGTCGCTTCGGGGTTGAAGACGAGGAAGACGGCATGCGGCCCGCAGTAAAAGAAAACGTGGCGTCCGGGCGCTTTCTGAAAGGCTTCGAGGCCCAAAACGGAGCGGTAGAACGCCTCCGCCGCTTCGAGATCATCAGCGTAGATGCACGTCTCCAGGACGCCTGCGACATTCAGGCTCAACTCATCGGCCCTTCCATTCGGGCTTCCTCTTCTCCATGAAGGCGCGCAGGCCCTCCGCCTTGTCCTCGGTCTCGCAGAGCGCACCCTGGGCGAATTTCTCAAGCGCCAGACCCGCCGTCATGCTGCCCTCCATGCCGTAGTGCACCATGGCCTTCATGAACTGGGGCACGAATGGCGCGTAGGCCGCGAGTTTTTCGGCCATTTTCCTGACGGTGGGCATAAGTTCATCCGGCTCGACCAGCCGGGTGATGAGGCCGATTTCGAGTGCATGTTTCGCATCGATGGTCTCCCCCATCAGGAGCATCTCCATCGCCCAGGCGCGCCCGATGAGGCGGGGCAGGCGCTGCGTGGCGCCGCCGCCCGGGATGATGCCGATTCTACCCTCCGGCGTGGCGAATTTCGAGGCAGGTGTCGCGATACGCAAATCACAGCCGAGCGCCACCTCGAGTCCACCGCCCATGCAATAGCCGTTGATCGCCGCGATTGTCGCCTTGGGCGTTCTCTCCAGTCGCTCCGCCACCCCTTGCACAAGCGGGGTGAGTGCAATGGCGAGGTTTCGGTGCTCGACTTCCTTCAAGTCCGAGCCTGAGGCGAACGCCTTTTCGCCCGCTCCGGTGATGGCGATGACGCGGACGGCTTCATCCGCCGCCGCATCGGCGATTGCGGCGTGGAGATCGTCCAGCGTGGCCAGGGATATGGCATTATGCCGCTCGGGGCGGTTGATGGTGATAAGGGCGAGTGGCCCTTCGACTTCATACAATAGGTTTTCGTATGGCATGGCCGTCCTTTCATCTGTGTGACCGGGCGGGCATTGTATGGCTCTTTAGGCGGGAAGGAAAAGCATGGTGCAAAAAGTGAGGGAGGTTACGACTTGCGCACCCCGGCGATACGGGCGGTATCGCTATTTTCTGGAGGTGCGGATTGCGGAGAAGCCTGCTGGAGTGCTCACAGTTATTCTCAAGAACCCATCCACAGCATCTGCGGACAGGAGTGACCCCACAGTGGGGAAAGTGGAGGCCTGGGCGCGCAAGAACAAATTCTGCCGCATCCGGTACGTAAACCTCTTTGCGCTTCGCTCTCCATACCCCGAAGAACTGAACGCACATCCCTGCCGGGTGATGGTGGGGCGAGAGAACGGTGCCTGGATAAGGAGGAGCCTCCAAGGCGCGGACGTTGTGCTGGCCGCCTGGGGAAACCCCAACGGCGTCGACACCGAGAAATACGAGAGAAGAATCGCACAGGTCTCACGCCTGCTGGAGGGAACCTGCGTCCGCGCCCTGGGGCCTCCGACAAAACTAGGCTACCCCCGGCATGGTCTCATGTGGAACGGGGAGCTTGTGTTGCGCGAATGGCCACCCGGTCTTTAAGTCTCTCTCACAATCTTGTTTTGCAGGACGCCGATTCCCTCGATTTCAAGTTCAATGACGTCTCCCGGTTTAATCCATTTATCAAGATCCGCCCCGCATCCAGTGGCAACGGTGCCAGAGCCGAACATCTCTCCCGGAACGAGTTCTTCCTCCATCGAGGCGTACTCGATCATCTTGTTCCATGAATAGTAGGCGTCGCCCGCGTTGCCCCGGCTCCATTCCTCACCGTTGACGCGGGCGATCATCACCGCGTCGGTGGGGTCGAATTCATCCGTCGTGACTACGCAAGGGCCGATCGCCGTGCCGAAATCCTTGCCCTTGTGGGGCCCTAGCCAGTTTTTCATCTCCTCAATCTGGATGTCGCGCGCGCTGAAATCATTCAGAACGCTGAAGCCGAATACGTGATCCATGGCGTTTTCCTGTGAGATGTCCTTGCCGCGCTTTCCGATGAACATGGCGAGTTCGAGTTCATAGTCGAGTTTTTTGGTGTAGTGAGGCCATTTGAGTTCGTCATCCGGGCCGATGATAGTCAGGCGGTTTCCCTTGTAGCAGGAAGGAAGCTCGTACCAGGTGGGATCGATGGCAGTGTTTCTGCGGCGCGCGCCCGCGGCTTTGTGTCCTTCGTGGATCAGAAAATCGCGAAACGTGACAGGCCAGGGCACCGGTGCGCGCAAACGAACCTCTTGAAGGGAGAAGGTAATTTGCTCTCCATCCGGCCCGCGTCTGGCAGGGTTCGCCAGAATGTATTCCTGCGCCGCCCGGGCGGCTTGGAGGGATGGTTCCCCGCCCGCCATCAATTCGCACATATCCTGGGGAAGCCTGAAGTCTGCGTATTCAAGAAAACGAGGCTCAGCACCTTCTTCCTGCAGGAGCGCGGCGTAGCCGTGGGCGAGGTCCAGGGCGATTGGATCGCCCGCACCTTCAGCCAGAGCGCCGACACGGGGGACGTTTCCGAGAGGGGTGGCGATTTCGAAAGTAACGAATTTCATTGCTATCTCCATGAATGAGGCAGGCGATACGGGAGTTTCGGGATTGTTTGGAAAATAGCACAAATCCCCTGGCGCGAGGAGGTGTAGCGTACCGGAGAACGAAGGCCGAACACCCTGAATACAGGAAGTTGTAAAAAATTCCTCCGGGGCTTGACTTCGACCATGGCTGTGGGTAGTTTTAAGCGTTTTTCGGGGCAGGTCATCAAGCCATGCCCTTGAAAACCATACGATTTCATACGCCATTCCCCGACGGTTTTTCGTGGAAGCGCCCGAATCTCCTTGGGATGGGTTTGTGCCCTATAGGGCATGATGCAGAGGAAACGATGGTCCGCCTTTTCCGTTTGAAACGATTCGTATTCGGCCTGACGCCGATTCTCATGCTACTGGCCGCGCCGTCCATATCCTGGGCTGCGAGCGCCCCCACGAGCGGTTTCGGCGCATGGCTCGCGAGCTTCAACGTGGGAAGCGGCGCCCTCGTCATCAATCCGATCGTCATCCTGATTCAGTGGACCAACTTCCTGATCCTGTTGATCGTCCTCAACAAGATACTGATTAAACCACTGCTGAGTCACATGGAATCGCGTGACGCGCAGATCACCGGCGACCTCGAAACTGCCGAGCGCGACAAGAGCGAGGCGGCGGGCTACATCAGCCAGTACGAGGACGCCCTGGCGGAGATTCAGCGCGAGAATACGGAAGCCCTCATCGCGCTCCAGCAGGAGATGACAGAAGCGACCCGCAATCGCCTCGATGGGGTTCGCGAGCGAACGAACCGTGAGATAGAGGAAACGCGTCAGTCCATCGCGGCGCAGGCGAAACAGGCGGCTTCCGAACTCGAGAGTAGCGCCAGCCGGCTGGCGGGTGAAATCGCCACGAGGCTTGCGGGCCGCAGCATCGCATAGAGGATTCGACAAGCCGTGCTTTCAGAGAAAAAATTCAGCAGCCTTTCGGGCCTTCTGGTTCTTGTGGCGGCCCTGCTTTCTGCGGAATGGGTACTGGCCGCGGAGGCCGGAGCGCACGCCAAGGCGTTCAGCTTCACCGAGGAACTCTTCAAGATCGTCAACACGCTCATCGTCGTGGGCATTCTCTACAAGGTCGCGTATCACCCCATCAGGAACTTCCTCAAGGACAGAAGAGAGGGAATACGCAAGGCGCTCGAGGAATCCCGGGCGGCCCGCGAGGAGGCGGAAAAAGAGCTTGCCGAGCAACGTTCCAAGGTGGCCGATCTGGAAGCCGAACTCGTGCGCGTTCGTGAGCAGGGTAAGAAAGAGCGCACCGCGATGCAGGAGAGACTGGAAGAAGAACAGGAGAATCAGGCGCAGCGCCTGCTCGAGCAGACGAGAACGACCATCGAGCTCGAGGCTTCCAAGGCGCGCGCGGATCTACAGAATCAGGCGGCGAGTCTGGCGTTGAACCTGGCAGAAGAGATGCTCAAAAAAGAGTTGGGCGAGGCGGATCAAGAAAGATTCGTCGAAAACTATCTCGCCAAGCTCAACGATAGAAACGGAGGATCGCTGTGATTGGTGGCGAGGCGCCGCGCCGCTATGCGCGTGCGTTGGTGGACATTGCCGAGAGCCGTAGCGTTCTGGATGAAACCGGAGAAGCGCTGTCGGAGATAGCGGGCGAGTTCCAGGGAAATCTGGAGTTGCGGCGCGTTTTGCTCAATCCACGATTCGCGCGCGCTGAGCGGGTGAAGATACTCGATGAGATTATGGCCGCATCGGGCGCAAACGAGTTGTTGCGCAATTTCGTGCGTGTGGTGGCCGAGAAAGACCGCATCGGCGAACTCTCCGATATGGCGCACAGTTACCAGCAACTTGCGGATGAGAGACGCGGCCGGGTTCGCGCACAAGTGAAGGCGGCTTACGACCTGGATGCAGAGGCCATTGAGGGTCTCCGCGAAAAGCTCTCCGAGATTACGGGCCGTGAGGTACTCATGGGAGTGGAGACGGACGAGACACTGATTGGCGGGCTGGTCTGTCGCGTTGGCGGCGTCATTATGGACGGCAGCATCAAGAACCAGCTACGCAATTTAAGGAAAACGTTGATTACGAGTTGATACTCCAAGAACAAATTGAAGGATCAAGGGGGCAATCCATGCAGATTCGCGCCGAAGAAATCAGCCAGATCATTCAGAAACAAATCGAGGGTTTCGACGCCTCGGTCGAACTCGCCGAGACCGGCAGCGTCATTTCGGTGGGCGACGGTATCGCCCGCGTCTATGGTCTCGAGAAGTGCATGGCCGGTGAGTTGGTAGCCTTCCCCGGAGATTTATTTGGGATGGCGCTCAATCTCGAAACCGACAATGTCGGCGTCGTACTCTTGGGCGATGACCGCGCCATCAAGGAGGGTGACGAGGTCCGGCGTACGGGCCGAATTGTCGAGGTGCCCGTCGGCAAGGCGCTGGCCGGACGGGTCGTGAACGCGCTGGGCCAGCCCATCGACGGAAAAGGCCCCATCGAGACCGATGATACCCAAAACCTTGAGGTTATCGCCCCCGGCGTGGTGGAGCGCCAGCCCGTGAAAGAGCCTTTGCAGACCGGCATCAAGGCGATTGACGGTATGGTGCCGATTGGCCGCGGGCAACGCGAACTCATCATCGGCGACAGGCAGACCGGCAAGACCGCTATCGCGATCGACGCCATCATCAACCAGAAAAACACCGATGTGTATTGCATCTACGTCTGCACCGGCCAAAAACGTTCCACGCTCGCGCAGGTGGTGAGCACGCTTGAGGAATACGGCGCGATGGACTACACCGTCGTCGTGGCGGCCACGGCGTCAGACCCGGCGCCCCTGCAGTACATTTCCCCGTATGCAGGATGCGCTATCGGCGAATATTTCCGCGACAACGGCATGCACGCGCTGATTATCTATGACGACCTTTCGAAACAGGCAGCGGCCTATCGCCAGCTTTCTCTCATGCTCAGGCGCCCGCCGGGCCGCGAGGCCTATCCCGGAGATGTCTTCTACCTGCATTCGCGTCTTCTGGAGCGCGCGGCCAAGCTGAACGACGACTTGGGCGGTGGTTCGCTCACGGCCCTGCCCATTATCGAGACGCAGGCGGGTGACGTGTCGGCCTATATCCCGACGAACGTGATCTCCATCACCGACGGGCAGATTTATCTCGAATCCGCCCTGTTCCACTCGGGCATCCGGCCCGCTATCAACGTGGGTCTTTCCGTCTCCCGTGTGGGAGGCGCCGCACAGAACAGGGCGATGAAAAAGGTGGCCGGCACCTTGCGCCTCGATTTGGCGCAGTATCGCGAGATGGCGGCTTTCGCGCAGTTCGGCTCCGAACTCGACGCGGCCACGCAAGCGCAGTTGGCCCGTGGTTCACGCCTGACGGAACTGCTCAAACAGCCCCAGTATGCGCCCGAGATAGTACACCGCCAGACCATGTCAATCTTCCTGGGCACGCAGGGCTATCTCGATAACGTGGAAATCGATGAAATTGAAAAAGTGAACAACGACTTCCTGACCTATATGGAGACGAGTCACTCGCAGCTGGTGAACGATTTGATTGAAAAGCGCGAGTTGACCGACGAGATCACCGAGGGCTTGCGGGCCGCGTGTGAGGAATTCATGAAGACGCTCCAGACTGCGGAGCCCGAAGCGGCGGCTGCCGCGGCGGAATAGGTGAAAAATGGCCTCTACCAGAGATTATAAGCGCCGCATACGCAGCGTAAAGAACACCCAGCAGATCACGAGAGCGATGAAGCTCGTGGCTGCTTCAAAGGTGCGGAGAGCGCAGGAGCGCATCGAGAGCGCCCGGCCCTACAGCGAGAAGATTGAAGAGCTGGTGAATTCGCTGGCCGCGAAAGTCTCGGCGGACACGCACCCCCTTCTACGCGACGATATGAAGGACGACAGGGTGCTTCTTCTCGTCATCACCTCGGACAAGGGTCTTTGCGGCGGCTACAACACCAATTTGCTTCGTCAGGCATTTCAGTTCCTGAGAAAGCGCGAGGAAGAAGGTAAAGAGACAGAGATAATCGTCGTGGGCCGCAAGGGCCGTGATTTCCTCGCGCGACGGGAATTTGGGTTCAAGGAGCAGTTCACCGATGTCTACGGGAAGATTGACTTTGCTCTCGCCGCAAAATTAGCCGAAATCTTGACCAAGGCGTATCTTGAAGAGGGCTTCGATGAGGTCCACATCATCACCACGGAATTTCGCACGATTCTGAGCCAGAACCCGAGGCTCTCGCGTCTTCTGCCCCTGGCCCCCCCGGTGCCCGAGTCTATCGACGAGCAAGGCGAGCCCGTGGCGGCGGAATACATTTACGAGCCCTCGATGGAGGGCGTGCTGGACAGCATCTTGCCGAGACACGTGCGGGTGCAGATCTACAGGTCGCTCCTCGATGCGGAGGCGAGCGAGTTCGGCGCCCGAATGACGGCAATGGACAACGCGTCCAGAAACGCCGAGGAGATGATAGGGACGCTGACGTTGCAGATGAACCGTGTACGCCAGGCTTCGATCACCACGGAGTTGCTCGAAGTGGTGGCCGGGGCCGATGCGTTGGCGTAGAGGATTACGGATCAGAGAATACATCCCCGAACAGAGCCGCTCGATGAGTCGGCCGAGCGGGGAATTTGATGACGAAGGAGCCCAGGATGAGCGAAGGACGTGTAACACAGGTTATCGGACCCGTTATCGATGTCGAGTTTGACGCAGGCAATCTGCCGGAGCTCAGGAATGCGCTCGTCGTCAAGAAGGATCCTTCCCTTCTCACCGAGGGGGAAAAAGACGAGGTCGTCGTGGAGGTGGCGCTCCATCTGGGCGAATCCACCGTGCGCACGGTTTCCATGGAGCCGACCGAGGGGCTGATTCGCGGACTGACTGCCGTGGATACGGGCGCGCCTATCACGATGCCCGTTGGCAAGGCGTCACTGGGACGCATCCTGAACGTCATCGGCGAGCCGGTGGACGGAAAAGGGCCTGTGGAAACGACGGAACGCATGCCGATCCATCGCCCCGCACCCACTTTAGAGGAACAGAGCACGTCCACGGAGATGCTCGAAACGGGTCTCAAGGTCGTCGACCTCTTGGAACCTTACACCCGTGGCGGCAAGACGGGTCTTTTCGGCGGCGCCGGCGTGGGCAAGACGGTTCTGATCATGGAGCTCATCCACAACATTTCCACGGAGCACTCGGGCACGTCTGTGTTCTCCGGCGTGGGCGAGCGCACCCGTGAGGGCAACGACCTCTATCTCGAGATGGAGGAATCGGGCGTTCTGGAGAGTGTCGGCCTGGTGTACGGCCAGATGACGGAGCCTCCCGGCGCGCGACTGCGGGTGGGCCTCTCGGGCCTGACGCTTGCGGAATACTTCCGCGACGTGGAAGGCCAGGACGTGCTTTTGTTCATCGACAACATCTTCCGCTTCACGCAGGCGGGTTCCGAGGTGTCCGCGCTTCTTGGCCGCATGCCCAGCGCGGTGGGCTATCAGCCCAACCTCGCGACAGAGATGGGCGACCTCCAGGAGCGCATCACTTCGACGAACAAAGGTTCGATCACCTCGGTGCAGGCCATCTACGTGCCTGCGGATGACTTGACCGACCCTGCGCCCGCTACCGCGTTCGCGCACCTGGACGCCACGACGGTTCTTTCGCGTCAGATAGCCGAGCTCGGCATCTACCCGGCGGTGGACCCGCTCGATTCCACGAGCCGGATTCTCGACCCGAGGATACTGGGCGAGACGCACTACGGGGTGGCGCGGCAGGTGCAGCAGATTCTACAGCGCTACAAGGACCTTCAGGACATCATTGCGATTCTGGGAATGGACGAACTCTCCGAAGACGACAAGATTATCGTGGCGCGCGCGCGCAAGATTCAGCGCTTCCTGAGCCAGCCCTTCCATGTGGCCGAGCAGTTCACGGGCACGCCGGGCGTATATGTGCGGCTCGAGGACACGATCAAGGACTTCCAGGAACTCGCCGACGGCAACGTGGACCACCTGCCCGAGCAGGCCTTCTACATGGTGGGCAATCTGGATTCCGCCAAAGAGAAGGCCAAGAGCCTGGGCGTCGAGGTATAAGAGAATGGTTGAAGGCAAGATGATGCTCGACATCGTAACGCCCGAGCGAAAGCTCGTCTCCGCCGAGGTGGACGAGGTGACGGCTCCGGGGTTTTACGGCGAGTTCGGCGTATTGCCCCAGCACACGCCCTATCTGTGCCAGCTCGGCGTCGGCGTGCTCAGCTACCGCACGGGCAGCGCGCGGTATTTCATCTCGATCATCGACGGATACGCCGAGGTGGGTCCCGACAAGATAACCATCCTGGCGGAGAGCGCCGAGCGAGCCGAAGACATCGACGCTGCGCGTGCGCAGGAATCGCGCCAGCGCGCGCAGGAGCGCATGGGGGGCCAGAAGAGCGAGGAAGAACTCGATTTCGATCGCGCCGAGTTGTCCTTGAAGCGCGCCATCACCCGCATTTCCGTGGCGAACCAAAGCGGCCTCAATAACTAACGGGCATTTCGCTTGGGGGCTGTTGCTTACCCGAAAGGGTGAATGACAGCCCTCTTTTTTTGCCGTATACATGAGGCCGAAATTCATGTATCGATCTGATTGATCGATAAGTACAACCGATCAAAATATGCCGTCTGAAAATGGAAGTTTCGTTTCCAGGAGATGATGTCATGAAAATTATTTCTCTCGTTATTTTTGCGGTTGTGATTTCGCTCGCTCTGGCGGCGCCCTCTCATCCGGCGGGGGATCCCAAACCCGAGATGGCCGGACAGAATTATGCGCAAGGAGAGGAAAAGGCGCGGCAGGGCAAATGGGGGGAGGCAGTAACCCTTTTCCGTAAAGTAATCGAAGAAGACGGGCAGCATTACAAGGCCTTCAACATGCTGGGCTATTCTTTGAGGAAGATGGGCAAGGCGAAAGAGGCCATTGCCGCCTACAACAAGGCGCTCTCCATCAAGCCCGACTACGCGCCTGCTCTCGAATACAGGGGCGTCGCCCACGTCATGGCCGGAAACAAGGCGGCTGCACTGGCGGATTTACAAAAGTTGAAAAGCCTGGGTTCTCCCCTCGCCGAAGACCTTGGCAAGCAGATCGCGGCTATGCCGGCAAACTGATTCTCCTGATCATAAAAGTCGCCCCGCAGGATGAGCCAGCGGGGCGGCTTTTTATATGCGCATGAACTTCATGGGATATTTCTGGAGGGCGTGCGCGCCGGTCTTGGTGACTTCCACGAGGTTCCCCACCTGAAGACCGCGCTTACCGTCCGCCGTGCAGACGTTGGGTTGAATCACCATGAGCATGCCTTCCTGAAAAGTGATCTCGTTCTGCGGACGCTTGAGGATGGTGGCACCCACGTCGACGCGGGGGTTTTCGATGAGCAGTCCCCAGCCGTGGAAAGTGGTGTCGAAGGTTGTGAAGCCCTCCTCCTCGATGATGGAGCCTGCGCGCTTGATGTCCTCGTGCGTGTTGCCCGGCTTGAGCGCGTTCAATATCCGCTCGTAGGCCTCAACGCCAACCTCGTAGAGTTTCCGGTAGATGGGCGTCGGTTCCACGCCGACGGAGATGGGCCGGTGCGCCTGGCCGGGGTGCATTTCGTAATCGGCGGATAGTTCCGTCAGCACGATATCGCCTTTTCTTATCTTGCGGTGCGATGGGAACTGGTTCGGGAAGATTAGCTGCGGCCTCGCCATGGAGGTCGAACCCACGAAAATGAGCTGTGGGCTCCCGCCTTTGGGCACGTATGCGCCGGAGATGGTGGCGGCGAGTTCGAACTCGCTCATGCCTGTCTTTGCTTTTTTATCCAGAGCCTCGAAGGCCATGTCCGTAAGAGCCGCGCCGCGCCGGAACCACTTGATTTCCTCACGGCTCTTGATGAGCCGGACTTCGGCGAGAATGTCCGAGGCGTCCGTAAAGCTCGCACCTTTAAGAGCTTTACGCCAGTGATCCACCACGCTGAACGGCATGGACACGGGCAGAATGCCGCGAAAGCCGACCAGGCCGATGGTTCCTTTCGCAAGCCCCAATTCGCGGATGCGTCCCTCGACCTTGAGCCCCGGCTCGTAGTCCACGGCCTCTGTCTTCGCGATGATGCTCATCTTCTTGGCATAGGGGAGATAGAGCCGGTTCGAGATGAAAAGGGCGGGCGCGCCCTTGAGCGGAAAGACGAAGAAACTGCTCACCGGGTCCTTGTAGTTCGTGACGTATTTGAGGTTGGCCTGGTTGCCGCCCTGCATCCCCGAATCCCCATAGAAGATGAGGACGTCGATTCCCCGCGCGCGCATCCTTTTTCTGATTTCGCGGTAGCGGCGCGCGTATTCGGTTTTCGGGTAGCGGGGAAAATCTTTTGCAGAAGCCATTGTAGTGTCTCCCTGGTGTTCTATGCCTTCAGAGCGGGCATGAGTTCATCGGAGATGAGCCGCGCGCTCTCAAGCGCCGAGGAGGCAGGCATGCCGATCCAGTGCGTGCGGAAGATGAGGTGGTTCACACCCATGTCCTTGTAGGGTTTGAGTTGCTCGTAGCAATCCTCCGGTGAGCCGATGACGAAGCGGTCCTTGAGCAAGTCCTCGAAGGGCTGATCGAAGGTCTCATCCCCGGGCAGGGCCTTGTCCTGCCCCCAGCGGGCGTAGTCCTTGTATTTCTGGCCAAGGTAGGGGCCGGCGAGTTCAAGCGCCGTTTTCCTGTCCTTCGCGCAGAAGACCTCCTTCATGCAGGGGAGTTCCTCAGGCATGGGTTTGCCCGCCTCCGCCAGGCCTTCGCGGTAGACGTCCATCTGGCGAGCGATGGTAGCCGTGGTGGCGTGGGGGTTGATGAAGAGCGTATCGCCCATGTGCGCGGCGCGCTTCACGGCCGGGTCGTTGTTCGCTGCAAACCAGATGGGCGGATGGGGTTTCTGCACGGGGCGCATGTTCATGCGCACGTTATCGAGTGTGCAGTATTCGCTCTCGAACGATACGGATTCTTCCGTCCACAAACGCTTCACCAGTTCGAGGCAGTCCACGAAGCGCTTCACCCGCTCGCCCCGCCGGACGCCGAAGGCGTCGAACTCCACGTCACGGTATCCCAGGCCTACGCCGAAGGCCATGTTGCCCTCGGCGATGACGTCCATGGTGGCGACTGTCTCCGCCACGTAGACCGGGTTGTGCAGATTGATGAGCAACACGCCGATGCCGAGCATCATGTCGCCCGCCTCGGCTTTTAAGCGCGCCAGAAAAGGCAGGTTTTGCAGGTGCTGCACGTTCCCCTCACTCAGGTAGTGCTGGCCGGTGAAAAAAGAATCCCAGCCCTTGTCTCGCGTCAGGCGAACCAGATCGATTTGAGAGCGGAACGCATCGACCAGATTGGCGTCCAGGGTCTGCTGCGCGGACAGAAAGATGCCGAATTTCATGTCTGAACCTCAAGTAAGCGTTTTATCCGTGAAGGTGTAAAAAAACCGCGGGGGGCGCCTGTCCACCCCCCGCGGCGTGATGCAGCGAAAACACCCGCTTTAGTTCATGCCGAGCACTTCGATCTCCCAGGGGAGAAGCGTCTCGTCGTGGCGCGGAGTCCACTTGAGATTCGCCCGGTGGCCGAGTACGTCGTGGATCTTCACGACGATCTTGTGCGTGGCCAGTTCTTTCATCTTGTCGGTCACTGCTTCAAATGCCATCTGCTGTTTTTTCTCATCGACGGTGGCATTGGCCTTGTCGATCAGAGCGTCCAACTCCTTGAAGCACATGCCGCTCCAGGCGCCTTTGCAGCTTGACGTTCCGCGAAGCACGCCGGAGGAATCGCCCCCGCCGTTGCCGAAGCCCATGTAATAGGCGGCGGCGCCTTTTTTCTTGCCGGCTTTGTAGGCGCGGTGCAGCTTCTTGAAGAGCGGGAACCGCTGGGAGTTACATGTGGCGTTCACGCCGACTTTCTTGACCATGCCGGCGATGGCCTCGCAAGTGGCCTTGTCGCCCGGGTAGCGGCCGTTCGTGGCGACGAGTTCCATCTTGAAGCCCTTTTCGTAGCCGGCTTCCTTCAGGAGGGCTTTCGCCTTGGCCTGGTCGTAGCCGTACCATTTTTTCTTCGGGTTGTAGCCCGAGTAGTTCCAGGGGTGAAGCATCTGACCGAAGAGATCCGCGCGTCCGCCCAGGATGGTCGTCCGAATCGCTTCCGCGTCGATGGCGTAGTTGATCGCCTGGCGCACCTTCACGTTGGCCATCGGGCCGCCGTGTCCCGTGAAAAATCCCATGTGCATGATGCGCACGGCGGGGACGACGGCGACTGCCGTTTTGGGGTTTTTCTCGAGCTGGGGGATGAACTGCGGCATGATGCCCCAGGCCACGTCGATCTCGCCCGCCTGGAGCGCCTTGGCGCGCGTGGCGCTCTCGCGGATGCGGCGGAGGACGATACGCTGCGGCCGTTTCGGGAAGTTCTTGTTGTTCCACCAGTTCGGGTTCGCATCGAACACCATCTTCTGGCCTTTGGTCCAGGATTTCAGAATGTAGGGACCCGTGCCGTAGGTGTTGCGCGAGATGTGGGCGAGTTCCATGCCCTTGGTCTTCAGGCTGATGGAGCCGGCCCAGCGGGTCAGACGGTTCCACATGCCGCTGTCGGGCTGTTTGTTATGGTAGATGAAGGTGTTGTCGTCGAGAATTTCGATTTTATCAAAGTTTTTGAAGTACTGCTTTTGGCGCGCGGATTTCAAGACACGGGTCATCGTGTACTTGAAGTTTTCCGCCGTCAGGCGCGTGCCGTCCGAGAATTTCACACCCTTTCTCAGATGGAATTTCGCGCTCTTGGGGGATACTTTCACCCACTTCGTGGCGAGCCAGGGCTTTTTTGCGCCCGTTCCGGTCTCGGCGTGAATCAGGGTGTCATAACTCCAACGCCAGACCATCGCGCCGATGAAGTTCGAGACGCGGTGCGGGTCCATCGTCGGTGGTTCGCCCGTCAGGGCGATGGTGACGGTGCTTTTCGCATGAGCCGTCAGGGGCGCGCCTACTGCCAGAATGGCGAAGACGGCCAGAATTACGAGAAACTTGCGCATGGTCTTTCCTCCTTTAGAAGGACAGGTTACAAAAACCTACTCCAGTGAAGATGCAAAAACCTCTGAAAGTCCAGAGAGTGTCGAGTCGTTTATTTTCCTTTGTATTGTATTAAAGAAATCTATCACGGATGCAAATAGAGCGTCAAAGCAAGGAAACGACTTATCGCCGCCGGGGTTTCGAGTGAGCGTGAGGTGTTTCGTTGTGAAAGCGGGGACATCGTGTGCATCTTCCCCGCACCGCGAAATGTATGAATGCGTCCGACGTTTCCAAGAGGAGGAGGCTTCATGGTGGAGAACGTAATCGGCTCGTGGTTTTGGAATTACGGGGAGCGCTATCTTTGGCCGCAGTTGCTGAGCGGACAGAAAGATGCCGAATTTCATATTTGAACCTCTATAATGCGTTTTATCCGTGAAGGTTAGAAAAAAAACCGCGGGGGGCGTCGAGCCACCCCCCGCGGCGTGGTGAAGCGAAAATACCCGCTTAGTTCATGCCGAGCACTCCGATTTCCCAGGGGAGGAGTGTTTCGTCGTGGCGCGGGATCCATTTCAGGTTCGAGCCATGGCCGAGCACGTCGTGGATCTTCACGACGATCTTGTGCGTGACCAGTTTTTTCATCAAGTCTGTTACGCCTTCGAATGCCATCTGCTGTTTTTTCGGGTCGACGGTGGCCGTGGCCGCGTCGATCGCCTTATCCAGCTCCGGATAGCACATGCCGCTCCAGGGGCCCTTGCAGCTCGACGTTCCGCGAAGCACGGAAGTGGAGTCGCCCTGGCCGTTGCCGAAGCCCATGTAGTAGGCGGCGGCGCCTTTTTTCTTGCCGGCCTTGTAGGCGCGGTGCAGCTTCTTGAAGAGCGGGAAGCGCTGGGAGTTACACGTAGCGTCCACGCCGACTTTCTTGACCATACCGGCGATGGCCTCACAAGTGGCCTTGTCGCCCGGGTAGCGGCCGTTCGTGGCGATGACTTCCATTTTGAAGCCCTTTTCGTAGCCGGCTTCCTTCAGGAGGGCTTTCGCCTTGGCCTGGTCGTAGCCGTACCATTTTTTCTTCGGGTTGTAGCCCGAATAGTTCCAGGGGTGAAGCATCTGACCGAAGAGGTCGGCGCGTCCGCCCAGGATGGTCGTGCGAATCGCTTCCGCGTCGATGGCGTAGTTGATCGCCTGGCGCACCTTCACGTTGGCCATCGGGCCGCCGTGTTTCGTGAAGAAGCCCATGTGCATGATGCGCACGGCGGGGACGACGGCGACTTTCGTCTTCGGGTTTTTCTCGAGTTGGGGGATGAATTGCGGCATGATGCCCCAGGCCACGTCGATCTCGCCCGCCTGAAGCGCCTTGGCGCGCGTGGCGCTCTCGCGGATGCGGCGGAGGACGATGCGCTGCGGCCGTTTCGGGAAGTTCTTGTTGTTCCACCAGTTCGGGTTCGCATCGAACACCATCTTCTGGCCCTTGGTCCAGGATTTCAGGATGTAGGGACCCGTACCGTAAGTGTTGCGCGAGATGTGGGCGAGTTCCATACCCTTGGTCTTCAGGCTGATGGGGCCGGCCCAGCGGGTCAGACGGTTCCACATGCCGCCGTCGGGTTCTCTGTTGTGATAGATGAAGGTGTGGTCGTCGATGACTTCGATCTTATCGATGTTCTTGAAGTACTGTCTCTGCCGCGCGGACTTCTGGACACGGCTGATGGTGTACTTGAAGCTCTCCGCCGTGAAGGGTGAGCCATCCGAGAACTTGACGCCCTTTCTCAGGCTGAACTTCCATTTCAGGGGAGAGAGTTGCACCCACTTCGTGGCGAGCCATGGCTTTTTCGCGCCCGTTCCAGTCTCGGCGTGAAGAAGGGTGTCGTAGCTCCAACGCCAGACCATCGCGCCGACGAAGTTCGAGACGCGGTGCGGGTCCATTGTCGGTGGTTCGCCCGAGAGGGCGATGGTGACGGTGCTTTTTGCATGCGCCGTCAGGGGCGCGCCCACCGCCAGAATGGCGAAGACGGCCAGGATTACGAGAAACTTCCGCATTCGTTTTCCTCCTTTAAGGAATTGAACAGGTTTATCAACCTACTCCGGTGAAGATGAAAACTCATCTTTTCAATCACTTAGAATTTTATTTATCTGCTCTTGTAAATCAAAATTTATCATGGTTGCGAATCAAGCGTCAAAGCTTGGGCGGGTGCTCCGCGACAAAGTTTCCTTGTGAGCGCGCGGGCGTTGCGTGTATGGTTCCGGCACACACAATTCATGATTACAAATGAATCAAAGGAGGCTTTTCATGGCGGCGGAGAACATCATCGGTTCGTGGTTTCGGTATTTCCCGGAGCATTATCTGTGGTCGCAGTTGATGAGCGGGCAAATCAACATCTCCCCGATGGGGGGCTCGAACTTTCACGAACTCGATCAGATCGGAAAACGCCTGAGCGGACGCGCCGGCGATGCCGAGGCATGGCACGATGCCTGGTCCTGGATGTCGGATAAGACGCTGGCCCGCGCGGAGAACGAGGAGCGGAAGGGCCACACACGCACCGCCATGGCGGCCTACGTGCGGAGCGCGATTTACCGCTACGCGAGCGAGCGTTTCGTGCATCCCGACGACCCGAGAAAGTCCGAATCCTACGGAAAACTCCTGCCCCATTACGAGAAGGGGATGAAATACCGCGTGTCCGGATTCGAGCGTGTGGACGTACCCTACGAGGAAGGTCCTCTGGCGGCGTACCTCCTTCCGCCGAAAAATCCGACGGGCAATGACCCTTACGTCGCCTTTTTCGACGGACTTGACGGTTCGAAGGAAATAACCGTCTTGTGGGGCGCGCTCGCTCTCATAGAGCGCGGCGTCGGGGTGCTCTGCGTGGACGGCCCCGGACAGGGCGAGACGCTCAGGCTGCGCAAGATACCGAGCCGATTCGATTACGAGGTGGCGGGAACTTCTGCGTTCGATTTTCTGGACGCGCGTCCCGAGGTGGATTCTGCTCGCATCGGCTTGATGGCCATGAGCATGGGCGGATATTACGCGCCGCGCATCGCCGCCTTCGAGCACCGCTACGCGGCGTGCCTCACATGGGGGGCGCATTTCGACTATCACGAGGTCTGGGAGCACAGGAGAAAAGTGCTGGAAAGCGGCGGCACCATCTCTTCTTCGGCCATCTGGCAACTGCCATGGGTGCTTGGGACACCGGACATGGATACCGCGATGGAAAAGTGCAAGGCATATACCCTGGCGGGCGTCGCCGAGAAGATACGCATGCCTATCTGCATCACACACGGGCAGGACGACAACATCGTGCCGGTCGATATGGCCCACAGGCTCTATGAGGCGTGTGGTTCCGAGGAGAAGGAACTCAGAATTTTCACCGTCGAGGACGGAGGCAGCCAGCACTGCGTGTTCGACAACCTCCCGATGTGCGGCGAGTGGATCGCGGACTGGTGGATGGACAGGTTCGGTACGGCGTAGGACTGCTTTTTCAGGTGGGGGTTTCCTGACTCGGAGGCCTCCGCTTTTATCTTGTTCCCATAAGGAGAAGAAAATGACGGAAGAAACGAGAGAGGAAAAGGTAAAGCGCATTACGGAGAAGATTCATGGCGACCGGGGGTTCGTGTATGACGTGCTCGGCTTCGGTGCGCAACTGGACCCGGATTATTTCGAGATTTACTCGCAGATGCACTGGGGGTTTTTCAAGGAGAAGCCGCGCCATCTTGAGCCAAAGACGCGCGAACTCATCGAAATCGGCCTGCTCGCCTTCAAGGGCATGAAACACGAGGTCTACACCCACACGAAAAAGGCGCTGCGCCTCGGAGCGACGATGGAAGAGGCGCTCGAGGCGTTCGAGGTGGCCAGCATCGGCGGCGGGGCGCCCGTGCTGATGGAAGGCCTCTACGCGCTCAAGCGCATCGCCGACGAGCAGGCCGAAGAGGAAAAGGCGAAATCCGGTTGAGTGCTGGCCCGACGGGCTGATTTGTGAGAATCTTAAAAACTCCGGATGAAAAACTTAATCCTCCCGCGCAAGGAGAACATCTATTGTCTGAAGATAAAGCGCCTCTGAGCGATGAGCGCATGCAGACGATGTACCGCGATATGCTGCGCATACGCCGCTTCGAGGAAACGGCGTTCGAGTTGTTCGAACAAGGTGAAGTGGTGGGCGGAATCCACGTGAGCATCGGGCAGGAGGGCTGCTCGGTCGGCGCGTGCAGTACGCTTAATGAAGATGACGCGATTCTCACCACCCACCGGGGCCACGGCCATTCCATCGCCAAGGGAACGCGCCTGCCCGAGATGATGGCGGAGCTTCTGGGCAAGGCGACCGGTCTTTGCCACGCCAAGGGCGGCTCCATGCACATTGCCGACGTGTCGAAGGGCCACTACGGGGCGCATTCCATCGTGGGCTCGAACATGCCCATGGGAGTGGGCATCGGCCTCGCCTTTCACTTCGAGGGCAAGGGCCAGGTGGCGGTCATCTTCTTCGGCGACGGCGCAGCGAACGAGGGCAGCTTTCACGAGTCGATGAATCTGGCCGCGATATGGAAACTCCCCGTCATCTTCTTTTGCGAGAACAACCACTTCGCCTCGAGCACGCGGGTGGGGTACGCCACCTCGGTGGCGGACATCAGCGCGCGTGCTGGAGGATACGACATACCCGGCGTGACGGTGGACGGCATGGACGTGCTGGCGGTCCATGAGGTGATGGTGGAGGCCGTGGATCGCGCGAGGAGGGGCCTGGGCCCCAGCTTGATCGAGGCGAAGACCTACCGGTATTTCGGTCATTCGAGAAAAGACCCGCAGTTCGGACCGTACCGCACGGAGGAGGAGTGGAACGAGTGGAAGGCGAAAGACCCCCTCCTCGTGGCGGAGAAGATACTCGGCGTGAGCGAGGAGGAGAAAAAAGCGCACGATGAAGCAGTGGAAAATGAATTGAAAGATGCGCTCTCCTTCGCGCGGCAAAGTCCCGAACCCGAACCCGACGATGTGTATGAGGATTTATATGCCTGAGGTGAAGATGCGCACCATTTCATATTCGACAGCGATCAACGAGGCGCTCCATGAGGAGATGGCGCGCGACGAAAAAGTGTTCCTGATGGGGGAAGACGTCGCGCTCTCCGCCATTTCGCCCGCCACGGCGGGTCTGGGCGACAGGTTCGGCCACGAGCGGGTTCGCAACACGCCCATCAGCGAACTTGGTTTCACCGGAGCGGCCGTAGGCGCCGCGATGGCGGGCTATCGGCCCGTGCTTGATATGCGGCGCATCGATTTCATGATGCTGGCAATCGACCCCATCGCGAACCAGGCGGCCAAGCTGCGCTATATGCTCGGCGGGCAGGTGAGCATCCCGCTGGTCATCCGGGCGCCAGAGGGCGGCGGTTCCCAGAACGGCCCGACGCACAGCCAGTGTCTCGAAGCCTGGTTCATCCAGGTGCCGGGCCTGCGCGTTATCGTGCCGAGCGACCCCGCCGACGCGAAAGGGCTATTGAAATCAGCGATCCGGGAGGACAACCCGGTGCTCTTCGTGGAGTATCGTGCGCTCTACTCCCTGGAAGGCCCCGTGCCGGAGGGCGACCATACCGAGCCCATCGGGAAGGCGGCGGTGAAAAGAGAAGGTAGTGACATCACCTTGATCGGCATCGGAAGCCAGGCGCGCAGTTGCCTGGAAGCCGCGGAGTTGCTTGCGGGCGAGGGGGTCGACGCCGAGGTGGTGGACCCCAGGACCATCAATCCCCTGGATGTTGAGGGGATTGCGGATTCGGTGCGAAAAACGGGCCGTTGCATCGTAGCCGAAGAAGGGCACAAAAGCGGCGGAGTGGGCGCCGAGATCGCGGCCTCGTTGCAGGAGGCGGCCTTTGGCGCGCTCAAGACTCCCATTAACCGCGTGGCGGCCCTCGACGTTCCCGTTCCCGTTCACACAAAACTCGAAGCCATCGTCCTGCCCAGCACGGAGAAGATCGTGGCCGCGGCGAAAAAAGTCCTTTCATAGAGGAATCCTACTTGGCCAGGTCGACTTCCAGGTTATCCCGAAAACGCCTGGGCGAAATGTATCGCACCATGCTCCGGATCCGCCGCTTCGAGGAGACGGCGGACGATCTCTACATGGTGGGCAAGGTCGTGGGCGGCGTGCATGTGAGCATTGGGCAGGAGGCGTGCTCCGCAGGCGTATGCGCGGCCTTGCGGGAGGACGACGCCGTGCTCACCACCCACCGGGGCCATGGACACTCCATCGCCAAGGGAACGCGCCTGCCCGAGATGCTGGCCGAACTCATGGGCAAGGTGACCGGCCTTTGCCGCTCCAAGGGCGGCTCGATGCACATTGCCGACGTCTCTAAGGGCCACTACGGGGCGCATTCCATCGTGGGGGCGAACATGCCGATGGCGGCGGGCATCGGCCTCGCGTATCAACTCGAAGGGAAAGACCAGGTGGCGGTGGTTTTCTTCGGTGACGGGGCTTCGAACAACGGAGCGTTTCACGAGGCGATGAACCTGTGCGCCATCTGGAAGCTGCCGGTGGTCTTTTTCTGCGAGAACAACCAGTACGCCGTCAGCGTGCCGGCGGAGTATTCCACCTCGGTGGACGACATCAGCGTGCGCTCGAAGGGCTACGACGCTCCCGGCCTGACGGTGGACGGCATGGACGTGGCGGCGGTGTATGAGGCGAGCCGCGAGGCCGTGGCTCATGCGCGGCGCGGTCTGGGGCCGAGCCTCATCGAGGGGAAGACCTACCGGTTTTTCGGCCACTCGCGCGGCGATCCGCACTACGGCATGTACCGGACGAAAGAGGAATGGGAGGGCTGGAAAGGGAGAGACCCCCTCATCGTGTGCGAGAAGATGCTCAAGATGACAGCGAAGCAGAAGAAGGCGCATGCCGACGCGGTGGAAGCGGAGATTAAAGAGGCAATCGAGTTTGCGGAGAGCAGTCCCGAGCCCGAAGAAAGCGTGGCGCTCGAGGACATCTTCGCCTGAGGATACCCGGGATGCCTGAACTCACATACGTCGAAGCCCTGAACGAGGCGCTCCATGAAGAGATGGCGCGCGATGAGAAGGTGTTCCTCATGGGCGAGGACGTGGCGTTCGATTATTTCGGCGTGTGCTCGGGGCTGGCCGATCGCTTCGGCCGGGACCGGGTGCGCGATACGCCCATCTGCGAACTCGGCTTCACGGGTGCGGGCGTGGGCGCGGCGATGGCGGGCTTTCGCCCCATCGTGGATTTGCGATTCATGGATTTCGCGACCTACGCGCTCGACCCCATCGTGAACCAGGCGGCGAAGCTGCGCTATATGCTCGGGGGACAGCTTTCGGTTCCCATGGTGGCGCGGATACCCAGCGGCGCGGGTCTTCAATACGGCGCGACGCACGGGCAGTCGCTCGAAGCGTGGTTCATGCAGGTGCCGGGCCTGAAGGTCCTCTACCCAAGCTGTCCATCCGACGCCAAGGGACTGCTCAAGGCCGCCGTCCGGGACGACAACCCGGTCATGTTCATCGAACACAGGCTGCTCTATGCGCAAAAGACGAAACAAGACGTTCCCGAGGGCGATTACACCACCCCCATCGGCGTGGCCGAAGTGAAGCGAGCGGGCGCGGACGCCACCATCGTGGGAATCGGCTACCAGATGGGCCATTGCCTGGAGGCGGCGGAGGCTCTGGCGGGAGAGGGAATCGAGTGCGAAGTCATCGACCCGCGCTCGCTCACGCCCCTGGACGTGGAGACCATTACGGCCTCCGTGCGCAAGACGAGCCGCTGCGTCATCGTTGAAGAAGGTCACCTGAGGAGCGGCGTGGGAGCCGAGATTTCAGCCGCCATACAGGAGGCGGTCTTCGAGTACCTCGACGCGCCCATCGGCCGCGTGGCCGCGCTCATGGCGCCGATTCCCGTTCAGACGAAACTCGAGAAATTCGTGCTCCCCAGCACGGAGAAAGTCATCGCGGCCGTCCGCAAGGCGCTGGGCGTCTCCGCCTGATCCTCAGTCCTGAGCGACGATGGGGTTTCTCAGGACGCCCACGTGCTCGACCTCGCATTCCACAACGTCTCCCGGCTTGAGGAGGAAGGGTTCCGGGTCTTCCTGCTCCAGGGCCACGCCGCAGAACGTGCCCGATGAGATGATGTCTCCCGGCTCCAGCGACATCTGGCTGTAGAAGGCGATGAGCTCGGGTATCTTGAAGATCATGTCGGTCAGCAGCTCATCCTGGCGTGTCTTGCCGTTCACCCGGCACTGCACGTGGAGCGATTCGGGGTTCGGCACCTCATCGGCGGTGACGATGTAGGGGCCGATGGGATTGGTGGTGTCGAAGTTCTTGCCAAGGAACACGCCGCCCAGAGCGGCGGAGCGCTGCACCTCGCGCGCCGTGATGTCGTTGTATACCGTGTAGCCCATAATGACGTCGAAGGCGTTTTCGGGCTTCACGTCCTTGCAGTGTTTGCCGATGATGAAGCCGACTTCCACCTCGTAATCCAGCATCTTGGTCTGTTTGGGATAGAGTACGGGCTCCTCGTGGCCGACGAGCGAAGTGTCGAAGCGCGGCGCGCCCGGCACGTTTTCGGGAACCGAATGGCCCGTGTTCGCGACATGCTTGTTCGAGTTGAGTCCGGTGTGGAAGAACTTGCCGGGATGGGGGATCGGCGCCCTCAAGCGAACGTGCCTGTCTTTCAGGGCGGCGAGTTCGCCATCCGGCCCCGCAGGCTCTCCGCCGGAGGCGATTATCGTTTCCGCGTGGCCGAGCCCTGCGCCCGCCGCCGCCATGGCCGGTTCTCCGCCGCAGAGAAAATCGCGCATATCCCGGGGAATCCGCGCGTTCGCCATGGCGTAGGGACGTCCTTCCCCCTCTTTTTCCACGAGATAGCTCGCGTAGGCGAGCCGCAGGTCGAGCATCCTCCCGTCATTCAGGACGGCGCCCAAGCGGTCTCCGGTGGCGCCAGGCGAGAGGTTCTGGTAGGTGGCGAGTTTCATGGACGTCTCCTTTCGGTGATGGAAGCTAAGAATCGCGCATGTATGGGGGGACGCGCATCGCAATTTCCGCATCCTACAGAACGGAAGCGCGCGTTGTCCATGAAGCGGAGAGCCGCCCTGCGTTTGGAGAATTGGAAGGATTTGCATTTTGCGCAAGCGTGACGGCTCTTGACGAGCCGGGGAAAGAAAGAGATAACTGGAGAATCACATAAAGGCGTTGTATTTGTTTATCGTTTTTCGGCAAGGGTTTCATCATGCGCACATATATCATCAGGCGCTGCCTGCAAAGTTTCATCGTGTTCGGGGCGATACTGATCATCGTTTTCTCGATGCTCCAGATCACCGGGAACCCCGCAGCGGTCCTCATGCCGCTCGATTCCACGGATGAGGACATCCAGGCCTTCAGCAAGGAGATGGGCTTCGATCAGCCCATACCGATCCAGTTCGCCAAGTTCATCCTGGGCTCGGACCTGGTGGACAATCTGCTCGGCTCCGAAAGAGAGAAAGAGAAAATCGATGAACTCGAGCGCGACCCCGACGCGCCCAAGATCGTCAGGACCAAGGGCGTGATTCGAGGTGATTTCGGATTCTCCTACCGCCACGAGATACCGGCGATGGGCCTCGTGCTCGAGCATTTCCCGAACACGGTTCTCTTGGCCCTTGTGGCGGTCCTGATCGCCGTGGTGATCTCCATACCCGCCGGGGTCTTGTCGGCGACTTTCCGCAACACGTGGATCGACTACACCAGCTCGGTCGGTGCGATGTTCGGCCAGTCGATGCCGAACTTCTGGCTCGGTCTCGTGCTTATCATCGTCTTCGCCGTTTATCTGGGCTGGCTGCCCACGTCGGGTTACGATGCCTGGTATTACATCATCCTGCCGTCGATCACGGCGGGTCTTTACGCCACCGCGCGCATTACGCGTCTGGTGCGCTCCCAGATGCTCGACGTGCTGGGCATGGACTACGTGCGTACGGCGCGCTCGAAGGGAATCGTGGAGTGGCTCGTGGTAGTGCGCCACGCGCTCAAGAACGCGTCGATTCCCGTCGTCACACTGGTGGGCTTCGAACTGGGCATTCTGCTCGGCGGCACGGTGGTGACCGAAGCCGTCTTCGCGTGGCCGGGCGTGGGTTTTCTGGTGGTGGACGCAATCAACAACCAGGACTACCCCATCGTCCAGGCGGCGGTGGCGCTCCTGGCGTTCGTTTTCGTTTTCGTGAATCTCGTGGTCGACATCTTGTACGCATGGCTCGACCCGAGGATTTCCTATAGCTAGAGGATAAGGGCAAACGATGGTTGTCGACGACAGGGCGGCGACGCTCGACATCGAAATCGATGAGGACATGGAGCGCGGGCCGAGCGATTTTCAGTTGGCCATTCAGGAACTCAAGCGCAGGCCGCCGGCGATCTTCGGCGCGTTTTTCGTCAGTCTCGTCATCATCTTCGCCCTCGTACCGGATTTATTTTCTCCGCTGGACCCGCTCTCGCAGGACCTGGGGCGCTATCTCAAGGCGCCCGGCTACGTCGACAAGGCGGGAGACGTCTACTGGCTCGGCACTGACCAGCAGGGGCGCGATATCTTAAGCCGCATCATCTGGGGCTCGCGCATATCGCTCATCGTCGGCATCGCCGCCGTCATCGTGAGCGGACTCATCGGCATCACGGTCGGCATCTTCGCGGGCTATTTCGGCGGTTGGGTGGATACCGTCATCAGCCGCATCATCGATACGGCCCTGGCCGTTCCCTTCATCCTCCTGGCCATCAGCCTGGTGGCGATACTGGGGCCGAGCCTGCAGAACATTGTCCTGGTCATTGCGCTCAGGACCTGGCTCGTCTACGCGCGGGTGGTGCGCGCGGAGGTTCTCTCCATCAAGGAGAACGAGTTTGTTACCGGCGCGAAGGCGACTGGCTGCGGCACGATACGGATCCTGTTCATCTACCTCTTCCCGAACGTGGCTTCCACGACCATCGTCATCGCCACCCTGTACCTGGGCCGGATGATTATCATCGAATCCGCACTCTCCTTCCTGGGGCTGGGCGTGCCGCCTCCCACGCCGACGTGGGGCGGAATGCTCGCCGACGGCAGGAGCTTCCTCGACACGGCCTGGTGGATAGCGCTCTTCCCGGGCCTCATCCTCATGCTCACGGTCTTGAGCGTGAACCTTCTGGGCGACTGGCTGCGCGACGTGCTCGACCCGAGAATGAAGCGTCTGGCCGAGTAGCGCCCCCGGCTGGAGGATACCTTCCATGTCGAACCCCGAACTTCCCACGAGCGTTCTCGTGCGCGACGTCGTCATGCGCGACGGCATCCAGAACCTGAAGCAGGTGCTGCCCACGGAACTCAAAATCGAGATTATCGAGGGTCTGGCGGACGCAGGTATCCGCCGTATCGAGGCCACGAGCTTCATGAACCCAAAGGCGGTTCCCGCCACGGCGGACGCGGACGAAGTGATGCGCCGCATCAAGAGAAAGCCGGGCGTCACCTACGAGTGCCTGGTCGCCAACGAGCGCGGCGCGCGCCGGGCGGTGGACGCCGGGAGCGACGGGGTGCAGCAGGTCATCTCCATCACGGACGTGCACAATCGCGCGAACGTGAACCGCTCCGTGAAGCAGAGCCTGGATGAGATGGCCAAAATCTCTAAAATCGTGAAAGGCGCGGGCATCCCCTTCAGCGGGGCCATCAGCCTCTCGACGGGGTGTCCCTACACCGGACGCGTGGCGGAAGAGGTGGTCTACGACATCGCCGAGAAATACGACGGGCTGGGCGTGGACGAGTTTTTCCTGTGCGATTCGATGGGCATGGGCGACCCCACGCGGATGGGCCGCATGGTGAGCGAACTTAAAGCTCGCTGGCCGGAGAAGGGCCTTGTCGTCCACCTGCACAACACGCGGGGCATGGGACTCGCCAATGCCCTGGCCTCGATGCAGGCGGGAGCCACAGTGTTGGACGGCTCTCTCGGCGGCATCGGCGGGTGCCCCTTTGCGCCCAACGCCTCGGGCAACATATCCACCGAGGATCTGGCCCACATGCTCTGGCTGATGGAGGTGGAAACGGGAGTGGACGTGGATGCGCTTATCCGTCTCGCGGAAAAACTGTCCGACGCCATGGAAGCGCCCCTGTACGGCACGGTGTTAAAGGCGGGCAAGAGCTTCAAGAAGACGCCTACGCCCGAGTGGCTCCTGGTCGATGAGGACGCCCGCACCACCCAGGCGGTGGATGAACTGGCCGTGCGGTTCTAGCCGGACGGCGTTTCACGCCATCACACCAAGGCATTATATGCGAGTGAAAAAGTAGGGACAGGTCGCGACCTGTCCCTACAGAGTCGATAAAAACTGCACGCATACTCTCCTATTATCCCAGGTCGATTCCCTCTTGCTCAAGTTTTTCTTCCGAATAGCCGAGACGATCCACGAGAACCTCGCGGTTGCTCCTCCCTAGCGGCTCGCCCGCGTGGCGCACCTTGCCGGGCGTGCGCGAGAGCTTGCCGAAGGCCTCCTGCATCCGCACCGGACCACCGAGTTCCGCGTCTTGCACCTCGGTGATGTTCCCACGCGCAACCACCTGTTCGTTCTCCATCACCATCTTCACGCTGTTGATGGGGGTGGCCGCGCCATCGAACTCGGTCAAGCGTTCCATCACCTCATCGAGCGTCAGGGTTTTCAGGGTCTTCTGGAGTTCGTCCTCGATGGCGTCGGCGTTCTTCATGCGCTCGCGGTTGTCGGCGAACCTGGGGTCGGCTATCAAATCTTCGCGCCCCAGGCCCTTGCAGATGTTCTCGAAGATGGACTGGTTCGAGCCCGCGATGAGCACCCACTGGCCGTCTTTGGTCTCGAAGTTGTTCCGGGGCACCGCGAACTCGAGGCGCGAGCCGCTCCTGCCCTGGATGAAGTCGAGTTGGTCGTAGTAGATCACCTGGGGTCCCAGCATGGTGAGCAACTGCTCATAAATCGCCAGGTCTATCTGCTGGCCCGCGCCGCCCCTCCGCTCGCGCTCGAGGAGGGCGGTCATCACCAGAAATGCTGCGCCGATGCCCGTGGAGCAATCCCCCAGCCCCCAGGAGGGACTGAGGGGCGGGCCGTCGGGATAGCCGTTGATGTGGCTGAAACCCGCGAAGGCCTCGGCCAGAGAGCCGAATCCGGGGCGGTTTTTGTACGGCCCCGTTCTGCCGAATCCCGTGATGGAGAGCATGATGACGGCGTGGTTCACCTCTTTTAAGTTCTCGTAGTCGAGACCCCATTTTTCGAGCACGCCGGTGCGGTAGTTCTCCACGACGACATCGGCCCCGGCCACGAGTTTTTTCACCGCTTCTACGCCGAAAGGCGTTCTTAAATCCAGCGTGACGCTCTTCTTGTTGCGGTTGATCATCTTGTAGTAGAGGCCCACGCCGTTTTTGTTATGGCCCCAAAGGCGCATGGGGTCGCCGCCTCTCGGATTTTCGATTTTGACGACGTCCGCCCCGTAGTCTGCGAGATACATGGTGCAGAGCGGCCCCGCCAGATAGTTCGACATGTCCACGACCCGCACGCCTTCCAAAGGCATGCGCGCGGTTTGCTCATCGTTCATGGGTTGTCCTCACGAGAAAAAGTTCGCCTGCGTGTTCAGGAAACGGGGAGAATGCTATCATCCGGCGAAGCCTTTTGAAATCTTCTGAAGACTCTGTGGGGAGAAAGCGATGGGCTACCGGGGGATGCACGTCGTGGACGCCGACGCGCACTATCTTGAGGAAATCCGCGATTTCGCCAAGTATCTGAAGGGCCCCTCCGTCGAGCGCTTCGCCGACTGGAGCGGGCAGTACCACATGCCCGCCCTGGTGGGGGATCAATACGACGTCATGCTCCACGGCCGCACCGTACGGGGGGCCGTGGCGGGCAAGGGCGATCAGGACGAGATGCTCGGGATGTCGAGTCCCGCGGACATCCCCGTCGTGATGGAGCGCTTCGGGGTCGACACCATCGTCATGATCCCCACCTACATGCTCATGGTCGAGTTCGTGCGGAACGCGAACCACGCAATGGACATCTGCAACGGCTACATCGACTACATGGTCGACGGCGTCTGCGCGCCAGAGGAGGGAATCTACACCCTGGTGGTGGCCGCAGGCCGCGACCCCGAACGCGCCGCGAAGATGATAGACCGCGTGGCGGGCAATCCGGCCGTGTGCGGAGTGGAGATGCTCGGCAGCGTGGAGCTTCCCCTGGGCGCCGAGGCGTACAACCCCATCTACGAGGCGGCGCAGCACCACGGTCTCCCCATCGTGTTGCACGCGAACTTCCTGGGGCCGGACCTTTCGAGCTTCGCCAAGTTTCCTTCCTTCGTCGAGAGCCACGCGCTGGACATGACGTGGTGCAACCAGGTGCAGCTCGTGAGCATGGTGATGGAGGGCGTGCCCGAGCGCTTCCCGATCTCAAGATCGTCTTTCAGGAAAGCGGCATCACCTGGGTGGCGGGCCTCATGTACCGCCTGGACACCGAATACATGCGCCGCCGGGTGGAAGCGCCGCTGCTCCGGAAGCTGCCGAGCGAATACATCAAGGATTTTTATTTCGGCACCCAGCCGATGGAGGAGATGCCGAGAAAGCATTTGAAGATGTTCTTTGACCTGCTCGACGGGGAGAACACCTTCCTGTTCGCGAGCGACTGGCCCCATTTCGATTACGATGAACCCTCGGTGGTCGCTGACCTCCCGTTCTTAAGCGACCCGGGCCGCCGCAAGATCATGGGCGAGAACGCCTTGGGCGTCTTCCGCTTCACGGAGAAGACGGTGAACCTGGAGGTGGGCGCCTAGATGGCGAGGCGGCTCTGGGCGGCGCGCGCGTCCGAGATAGGCCCCGGCGAGCGGATTCGCCTCGAACTGGGCGGTCTGAAACTCGGGATATTCCGGTTGAGTGACGGGTTTTTCGCCCTGGAGGACAAATGTCCTCACCAGCAAGGCCCCGTCTGTTCGGGGAACCTCTTTCGCGAGATCACGGCCACTGTAGACGAGGACGGCAAGGTGCGCGAGCGCTACGCGCGCGATGAGGCTGACGTGGTCGCGTGCCCCATGCACGGCTGGGAGTTCGAAGTAAGAACGGGGGAATGTCTCGCCAACCGCAGGCGGAAAGTCCAGCGCTTTCCCGTGGAAGTCGACGGGGAGGACCTCTACGTCCTCCTGCCGGGTGGGTGAGGGGAATTAGTCCGACAATGAAGAAACTGGCGCTGAAGTTGTTGCTGATTGCGTTACTCGTATATTTCGGAGCGGGCCGGGCTGCTGCGCAGCCACTACCGGAAACAGTTGGTTGGTGGGAGTGGGCAATCACTGCGGCGCATGCGTCGATTGCGAGTGTCAGGAGCGCAGCGACCGCGCTAGGATTGGATGAGATGCCGAAAGTTGCCACGAAGCTAAGCCAGAGGGCGTCGGACATAAATCAAAGGGCCATCACCGGCAACCTCAAAGGGAAGGATCTGTTCCCGAAGATGCCTGGTGGAGTCCGGTTGGCTGGTGAGGGGGCGACGCTGGAATATCTCGACAAGCATCATGTGAGCCACATTCGCTCTGTGAAATATCATCCGGAGTTGGCTGCCCAACCACCCAATTTGGTCTTTGAACCCAAGAAATGGAACCTGGCACGTGGGTCGAATGATATGACCCTCATGGATAAGTCCAAAGTTCGCCTCTACAACGCAGCGGTGAGCATAGCGGGTGGAGGAAAGATCATGTTGATCACGATTGCGAGGGGTGGGGTAATCGGAGCGCTTGTAGAATTACCGGTGACGACGACAGTGGAGACGCTTAACATTGTCAACGAGCGCAAGACAGTGAAACAAGCAGCGAAGGAAGGGGCACCCAAGGTCGCGATGGGTGCGTTGGCTGGTGCTGCGACGGCAGGTGCGGTAACGGCTGCAAGCACGGTCGGACTCACTGTAGGGGCCCCAGTGTTGATTCCTCTGGCGGTAGTGGGCGGCAGTGCATATTTCTGGGTGTCGGGTAATCGTGTCTGGCGCGCTCTTGATGACGAGACGCGCGCGATAGTCAAGACGCGTCTGATAGTGGTGCGAGATGCGATTCGAAACTCATTTCACGAGTGGAGTGACCAGACGCGAGTGGCGACCAAAGCAGCGACCAAGACATTACGGGAATACATCAATTCAGTTATTACCACAGGAACGGGGCAGAAATGAGAATACACTCGAAGTAGTCATATTGAAGAAACGCAGAGCATTCTCAATCCATGCCTTGAGACAGATTTCCGCCTCAGTCACAATTCTCCCTTCTTGACAATCCCGCCGGTAACGCCTCTATAATTTCCACCATATTCACACTTTCGACGGACAGGCGAGAGGGAAGACCTCCTCTTTTTCGGCTCACTTTTTCTGGAGGGGATACGATGTCCATGCCCACCTACGGTTACGATCACCTGCACTTTCGAAGCGAAGACCCCCACGCCGCCAGAAAGTTCTGGGAGGAGATGTTTGGGGCTAAGGTGATGGAAGAGGGCGACCTGGGCGGCTCGCCCATTTTCAGGTTCGATCTGAACGGCATGAGTTTTCTCGTATCGGGCCGGGCGGAGGGCGAGAACCCCGTCCACACGACGAGCGACCCGCGCTACGGGCTGGACCATTTCGGACTCGTCGTCGACGACATGGACAGGGCCGAGGCCGACCTGCGCGCGAAAGGGGCCGACTTCATCTGCGACCCGTGGGAGATAGGTCCGGGCACGAAGATCGCCTTCATCAGGGGGCCGGACGACATCAGCATCGAGCTCGTCTCGCGCGGCTAGGCAGTTCGCGCGGCACGCTCTGGCGTTTTGTTCAAAATTGACAGCGCGGGGAAATCCTGCTAGCGTTTTTTCCATAGCTACAGAAACAGTTGAGGTTGTTTGAGGATTTATCGAACGCCGGAGAGTGGGAATCGCGAACCGGTGGTATCGTCGCCTCCAGGGGATTGTTGCCCCGTTTCGCCTCCTGCCGTTAACACGCTTCCCATCTCTTCGTCTGAAATCCGAGTGAACAGAGAGGCCCGGCCCAGGGTTTCTTGATGGACGTTGTGGTTTGGTTCTGCCCCCGATGGCGGATCGCCCGTGCCACGGGGAGCGCAAGTTCTCCTAGGGCGACGATGGAGGGTTGACCATGAAAGAACTCGGTTTGAGTCGTCGGAAACTCCTTCGCAATGCCGCACTCGGAACGGCCGCCATGGCCTTGCCCGTCTCGCGGGCGACGCCCTCGGCGGCGATGGTGAAAACGCTCAACTTCTACAGCTGGACCTACGGGATCAGCTTCGTGAAGCAGCGCATCGCCGAGTTCGAGAAGCTCGCCAAGGTCAAGATCAACTACGGGAACACGCCGGGCAGCAAGTACCACGACGCCCTGGTCGTCAAGTTCTCAGGCAAGACCCCACTGGACGTCATCTACATGATCGACGGGCACCTCGCCGAGTTCGTGGAGGCGGGCTGGCTCTACCCCATCGACGAGTTCCCGAGGGTGGACGAGTACCGCAAGGAATTCATCGGCCCGACCGCCGATGCGCTCACCTATAACGGCAAGCTCTACGGCCTGCCCTACTACGTGGGCCACATGGCGTTCCTCTACAACGAGGAGCATCTGGAGAAAGCGGGTATCGGCGCTCCTCCCAAGACCTGGGACGAGGTGGTCCAGCAGAGCCTCCAGATCAAGAGCAAGGGGATTCAGGAGTATCCCTTCCTGCAGTTCCTGAAAGCCGATTTCTGGATGGGCGAGCTGCTCTTCACCATGATGTACAGCCGGGGCGGGCGGTTCGTCGACGAGAAGTACAACGTCATGAACTACGACAAGGAAGGCTCCGCGGCGGCGCAGTCGATCCAGTGGATCATCGACGCGGCCAAGAAGCACAAGATCACGCAGCCCGGCTTCCTGGAGCTCAACGAAGTCGCCGCGCTCAAGGCCTTCAGCAGCGGCACGGGCAGCTTCGCCATCCTGCCGAACTACCGGCTGCGAGCGGCGAACGAGCCCAAATCCTCCAAGGTGGCCGGCAAGGTCAAGATGGCGCTCATTCCGACCGCAAACAACGCCAAGCCCAACGTGTGCGGCTGGACGCGGGCCTACAGCATGACCGCCTCAGCCGCGAAGGACCCCGCGCGCAAGGCGATGGCCTGGAAGATGGTCGACTTCCTGGGCGGCAAGGACAAGTCGGGCACCTACCGCACCGCGAAGAAGTGGTTCACCGAGTTCGGCCTGGGCTTCGGCCATGCGCCGCTGTTCAAGGACCCCGACATCATCTCGGCCGCGAACAATTGGGGCGAGGCGAAACTGTTCGAGAGCCAGATGGCGCTCAGCAAGCCCAAGGACGGGCAGAAGGCCGTCTGGTACGCCGAGTGGGATCAGTACATGCGTCCGCGCGTCCACAAGGCGATTCTGGGTCAGGCCGACATCGTCGGCACGCTCAAGACCCTGACCAAGCAGTGGAACAGACTGAAGAGGCGTTACGGTTAGACGAAAGCGCTTGCCTCCCCCGGCGGCGGACCGCCGGGGGAGGCGCGATGGAGGTTTTCCTTGGCGAATATCCTGTCCGTCGAAGGAGCAAAACCCACCGAGCAGGCGGGCCTGAAGGGCTGGTTCGCCCGGCGCACGCAGACCGAAGGCGGCATTGCGATGTTCTTCGTAGGACCGGCTCTGCTGCTGATGGTGCTGCTCAACATCTATCCCATCCTGCATTCGTTCTACGTCAGCGTCCACGTCTATAACCTGAAGCGGCCCCACAGAAACCCCTTCGTGGGTTTCGAGAACTACGTCATGTTCCTGGAGAGTGAGGATTTCTACAACGCGTTCATTAACACGATAGTCTTCGTCGTGGTGTCGGTGATCGCCGTGGCCCTGCTCGGTCTCATCTTCTCCCTGGCGCTCAATGAACTGGGCGCCGGCGTGCGCAGGTGGGTGGTGCCGCTCATCCTCGTCCCCTGGGCGGTGCCCTATGTGGCGAACGGTCTCATCTGGGAGTGGATCTACCATTCCGACTACGGGTTACTGAACGGCCTTCTGGTTGCCCTTGGCGTCATCGACAAATACCAGACATGGCTCAGCAACCCCGACCGCGCGCTCTACACCCTCGTGAACGCCTTCGTCTGGAAGGAAGTTCCCCTGGCCACCGTCTTGTTCCTGACGGCGCTGCAGGCGATACCCGAGGACCTCTACAGCGCGGCCAAGATCGACCAGGCGGGCGCTTCGAGGCGTTTCTGGCACATCACCCTGCCCGCGCTCAAGCTGGCCTTTCTGCTGGTGCTGGTCTACACCTCGATAATCTCCATCAAGACATTCGACCTGGTCTATATACTCACCGAGGGAGGGCCGGGCGACGCGACAGCGCTCGTCTCCTGGTACACCTACGTGGAGACCTTCCGGAACCTGCAGTTCGGCTCCGGCGCGTCGATTTCCTACGTCATCGCCATCGCCACCTTCATCCTGGCGATCGGCTACATCAAAATCCTCTACAGGCCGCAGGAGAGTTGATTATGGCTGCCCCGAGCGTTCCCGACATCAAGGAGATTCAAAGATACCGCCAGGCCGCCATCGTGGGACGAATCGCGCTCTACCTGATCGTCGCCGTCATGCTCTTCTACGCCATCTCGCCTTTTTACTGGATGTTGAACTCGAGTCTCCAGTTCGAAAAGGACGTGGTGTCGGTTCCGCCCAACTGGGTTCCGCCCGCGCTCAACCTCGGCAATTTCGAGGAGATCATCCTCAGAAAACCCGCCGACACGAGCGTCGCATTCGACAAGAAGATGGCCGGATACTCCACGTTCCCCACGGCTGACGTGCTGCCCTCGATGTGGAACAGCTTCGTCGTGGCGTTTGGCGTTACCATCATCAACGTCATCCTGGGCTGTCTGGCGGCGTACGGCTTCGCGCGTCTTTACTTCAAGGGAAAGCAGTCCCTTTTCTACATCGTGCTGGCGTCGCGCATCGTGCCCGAAGTGTCGCTGATCGTCCCCTTTTACCTGATGATTCGCGGGCTGGGTCTGCTGGATACCTATATGGGGCTCATCGTGGCCTATATTCCGATTTCGCTTCCCCTGGCGATATTCGTGCTGGTCGCCTATTTCGAGACGGTGCCGCAGGAGATCGAGAGCGCCGCCCGCGTGGACGGCTGCAACCGCTTCCAGACGCTCTGGCGGGTGATTCTGCCGCTTTCGACGCCTGCGATCGTCACCGCCGGGGTGTTCGTGTTCCTCACGAGCTGGAACGAGTTCCTCTTCCCGCTCGTCCTGACACAGACGATGAACACCCGGCCCATCACGGTGACGCTGCTCGATTTCGTCTCGGAGTTTTCGGTGAGCTACGCGCGGATGAACGCCGCGGGCGTCGCCTGCGTCGTGATTCCCGTCGCCCTGGCCCTCATGTTCCAGCGCTATTTCGTGCGCGGGCTGACGGCAGGGGCGGTGAAGGGCTAGCCGGTTTTCGATAGGAGCGCGTGAGAATGGCGAAAGTCGTTTTGGAGAATCTGAGCAAGAACTACGGCGAGGTGGTCGCGGTCGACAACGTGGACCTCGAGATCGAAGACGGCAGGTTCGTCGTGCTCCTGGGTCCTTCGGGGTGCGGGAAGACCACCATCCTGAACGTGGTCGCGGGTCTGCTCGATCCCACCGAGGGCGCGATTCTCATCGACGGGGTGGACGTCCGCCACATTCCGGCCCACAAACGCAACATGGCCATGGTGTTCCAGAGCTACGCCCTCTATCCCCACCTGCGGGTGCGGGACAATCTGGCCTTTCCGCTTCGGATGATGAAGATGTCCAAGGCGGAAGTCGAGGAGAAGGTCCGCTGGGCGGCCGAGGCGCTCGACATCGAGGAGCTTCTGGCCCGCAGACCGCGCGAACTCTCCGGCGGACAGCGCCAGCGGGTGGCGCTTGGCCGGGCCATCGTACGCGAACCCTGGGCGTTTCTGATGGACGAGCCGCTCTCGAACCTCGACGCCGCGCTCAGGGTCGAGATGCGCGCCGAACTCAAGAAGCTCCACCGGCGTCTGGAAACCACCATGATCTACGTGACCCACGATCAGGTGGAGGCGCTCAACATGGCGGATGAGATAGCGCTCCTGAAAGACGGCGTGCTCCAGCAGTATGCTTCTCCCTATTCCGTCTATCACGAACCGGCCAACACGTTCGTGGCGCAGTTCGTGGGGACGCCGCCGATGAACCTCATCCCCGGCGCCCTGGAGCAGGAAAACGGGAGGCTGAGTTTCCGCTACGGGAGCTTCGCCGTGGAGCCGCCGCCGGAGCTTCGCAAGCGCCTCGAAGAAAAAGAGAGGGATAAGGTGATTCTGGGGATTCGCCCCGAGGACGTCGTCGTGACGGCCGCCGGAGGCGATGGGGACGGTCACCTGAGCAAGGTGCTGCTGCTGGAGCCATACGGGGCGGATCAGGTGCTGGAACTCGCCTTCGAGGACGTATCCATCATGGCGCGCACCGACTCGACTTTCAGAGTCGATATGGGGGATGAGACCCGCGTTGGGATGCGCGAGGACAAACTTTTCTTCTTCGACGCCGACACCCAACTGGCCATCTGAGCCTGACGCGCGCCGAACCTTACGTGTAGACCTCCTGTATCCCGAAGTAATCCGGGTTGAAGTTCTCCACTATCTCGCTCACCTTGTTCACGCAGGCCTCGAAATACTGGCGGCCCTTCTCCGGCGTGGCCCGGCGCGGGTCTCCGTAAACTCCGTTGTGCACGCGGCTGTCGGGCAAACGCACGACCGACGTCACCCCGTGCTGGAAGGAGAGCACCAGTTCGGGTTTGTACTCCCAGTCTCCGAGCCTGTCGACGTGCACCATGTCCGGGCGGATGTGCATCATGAAGGACGTCTCGAACTCGTTCGCGTGGGTGCCTTCGCGGAAGTTGTCGCCGATGGCGTCGCAGGTTTCCTTGTCCACCATGAAGTAGCTTCCGGCGACGATGAGTTTGTCACCATTCCGGCCGTAGCGGTCCATGAGCCTGAACATCATGGTCTGCAGCAGGGGCAGGTTGGGGTTGTGGCCGTTCAGGAAGAGAATCCGCTTGAAGCCGTTGCGCACGAGGCTTTCGGTGATCTCGGCGACGCACGTCATGAAGGTATCGGCCGTGAAGCTGATGGTCCCGGGGAAATTCTCCCACACCTCCGAGTAGCCGTAGGGAAGAGGCGGGGCGACGAGGCAGCCCGTCCGGTCGCCGACGGCCTTTGCGACTTCAAACGAACTCGATATATCCACCTGAACCGGCAAGTGGGGGCCGTGCTGTTCGGTCGAGCCCACGGGCTGGATGATGACGGGGTTCTCGGGAAGCATGTCGCGAATTTCCATCCAGGTCAGGTCGCTTAGCATCATGGCGTCGTTTCCTCCCTTGGGTTACGGACTCAGCCGGAGACGGCCTCGGCGGGTTCTCCCTCATACATTTTGAACAGCGCCAGATCGAAGCCGTCCGGATCGTAGAAAATGGCGGCTCGCCAGTAGCGGCCCGGGCCTCGCCACGTCACCTGGGGCGGGGTGGCGAACCGCACGCCCTTGGCCACGAGTTCCTCGTAGGCGGCGTCCATGTCTTCGGGCTCGAAGGCGATGTGGCTGCTGCCCACGTCGTTCAATGCCGGCGGATTGTCGTAGGACTTCCCCTCCTGTTCCAGGAACTGGATGAGCTCCACGACCGCGCCCCCTGCCTGGAGCATGACGATCCGAAGCCGGCTGTCGGGCGTGGTCGAGGCGTACTGGATCCCCTCCTCGTCGGAGGAGATGTCCTCCACCACTTCGAAGCCCAGGGTGTCGCGGTAGAACGCGATGGACCTTTCGATGTCCGAAACCGTTCTGCTGGAATGGTGCATGGGACCTATCATGACGATCTCCCCCCATTGGTCTTGAGAAAACCTTGCGGGCCTACCGTCTTTCGGGATGGCGCCCGTACCGGATATTTCATGTACGAGATGTGTCGGCAATATAGCACAAAACAATATTGGGAGCACGAAACGACCGGTGGAAGGGGGTTGTTGAAAAACCCTCAAGGGAGGAGGGAATTCCGATCATCGAATTGTTCACCGTAGGGACAGGCCTCCGTGCCTGTCCTGATGAAAGATAACCACGGAGGGCAGGACAACCACGGAGGGTTGTCCCTACAAACCATCGCGCTCGCCCACGCCACGTGAACCTCCATGCCGCCCGCTTCCGAAACGGGGTTTTTCAACAACCCCAAACGAGGGGGGATTCAACTAAAATTCCGAGCGCTTCTCAACTCCCCTTGAAATCGGGTTTGCGCTTCTCGTGAAAGGCCTCCACGCCCTCTTTGAAATCATCCGACTGGCGAAGCCGCGAGTAGCAATGCCCTTCGAGCTGGATGCCCAGGGACAAGAAGGTGTCTTCCGTTTCGTTGAGCAGGCGCTTGGCCGTTCGCTGCGCGAGCGGGGCGAACTGACAAAGCTCCGCGACCAGGGAGTCCGTGGCCGCCTCCAGTTCTTCGTCCGGCACGACCTCGGTGACGATACCCCAATCATACGCCTGGCTGCCGCCGATGCGCTTCGAGCGCATGACGATGTGCTTCGTCCGCGTGATGCCGACCATCTTCTGCAGGCGCGCCGAACCGCCCGAACCCGGAATCTGCCCCAGGCGCTGTTCGGGCAGGGCATAGAGCGTCGTCTCCGAAGCGACGCGGAAATCGCACGCGAGCGATATCTCGAAGCCCACGCCGAAGCAATAACCGCGGTTGGCGGCGATGGTAGGCTTTACGCACCGGGTGGGCGCGGCGATGTTGTCGGCCAGGTTCGAGACGTGCTCGGGCGAGGCCTCCATGAACCCGCGAATGAACCCGCCCGAGGAGAAGTTGGGGCCCTGGGCGCGCAGCACGATGACGCGCACGCGCTCATCGCGGTCCAGATTCTCGAAGGTGGCGCGCAACTCCTCGCGCTGGCCCATGCTTATCGTGTTCATTTCGCCGCGGTCGAGAATGATGTCGCCGCGCTTTTGCCCGGCGTCTATCTCGACCGTGAAGCCGTCGAAACTCGCGCCGTGCAGGTCTTCGCCGTGTGCCATCGTCTGGGTTCTCCTATCGATTCGGTTTTGCCGTTCTATTCATCGGGCGCCAACTCCAGCAGCGCTTTCTTGTCGATCTTGTCACTCGCGACGCGGGGGAATTCGCCGAGTTCGATGAACCGCGTCGGTATCTTGTAGGTGGCGAGGCCGCTCGCCCTGAGCGCATCGGCCAGAACCTCCGGGTCGAGACTCCTGCCCTCATGGGGCTGGATGAAAGCCCAGGGCGCCTCGCCGTATTCGGGATCGGGCGCGGCGACAACAGCGCACTCGAAGACGTCGGGGTGTTTGGCGATCTCGCGCTCGACCTCGACAGGCAGTATCTTCTGGCCGCTGCGGTTGATGACTTCCTTGCTGCGGCCCAGAAGCCGCAAGCGGCCATCCTCGTCGATGGTTGCGATGTCGCCGGTCGTGTTCCAGCCATCCGACCAGACCGCCCTCGTCCCTTCCGGGTCCTTCCAGTAGCCGGAAGACGTGAATGGGGCGCTGATTTTGAAATGGCCGACGCCCCCTCGAGGCAGCGTGTTTCCCTCCTCATCCTCGATTCGCCAGCGGCATCCCTGGTGAGGCAAACCGACGCTGCCGTTGAGCCTGAGAGCGGCGGGCTCGTTGAAGTCCGCGTGCGCGAAACCGGGGGTTTCCATGCTGCCCGCCGCGACCACGACGCGGCAATCGGTGAGGCTTTCCACATGGCGCGCCGCGTCGAGGTCCGCCGCCGCCGTGCCGATGCGAATGGCGCGCAGCGAGCGCAGATCGAAGGAGCTTAAGTCTTCCTGCGCCATCCGGGTGAGGATGACGGGCACGGTCGTCGCCACGGTGATCTCCGCACTCTCGATGAGCGCCAGCAAAGCGCGCGCGTTATAGGTTTCGGGGAACGTGAAGGCGCACGGCGTCATGCCCGACGTCACCCAGACCAGCAGCCCCGCGCCCCCCGCCATCGGCGCGAATACGCCGACGTTGTCGTCCTCGCTGATAGACAATCGCGCGCCGTTTGCGCGGGCGAGGCACATTTGCGCCCCTTCGGGCCATTCGCACAGCTTGGAAAAACCGCTGGATCCGCTCGATACCGTGATGAGGGAAATCTCATCGAAGCGGAATTGCCGGGAGACGATTTTCTCCATCGCTCCCGCGTTATCAGGCGGCCTGGTCAGATCGGCCCAAGGGAGCCACCCTTCGGGAGATTCGCCCGAGAGATCGACGAGAAGCGTGTGCGAGGCCCCATCGAGCGCCTCATCCAGCCAGGCCGGCGCATCGCGGCCTGAATCGGGTGAGGCGAATATGGCGCTCGGCGACAGTTCCCGAAAGGCGTAGCCCAGTTCCTGGCGCCGCCATTGCATGGGTGCGAAACAGCCGATGATTCCCGCTTTCTTGAAAGCGATGCGCAAGACGATCTCGCGGTTCGACGATGACATCTGCACCAGGGCGCGGGCGTCGCGCTCGATTCCCCTGGCGATCAGGTTCGCGGCGATGCGGTCGGTGAGTTCATCCAGCCCCCGCCAGGTGATCTCCTCTTGCGAATCGCGGCAGGCGATTTTATCGGGAAAATCCCGCGCATAGGCGGCGTAGCGCTCCACCATCGTCTCGCGCGTCCAGTACCCGGCGGCGAGATAGGCCTCGACTTTTTCCTGGTCAAGAAAAGAAGGTTTCATGTTCGTTCCGGGATTAGCGGCCCTTGTACCGGGGCGCGCGTTTTTCGGCGTAGGCTTTCAGGGCCTCGCGGCTGTCCTCGGTCGCCATGCAGATGGCGTAGAGCTTGCGCTCGAAGTCGATGCCCGCCAGCAGCTCGGTTTCCGTAGAGCGCAAGACGGCGTCTCGCCCGGCGACGAAGGCCATGGGGGACTGCGCCCCCAGCGTGCGCGCCAGCTCCTTCGCGCGGGGCATGAGGTCGGCCAAGGGCATGACTTCGGTGACCAGGCCGATTTCGCGCGCGGTTCCGGCGTCGATGCGCTGCCCCGTCAGGATCATCTGCATGGCCCAGCCCAGCCCGACGAAACGGTAGAGGCGCTGCGTGCCGCCGCTTCCTGGAATCTGGCCCAGGTTGATCTCCGGCTGCCCGAGTCGGGCGTTCTCGCTCGCGATGCGGATTGTGCACCCCATGGCAAATTCCAGCCCCGCGCCGAAGCAGTAGCCGTTGATCGCGGCCACGGTCGGCTTGCCGAGCCGCTCCCAGGCGGGCGGGCGGTTCTTTTTCCGCGTGGCCCCGGGGGCCACCTCCCGAAGCCGCGCGGCGCGGGGCGGGTCTGGGGTGGCGGAGCCGCTCGATGGCGGTCGGCAGTTCCTTTCGCAGCGTGGCCGAGGGGCCCATCTCCGAGACCAGCGTGCGTCGTTCGAGTTCGGGGATGTTGGTGCCGGCGCAAAACGACTTGTCCCCATGCCCGGTGAAGACGATAGCCTTCACCGCGTCGTCTGTTTCGGCGCGGCGGGCGCAGTCGAGCAGGTCGATCCGCATCTGCTGTGTCATGGCGTTTCGCCGCTCCGGCCAGTGCAATGTGACGATCAGCAACTCACCGTCCATTTCGGTGCGCAGGTTCTCGTAGTTCATGTCGGCTCCGCCCCCATGTTGTGTGTGTTTTCTCCTCGACACCGCCTGTTTACCCATTGTAATCACTATCCGCGCCGTTTACGTCAACCGGCGTTTGGCCAGTTTCGTGAAAGCCCCGTCTTTGGCCATGAGTTCTTTGTACTTTACGCTCTCGAAGATCCGGCCCTTGTCCAGCGCGTAGATGCGGTCGTCCATGCGTCCACGATTCCGGGTTGTGAGGAATTCGCAATGTTGTTCGTGTGGTACGGCTTGTCAAGCATACGAACGGAGCGTCAATGAAGAGCGCCGGAAGAAAGGGCGTTCACCGCGGCGTCCCGACCCTCATGCGAGAGAGCCGGGACGCCGCAGCGGGGTATGGTCGAAAGTATGCGTTCGGTCCCGTTACGCACCCAGCTTCAGTTTGAGCCAGTCGAAAATCTCGTGCGCGTAGGGGGGCACGTTGTCCATCTGGCAGTGCTGGGCGCCGGTTTCCGTTCCCTTGACGACCCGGAAGGTCTTGTCCTTCGAACCCGAGGCGTTGAAAAGATTTTTCGCGTCGGCGAGGGGGATCTGCTGGTCGCCCTCTCCGTGGATCAGCAAAAACGGGCAGCGCATGTTCTGCACCACGCCGTCGAGCTTGAAGTCCGCGAGCAAGTCGAGGCACTCCTCGGTGGAGTCCGAGTTGAAAATCCACGTCAGGTGATGGCCGGGAACCGAGAGGGCCGTTTTGTAGGCGGCGGCGATTCTGTCCTGCCACACCCGCTGGTAGTCCCAGATCGCACCCCACGCCACGCACGCCTTGAAGCGGTGCTCCATGCTCGCGTTTCTGGGCGCGTAGTAGCCGCCGAGGCTGATCGCCATGACGCCGGCGCGCTTCGCGTCCACGTCGTTTCTACTTTCGAGATAATCGAGGGCCGCAGCGCCCGCGGTTTCATGATCGTGGCGCAGGTAGAGCTTCCTGAATCGGATGGCTTCTCCGTTTCCGGGCGCATCCACGGCGAGCACGCTCATCCCCCGGCGAACGAGGTCTTCCGCGCCCAGGATGTATTGAATCTCCTTCGAGACGTCGAAACCGTCGAAAGATACCACCACGGGCGGTTTTCTCTTTCTCGTATTCTGCGCGTGAATGAGGATTCCAGGCAGCGTCTTCTTGCCCTCGAAGGGGATCTCCACGTGCTCGATGCGCGGAGCGTCCGTGAGCGCGGCGAAGCGCTTGAAGCTGTCGAGTGATTTGCGGTACGCGGCGTTCGCCGCCTTGTCCTTGGGCGTCCGGAAACGCTCGCCGAGCTGATAGTAGAAACACGCGCGCTTGAAGAAAGCGGCGGCGGAGAGGTTGTTCTTCTTCCGCGCGGCGGCCATCCCGAGGGCGCGCATCCTGTCGGCCTCGCTCACCCATTCGTCGAACCAGGCGTCGTCGTCGCCTATCTTGCCCTTTAACTTCCGGCAGACCCTGTCGACCTCGCCCATCGTGGACGAACCCCAATAGGATGTGGAATAGGCGATGCCTACGCCTGCGGACCAGCGGTAGTCATCGGGAAAATACGCGAACCATGGTTCCTTGCGGACGGCTTTTGCGGCTTTTGCCATGAGGCGTTCTCCTTACGCGAAATTGAATATTATCGTGCAAATATCTGTTGAGGGATGGCGCGGGAAAATCGAGAAAAACGGATGTTTCATCCGTGAGTTCATCGAAATTCAGGCTTCCTCGCTATATTGTTCCAATAAAAAAACTTATACCACAGCGTTGTTACGTGCGTCATCGGGGATGGGGGTTGCTTTCGGGGAGGAGGCCGCCGGGCGTAGCCGGAATGGCGTTATGGAATCGAATCATCTCACGGCATATTCATAATCGAATCTGTGGTAAGGACTGGTCGCGACCTGTCCCTGCGGATACAACTTCCGCGCCTCTTCCCAGAGGCGTTCCTTCCCCACGAATCGATACCATTTCTCGAATTGCGCGCGGTATCGCCCCCAGGGCGCAGAGAGTTTAGGCCGGGGGTCCCGGCTGAGCGCGTAAGCCATTCCCTCCTTGAACCAATCGGGGCTTAGCCACTGCCTGAAAACGCCCAGCCGCTCGGCCTGCAAGTGATGAATCATCTCGTGACGCAGGTAGTAGTCTTTCCACCCGCGCGGGCCAATCACGATTCCGGAGCCGCCAACGGTGTGCGCCGCCGCCTTGTCGAACCCGAAAGCCTCGAAACAGGCCTGCGAGCCGCAGAAGATGGCGCGGGGCTTGTTTTCGATGGCGCCGAGCGAGGCGTTCACGGACGCGTAGGCTTCCTCATACAACGCCGCCGCTTCTGGATGGCGCGCCGCATTCTCCATGCAAATGACATCGCTGACGCACGAGACGCCGTTCCACTCGGGCGCGAGGACTCGCGCCTGCTTATACAGTCCCCAGACGGCCACGGGAATGCAGATTAGGCAGATGAGCAGCAATCGCTTCAGCATGTGAACCTCGAGGCGCGCGCTCGCTGAATACGGGGCGGAAATGCCTGATAACGCGATAAGCATCCACCACGGGCATAATCGCCGGGGCTATTGTATCGTGAGGGATTGTATTTCCCCACTGTAAGGACAGGTCGCGACCTGTCCGAAAAAGGACAACAACTGGGGCGGGACAATCCCAATGGGTTGTCCCTGCAATCTACGGGGTTCGGGCTATACGAAAAGGTTGCCCCGATTCGATGATTGCATCGCAATCAAAAGATAAGATAGAATACGGTGAAAAGGAGGGCCTCACCATGGCGAGCATCACAATCCGCAATCTCGACGACGACGTGAAAACCCGCCTTCGCGTGCGGGCGGCGCAAAAAGGTCGCTCCATGGAAGAAGAGGTGCGCCTGATCCTGCGCGAGGCCGTCGGGCGGGAAGAAGCGCCCGCGAAGGGTCTGGGAACGGCGATCCACGAACGGTTCAAGCCCTTCGGCGGCGTCGAATTGGAGCTTCCGCCACGCGAACCAATGCGCGAACCGCCACGTTTTGACTGAGTGTCGGCGATGGTATTGCTCGATACAAATGTGGTGTCCGACTTGATGCATGTCTCCCCGAATCCGGCGGTTCTCGCCTGGATCGACAACCAGCCATCCCGGCAGTTGTACGTGACGGCGGTTACGGAATCAGAGTTACGCACCGGGATCGCTTATCTGCCGGAAGGCGCACGCCGCAAGGGCCTCTTGGACGCCGTCGAAAGAACCCTCGATGAATTGTTCGCAGACCGCGTACTACCTTTCGACAGCAGCGCGGCGCGGGCCTTCGCGGAGGTAGCCGCCGCCCGCCGGGCCGCGGGACGTCCCATCTCGCAATCAGATTGCCAGATCGCGGCGATTGCGCTTGCGCGCGGAATGGCCGTGGCGACGCGCAACGTCCGCGATTTTTCCGAAACTGGGGTCAATGTAATAGACCCCTGGGCGGGCGCTTGAAGTCGTCTCTTATCTGGCGCGTTATCCGGTAGGTGTCGTGTATTCATAAGTATATTTGAGTCTCTTGCTTGAGGGTTCTTCTCTCTGCGCTCGGTATTGTTCCTACATTGACCGGCCCAGCGCCTTCTTGAGCGCCTCTTCATGGCCGAGGCCGAGTATCCACGCTTCTTCCGTTTCGATGATGCGGCGCTCGGCGGCGTCGAGATGAGAAGCGCCTTGGAATAAGGGGCCCAGCCCGCCCAGTGTGTCGAGCCGGGCGAATGCCTCCGCGTTCACGCGAACCTGTGCGGCGTCAGTTATTTCGGCCCCACTCTTTCGCTCTTCAATTTCTTTCCTGAGGAGGGATGGGTAGATTTCGGCGATGACAGCGGGCGCTTCTGGCGCGCGCAATCCGGTATCGAAGGGCCAGACGGCGAGGCGGCCTTTCAGGCGAGGGTGTTCGAGGAGGCGCTTGATGGCGGGAAGGCCCAGGAGCACCTGCGAGCCGACGGACCCGGCGTAGGCCAGTTGCCAGACGGTCTTGGCGCCCCTGGCCTGGGAGTCGGCGATGCGCCGCTCGGGAGGATGCGCCTCCCGGTGAGTGCGGCGCGATTCGCGTGTCGGCACGTCCGGGTATCGCCAGGTTCTTGGTCGACCCCAGAAGGGGCCGACTCCCGGATAGGCCCGGTTGATCGCTTGAGCGACTTCGAAGCGGTTATTCGCGTTGTCCTCTCCATCCTCGATGCGGGCCGCCAGCCAGTCCCAAAGCGCGCGGGCGGAGGCCTCGCCCGTCAGGTACGCCGCGACTCCCGCCGGGTAGCCGAAGGGAAAGTCGAAGCCGATCAACACGCGGCGGGCGGCGCCTAGTTCCGTGGCGATAAGGACGGCCAGGCGCTCCACCGCGTCATGGCGGGTGCGGGCGTAGGCGGGTTCACTCACCACGCCGTCGCGCGCGGCGGCCCACCAGATGGCGTCTTTCGTCGGACGGGCCGGGCTCGGCTTCGAGCGCGCCGACCAGTCGACGATGACGTGGGTGTGGAAGAGGGTCATGGTCTCTCAGGTAGGGACAGGTCGCGACCTGTCCCTACACAGGCAAACAGGAAGGCAGGAAAGGCCGGGGGCCTGTCCCTACGATCCCGTCTACCCGCAGAGTTTCTCCTGGAGCCAGTCGAACATGTAGGCCGTGCCGATGGCATAGTTGTCGCGCTGGCAGTGCTGGGAGCCGCCTTCCTTCACGGTGAATACCTTGAGCGTCTTGTCCTTTGAGCCCACGGCGTTATAGAGCGCCTTGGCGTCCCGGAGCGGAATCTGCTTGTCGTCCGCCCCGTGCGTGACGAGGAAGGGACACCGCATCTTCTGCACGACGCCGTCGAGCCGGAAGCCGTCCAGCTTGACCAGGGCGTCATCGAGCGAGTCGGCGTTCAGGATCCACTGGATGTGATGGCCCGGTACGGAGAGTTCCGCCTTGAAGGAGGCGTCGATTCGCTTTTTCCAGGTGGCGTAGTAGTCCCAGATCGCCCCCCAGGCGAGACAGGCCTTGTAGCGCGGCTCCATGCTGGCGATGCGCGGCGCGTAGTAGCCGCCCAGGCTGACGGCCATGACGCCGGCGTTCCTGGCGTCCACGTCGTTTCTGGTTTCGAGGTAATCGAGCGCTGCCGAGCCCGCGACCTCGTAATCGTGACGCAGGTAGATGTTTCTCAGGCGGATGGCCTCGCCCGTGCCGGGGCCGTCCATGACCAGACAGCTCATGCCGCGGCGGATGAGGTCTTCCACGCCGCGCGTGAACTGAAGCTCCTTGGTGACGTCGAGCCCGTCGAAGAAAACGACGACGGGGGGTTTTCTCTTCCGCGTGTTCTCGGCGTGCACGAGATAGCCGGGCAGCTTCTTCCGGCCCTCGAAGGGGACTTCCACGGCCTCGATTCTGGGCCTGTCCGTCAGGCGCACGAAGCGGCGGAAGGTGTCGAGCGATTTCTTGAACGTGGCGACCGCGCGCTTGTCCTTGGGCGTCCGGAAGCGCTCGCCCATCTGGTAGTAGCAGGTGGCGCGCTTGTAGTGGGTGGCGGCGGAGAGGTTGCGCTTCTTGCGCTCGGCATCGCGGCCCAAATCCCGCACGGTGTCGCCCATGCGGTCCCACTCGCGGAACCAGAGGTTGTCGTCGCCGAGCTTCTTGTAGAGGCGGCGGCAGACCTTGTCGACCTCGCCGATTTCGGTCCCGCCCCACTGCGCGCTCGACACCATGCCGCAGATGGCGGCCGACCAGCGGTAGTCCTCGGGAAAATACGTGTACCAGTTCGTGTTCGCGGGTGCTTCGGGCATGAATGGCCTCCTTGCGTCGCATCCGGGACGTGACGGAGCGCATGGACGCCCGGGTCTGAGTCGCGCGAATGCGGGTTTTCGGGTTGAATGTAAGTGCCGGGGATCATATCTTTGTTCCACGCAGATAATCAAACCGATGAGCCGATCGCGGGCGTTTTGCGAATGAGGAGTGTGCGATGAGCAATGGGAAGGATTTTGATGCCGTGCTGGATTATATCGATGCGAACGCGGATCGCATCGTGGCGGATCTGCAGGAACTCTGCCGCCAGCCGAGCATCTCGACGACCAACGTGGGGATAAGAGAGATGGCGGCCCTGCTCGAAGCCCGCGTGGCGCGGTCGGGCCTTAAGACGACGCTCCATGAGACGGGCGGCAACCCGATTCTCACCGCGCGCCTCGGTGGCGGTGGGGACAAGACGCTTCTCTTCTATAACCACTACGACGTGCAGCCGGCCGAGCCGTTATCGGAGTGGGACACACCGCCCTTCGACGCGGAGATTGTCGACGGGGCCGTCATCGCGAGAGGATCGACGGACAACAAGGGCAACATCATGAGCCGCCTTGCGGCGTTCGAGGCGTTTCTCGCGGTTCGCGGCGAGCTTCCCTGCACGGTCAAATACATCATCGAGGGCGAGGAAGAGGTGGGAAGCCCCTCGCTCGAGCCCTTCGTCAAGGAAAACGCCGATCTGCTCGCGGCGGACGGCTGCGTCTGGGAGGACAACACCACGCGGGTGGACACGCCCGTGCTCTCGCTCGGCAACAAGGGGCTCTGCTACATGGAGCTTACCTGCCGCACGGCGAACGTGGATTTCCACAGCTCGAACGCCCAGATATACGAGAACGCGGCCTGGCGGATGACGTGGGCGCTCTCGACCATGAAGGACCAGAATGAGAACGTGCTCGTCGAGGGCTTTTACGACGACGTGCTGCCCATCACCGAAATCGAGGACGAACTCATCCGCCGCGTCCTGCCCTACAACGGGGCGGAGCGCATCGAGAAGTTCGAGCTTCGCAAATTCCTCCTCGACATGAAGGATGAGGACCTCCCGCGCCGCCATCTCGCGAACCCGACCTTCAACATCGCGGGCTTCGACGGCGGCTACACCGGCGAGGGGGTGAAGACCATCGTTTCCGCCCGCGCGCGGGCCAAGGTAGACTGCCGCCTCGTGCCGAACCAGGACCCTTACAAGATAAGGGACTGCGTGCGCGCGCACCTGGACAGGCACGGCTTCGAGGACATCGGCGTGGAGCTTCTGTTCACCTCCTACCCGGCGAAGAGCGACCCCGAGGCCGACATCGTCAAGGCGTGCAACGCGGCGTCGCATCGGCTTTACGGGGAGGACGCCATCATCAACCCGTTCGGCAACGGCAGCACGCCGACGTATATCGTTTTGAAGCACCTGGGGATTCCGCTGTCCTCCACCGGTGTGGGCCGCATTACCTCGCGCACGCACAGCGCGAACGAGAACCTCAAAATCGCGGACCTGATAGACGGGGCCAAGTGGATGGCCGCCATCTGCGAGGAGTTCAGCGGGCTGTAAGGAGTTCATGGGGGCCGCGTCCGCGCGCCCGTTATTGGAGTGATGGAATCACGCATACAGGAGAAGAAGATGCACGTTTTCGATCTGGAGAAGGAAAAGGAATTCAGCAAGGAAAAACACGTGGAGAAGATTCTCGGCCGCTTCGAGGAGGGCGACGTGACGGTGGCCTGCTGGGAGCCCGGGCAGGTGAGTCCCTACCACTGCCACCCCCACGCGACGGAGATTTATTTCTGCTACAAGGGCGGCGGCAGGATGAAGACGCCCACCGGCGAGGTGGACGTGATCCCAGGCTCCTTCATCGTCCATCCTCCGGGCGAGGTGCATGAATACACCAACGGCCCGGAGCGCACGCTGCTCTACCGGGTACGCTACGGCGGCGACAAGCTCTCGCGTCACCTGGAATGGCCCACCAACCCCAACTGGAAGGCCCGGCCCGAGGACGAAGAGTATTTCAAGGACGCGTAGGCATTCGCACACCGTAGGGGCGGACCTGAGTGTCCGCCTCACGGTTCGCGAACCGTCTCTGCTGTCGAGTGGAAATATGCAAACTGCAGGGCGGGGTATTGATCGTCATTCCGGCTCAAGTGATGTGAGAGAAGAACCACTCCCCCCTTGAGGGGGAGTCGCAGAAGCCGAGCGGTTTGTGCGAAGGCTGATGCGGTGGGGGGTAAATCGCGTTTTAGCGCCATTCCGAATTATACCCCCCACCAGTTCGCTTTCGGGCTTAGCCCTTAGCTCACTGACTCCCCCTCAAGGGGGGAGTGGTTGGTTTTACACAAGGGGGAATGAAGTCTCCCGCCCCCTGGTCGTCTCCATATGCTGAATTACGAAATGAGGACTTTTTCAACACCCCTCATCCCGAGTAGACCCGGAGGGTCGTATCGAGGGACGGCCCCTTCGACAGGCTCAGGGCAGGCCCTTCGATACGCGGCTTCGCCGCTACTCAGGGTGAGGCTTTGGGGAGGGGTTGCGGTACGATGGATTTCGATGAGCGCGCCTCGCGCCGCGCCGAAGCCATATACCGGACCCGGGACATGGTGGAGGCCAGGCGGCGGACCATAGAGGCTTTGCGTCTCACACCCGGCGCGCGCGTTCTGGACGTGGGTTCGGGCCCCGGTCTCTTCGCCGATGAGATGGCGCAGGTGGTCGGCCCGGCGGGTATGGTGCGCGGCGTCGACCTGAGTGAGGCGATGCTCGAGATCGCCCGGGCGCGCTGCGCCGATAAGCCCTGGGCCGAATTTCAAATCGCCGACGCCGTATCACTCCCGTTCGGAGACGGGGATTTCGACGCCTGCGTGAGCGTGCAGACGCTCGAGTTCGTGGCTGACGTGGATGCGGCCCTGCGTGAGATTCACCGCACCTTGAAGCCCGGCGGACGACTCGCGGTCAGCGACGCCGACTGGGGCTCCACGACGTGGCACTGCAAGGATGCGGCGCGCTGCGAGCGGGTGCTGGCCGGCTGGCTGGAGGGCTTCGCCCATCTGAGGCTGCCGCTCACGCTCAAGTCCAGGATCGAGGCGGCGGGCTTCGTCGATGCGGCCGCCCACGCGATTCCCGTGCTCGACACCGCCTACGGGCCCGAGCGCTTCAGTTTTCACTTTATCCGCATGTTTCAGGGCGTCCTGCCGGAGCGCACCGGCCTCACGCAGGAAGAGGTGGACGCCTGGGCGGAGGACTTGCGGGAACAGGGCGAGGCGGGCGCATATTTCTTCGCGCATAACAGGTACCTGTTCACGGCCGAGAAACCGCGCTGAAGAATCAACTCCCTTTCGATTTTATCTTCTTGTACACCACGGGGATGAGGGAGAGCACGGCTAACCCCACGAGCGCGATGATGACCTGGGGCGTCAGTATCCCCTTGGCGGAGAACTCGCCCCCCGCCTCGAAAATGCTGCCGAGACCTGCGCCCACCGAGGCGAAGACGAAAGAGCCGGGAATAATTCCCAGGAACGTGCCGATGAAATAGACGCTCAGGGATACCCCCAGGAACGCGGGCACCAGATTCACCACGAAAAAGGGAAAAATCGGCACGAGCCGCAAGACGAGCAGGTAGCTCAGCGCATTTTCCTGAAAGCCCTCTTCCATCTTCTGGAGCCAGGGGCCGGCCTTCGCGCGCAGGGGGTCGCCGAGAGAAGTCTTCGCCGCGATGAAGAGAACAGTCGCCCCCACCGTTGCGCCCACGACGATGTAGAGCGCGCCCCAGACGGTCCCGAACAGGAAGCCTCCCGTGATGCTCATCACCAAACCGCCGGGGAGGGAAAATATCGTCACCGCCGCGTAGGCGAGCATGTAGGCGACGATGGCGAGCGCGCCGTTCGCGCGCACCCACTCCTTGAGTGCGCCCTGGTTTTCCTTCAACGCCTCGAAGGAGAGGTAGCGGCCCAGACCCGAATAGAAGAAAAGCACCAGGACGATGACCAGGACAAGCGGGATGATGAAGTTCTTGTAGGATAGTTTTTTTTCGTTTTCGCTCATTTTCGGATGACTGCTTTCATGATTTGGTTGGCGACGCCGGAGGTGACGGCTGCTCCGCATGAGAGCGGCCCGGCGCATATCTGCGCCGCGTTTTGCTTCTACCACATTTCGCGCGCGGGTCAAATCGTCCTGGAATGAAAGAAAAGACTGGCGATATCCGCGCGTTTGCGCGAAAATGCCCTTTTACATCGAACGGGGAAGAGTCGATGAACCCGAGGTTGAGGCCGTATCAGACATACGGAATCGCTTTGCTTCGCGTCTCTCTGGGCGTGTACTACGTTCTGCATGGCTATTACGGCTGGCTGGTGGTCGGCGTAGAGCGTCTCGCCGCCCTGAACGCGTCGATGGGAATCCCTCTGCCCACCGTCGGCGCGTGGGTCGTTCTGCTGGGTCACCTGGTCGGCGGGGCGCTCCTCGTCATTGGGCTTTACGCCCGTATGGGCGCCTTGATGAACGTTCCCATCATGGCGGGCGCGGCCTTGCTGGTGCATTTCGACCAGGGCTTTTTCATGCACGGGGTCGTCACGAACCCCCAGACCGGCGCCGCCGTCGCCGGCGGCTACGAATATTCGCTTTTCCTCCTCCTCGCCACGATCGCCGTTCTCCTCCTGGGAGGCGGCCCCCTCTCCATCGACGCCCGGACGAGAAACAGAATGCGTATGGGTGAGTGAGGGGGGGATGGAACCATTGGCGGCAATGCCCCGTAGAGCTTCGCATAAGTTATCGAACGAACCGGAACCGACACCGGAGCGGCGCGAGAATATGGCGCGCGTCGGCCAGAAAAACACCAAGCCGGAGTTGATCGTTCGCAGACTGTTGCTTGGTTTCGGCTACCGCTATCGTCTGCATAGAAGGGACATACCCGGAAAGCCCGACATTTGCTTCATCGGACGCAAAAAGGCGATTTTCGTTCACGGCTGTTTCTGGCACAGACACGAGGGATGCCACAGGACGACAACGCCGAAGACGAGAACTTCCTTCTGGGAGGAGAAATTCAGGGTGAACGTCGCCCGAGACCGCAGAAAACTGGCCGATCTTGAGCGGCTGGGTTGGGATGCGCTTGTCGTCTGGGAATGCGAGACGAAAGACGTATCGAAGCTCGAATCTCGACTCGTAAATTTTTTATCAAACGAGGTGGACAAAAAGCGAAAATAAGAGTATCATAAAGCCACGCCCGATAAATGAAGATTGGAGTGGGGAGGCTCATCCGGTGTCGGTTCGACCGAAGTTGCTCGACCTTTTCTGCGGTGCAGGCGGTGCGGCGTGGGGATACGATGAAGCGGGATTCAAAGTATTCGGCGTCGATATAGTTGAACAACCCGGTTATCCATTTCCCATGATAGTGCAGGACGTTCTCACGCTCTCCAACTCATTCTTGAATGAATTTGACGCAATCCACGCTTCACCGCCTTGTCAGGCGTATTCCGATCTGGCCGCACGGAACGGCAACGGCCATGAATGGCCGCGGCTGATAGAGCCGATTCGAGATATGCTGGAAGCAAGCGGCAAGCCTTTTGTAATTGAAAACGTCGAAGGGGCTCCGCTTAGAAACCCTGTCGTCCTGTGCGGCACGATGTTTGACGGCCTTCGTGTAATTCGACACAGGCTATTTGAGGCGAATTTCCCTATAAGGACGCCTCCTGACAAACCGCATCCGTTGTGCCACACGCTTGATAAGCGCAAAGCCCACTATGGAAAGACCTGCGAGTGGAACGATTATGTTCAGGTTACAGGCGGTGGAAATTGCTCGGTAGCTGCCGCTCGTGACGCCATGCAGATTCCCTGGATGCTCAAGAAAGAAATCAACGAAGCTATCCCACCGGCTTACACGAGGCACGTGGGGAGCGAACTTCTAAGGAGCATGGGAATGGCAAGACAACCGAGCATGAAAGACCTGATCAAGGAACATTTTCTGGCAAGGCAAGGGGAAGTAGTCTCAAAGAATGAACTCCAGGAACTCGTATATCCACGATCTGAATGGGCGAGGCGAATCAGGGAATTAATAAGAGAAGAAGGTTGGCCTATTCAAACACAAAACGATTCGGCTGATCTCGGCCCCGGAGAATACAGACTATCGGGCGACCCGCCTTCGCCCGGAACATACGATATCGCGCCCAGCATTTCACAGGCGCAACGGGCGAGGATACTTGAGAGAAACGGCTACACGTGCCAAGCCTGCGGCGTGACCGTCGATGACCTTGATCCGCAAGGACGCCCCGTCCGGCTACAGATTGACCACCATCAAGCGCGAACACATGGAGGGCGCACGAGCGATCTGAATCTCCGCGTTCTTTGCGCAACGTGCAATCAGGGCGCGAGAAACCTGACAGCGGAGCCGCCTTCTTGGACATGGCTTCTCACGCAGATACGCCGCACGTCACGCGAAGATCAGATGCAGGCCCTTGAATGGCTGAAAGATAAGTTTAAAACCTAGACGAAAGGACTATGAAATTAACGACGCGAAGAAATCGAAACAACCCGTGAAGAAAGAACCACTCATGGCGGATTACCGGGGCGCGACACCTGCGTGAGTTGCGGAACGACGAGGGCTGGCCGATCGTCACCCACAACGACGACGGCAGCTTGAAACCCGGTGAGTACAAGCTGGTTACCGAACCGCCTAAGCATGACGTCTACCGGTTTACTCGCCCCATATCGGCCACATCGTGGATCGCAGCCATGGCGGTTCTGGTGATCTGCCAACCTTCGCGCTCTGTGCAGCACCTGCGATCAGGGAGCGAAGAACGTTGTTCAGGAGCCGCCGAGCCATGCTTGGCTCCTCTCTCAACTGCGCCGCGTATCCGTGGCCGACCAAAAAGCCACGCTGGAATGGCTGAACAAGAAATTCGAACCGAAAGAGAAGTAAACGGCAGGGAGCCGGAGGAGCGGGGTTCGGCGGTATCGATGCGGAGAAGGGAAGGGAAACTACCGGAAGTTCAGAAGTCTCACATCGCAGATGAAATTTTCGAGAGTTATCAACTCTTCAGCTATCGGGATTGGCGCACTTTTTCACCTGATACCTTCTTTCCTGAGTTCAGCGTTGATATCTTCGCGGTGAGCATCGCTATTATAACTATTAGCAAGTTCTTGCAGGGTGTTGGCGAGACGCGGGTGCGAGGTCTGCAGGGCTTTCGCCTGCTTGTGATAATACTGCGCCAAGTCGCGCTCCTGCTCTCCCCCTTCGGCCATTCCTCTCGATACTACTCCCCGTTTGTTTAGGCATCCGAGGTGAAAGCCATTCCGCATCTTTCCAAATTCTATTCGATCCAGAACATCCCGCGCCGGTTCAAACGGAAAAACGCCATCACTTCCTTCAGACCCCCGAGCCAAGATTCCCCCAATCGTACTGTCACATACCTCAAGCAGGCCGGACTGCTCACAAAGCTCACGCGTTTGCTCAATGAATGAAGCGAAATGATATGGATTCACCTCACCGTTCTCGGCTGTGCCGGGTTGCCGTTTCAAGTCATATAAGACGTGCTGGGCAATTTGAGTATTGGTTTCGTTTGGGACAGGCGAAGGGCCGCCGTCGGATTCACGGTGACGGGGTTTGTACAAAATGCAAAGAAGTTCGGTGAATAGTTTCGGCTCCGACATGATTGCGTGATACAGGGTTTTGGCGTGATGCGCGCCACCAAAGCCTAAGAGGGGGATAAGAGCGAACTCGAGACTGAGCAACCGGTTTATTTCAATTGCGTCTGATTGTTCTATGTAGTCTAAAGCCTTTTGAATATCGTGATAGTCTGGAATTCCCGCCTCGGATTCCTCGCCACGGATGATGCTTTCTAGCATCTCTACCACATTGTTCGCCGAGGTCTTCTCAAAATTGAACCGACACAAGGCAAAAGCCGTTCTTGGACGACTTGCGCCTAAAAAGCGTTGAAGTGCGTAATCGAATTCATCCTTTTTGTCTAGTAGCCCAATTTTTATGGAGCAAGTCTGCCAATATTGGTGGTCTGTTTCTACTCCGAGGCCAGCAGCGATTTTCCAGACGTGTTTTCTTGTCGGCGCAAGCGCGAGGAACTTGGCAACCTTTTCCACGGGCCAATTTGAAGCAACTTTTCTTGAAAGAACCAGCTTGATGAGGCTGATCATCTTATCTTCATGCTCATAGTACAAAGCTCCAAGAACACCGGATATCATCTCGGCGTCTTCTACGTGTTTTTCAAAGTCCACTGCTTCACTGACAATCCAGTCAGCGATTGCTTCTGTATCGATATCGAGCCGCGAAAGTGTTTCACCAACGGGCCGACCGCCGGATAATTCTCTTGCTATCCTTGTAAGTCCAGACCATCCTTCTGATTCGAACACTTCGCGTAATGCTTTTGTGCGCCATTCCTCAATTAAATTCCAGCGAGCCGAGTGATCCTGTTCCTGCATGCTTATAGGAAGAGCGACACCTAATTTTGCAAATAACCAACCGTAGCGTAGCACGAGATCAGACGGCTCAAGCGCCTGATAAGCTGCTTCATGGTATGAGAGTTTTGAGTCTAACTCCTCACCCTGAATTTTGTCATAGTTGCGATGCCAGTGAATTCGTCTACGGAGGGCGGAACGCAAAAGCTCCTTGTCCGCATCCGAAACATCAGAGTGTGTAAAAGGTTCGATCAACTCGAAGACATGCTCCCGGCGAGCCTCGTCCAAGTCGTCGAGTTTTTCTATCAGCTTGACTATGCGGTTGGGATGGCCCACCGCCAATGCCATTTGAAGAGCGGCCGCTACTTCAATCATTTGAATGCGTTCTTTGTTGGTTACAACTTGACCGACCTCAGCGTCGTCATCTCGCCATTTTGGGCGGGGATTGTGATCCGCAAAGTCATGGCCTGTATGCACTAAATTATTCAAGAGTTCATAGGTGGCGTCCGGGACCTCTTTTGATAGCTTTTCAAGAACTTTAATTCTTTGTTCTATTGTAGCCGCAGTCTGTGGAAGCCAGGACCGAAAGATACTCACCAAGGATCGGTTTGGCGCGTGTACCCAGTTGCCTTTCACTTCCGTCTCTGTCAAACAAGCTAGAATGATCGAGATACGGGTCAGCCACTCAGGCGCCCATGCCAGCGTTTCCAGCGCCCACAACAAGCCTGAGTACCAGCACCTCCCCATTAAGGCCGAGTCTTTCGTCTCTTCAATCAAGGTGCGAACAGGAGCGTCCGGCCTCGAAAGGCTATTCTCGATTGCTGTAAGAAATTCACTGGGTGCGGCTTCTGCCAATTGCGGTAAAACACCTGATAACGAAAGCCAGCGTGTGGAGTCGGCATCACTCAGCAGTTTACGTACGAGTGAGGCAACGCGTTCTTTTATGTTCTGTGCCCGAAGCGCTCCAATTTCCGGTCCTCTCACGGCCAGTTTGATGAGCGTGTCGCAAATCGAATCAATCAGCAACTCGCTTTGCGGCCTGATTTTGTCATGAATAACGGCCATGTATCGTTCATCATCGGGAAGCTCGAATTGAGGGTCAGGAGTAGTAAATATTTCTTCTGCGGCCGTAAAGAATGTTTCAAGTTGTTCATCGGTGATCCATTCACCGAATAAAGCAAGGAGTTCGATAGCGGACTTGGCTTTCCAGACTCCGCCAAGACGAATGATTGGCGAATCGTCAAGGCGGCCAATTTCACCTAGCTCTCGTTCCACGTTGGAGTATTCCATTCCCGCAATACGTTCAACGAAAAGTTTGTCCGCTGATTGCTCTGACGACCAGCCGCCAACCAGGCAAATCGTGGAAAGAACAGGGGATGAAGAATCGTCTAGCCACTTTGGTTTACGGATGGAAGGATTCTGCGCAAGACGGCGCCGGAAAACAGTCCAGGAACGTCCGCAGTTTCGGGACAGACGGCTGGCTTTATTCGGCTCGACTCCAATCTCGACGAGGGCTTTCTCGAATTCTTCATAGGTCGGTCTGTCTAGTCGTATATCGGTATTGTCGGCCTGTCCTCCCACATCGGGGAAATGCCTCGACATGTCGCCCGAGGCGTAGGGGACGAGTACTACCAGATCATCGCGTGATGAAGGCGATTGCGTAATTTCAGGTCGGGCAGATATGGCGACCTTTATCTGTGGGTTCTTATCGATGAAGCGCCAGCCTTGGACCTCTGTTACAATGACCGCACTAGTTGTTAGATCGGGATTATCCACCAAGCAGGTTGCCGTAAAGGCGGCTGCCTCCTCAACGCTGTCGGCTTTTATTGAGAGAAAATTCCTCGCTCTTGGTTCAAATTGTTTGAGGGTTTTTGCAAGGAGCAATTCTGCGGCTTCTGTTCGACCGGCTAGTAATGCGGTAGGAGTGATCGCAGGATTGCATTGCGTGGACCATTTGCTCCAATAGCCCGAAAGGCTCTCAACACCGTCACCCGTCAACCCGAGAGTTTCACCGAATTCCAGTGCGACGGCTGGAAACTCTTCCAGCCACTGTTCCAGATCTTCGGCATCGTATGCGCGAACCTCGCGCCACTCGTCTTTCTGATTCTTTTCTTCTAGCCAATCGTCCTTCTTGCTCCATTTGCGAGCAGTCACCGCAACATAAACACTTTTTTTGCGTTCTGCAGGCGATACCTTTTTCTTGTCTTCATCTAAACCATCGGCGTAGTCTACATTTGCTTTCTTAGTGACATCGCCTCGACAACTTACTTCCCAAACGGAGAAACCCTTTGGCACCCAGGCATTGTCTGTATCATTGAAAATTTTACCATCTAAACCTGGTAGGGTGACGGAATCTCCGGCGGGCATCGAGGCTTGAGTAAGTGTTCCTGCTGCATGGAGCAGCTTGCGGATCAGACGTGGCAACTCCCCACGAGCCTCGCCTGTGGCGGCCCAATCGGCTATTTGTTTGGCTGTGATTTTCATAGCTTTGACTAATGGGCGGTAGCTTAAAAATTACATTTAATATAGTAAGACTTATGTCCTTGCAATGCCTAGTCAATTTGGAATGTTCTCAAACCTCCGCGCCTTCTGAGTGAGATAACTCTCCTCCGGGTGCGCGTAAGGCCCCGTTGCGATAGAGTTCTGCGCTGGTCCACGGGATGGCCGCCGCCGAACAACGATCTCACAACCGACAGGAAACATTGATGAGCTTGCGCAGGTGGAAGGACAGGATGGTGGCGCGTCTGCTGACGCGCTATCCGGGTCTGGTGAAGAGATGGGCGGGGGGTAAGGATTTTTCCGCCGAGATGGCCGGCTGGCGCGCGGGGCCTTCGTTCACGCCCTGGACGCCGCTGGCGAGGCCCGTGAGCGAATGCAAAGTCGCGCTGGTGACGACGGGCGGGGTGCACTTAAAGACGCAAGACCCCTTCGACATGGAAAACCCCGACGGCGACCCGACGTTCCGCGAGATTCCGGGCGACGCCGCGCGCGATGCGTTGACGATAACGCACGATTACTACGACCACCGGGGGGCGGATGCGGACCTGAACGTCGTGTTCCCGCACGAGCGGCTCGCCGAGCTGGCGGCGGAGGGGGCGATAGGCGGGGTCTCGCCGGTTCATCTGAGCTTCATGGGCCACATCGATGCGGAACTCGTGGAGCGGCTCGTGGAGGAGACGGCGCCGGCGGCGGCGCGGCGGCTGCGCGAGGCGGGGGCGGAGGTCGCGCTGCTCGCGCCCGCGTGAGGGCTGTGCAATCGCTCGGTCGGGCTGATTCAGAACGCGGTGGAACGGGAGGGCATCGCAACCGTCTCGGTGAGCATCGTCAAGGAGATAACGGCGGAGCTTTGCCCGCCCCGGGCGGTGTTCGTGCCCTGGCCGCTGGGGCATCCCTTCGGACGAGCGGGAAATATTGAACAGCAGCGGGCCGTGCTGTATGATATGATCGGGTTGCTCGAGAGCGCCGGGGCGCCGGGAACGCTGATCGAGCGGGACCATCCCTGGTGAGTATCGGGGCGCTTGCAGGGGCGGAACGAAACGGCTCGGGAGCCTGTTAAATTTGGCCGGGAAGGCGCCTTCCGGACGAGCCTCATGGAGGCTTAAGGAGGCGCCCGGGAATAATGGAAATTGTCGATATAATGCAAATAGTAATTTCTGAAAATATGGATAAATTCGGATAAATTCACGGGGTATTCCGGTAAAAAACTGAAGGGTCAAGTGTCTGAATAATAGCAGATTACATCGATTTCCGCATCTGGAGGAGGTCGCCATGGACACAGTCGCCGCACCAAGCGCTCCCATCATCCGCCTCGCAGAAGAGCTTGCCGGCATTTACGATAACGGCGAACGCGGCCGAGATTTCATTCGCGCAGCCGAACCCGCCCTCAAACGCTTGCTGGAAGCGGGTTCTTTCATCCCGCCCGAGGCGCTCGATCCCTCGGACGAGGGATATGCGCGGCATCTGTTGTATCGCGACCCCGAGAAACGCTTCGTCGTAGCGGCCATGGTGTGGAAACCCGGGCAGGGCACGCCGATACACGATCATGACGGCGCCTGGGGGATGCTCGGCATGGTGGAGGGTGGCCTTGAGGTTGTGAATTATTTTGCGGATTCAGAGATCGCCGAGGGCGAGGTCGGTTTGAGATACGATGCGCCCCACAATCCTTCGGCAGGTGGGCAGAATTCAGTTTGTGGCTGCGCGGACATCCATACGGTGCGGAATCGGCGTGACGAATTGGCGGTATCTATTCATGTATATCCGCGTGATTTGGAAGCGTGTCATTTCTTCGAGCCCATCGACGGTGAACAAAATCGCTTCCATGCGCGCCGCGTTTCAATTTCCTATACGGATGATTCTTCCTGAGCGATTTCCGATCTACGAACAAAAAGCCATAGAATAAGATGGAATGTCGAGGAGCAAGGTATTTTGCTCATGCTTTATAATGCCTGAAAGCAGATGGTTTACCGAATGGGCGGAGTGTGGTTTATCGGCCAATTCTTTAACAGGAGATTGAAGCATCTTTTTCTCGTTTTGATAAAATTCCTTGCATAAATTCACTTTCTCATACCTAGAGGTTCGTATGCGCAGCGAGGGTGGTTGGTATGCCGGTTTCGAGACGGTATCGAATTTTCAATTGTTTTTCCGGGACTGGAGACCGGCGAAGAAAAGTTCGCTCTTGCCCCTTATCGCATTGCATGGTTCGCTGATTCAGAGTGGCATGTGGAACGCTACAGCGGAAGGCGCGGGCTCGATACGCATGATATGCCCGGATCAAAGAGGATTCGGAAGAACTGATGACCCGGGTACGGGTGACGCCGCAGCTGATTTCGCAAGAGACGTAATTGGCTTGGCCGACGTGCTTTTGCTGGACCGCTTCGTGGTGATGGGGCATTCCTTCGCCGCTTCAATCGCCCTGGCCGTCGCTGCGGAACGCCCGGATCGCGTTGCCGCGTCCGTGTTGGTGGATCCGACAATGCGTGATGCTTCGGGAGCCAATGCGAACATGGAGGCGTCACGAAGTCGCCCGATGGACTTCGAGGATTTAGAGCAGGCGCAGAAATTCTTCACGGAAAGCGAAGAAGGAAACTGGCCTCCCGCTAGAACGAAACGATTCTTGAGCGACGTGTTGGTGCGCGATGGCGCATATGGCGTTTGCAGAGTTCCATATGAGAAAAGCAGAATCCTGAGGTTGCGGGAATTTCAAGCCTCCTCCGCGAGCGATTACGATCCCGTTTTCTGGGCTAAGAGAACAATATGCCCTTCTCTGGTATTTCGTGGAGGGGAGAGTAAGCGATTTAGCGAGAAATCGGAAAAATTGTTGATGAGTGTGTTACCCATGAAGTCGAGAGTTGTCGTATGTGAAAAAGCAGGACATTTTCCGAGTGTTACCGAGCCGACCACCGTGCAGCGAGAGCTCAAGTCGTTTCTGGCAGATCTGAAATGAACAAACGTAACGGCAATAGCCTGCATATTGAAACCGAACTCAGTCGAGATTTAGGGCTCACATCCGCACTTTCGATTGGTGTCGGGACAATGATAGCGGCTGGTATTTTCACCTTATCTGGCCTTGCGGTCAGGGATGTCGGCTCATCGGCCGTCATCGCTTTTCTTTTAGCGGCGTTTGTCGCCGGGTTCACCGCGCTCACATATTGTGAATTCTCGTCTCTGTATCCGGAATCCGGAGAAGGATATCTCTATGCGAGAAGGACGTTTCCTCCGCCACTCGCCTACCTTGTTGGGTGGACGTTGGTGCTTGGCTACACTTCTTCATGTGCCTTTTACATCAGCAGCCTTTCTTCTTATTTCAATGAGTTCGTTTGGCATTCTCCTTATGAGCAAATATCGGGAACGATAGGACTAATTTGTCTTGTATTGCTGAATATCAAGGGAACAAAAGAGTCGGCTCGTTTTCAAATTCTCATTACTGCTGGAAAGGTCATCCTTTTATTTTGGTTTGTATATGGTGGGCTAGGGAATTTGGATACAAAAGCCCTTATCGATAGAATGAGTACGGACATCCCGAAAATCGGCGCGACGGCTGGGTTGGTTTTTATTACTTTTTTTGGTTTTTCGGCAATTGCAGCATCTGCTGGAGAAGTTACGAATCCCACAAAGACAATTCCCCGCGCGATATTTTTATCCATGACGATCGTTACGATTCTTTATACATTGGTAGTTTTTGTAATCATTGCCGCGAATCTCACGGAATATACGGAAGCGGCGATGGGCAATGCGGCACGTCTTTTCCTGGGCCCCATCGGGGGGATGGTAATTGTCGTAGGTGCGCTATTCTCAATGATTTCCGCATCGAATGCATCGATTTTGGCGGGTTCGCGAGTCGTTTTATCCATGGCGCAGCTAGGACACTTACCCTCTGGCATCGCTGCTATCAATCCAAAGACACGCACTCCTATTATCGCGCTTATTTTAGTGGGAGGAACAATTGTTGTTTTTGCGCAGAATTTTCACCTGGAGATGCTGGCGCACTTTGCGGACACCATTCTTTTGTTGGCACTGATTTTGGTGAATACAGCGCTCATCTATCATCGGAAAAAATTTCCAAACCTGCCGAGGAATTTCCGTGTTCCATTCGTGCCGTTGTTGCCACTGATAGGAATTGTCGCGAATTTATATTTACTTTCATTGATATTGCGGCATTCTGAGCCAGTTATCATGGCCATCTTATGGTTGATCGTGGGAATGCTTGGTTTTCTGGCTTGGAAAGGCTCTCAGGCTGAGGAGGAATTCTTGCCGGGTGAGCCGTCCCGTGTAGCACAGGTCAGCATGGAGGGTCAGGAGAGCGATTTCCGCGTGTTGGTTCCCATCGCAAATCCGACAAACGTCGCCCCCCTGATAGATCTGGCCTCGGCGCTTGCTAAAGAAAATGACGGTGAAATCGTCGCAATGCGGGTTGTATCTTTGCCTGAGCAGGCACCGATGAGTCGCGAAACTTCATACGTTGAACGCGAAAGACGAATTTTGGAGCAGGCCCATGTCCGAGCCAAATCGAATGGTGTCAAAATCAGCTCTCTTGTAACGATCGGGCGCAATCCGGCGCGCGCCATTCTGGAGACGGCGAGAGAGCGCCATTGTGATCTGATCGTGCTTGGCTGGAAAGGCTACACTTCTACCGCCAATCGAATTTTGGGAGAGATTGTCGATGACGTCGTAAATCTCGCACGGGCGGATATTATGCTGGTGAAACTTGTAGGTGATATGAATTTTAAAAATATTCTCTTGCCCACAACTGGAGGCATACATGCACGTTTGGCTGAGCGATACACAGCCCCAATCGCAAGTGCTTACAATGCCAGGCTTGTTGTATCGACAGTTATTTCTCCAGATGCCGATGCAACTCATAAGTATTCCGTTGAGCAAGGCCTAAGTGAGGCGGTAGGCCGAATCAACGATGAGAGCAGCGCTCATGTAGAGAGCCAAATCATCACGCACAAATCTGTTTCCGTGGGAATTATTCAAGCGTCGGGAGAATATGACGCGATTGCAATGGGAGCCGCTGGCGAAAGTTTCTACAAACAGATTCTATTTGGTTCTATTCCTGAAAACGTTGCAAAACACACGGACAAGACAGTTATCGTGTATAAACAGTATTCGCCAGTGAAAGCATTAGTGGGAAGAGTAATGGAAAGCTGATTGAATCACCTTGCCTGCTGGCATGCAAATGCTTAAACATGACAGGCAAGAGCTATTCGATTTTTCTCATTGAGGTAGTTCACTTGTCTAAAATTGTATTGAGTTCAATGGAAGCTGTTTCGGATATTCCCAGCGGCGCATCGATTCTTATCGGAGGGTTCGGCATATGCGGGATGGCGCATAACTTATGTAAAGCAATGAGCTTACGAAGAGATGTCGGCGATTTTCATTTGGTATCGAATGCAGGAGGAATGAACGGTTGGGGTGTTGGCATGATGATTGAAAATCGACAGGTCCGCTCCATCATCGCCAGTCGCGTGGGTCCGGCTTGTAAGGCTTATGAAGAACAAGCTTTAAAAGGGGAAATAGAAGTCGAACTCTCGCCTCAGGGAACATTCACGGAGCGTATTCGAGCTGGCGGGGCCGGCATCGGTGGTTTCTTTACGCCAACGGGAGCAGGTACTGTAGTGGCGGAAGGAAAAGAGACAAGAATCGTTGATGGACAGGAATATATTTTTGAAGAACCTATCCGGGCGGATTATGCTTTCATCAAGGCTTGGAAAGGGGATGAGCGTGGGAATCTGATATACAGGATGAGCGCGCAGAACTTTAATCCCGTCATGGCCACTGCTGCCGAGGTGACGATCGCAGAAGTGGAAGAAATCGTTCCCGTAGGTGAAATTTCCCCGGAAAAAGTGCATACGCCCGGGATTTTTGTGCAGCGTGTGGTTTTGGGTGAAGATATTGAGAAACCAATCGAAATTATGACGACTCGGCCCCGAAAGAACTCTGGAGTGAGTTGAATTGACTTTAAGCAGACACGATATTGCCAGGCGCGCAGCCATGGAAGTGCCTCGAGGGGGTTATGTCAATCTCGGGCTTGGCATACCTACCTTGGTGAGCAATTACATACCCGAGGAATACGGAGTCACCATCCATTCGGAAAACGGTGTGTTGGGTGTCGGCCCATTTCCATACGAAGGGGATGAAGACCCAGACCTGCTGAATGCCAGCAAAGAAACGGTGACGTTAATGCCTGGCGGTTCATTTTTCGATAGCGCCACGTCTTTTGCCATGGTCAGAGGCGGGCATATAGATGTCACCATACTCGGTGCTATGGAAGTTGCCGGGAACGGCGATCTGGCGAACTGGGCGATACCCGGCAGGATGATATCCGGCATGGGAGGTGCGATGGATCTCGTCGTGGGCGCCCGGAAAGTTATCCTCACTATGGAGCATGTTTCAAAGCGAGGTGCACCGAAAATTGTGAAAGCATGCTCTCTGCCTTTAACCGGAAAAGGCGTAGTCGATGTCATCATTACTGATCTCGCTTTCATTACGGTGGAGACTGACGGACTTGTGCTGCGTGAACTCGCTCCTGGCGTGAGTGAAAATGAAGTAATGGATAAAACCGATGCGCCATTGGGGGTAGCTTTGGATTTGCGCGAGATGTTTGCGACCTCTTCAGCCTCATCATGATCGATCTTGAAAAATATACTCAAGAATACTGGGGGTTGATGCGGCAACACGCTTATCGGCTCACCGGCAGTATTTTGGACGCGGATGATATCGTGCAAGATACGATGTTGCGAGCCATTGAAATGGGCCCAGCCCTGGAGAATATCGAAGATCACCCTGAATGGCTCTATACGTCGTGCACGGAAGCGGCCCTTTCTCGATTGCGAGAGAAACAACCATTGGAGTTGAATGAGTTCGACCTCCCCGATTTGATACAAACGATGGGTTCAAGTGCGAATGGTGTGACTGAATCGGTGGAGGCAGGTGCTGTATGGCCAAGCGTTGCGCTTGAGTTTTTGTTCCCCCTCCAATACATGACGCCCGAACAGCGTGCAGTTGTCGTGCTCAGGGACGGGGTGGAAGATGGTGATCGGATTGCGGCATCCTCAATAGGGGTAAAGATTCAGGAGGTTTTCAAAATTGCCGACAATGCGGATAAGAAACGAGCGCAAATTCAAAAGTACTGGGGAAAGAAACTTTTCTTTGTATCCACCGATGATCAGGTGAAGGCCACGCGCGTATTCGAACGGTTTGTGGAGGCGCTTGGTTTTCGGGACAAGGTATTGTTGCAAGGCCTCATGTCACCGGGAGTAGAGCTCATCGTCCGAGACGAGCGAAGAACGGGTGACGATTTTGTAGCCGTGGCCTGCACGGAACTTCTTGGCCAAATGGGAGAAAAGCTGACTTTCAGCCCTGTTTGGCTCAATGGCTGCCGGGGTGTGCTTATCTGGGCTTGGCGCACAAGGAGAAATGAATGGTTACGGTGTGGCGCCATCACGATTCTGAGTGATGATTCGAATGTCAAAGCAATGAAGTGGTATTTGGGTGGCCATCTTCTACGCGCCATTCAGACCGAAGTCCCTCAAGTTTCATAACACTGCATATTAGAGTAACTAAGCCTTCGAACCCAAAGACGAAAAAAATGTCTGAGCAACCAAAGGCGCTCATCTCTGCTGTGTATTCAGGAATTCTATCGCGTTTTTATGTTTCGCTCTTTTTTCCGATCGCTTCGCATATGTGATGCGGGCCCACCGGGATCTCGAAAAATCGAGTTCCCACCGCATCCGCGATGGCGTTCATGATGGCGGCGGGGGCTGCGAGTATGGGCGGTTCGCCGACCCCTCTCATTCCATACGGCGTATCATCCGCCTTGTTATCAACCATTACGGTTTTGAGTTCGGGAACATCCAGACTGGTGGGCAGGAGGTATTCATGGAAAGTTCCGCCATAGATATTGCCGTCCTCGTCTCGAGGCTGTTCCTCCATCAGCGCCAATCCGATTCCCTGAAGCATCCCGCCTTCCATTTGACCGACGACGGAAGTCGGGTTCATGGCGAAGCCCACATCTTGCGAACAAACCAGCCTCAAAACCTTCACCTCACCCGAATCCGAGTTTACGGCCACCTCCGCGATTTGCGCCGTGTAGATCGGGCAAAAAGCCGGCGCCTGTGTTTCACCTTGGCCCATAATATAACCAGCAATCCCTGGTGCCGCTTTTGCCACTTCACTCAATGACATGGTGCGCTCGGGCGTAGAAATCGAAGAAACGTGCCCTCCTTCGATTTTCAAATCGTCTGGAGCGGCTTCTAGTTTTTCGGCGGCCACGATTCGAATTTTTTCTTTCAGATCGTCTACGGCTACGATAACGGCGGCGCCCATCGAGCGGGTCAGCATGCTGCCCGCCGCGTGGATGGACTCGGGGGCGGTGTCGGTATCGCCGCTGTCAAAAGATACTTGCTCAAAGCCGACATCCATCATTTCCGCGGCAATCTGGCACATAGAGGTTGTAGCGCCCGTAAGGTTCACAGAGCCACTTAGGAGTTGGACGCTGCCGTCTGCGTTTAAACGCGCCGTACAAGCGGAAGCTCCGCCACTCCCACGCCAAAAACTAACGGCAAGGCCTCGACCAAACTTCCAGCCTGGACCTTCCAATTCCACATTCGTTTCAATTGTCTCGCCCCAGTTTCCTTCTTTAGCTGTGCTTTCCAAAACTTTCAGCATACCGTCGTCTTCTTGCGTGCCGAACAATCCGGTGTCACCTTTTCGGATGGCGTTTTTCCGCCTGATTTCAAGGGGGTCGATGCCTAGTTCGCGAGCAATAATATCGAGATGGACTTCCGTTGCGAAAAAACACTGGGGGCCGCAGGGGCCTCTTACCGAACCGCATATAGGGCCATTGGTGTAAACGCTCGTCATTTTCACATGAGAGATTGGGATATGATAGCAACTTGTGAACATCGGAATGCGGGAACTCGCCTGGGTCGGAGCGCCGGGACCATATGCGCCATGGTCGACGATGACATCTGATTCGCGAGCTAGAATTTTGCCATCTGAGTTTACTCCGGTCTTTAAGTGTATTCGTAACCCTTGCCTGGGACTGACGCCGTTATGATCGTCTTCCCGCGTCATTTCGTGGCGAACGGCGCGCCCGCTTTTGAGAGCGAGCAATGCGATGATGTGTTCAACAAAAGAATGAATCTTCCCCCCGAATCCACCACCGATTTCTGTGGGGATGACTTTCACTTTCGTCAGCGGAATCCCCAAAGCCGCTGCGACTTGTTCGCGGATGACGAAAGGCGCTTGCGTTGTTGTCCATATGCTTATTTTTCCATCGGCCCCCGGCTCCGCCGAACAGGCATGAGGTTCGATATAACCAGAATGCGCGTATGGAGTCTGGAATGTGTGTTCGAATATGTGATCCGCTTTTTCCATGGCAATTCCAACATCACCCATGGACATTTCATAGCGACCAATTACATTCCCTTCTCCATTGGGCCCTAAGCCTACTTTTTCCCAATCTTCATGCACGAATGGACCCATACCGTCACGAGCTTTCAAAAGGTCCACCACAGGCTCAATTTCCTCGTAGCTAAGCTTTATCGAATCTAGCGCCGCCTGTGCCGCATCGAGTGATTCTGCTGCAACTGCCGCAACAGGGTCTCCGATGTATCGAACAAAACCATCGCGAGCCAGCCAGCACATATCTTTGATCTCAAGACCGAAATGGTGTGCGGGGCAATCATTGCCCGTCAATACGGTTCGCACACCCGGTATTTTTATCGCTTCTTTCGTGTTAATCGAAACGATACGAGCATGTGGGTGTGGACTTCTGAGGATTAAACCAACAAGTGGTTGTACAGTAGTAACGTCTGCTGCGAATTTTGCCGTACCCACAGCTTTATCCGGCAGATCGTATCTGGGTATATCTTTCCCAGCTACCTTAAAATTATTCATGAGGCCCTCAACAAAGTGGCGTATGTCTTTGGTGCGATGTTGAGTTTACCAGCTTTCAAATCCCTAAAGAGGTGAAATGTTATCTCGATTGCGTATGAGCTCTTAAAATTCTAGTCTGTTTTTATATTGTTACAACAACAAGTTTTTCACAAATACGGCGTTAGACAATAAACGATGGAATGATGTTAAGGAGAACATTCATGCCAAATCCGATACCACTGGGTGTTTTTGGATTCCCGGCAGGGCATATATTGTCACCTGTGCTTCATAATAAGGCGGCTGAAGTTTTAGGTGTGGATTATCACTATCTTTCCTATGAAGTGCACCCGGATTCTTTGGAGGAAGCTGTGCAGGGAGCCCGGGCGATGGGATTTCGCGGACTCACGATCACAATTCCGCACAAAGTGGCTGTTGTTAAACTCATGGATGATCTGAGTGAGGATGCCCGGTTGATGGGTGCAGTAAACACGGTAGTTTTTGAAGAAGACGGAAATCTAATCGGCCATAACACGGATGGTATCGGTTGGCTTCGCTTTTTTGAGGAGACAACGGGAGAACATCCCAGGGAAAAGAAATGTCTTGTTTTGGGTGCGGGAGGGGCTGCGAGAGCAATTGCCGTCAAAATAGCCCAGTGCGGAGCGGCTCACCTTGAAATTAGAAATCGAACATATGAAAAAGCTTTGGAGTTGGCACACTTTGTAGAAAAAAGCGTTCCTTCTTCGAAAGTAAAAGGTGGTGGCTTGGACGATCTGTATTCGGCGGCTGATGGTTGTGAGATAATCGTGAATACTACAAGCCTCGGGATGTGGGGAGACACGGAAAGTATGGCGACCCCTCCGATTCCCGAAGACGCTATACCTAACGGCTGTATCTGTTCGGATGCGGTCTATATTCCTCCTGATACGGAGTTTCTGAAAGCAGCCAGGCGGGCTGGAGCTCAAGTTGTTCGCGGAACGGGTTGGTTGGTATATCAAGCAGCGGCTGCTTGGAAAATGTGGACGGGAGTGGATATGCCTACGGATATAGTGATGGAAGTTTTACACGAAGCTTTAGAAATGCGCCTCGGTGTCGAGGGTTAACTATCGAATGTTTTTCGTTTTTTTACACGCTCCTCACATGGGGTTGTCGAATCATTGCCCAGCCATAAGTCCCATGCGCCGTGATGACCAATGTCCACTCCTTCTTTTTGAGCTTTTTTTTGTAGCGCGAATTGCAATTCATCCATAAACTCACTATCCATAAGCTCAAGGTGTTCTCCGATGTGGAGATGCAGTATCCTGTAAACGAGTTTCATTTCATCTATGGATGTCTCGAATGAAAATGAATCGCCTTGTTGTGAGAACGCCATTTTATTTTCCCGGTTAATTAAAGGATTTGGAAAGACTAATGATAAATGTCTTTTAATTCTACCGGATTATTTTAGCCAGTAAAATCTCTGTACAGTTATTCTATAAAGAAGGGACCGGGAGCCCGGTATTGCGCATGGGGCCGGGCTCCCGGTAGGGGGGGGTGGTGCTCTTGAAGATCAGTTTAGACAGACTTGCTTGAAGTCTTTTAAGTGGTCCAGTACGTGTCCAGTTCCACGGACGACGGTGGTTAGCGGGTCTTTTACTCTATATATAGGGAGACCTGTCTCATCATGAAGCCTGGTCCCAAGCCCCTTCAAGAGTGAACCGCCACCAGCCAAAACGATTCCTCGTCGGTAAATGTCTGAAGCAAGCTCAGGGCTTGTCTTGGACAGCGCTTTTCGAATGGATTCAACAATGGCCTTCACGGGACCGTCGAGAGCCTCACGCACCGACTCATCGGATATCATGATGGTGCGGGGCATTCCGGTGGAAACATCTGCGCCGGAAATTTCCATTTCAAGCGGCTCAGAAAGAGGAGCTGCTGTTCCAATCTCCATCTTGACGCGTTCAGCCTCGAATGATCCGATCGATAAACCGTGGTTTCTTTTAATGTGGCGTTGTATGCATTCGTCCATCGCATCTCCCGCCATACGTAGAGATTCTGAGTATGCAACGGCGTATTGGGAGATAACGGCCATTTCTGTTGTTCCTCCCCCGATGTCAACGATCATAGAGCCAGCGATTTCGTGAATAGGCAGTTTGCTTCCAATGGCCGCCGCCATGGGTTCTTCGATTAGATGGACTTTGCCGGCTCCACATTGAGTGGCGGAATCAATCACGGCTTTCATTTCCACACTGGTGATCCCTGAGGGGACGCAGACCATCATTGTGGGTCGGCTGAAAGACCGTTTGGGTACAATTGCTCCAACAAAATGACGTATCATGGCTTTGGTTACATCAAAATCTGCGATTACCCCATCTTTCATGGGGCGAATTGTCCGAATTGTATCTGGGGGAGTCCGGCCGTACATCTCCTTGGCTTTTTTGCCTACTGCGAGAATGGCTCCTCCATTTTTCGAGTTCAAGGCGACAACAGAGGGTTCATCGAGCACAATTCCGGCATTTTTTGTGTAAACCAGGGTGTTCGCTGTGCCTAGATCCATCGCGATATTTGGCCCCATCCAGGATCTGAGACGCTTGAAAAAATTTAATTCCATGATCTATCTCCCCCCATAAAACAAAGTTGATTTCCAGCGCCCCCTTTTTGAGCGTAACCCAATGCTGCAAGAGATGACTTGATTAGGCTATTTGAATTTTGCGCAGTCTCAGGGAAACATGCGGCGCCTATTGAAATTGTGATTTCGAACTCTTTTCCACCAAGATAGAAGGGAGTGTGATTAACGACATGGATGATCCGTTCTGCTACAGCCTCGGCATATTCTTGAGAGGAGTCATGCAATAACAAGAGAAAACGAGGCCCCTCATGCCGCACCAGAATATCGTTTCCGGCAGCGAATGGTTTAAGTGAATTTGAAAGCTGGAGAATGACTTCTTCCTCAGATGTATCCTTAATTTCCAATGAAGTGTCGGGAGCGATACTGAGCAACGCAAGTTGACGCCCCTTCATTTCCGCATCGCAGATAATTTCATGAAGGCGAGAATGTAGAAATTGCACATTCTGTTCACCTGTAAGGGGGTCGATTTCTAATCGTGCTTGCCAGCGCAACTCGTTTTTCCGGTTTGCGATGGCATCCGCCACAAGCGCTGCAATAATTTCTCCGCGTTGGACAGAAGAAGCGTCGAATTGGGCTCGGCGTTTACTTGTGAACCCTAGACAACCGAGAGTTTCACCTCTTGAGATAAGAGGAAGACACACGGCGGAACGTGCTTCAAGCTGAGGTTCATCATGATGGAAGAGAGGTCTCGTTCCTTTTTTTCCATTCAGGTCCGGGAGTCTTAAGCTTTCTTTTTTGCTTAAAACGTATCCGGCCAGACTTGCTCGTTCGCTAATGGCGACTTCGCCCAGAAATAGTTCCCCGAACCCGGAGGTTCGCACGAGGCGGGGGAAGCCTGCTTCCTCGTCGATGAGGACGAGGAAGCAGGCGTCGAAGGGAAGCAACTCGCGTGGTACCTGGCATACCGCATTCAACAACTGACCTTCGTTCTCGCTTACGCGAAGCGAATTCAGGTACTTGCTGAATGCGGGAATGTTCATGGAGCGACGCTCCATTTGAACGCTCATTAGGGCACCGTCTGCAAGATAGGCGAATTGCTGGGCGAACCCCGCGAGAATTTTCTGGTCTCTGGACGTGAAGCACCAGCTTTTTTTGCTGTCGATGGCGAGCGCCCCTTTGTTGATCGAGGAGGGCAGGGGGGTCGCCATGAAGGACTTGATATCCTCGTTTCTGCTGTAATAGCCGAGAACCAGGGTGTCCTTGTCGAACTGGTTGACGCTCAAAGGCTCGTTATTCTCCAGAACCCAGCCCATGAAGCCCTGGCCCATTTCGACCGAGGCATCCGCGAGAATGTACGGGCTGAGGCTGTGGTACGTGGTGAGCTGATACGTCTTACGGCGTTTGTTTTCAAGGAATAAGCAGGCGGAGTACGCTTCCGTTACGTTGCTGACGAGCGTGATGAGGGAGAAAAGGTCTCTTTCCAGATTCGTCATTTCAAGCACCCTACGGGACGGATTGGAACGCTGCCGAATATACCAAGGGCCTGGAATATATTTCAAGTAAAATTTTCACTAGTCGATATATCTCATTGATTTTGAATGTTTTATGTACATTATAAAATAATCAACTCTCACCATGCTTAAAGCGATTCTTGCATAATTAATCATAACATATTGATATTATGTATGTTATGGGCATAGAAATTGATTTTTCGGCGGATTTTCTTGCTGAGAGAATCATTTCGCACATATATAGTGTGAAGATTCTGGAATCAGACTAGATATTGTGGCGTATTCGGAAGTCCGGGACGAGCGCCCGCTCCAGGTATCACCCCCGCAGTTCCCCGCATTTGCCGCTGCGCGAACGCTTGGGGAGCCGTGGTATCCTCGCGACGTGTCTTCGGTGGAAGAATTTCGCCCCCGCAACTGCCCGCGGAAATTTACGGAAATACCCCGTTAATTTACCGGATTTTATCCAAATTTATCGATATTTACGGAAATTCAAGGGGCGGGGAGCGCCGGTTTTCCCTTCCTAGTGCTCATACGCCTGGGTGGCGCTCACGGGAATCATGCAGACGAACTCCATGGTCTCGTCCGAATCGTTGTGGAAGGTGTGGTTCTCGCCCGGCGCGACGAATATGGCCGAGCCCGGCGCGATGGCCCGCGTCTCGCCCTCGACGATCACGCGCCCCTCGCCCTTCAGCATGAACACCTGGTGCTCCCAGGAGTGTGCGTGGTCTGGCGTCTGCCCGCCCGCTTCAATCTCGATGACCCGCATCGCCATATCGGTCTCGCCGTCGCGCTCGCTGAGCAGCCAGCGGATGCCCGCGCCCTTCGCCGCCTTCTCCGATTTGAGTTCCGCATCCTTGTAGTTCATCACCTTCATGGCGTCACGCCTCCCCTGGTTTGATTCTGCCTGTAGAACTCCAGCCGGAACCCGCGAATCATACCATATCCGAGCCTGAGCGTGTCAAAACCACTCCCCCTTTGAGATTAATCGCGACTGATAAAGGAGTGATTAACGCGACTGATAAAGGAGCGATTGCGAGATGTCGACCGAGGAGGGAGGGTTCGCGCTTGAACATCATTGCCAACCGAAGAGAGAGAAAAAATCACTCTCCCCTTGAGGAGGTTGTTGAAAAAGACTCCTTTGGAGTCAGGTTAAACCATCCTCACCCTGCAGAACGCCAAACAACCACTCCCCCCTTGAGGGGGAGTCGAAGAGGCCGAGCGATTTTTGCGAAGGCCGATTCGGTGGGGGGTGAATCGCGTTTTATCGCCACTCCGAGTTATACCCCCCACCAGTTCACTTTCGGGCTTACGCCCTCAGTTCACTGTCGGGCTTCCCGAGGGGAAAGCCCAACGATGAAGCCGAGCGGATTTTGCGAAGGCTGAATCGGTGGGGGGTGAAACACGATTGATGAATGAGAGTTTGACCTGAGTGCAGAAAGAGGGATTGCCGGAATCCGGTTTCTTTCATGTCCGCGTTCGTTGGGTTTGCGTAGGGACAACCCCCCGTGGTTGTCCGGCCTTCTCCGCCCACGGGTTCTTTCACGCCGTCATTCCGGTGCACGCCGGTGGCGGCCGGAAGGCCGACCAGGGTTGTTTCCGTTCGTTCGATTTATGGTTTTTCGTAGAGGTGTCGGTATCCCCGAGGAGGGGAATACCGAAGGTGTCCGCCCTTTCGTGTTCCATTCATTCGAGATTTATTGTAGGGGCGGCTCGTGAGCCGCCCGTCTTAGGAACCCGGTGATCTTGTAGGGGTGTCGGTTTTCCCCGAGGAGGTGAAGACCGAACGAGCCGCCCTTTTATGTTTTGTGATTCGGGATTTTCCTTAGGCCCGCCTATGGGGCTGTTGAACGAACCCAGGGGAGCGAATTTGGGTTGCGCGAACACTTTAGAAGTTCACTCCCCCCTTGAGGGGGAGTCAGTGAGCTGAGGGCGTAAGCCCGAAAGTGAACTGGTGGGGGGTATGATTAGGAGTGGCAGTAAAACGCATTTTACCCCCCACCGATTCAGCCTTCGCAAATATCGCTTGGCTTCATCGACTCCCCCTCAAGGGGGGAGTGAATTGCTCTCTCGTTGGAAGAGTCAATCCTCGTTCACCAAGGACTTATTCATCAGCCCCGAAGAGCGAGTGTTTGCAGCTTTTCCAGACGAGAGAGGCGCCCGCTCTACCCCCTGAAATCGAACTTTTTTCAACAACCCCGTGAAGAGGAATACCGAACGAGCTGCTCGGATTCCCATTTATTCAATTAATGATTTTCTGTAGGGGCGGACCTATGTGTCCGCCCTGCCCGTTCTCTTTTCGCAATAACGCGCATCGTGATAACCTCCACACGAACGCCCCTCATTGACGAGGCAGAGGACCCACTCCCCATGAACAATCCCGCTACGTTCGGACCGCACAATCCACATCCGCTCTCGCAGATGAAAACAGAACTCGTCTGGGAGGGAAAATACGATGAATTCGGCAACCGCCGCGAGGTTGACATCGCTGGTTTCGCCATGCCGCCACAAAGGGTAGAGACGATTGACGAGTACTGCTCGCGCCGCGCGCGCCATTCCCGACCCGATCTCCCGCGACCACCGGCAATTGCGGGCAATTGCGTGTTCGAACTCAAGTTGTCCGATTAGCGACTAGTGAAGAACGGATATCTACCCCGTGTTGGCCGGAGATCTGAATCAGATTGATAACCGGCTCAACAAATAGAAGATCATATCGCAAAATGTTTGCCAACTTTCTCGTATTGTTCCAAAATAAGGTGTTGGCAATTGGAACCGCCAGACTCTTCGATAAGTTAATCTCGCCCGCGTAATTCTGCTCATGATGCACCTTATGGCTACACATTACGGGTCATTATAAGAGTTCCTGTTTGAGTGTGCTTTCAAACTAGGTAGGATGTTTTCCAGTATGCCAGAAAATGTTCATATTCCCGTCGAGCGTAGTTTCGCGGAAGCTCCAGCTAAACAATCAAGAGATTCAGAATACTTAGAATGGCTGGGAAGCTACAATACATCTGCATCAATGGGGTGGTCGGACGTTCTGTCCGGTATGCGAACTGTCGTGCTCGGAGAAGCGAAATGCGGGAAAACGCATGAATTCAAGCATCAAGTCGAGACCCTAAGAGAGGGGGGTGAATTCGCGTTTTTCCTGCCATTGGAGCAGCTTCACGATCACGAGATAGAGATGGTACTTACCTCTGAGGAAGAAGATTCCCTCTCCTCCTGGCTGCAACAAGCGGAGAAAGAAGCGTGGTTCTTCCTTGATTCGGTTGATGAATTGAAGCTGCGCGACGGAAGTTTCAAGATTGCGCTCAGAAAGCTGCAAAAGGCCATCGGTGAAAAATCCTCTTTCGCGCATATCTTCGTATCCTGTCGGCCTGCGGACTGGAACCAGTATCTCGATGGTTCAGATTTCGAGCGGTGTTTCCCAATCCCACCTCCGCGAAAAGCAGAAAAACCGGAGGTGCCGCAAGAAGAAGATTTTTTGGCCCCCATACAACGAAATAAAATTATTCTAACGAAGTCCGTGAGCAAGAGGGACGAGCAATCCGAGGAAGAAACCAACCCCAGGGTCCTGGTGATGCTGCCGTTGACACCGGATCAAACAATCGAGTTCGCTGATCAATACGATTTGGAAAATGCTCAGGGACTCAGAGAAAAAATCGAAAAAAGTGAAGCATGGCATTTTTTTCAAACACCAGCCGACATCATGGACGGCATGGCCCTTATGCGGGAAAACGGCGAACTTGGAACACTGGAAGAGCAGATTTCATCCGGCATTGACTATAAACTTCGTGAACATCCAGACAGAAAGGGCGAACAGCTACTTTCTCTAGAAAAGGCGCGCTCCGGTGCGGAGAGGCTTGCCTTGGCGCTGTCTCTGATGAAACGGCGGTCGCTGGCGCTAGAGAAGACATCCCCTGACGACGAGCAACTCGATGCGGGCGATATTCTGAGCGACTGGACAGCGCCAGAGCAAAGGGAACTGCTCAGGCGAGGGCTTTTCGATTTTTCGGGGATCAACACCGTACAATTCCATCACCGCTCCACGCATGAATTCCTGGCAGCGAAGCGATTGAAGAAGCTCATCTCGAAAGGACTACCGTTTAGTGTGGTTAAGCAACTACTGTTTCGCGATATTTTCGGTGAACGGGTTGTCATTCCTTCTATGGAACCTGTGGCCGCTTGGCTAGCACTATGGAATCAGTACATCCTGGCCGAAGTAAAGCAACGAATGCCCGAACTGCTCTTCCGGCAGGGTCTGCCTGCATCGTTACCGATAGTGGCTCGCGAAAATATTCTGCGATGTTTCGTCTCATCCTACGAGGGAGATGGTGTTCACGGGGTCGGCGTGAGTTACAACGACGTGGCGAGGCTCGGACACGATGACTTAAGTCCCGTCGTTGAAGAATTATGGTCCAAAGCGTATTCGGGTTATGGGACTCGTGAGTTGCTGTTACAGCTAATTAGGCTTACCCCCTTGCCTGCTTGTGCGCACCTTTCTTATGAGGCCGCGTTCGACACGAACCTGCCAATTTATCATCGCGTCTACGCCTGTCTTGGAGTTCTTGCGGCCGGAATTCTCGAGCAGAAGCGCAAGTTGGGTCAGGCGCTGTTGAACGAACAATGGCCTACAAAGTTAGTCTATTCAGTCATCCCGGAACTGTATCCCAAGAGCTTGAGCATAGACGAAATTGTTGCACTCGCGAAGCAAGCCAAGGAAACCCCAAATACCGTGCACGGGTTAGGCTTCGCACTGTATTCGCTCATTCATCGTGAGGAAGTCGGAATTGACCAAGCGCGCTCGCTCCGAGAGGCTTTTTCCAAGGAAGTGTGGGAAAAAAGAAGAGCCGATTGCAAACTGTATGAAAGTCATTCCGAATTTGATCATTTCACCGATGCTATTCTGGCCGCCTGCGCACGTGATACGGATATCTCCTCATTAGAGGAAATTTCGGATTGGGCTTGGTCTGCCGCAATAGCGCTGCATTTCGGTGAACGGAAACAATCCATCATTGCTAGGAAAGATACTGAAAGTATCTGCTCTCGCATCAAAGAGGATGTTCGGCTACGCGAAGCATATTTCTGGGCGTCATTGTCTCTCGCGGATGAGCTAGAGCCGGCGAGAAAACCACGGTTACGCTATGTGCAGGAGGTTGGATACGACAGCATCTTGGGTTCAATAACGATAGCGGATATCCCTTGGTTGTTTACAGCCTTGGAAGAAACTGCGCAGGAGGATCGGCGTCCTGTCGCTTTCTTCGCCTTGATGGATGTTTGGCGAGCGACTGGCGATAACGAAATTTCAGATGGTGTTCGTTCTCGAATTTCCGACATGCCGGAACTCATCGAAGAATATGAAATATACATGAATCCACCACCCGCAAACCAACCTAGCGAATATGATCAAGAACATGAAGAATGGAAGAAGAAACAAGAAAGGAAAGAGAAGAAGAGGCTCGCCGGTTGGGAAACATGGCGCCGGGAAATTCAGAGCGACCCCGAAGGAATGTTGGCTGATGACAGACAGGAAAATACTCTTTGGAATCTATTTCAGTGGTTACGCCAAGATAAAGATGCAAGTAACTACTGGGTTTATTGGGATGCTAAGAAAATCCGCGAGGCTTTTTCCGATAAGTTTTTGCAACTTCTTAGACCGTCGCTTTCTGGGTTTTGGCGTGGTGTTCAGCCTAAACTCCGGAGCGAACGAGAAGCGGAAAATAGAAACAGCTATCCAATAATCTGGCTCCAGGCTCTGATGGCGGTTGCTTGCGAAGCTGAAGATCCTGATTGGGCTGATAAGCTGACGGAGCACGACGCTAAACTCGCCGCGCGAATTTCCATGTTGGAATTGAACGGTTTCGCTACGTACTTCCCTGCGCTTGAAAAAGCAAAACCAGAAGCGGTTCGCGAGGTAATCATCGAAGAACTCGCGGTGCAAATCTCACTAATGCCGGAGTGTGGCGATTGTCCATTACTGCATGATCTGTATGTTTACGGGACGGATAAAATCAAGAAAGAAGCAGCCGAATTCTTGGGAAAGGCTCTCGCCAACTGGCCGTGCGAGATGACGAACCAAACCCGGGATGCGTTAGGATATTCTGTCGGGCTGATCGCCGGTTTTGGTTCAGATGCCACCGTAAAAGCTGCATCATCCCACGCGGCTCATCATCTAAAAAGGCCAGACCTAACCATCGAAGACAAGGCGGCGTGGTTGCGGGCCTTGATGGCACTCGATATTGCCGATGGGTGTTGCCATATCCTGCAGGCAACCACCGACCTTGAAGACGAAACCGACGCAACAGATGCCGTTTTGATCTTCGGTACGGTGTTCGGGGATCGGTATCATGCCGGAAGCAGACCGAATTTCTCGTCAATACCAATCGAAAAAAGGTCGGACATTCTTTTTCAACTCGTCATCCGTGCTTTCGAAGTCGTTCACCCATCATCTGATATCCGACACGATGGCGTATACTCTCCTGGTGCTCGCGACCATGCCGAAGGAGCGCGGAGTTTATTGTTTGAACAACTCGTAGAATTGGGTGGGCAACAGACCCACGATAAATTACTCCGACTCGCCGGCATGGATAATTTCGCGGGCATGAAAGATCGTCTGCGGCAAAAGGCCGTAGAAGTGGCTGAGAAGGAAAGCGAACCGACACCGATGCTGCTCGAAGTTTTCCGATCTCTTGATAATGAACAGAATTTGATTCCATCAGACAATCGGACAATCCACAATGTTATGCTTAATCGTCTGGAAGATTTCTTCCATTCCGTCAAGGAAAGCGAGTTTTCCAACAGAAAAACTCTTCAACTCGTGAAAGAAGAACCAGAACTGCGCCGGAATATCGCCGGCTGGCTCAACGATCATAGTTGTAGCGCCTATACAGTGAATCAAGAAGCCGTGAAAGTAGAAGAAAAGCGCACCGATATTAGGCTGACATCTTCATGCAAAGATATCGAAACCACAATTGAACTCAAGCTGGACGACAAGAGTAATCGATGGAGTGGTTCACAATTGGAAAAAGCTTTGAGAAATCAACTTGTGGGACAGTATCTGAGCCACGAGCGGTGTCGTTCAGGATGTCTTCTGATTTGTATGCGAGAACATCGAAAATGGAAAAATCCGTACACTGGCAAGCCGATGAACTTAACTGAAATCGTCTCTTGGCTGCAAGGAATAGCGAACGAGATTATGGAAGAAAACCCAGAACTCTTGGTCGCAGTAAGGGGTTTGGATCTGTGTATTAATGTTTCAAGCGGATCTCCCTTCAATAGAAAATGAACTCCCCCCTCACTCACCCCCCACCCCATTCACCGGGTTATCCTCATCGAGCGCCCACCTGGCCGGATTGTCCCGAATGTATTCCCGGATGCGGTTCATGTCTTCATCGTCGCGGATGACGTGGTCGTAAAACGAGCGCTGCCATTTGAAGGAGGATAAACCGTTTTCGCGTATTCGTTTTGATGACGTGGTTTTGAACGCGCCGATCAATTCCGACAACGATTTGGTATTCGCCTCACCCGCAAGGACAGGTCGCAATTACACAGAATTGCTTATAGATATGCCGCCCGGTGCAGTTGTTAAAAAATACTTAAACTCCTCACCCCCCTACCTCCTCAGCTTGGGATCCAGCGCATCGCGCAGCCCGTCGCCCAGCAGGTTGAAGGAGAGCACCACCGCCATGAGGGCGAAGCCGGGTATGGCGAGCAGGTGCGGCGCCAGGGCCATGTAGGAGCGGGCGTCGGCGAGCATGGTCCCCCATTCGGGCGTGGGCGGGGGCACCCCGATGCCCAGGAAGCTCAGGCCCGCCGCCACGCGGATGGAGGTCGCGATGAGGAAGGTGGACTGCACGACGACGGGGCCGAGCGTCCCCGGAAAGATGTGCAGGAACAGCACGCGGCGGCTCGAGCCGCCGATGGCCTGGGCCGCTTCCACGAATTCGGTTTCTTTCAGCACCAGCACCGAACTGCGGACCAGCCGGGCGTAGGTCGGGATGGCGAAGATGCCCACCGCCAGCATGATGTTCTCCATCCCCGTGCCGATGATGGCGATGAGCAGAATGGAGAGCAGGATGCGCGGGAAGGTGAGCGAGACGTCCACGATCCGCATGATGAGGTTGTCGAGCCATCCCCCCATGTATCCGCCGACGAGCCCCAGCAGCACGCCCCCGAACGCGGCGATGAGCACGGAGAACACCCCGATCAGGAGCGAGGTGCGCGCGCCGTAAATGATGCGGCTCAGCACGTCGCGCCCGAAATGGTCCGTTCCGAAAGGATGCTCGAGGGAGGGTTTTTTCAGCGCCGCCTGGAAATCCGCTTTAATGGGGTCGTAAGGGGCGACGACGGGCGCCAGGAGTGAGACCGCGACGAATATGAAGACGAAGACGCAGCCCACAACGGCGACGCGGTGCCGGAGGAGACGGCGCAGGGTATCCTCCCACATGCCGCGAATCGGCGCGCTTTCCAGTTCCTGCATGCCGGTTGCGACTTCGGCGGCCTGGCTCATTCGCCCGACCCTCCGTAGCGGACGCGCGGGTTGAAGATCGCGTAGAGGAGGTCCACCGTCAGGTTCACCACGGCGAACGTGAGCGCGAAGAAGAGAAGCGAACCCTGCACCGCGGCGTAGTCGCGCAGCTTGATGGCCTCGACGATGTAGCGGCCCAGGCCCGGCCAGGCGAACACCGATTCGGTGATCACCGACCCGCCCAGCAGGTATCCCGACTGGAGGCCGATCACGGTGATGACGGGCAGCATGGCGTTCTTGAGCGCGTGGACGTAATGGACCTTTCCGCTCGCCAGGCCCTTCGAGCGCGCCGTGGTGATGTACTCGCTGCCGGTGATCTCGAGCATGGTGTTGCGCGTCATGCGCGCGATGAGGCCGGCCCCCGTCAGGCCGAGCGTGACCACCGGCATGATGAGGTGCGCCGCCGTGCCTTTTCCTCCCGCCGGCAGCCACCCGAGATATACGGAAAAAAACGCCATCAGAAGAAGGCCGAACCAGAACGAAGGCATGGATATCCCCAGGAGCGCGCCCGCCATGCTGCCGTAGTCGAATTTCGAATAAGGGTTCGTCGCCGAGATCACACCGGCCAGCAGGCCCACAATGGTGGCGAGGAGCACCGCCCAGAAAGCGAGTTGAAGCGTGTTCAGGAAGCGGGACCAGACTTCGCCCAGCACGGGCCTGTCGGAGAGGATCGAGCGGCCCAGGTCTCCCTGCAGGGCGCGCTTCATGAACATGCCGTACTGGACGTGGAGGGGCTGGTCCAGCCCGTATATCCGGCGTATTTCCGCGATGTATTCCTCATCCGCGAATTCGCCCGCCAGGGCTTCGGCCGGGTCTCCCGGAACGAGCCGGATGGAGAGGAAGATGACGAGCGAGACGCCGATGAGAACGGGGATGAGCAGGACCACTCTCCTCGCGATGTATTCGACCATGAACGCGCCTTCCCGCCCGCAAGAGAACCAAATCACTTTGAAAGAGGGTTCGATGCTATCATAACCGGACCGAATGCACGATCCGATCAGCCTTTCCCGGGTTGTTGAAAAGAGTCCTCTCCGCTCGGTCGGAATTGATCACCGCCGTCATTCCGGCATCATTGCCGTTTCCGTGTAGGGGACGCATACATGCGTCCCGCATGCCGGACGGGGTGGGCCGCATGTATGCGGCCCCTACACACAAACAAATTTTCTTCTCCGGCTTTTTCAACAGCCAGCTAAAGGCTTTGTTGGAAAAACTTGTTTACGTGATTCGGCTCATGTAATCGACAGACGAGAGAGAAGAACCACTCCCCCCTTGAGGGGGAGTCGCAGAAGCCGAGCGTTTTTTGCGAAGGCTGATGCGGTGGGGGGTGAATCGCGTTTTATCGCCACTCCGAGTTATACCCCCCACCAGTTCACTTTCGGGCTTGCGCCCTCAGTTCACTGTCGGGCATTCCCCTCGGGATGCCCGACCCTCAAGGGGGGAGTGGTTCTTCTCTCTCGTGTGTCGGCCACGACCCTCAAGGGGGGAGTGTATGGTTGACTCTCTGCAAGTAAGGGAGTGAAATTCAGCGCGCTCCTTCTGTGGCCCTTCCCCACCACCCCCGCAAAGAGGCCGCATCATATTGCATGTTCGCCGTGTAAAACCTAAAATGGACGCCAAGCTTACAAACTGGTGAACCAAGAGTGTTGCTTCAGAGGTCGGCGCGCACTTAAGCGTCGGAACTTTTTCTCTGATATTCCTATCCAAGGAGGGATGTACATGCTGAGCACAAGTACCAGGAAATTCGTTGGCGCCGCAGTGCTGTTCATTGCGGCTATCGCCCTTACGTGGGGGATTTCATCGGCGGCGTCCAAGGTCGTCTTCGTACACGGAGCGGAGCCCAAGAGTCTCGACAACGCCCTTCACCCGGCCGGTTCCGCGGACCTGAACGTCCAGACGAGCCTGTACGACTCGCTGACCTTTCACCGCCTGGACGGAAAAATCGAGGGCCGGCTCGCCACTTCGTGGGAGTTCAAGAACCCCACCACGCTCGTCTTCAAGCTGCGCAAGGGGGTCAAGTTCCACGACGGCACGCCCTTCAACGCCGCGGCCGTGAAGTTCAATCTCGACCGCACGCGAAGCCACAAGCGCGCCCGCCTCAGGAAATGGATCGCCATGATCAAGGACGTCAGCGTGATCGACGACCACACGGTCCAGATCGGGCTCAAGTATCCCTTCGCCCCCATCCTGCTGAACCTCGGCACGCCGGTCGCCGCCATCGGCAGCCCCACCGCCATCAAGAAGCACGGCAAGAATTTCCGCCGCAACCCGGTCGGAACCGGCCCGTTCATCTTCGAGAAATGGGTGGCGGGTGAATACATCCGCTTCAAGGCCAACCCCGATTACTGGGACGGAAAACCCAAGATCGACGTTCTGGAATTCCGGCTGGTCCCCGAAGCCACGACGCGGGTATTGCAGCTTCGCTCCGGCCAGGCCCAGTTGGCCATGTTCCTGCCCCCGGCGCAGTTGGGCGAAGTGGACAAGGACCCCAAGCTGGACCTGGTGAAGGCGCCCCTGTTCCGGGTGATCTTCATCGGAATGAGCATGCTGCATAAACCATTCGACAACCCGATCGTCCGCCAGGCGATGAACTACGCCATCGACACGAAGACCATCATCGAGAAGGTGATGCTCGGCGTGGGACGGCCCATCCGCGGACCCTTCGGGCCGACCGTCTGGGGTTATGACCCCGAGTTCGAAAAGATGGGCTACTCCTACAACCCGAAAAAAGCCAAGGAGCTGTTGGCGAAGGCGGGATATCCCAACGGGTTCAAGACCGAGTTCTGGCACCCCACGGGCAGGTACACGGCCGATAAGGTCGCGGCCGAAGCCATTCAGGCCCAACTGGCGAACGTGGGCATCCAGGCGAAGCTACGCACGGGCTCCTGGGGCCTCGTCGCCCCCTCCGTCCGGAAGGGCAAAGCGCCCATGTTCCTCTACGGCTGGGGCGTATCCACGGGTGATCCGGACATGGTCATGTACAACAAGTTCCACTCCGCCACCCACGGCCGCTCGGGGAACTACACGCGTTACAAGAACCCCGAACTCGAGAAGATCGTGGATGAGGCGCGCCAGGTCAACGACCCGGTCAAGCGCAAGGCGATGTACAAGAAGGCGGCGAAGATGGTCATCGACAATCCGCCCTGGGTCTTCTTCAAGCAGGAAGTCATGCTGGTCGGAAAATCCAAGAAGCTCAAAGGTGTGATCGTCCACCCCGGCGAGCGGCTTTACTGGCGCAAGGCGTATCTCGAAAAGTAGAAACGTAAACCCACGGCAGCCCCTTGTCCGTCCTCATCGGGCGAGGGGCTGCTTTGCGTCTGTTTTCCCTGAAACGACTCGAACCTCCGAAAACGCCTGCGAGCAGGCCGGCCCGGAACGGGAGGATCGCCATGCCGGATTCCGAAAGACTGCAGAACATGCTCGATAAATTCGAGATTCAGGAAGTCGTCGCCGCAGCCTGTTACTCGCGCGACAAGGGCGACTGGGAGACGCTCCGGGACTGCTACCACCCCGACGGATGCGTGACGGTGAGCTGGCACTCCGGCCCGGTGGATGAATTCATCGAGCGCTCCGTGAAGATGATGGCCTCGCGCGACGTGCAGGAGTTCACCAAGCACGTCAACGCGAACCCGAGGGTGCGGCTGAACGGGGAGCGCGCGATCATCGAGTACGACGTCATTCTCCACAACCGGCGTCTCCTGGACGGCTACGCCTTCGATTTCCACACCTGGAGCTGTTACCTCGACCAGGTGGAAAAGCGCGACGGCAGATGGCGGATCTTCAACCGCACGGCCATCTACGAGAAGGACCGCATGGACGCGCACAATCCCCGGGAAATACCGGATTCCTTCTACGAGGACATGAACCTCGAGCAATATCCCTTGAACATCCGCTACCACTGCTGGCGGAACGCGCGGACGGGACAGACGCCTCCGGAGGGGATCACCATCGCCAGAACGGAGAAGGAAGCCGAAGTGCGCGAAGCCGCCGAGAGCTGGCTCGCCGGTGGATAGGGGGCGGAAGATTCCGTAAAGAAGAAATCAATTTTCCAGGAATTGTCAGAAGAATATGGAATTTCAGTAGGGACAGGTCGCGACCTGTCCCTACGCAGGATTGCTTACGGATATGCCGGGTGGTCCTCCCTCACGAATAAAACCGCCGCACCAGGTCGTCCAGGCTGAAGTCATCCGCGCGGATGGCGTCGAGGAGATCGGCTTCCTTGGCGAGCACGCGCTCGGCGGCGGCGGGAACCTCCGCCGCGATTTCTTTCGGCACCACGAGGGCGCCGCCACCGTCCGCGTGGATCAGGTCGCCCGGCGCCACGGCCATCCCGCCGACGGCGACCGGCGTGTTCACCGCCACAACGCGCACGTCGCCGCGCGATACCGTCATGCCCGCGCACCAGGTCTTGAAGCCCGCCTTGCGCATCTCCTCGATATCGCGCACCACCCCGTCCGTCACCACGCCCTCGGCTCCCAGGCGCGAGAACAGGTTCGACATGATCTCCCCCCAGAGACACGCCGAGAGCGGCTTGGGGCCGACGTCCTGCTGCACCAGAACACAGGGCTTGGGCGCGGCCGCCACGGCCTCATAGAGCGCGATTCTTGAAGTGTGCGTCCGCTCCTCGCCGGGCGCGTATTCGCCCGTCGTGAACGTCACGGCGTAGCCGAGCGCCACGCCCATCTCGGGGAACATGCACTTAATACTCGCGTCGGTGTGGCCCAGCGTCCGGGGTCTCACGCCGAAGGATTCCACCGCGTTCGACACCGTGGGCGTGTCGATCGCTCTCAGCTTCGCGAGCGTTTCAGCAGATAGCGTCATCTATCTTCTCCTTATCTGGTAAGAGGCGTCACGCCGCGCGCGCCTCTCCTGGGTCGAAAATAAAAAATATCCTTAAGACGCCGGATTATACGATCGCTTGGATGGGGAGTGTAGGGGGAAGTGGCTTTCCGAATTAAAGGGGTGAGCCAGCCCGACGTTGACATTCATAACAATTATGTTATATTTTAAATAACGACCCGGAAAAATATCCTTACAAAATATCAATGACCAATCTACGAGGAGAAAGGATGAACCATTTCCGTGCAACACAACGGGTCGAAGACACCCAAACCGATATGGTGGGTAGGTAGGAGCAAGGATGCGTTTGAGCAATTTCCCCATGAGGTGCAGGAGGGGATGTTCTACGCCTTGAAGGTAGCTCAATGGAGAGGCAAAGCCCCCTCCGCCAAACCATTGAAAGGTTTCAGGGGTGCTGGCGTTTTGGAGATTGTTGAAAATCGTGGCGGTGACGCGTATCGGGCAATTTACACGGTGAAATTCAAGGAGGCCGTTTGTGTTCTTCACGCCTTTCAAAAGAAATCGAAAAGAGGAATCCGAACATCTCGGCGGGAAACGCGGATCATCGAGGCGAATTTCAAAGGATTGATTGAATACATAAAAAAAAGAGAAGGCGCGAAGTGAGGAAGGAAGGAGATAAGCATATGAGTGAAATTGAAGTTTTCGAAGGAAGCCACAATATTTTCAAAGACCTCGGGCACCCCAATGCAGATGAGATACAGCTGAGGGCGGAACTCCTGAGCGACATTCTGGATACGATTGAGTCAAGAAAGCTGACCCAGAAAGACGTGATGAAAATTCTCGACATCAAGCAACCAGAAGCCTCCTATCTCATGAACGGGAAGCTATCGCGCTTCTCCCGCGAGCGGCTCATCGACTACATGGTCAAGCTGGGCATGACGGTGGAGTTGCGGGTGAAGAAGCCGAAGAAGAACGCTCCCCTGAAACCCGGCGCGCTCATATACGCGGGCGCATCGTAGGGGGCCGGGGAACCGCTTGCGGGAGTGGTTCTTCTCTCTCGTCTGTCGGTTTCATCGCTCAGGAAAATCTTCTGGAATCCGTCGAATCCTCATTCATCAATCGGGTTCGACCTCCCTCCTCGGTCGGGTCCGACACCGGAATGACGAGCAAAACCGCACCGCCTCGCAGGGGGCCGTTCTTTTTCGGTCAGGTAGCGAACAGTGCTTACCCGCCCTACCGCACGCTCTCCCGCCAGTCGCGCATGGCGGCGCGCGTGGTGTCGAAGGCGAGCTCGTCGAAGTCGATCGCATCGGGCGCGACGCGCTTGACTTCCGTGCTCTCGGACAGGGCGCGGGGGACGCCCGCCGTCACGACGCCCGTGTAGACGATGAGCACCGTGGCGTTTCCCTCGAATGAGTAAACCCCGAGCAGCGAGTCCACCGCCACCTCGATGCCCGCTTCTTCTTTCGCCTCGCGCGCGGCGGCTTCCGGGACCACCTCGCCCCGGTTCACGAAGCCGCCCGGGAATGTCCAGAGCCCCTTGCCGGGGTTGTGGGCGCGGCGGACGAGCACGGCTTCGCCCTCGATCGTCGCGACGACGCCCGCCGCCACCTTGGGGTCGAGGAAATGGACGTGGCTGCAGGACGCCGCGCTGCAGCAAAGCTGCATGGTGCCGTCTCCCTCCGTCCAGGGACGGTAGACGAGCGGATTCCCGCAGGAGACGCAGAATTTCACTCCGCCTCCCAGATGGGGGTGCGCCTGGGGGGTGTCCGGGCTTACGCCAGAAATTGTTCGGCTCCGGGCTGGCAGAAAGGGTTGGTGGATTTCTCGTGGCCGATGGTGGTCTCCGGCCCGTGGCCCGGATGCACGACCGTGTCGTCAGGTAAGGTGAGCAGTTGCGCCCGGATGCTGCTCAGTAGCACGTTCGCGTCGCCCATATAGAGGTCGGTTCGGCCGATCGACCCTGCGAAAAGCGCGTCGCCCACGATGGCGTGTCCCGCCTCGTTGCCGTTCCCCGGCCGGTAGAGGGTGACGTTGCCCGGCGCGTGCCCGTCGGTGAGCCTGATCTCGAATTCCAGGTTTCCCACCGAAATCGTCTCGCCCGGCACGAGGTGCGCGTCCACCTCGGGGACGGGCGGTTCCGGGAAACCGTAGCCGCGCGCCGCGTTCGGTATGTTTTGCAGGTTGAAGAGTTCCGCCTCGTGGAGCCAGTAGGGAACCTTCAGTTTTTCCTTCGCCTCGGCGACGCCTTCGGCGTGATCCAGGTGCGCGTGGGTGCCGATAATTTTGGTGAGGGTGAGGCCGCGCTCTCGCGCAAGCGAGATGACGCGCTCCACCTCCGCGCCCGGGTCGACGTAGGCACCCTCTTTCGTCTCCTCGCAGCCCACGACGTAGCTGTTCATCTGGAATGGGCCGACGGGTATCCGCTCGAGGATCAAAGAAAAGTCCTTTCTGGTGAAGCGGCGCGGGAGCGTCCGTTTCTTAGGAGTCGGGGGGGAAGATGACGATTTCGATCCGCCGGTTCGTCCGTCGTCCCTCGCGCGTATCGTTGTCGGCAATCGGGCGGAACTCGCCCATCCCCGCTCCCGAGACCCTGCGCGGGTCGAGGTTTCCCACCTCGACGAAGTAGCGTAGCACCCGCGTGGCGCGTGCGGCGGAAAGCTCCCAGTTCGTCTCCCAGCGCTCCGCCAGACGATCGGATATCTGCACGTTGTCGGTATGGCCCTGCACCTGCACCTCGCGGTTCGCGTAGCGGCGCAGAAGTCTTGAGAATTTGACGAGCAGCGCTTTGCTCTCGGAGCGGATCTTGGCGCTTCCCGACTTGAAGAGAATGGCGCTCGCGATGCTGGTCACCACCCGGTCGCCGTCGCGGCGCACCTCCACGATTCCGCGGCGGCGTTCTTTCGAGAACTGCGCCTTCACATCCTTTTCGACCTGGATCTGGAAGCGAATCCGGTCTTCGAAGCGCAGGAGTTTCTTTTGCGCGGCGACGAGGTTTTTTTGAAGCTCTTGAACCCGCGCGCGCGAGTTCTCATGGGCGCGCTGCAGGCGCTGAACCCGCCTGGCGGCCTCGGTCAGCTTCTTCTGCCGTTCGGTCGTCCGCGCGCGCAGGTCGGCCACGCGCGTCTCGGTCTGCTGGCTGTGTCGCCGGGCCATGGTGAGGGACTGGCTCAGTTCCTGGTTGTCCAGGTCTTTTTGTTTGATTTGTCCTTCGAGTTCCTCGATCTGGCCGCGAAGTTCCCTGATCCGGCTCTCGAACTTTGCGATTTCGCCCCGGAGGCCCGTGGCTTCATCCGTTTTTCGCTCATAGTCTTCGATGCCCACGCATCCGGTGAGCAGGGTGGCGGCGAGGAATAAAATAGCGAGGCGATGCGTCTGCATTTAGTTTCCTCCTCCAGACATGAAGCGGTTGGCATCGGCGATGTCGAGCTTGCTGCCGACGATGAAGGGAATGCGCTGGTGCAGTTTTTCGGGCTGGATATCCATCACCCTGCGGCTGCCGTCGCTCGCTGCGCCCCCGGCTTGCTCCGCGATGAAGGACATGGGGTTGCACTCGTAGAGAAGGCGCAGCTTGCCGCTGGGGTTTTTCTTGTCGCCGGGATAAAGGAAGATGCCGCCCTTCAGGAGGTTTCTGTGGAAATCGGCCACCAGCGAGCCGATGTAGCGCCCCGAATAGGGACGGCCCGTTTCGGCGTCTTCCTCTTTCAGGTATTCGACGTAGCGGGCGGTGGACTCGTCCCACTTCGAGGAATTGCCCTCGTTGATGCTGTATATCTTCCCCCGCTCGGGAATCCGGATGTCGGGATGAGAGAGGAAGAACTCGCCCACGGACGGGTCGAGCGTGAAGCCGTCGACGCCGTTGCCCGTGGTGTAGACCAGCATGGTGGACGAGCCGTAGATCACGTAGCCGGCGCAAACCTGGGCGAGGCCCGGCTGGAGGAAGTCGTCGACCTCCGTGGGGCCGCGCTCTGCCTTGCGGCGCAGGATCGAGAAAATCGAGCCGATGCTCACGTTCACGTCGATGTTCGAGGAGCCGTCCAGCGGGTCGTAGAGCACGACGTATTCGCCCCCCTCGATATATTCGCCGGGGACGGCATAGACCTCCTCCATCTCCTCGCTCGCCAGGGCGGCCACCGAGCCGGTGTGGTCGAGGGCTTTTCGCAGCACGTCGTTGGCGTATTCGTCGAGTTTCTGGACTTCCTCGCCCTGCACGTTGACCTCGCCGGTCAACCCGAGAATATCCACGAGGCCCGCCTTGTTCACCTCGGCGTTGATGATCTTGGCGGCCAGGGTGATCTGCGTGACGAGGCGGGTGAACAGCCCGCGCGCGCCCGGGTGGTTTCTCTCCTCCTCGCGGATGTGGCGCTCGAGCGTCATTCCCCTGAATTTCGTGGTGCCGACGGTGGCGGCTTCCTGCTGCATCCTCACTCCTGTCCTTGGCGGGCGGTCGCTTGCCGGTTACGCCGCGGCGACTTCCTGTTCCATCGCGTCCTCATACGCTCCCGTTCGCGCGGCGCCGTTGCACTTACAGCGGTGGAGGAAGAGTCTCTGGGCGAGGGGCACGTTCGCCGCCTCTCCGCCCCAGCCCTTCAGCGCCGGCGCCTGCAGCGCGCGACCGTAGGAGAAGCTGAGCTCCCAGGGGTGGGGGCCCATCGCGTTCATCGCGTTTAAGTGCGCGGTGGCGACTGCGTCGCTCTGCCCGCCCGAGAGGAAGCAGATGCCGGGCACCGCGGCGGGCACGTTTCTCGTGAGGGAGCGTACCGTGGCCTCGGCCACTTCCCCCACGCCCGCCTGGGTTGGGCATTGCTTGCCCGATATGACCATGTTGGGTTTCAGGATCATGCCCTCGAGCGAGACGCGGTGTAGGTGCAGGGCGTGGAAGACGCTCTCGAGCGCCTCGTTCGTCACCTCCTCGCAGACCTCGATGGTGTTGTCCGCGTCCATGAGCACTTCGGGCTCAACGATGGGCACGAGGCCCGCCTCCTGGGAGAGCGCCGCATAGCGCGCGAGTCCGTGCGCGTTGGCGTCGATGCAGTAGGCCGAGGGGATTCCCTCGCCGATGGTGATGACCGCGCGCCACTTGGTGAACTTGGCGCCGAGTGTGACGTATTCCGCCAGACGCTCGCGCAGGCCGTCAAGACCCTCGGTGACCTTCTCTCCCGGCGTGAACGCCAGGTCCTTCGCGCCCTTGTCGACCTTGATGCCCGGCAGGATGCCGCGCGATGTCAGCAGCGCGCCGAAGTTCGTTCCGTCCGCAGCGCTCTGGCGCAGCGTCTCGTCAAAGAGGATGACGCCGCTGACGTATTCCTCGATTCCCTCCGTCGTGAAGAGAAGCTCGCGATAGGCGCGCCGGTTATCCTCGGTGGATTCAACGCCGATGCTGTCGAGGCGCTTTTGAATCGTGCCCGTGCTCTCGTCCGCCGCGAGGATGCCTTTGCCAGGCGCCACCATCTGCTTGGCGATTTTCGCCAGGTTGTTCGTGCTCATGATTTCGCTCCTGCAAGAATTGCCGATGAGGTAAAAAAGTTCAAAGGAAATTCCCCCTCTATATAGGGGTTTCCCGCTTTTCGTCTCTGCTGGATTCGCCGGCGCGGACGCCAGTTTCCGGCCCGCCCGCCGTTCGATCGTCTGGTTTGAAACAAGACAACCCATCGCGCGTGGAGAATAACAAAACCATGCTGAAGAAGAAACCGCCGCTCGGGTGGCAATCATTTCCACATCGTGGTCGAATGGTGCCTCCCCGCCCGGGTGAAGAGGTCCCGGATGCTCCGTTTCCCGCGTGCTTGTCCATGAGCGCGCAAACCACAGGCGCAATCCCTTTCTGGCGGATGCCCGCGTTCTATTTCCTGCATTTCTTCGCCGTGGGCGCCATGCTCCCGTTCCTGAACATCTTTTATCACTCCGTGGGCGTGAGCGGGTTCCAGCTCGGCCTGCTAAACGCGGCGCCGCGCCTCTCGAGCGCGCTGGCGCCCCCTCTGTTCGGAGCGCTTGCCGATAAATTCCGCCTGGGGCGCAGCGTGGCCTTCACGTGCGCTGTTGCGAGTTCTTGCTTGGCGCTCCTCCTGTGGGGGGCGAGTGGATTTCTCGCCCTGCTCATATTGATCGCGCTCTTCTCCGCCTTGAGAGCGCCCCTCGTGCCGATAGCCGAGAATCTCTGCCTGCGCGAGATAGAAGCCACGGGCGCGCAATACGGCCGTGTGCGCCTGTGGGGGTCGCTGGGCTTCATCGTCGCGGCGATGGGCGCGGGCCGTCTGGTCGAGACCACCGGGGTCGCCTCCATCTTTCCGTTCGTGGCGTGCGTGGGCGCCCTGCTTGTTTTCGTGATTTTTTTTCTGCCGAGAGAGACGGGCCGCGCCCGCCCGCGCTTCCGGGCCGACCTGAGCCTGTTGCTCCGCAGCCGCCCGCTCGCCGTCTTCCTGTTCACGACGACGTTCGCCTCGATATCCGCAGGGCCTTTCGGGATTTACTTCAGCATCAGGCTGAAAGAGTTGGGTATGTCGGCGGACCTGATCGCCCTGGCGTGGACGGTGGGCGTGGTGAGCGAGATTGTCTTTCTCATCTACGCGCAGGCCATCCAGACGAGGTTCGGCCTCAAGTGGATGATAGTCGCCGGCATGATGGCCGCAGGTCTGAGGTGGGAGTTCGTCGCCCTGACGACGGATGCGGTTTTGCTCATCCTCATCCAGCTCTTGCACGGCGTCGCCTTCGGCGTCTTTCACGCAGGCGCGATTCAGTACGTCGACCGCCTGAGCAGCGCTGCGACCAAGAACACCGCCCAATCCCTCTACAGCGCCGCCACCTGGGGGGTCGGCTCCACGCTCGGCGCGCTGCTGGCGGGCTGGCTGCTTCCCATCTGGGGGTTCGTGACGCTGCTCCACGTCGGTGCAGGGGTAGCGTTATGCGCGGGGCTGGCCTTCGCCGTCTTCGGCGAGAACGTGAAGTAAAGGCCGCGCGGGAGGCTGATAAGGGCGGTTTCGGCTGTTCGTGTGAAGCCGGGCTTGCGCTGGACGACTCTTCTCATCGTGTGGGACTATGCCGCGCGCTCCCTTATCGACGGCGCGAGGTGAAACGAGGGAGGCGAGGGAGTAATAATGACCGAAAAGACCCTGTATCTGGCGAGCCCTTACGGTTTTTCCCTGCAGCAGCGTGAGGGGCCCTTAAAAGAACTCGTGGCGGCGTTAGAGGCGCTGGGCGCCGAAGTGTGGGAGCCGTTCACGCGGAACAACCAGCCCGAGATGCTTGCGCAACCCGGCTGGGCGTACCGCGTCGGTCAGAACGACATGCGCGACGTGCGCGATGCGGCGGGATTTTTCGGCGTGGTGAACGGCTGTCCGCCCGATGAGGGCGTGATGGTGGAACTCGGCATGGCGGTCGCCTGGGGAAAGCCAGTCTTCTTGTTCCGCGACGACTTCAGGCGCTCGACGGATTGCGAAGCCTATCCGCTGAACCTCATGATCTTCACCGGCCTGCCCGAGGTCGGCTGGGAGGCCTACTTCTACACCTCCCTCGATGAGATCGCAGCCCCCGCAAAGGCCCTCGCCCGCTGGCTGAAGGACGAGCCTTTGCCTTGATGGGGGCGCTACCCGAATCGAAATAAACATACAACTCATGAATTTCCGGTCGGGTTCTCATGCTATCTGGCGCGTTATTTGACACGCTATTTGGCAACGCATGTGATCTCGTAAATATCTGAAATTAACTTAGTTATGAATATTATTTCGAAAATATCATGTCTAATTTCCCGTTATTTGACGCACTATTTGACACGCTATTTGGCGTTAGTGTGTAGGATGAAGCGGCTTGATTTTTCGGTGAGTGATTTTGCGCGATCGGCGCGATTACCTACACGGCGTATTCGACCACGAAACCTTCCCTGGCGGCGGGAATGAGTTTTATGCCGATATTCCGCTTTCTCTGCTTGCGCACTTTTTCGAAAATATCGAATATCCGTTTCGGGTGTTCGTACCCTTTCCATGCCGCGTAGACGAGGCGGATCAACAGATCGTTCGGTCGCCCGGGCGCTCTTCCGTTTTCCCATTTGGAGAGCGTGGTGTGGTCTATCTCCAGCATTCCGGCGAATTCCCGGGCGCTGAAGGATAAGTTTTTTCTCAGGTAACGAATTTCCGGCCCGTTCAAGGGACCCGGCTTGTTGATCACGGCGTTGCCGAGTTCATCCAGCACGGAACCCATTGCCTTGATCTTCAGCCCGACGCCGCATCCGCATTTGATGAGATGCGCATCCTCGATATATGCGTTATCGAGCCCCGATGCCTTGAAGTGGTAGTCTCCCGTTGATTCGATGAAGACCTGTCCACATTCCCTGCATTTCATGATCATCCCCTATAGTGCATATGTCCTACTTCATGATGAAATAAAGTTGGCTTTAAGTCAATAAAGGAACTGTTTGGTCAGCCTGAAGATAAGCAGAAAAGTCTTTGAATAGGGGGTGTCAGATCACCCCTTCCTGATAACAACCCGCAGGCGGCCCTCTTCATCCGGCGTTGCGCTCTCGATGGCGTGGCCTTCGGCGGCGGCGCTATTGGGGACGCTGGTGGCGGCCTCGCCCGCGTCGAGCCATACTTCGAGCGTATCGCCCGGCGCCATCGCCTCGAGCGCGAGCTTGGTCCGCACCCAGTTCATGGGGCAGAGTTCGCCCGTGAGATCGATGGTTTTGGCGTGGCTCATTTTCGGCTCCTCATGAGGTTCGTCCGATGTCCGATATTGCCATTTTTTTGACTGGAACGGGAACCGGCGTGGGAAAGACGGTGGCGGGCTGCGTGGTCGCGGCACACTGGGCGGCTGGGGAAAGAAACCCCAGGGTGATGAAGCCCGCCGAATCGGCCTGCGCTCTTGTTGATGGCCGCCTCGTTCCCGGGGATGCTCTCGCTCTCAAGACGGCGGCGGGCGACCCGAGGCCCCTGGATGAGATTTGCCCTTACCGATACGAAGTTCCCCTGACTCCCGCTCATGCGGCTGAGCGCGAGGGCGAGGCGCCGGATTTGGAGCGCATCGTCGCGCAGGTGGAAGCGCTCAAAGAAGAAGGAAACCCCCTGCTCGTGGAGGGCGCGGGCGGCCTCCTCGCCCCGTTGGCCGATGGCGTCTTGATAAGCGATTTGGCCCTGGCTGCGAGTCTGCCCCTCGTGCTCGTCGCCCCGCTGGGACTCGGGACCATCAATCACACGCTCTTGAGCGTGCGGGAGGCGAAAAGGCAGGGTCTCCGGGTTCTGGGCGTCATCCTCTCCGACACGACCGGGGAGGCCACGCCTGCGGTGGAGCGCAACCCGGCGGCGGTCGCCGAGCTTTGCGGAGCGGATGCTCCGCTCCTGGGGGTGATCCCCCATTTGACGGGGGTGGATGAGATTATGGCGCGCGCGGCTCCCGGTTCCGGGGCCGCGGGAGAGTTGCTGCGCTTGGCGGAGGGCTTGAGACTGGACGCGCTCGGCTAGCGGGACGAATCGCTACTTCGCTTGAACGCGCTTGCGCAGGGATTCCACCTCCTCGGGCGTGCCCAGGGCGTAGAGGTGGTCTCCCGCCTGGATCTCGAAATCCGGTCCCGGGTTGAAGCGCATCTCTCCGCTGTTGTGGCGGATGGAGAGGATGTACACGCCGGTCTCCTGGCTGATCTTCGATTCCCGGAGCGCCATGCCGACGAGGTTCGAACCCTCGGGCACGGTCACCTCGTCGAAGTCCAGGTCCGTCGTCGCGTGGCCGGTCACCTCGTCGAGAAAACTGGCGAGTTTGGGTCTCAGAACGGACTGCGCCATGCGCATGCCGCCCATGATGTATGGGGAGACCACGTGGTCCGCGCCCGCCGCCTCCATCTTGCCGATGGAACTCTCGAGCGCAGCGCGGCTCAGGATGAAGAGATTCGGGTTCAGCGCCCGCGCCGTCAAGGTGACGAACACGTTTTCCGCGTCCGTCGCGAGAGCGCAGACGAGGCTCTTCGCCTTCTCCACGTGCGCCTCGGCGAGTGTCTCGTCGAGCGTGGCGTCACCGAGGATCACGATCTGCCCCTCCTGATCGAGATGCGAGATGATGGACTCGTCGCTCTCGATGATGACGTGGGGCAGCGACTCTCTGGCGTATTCCGCCGCGACGGTGGAGCCGATGCGCCCGTACCCGCAGATGATGTGATGGTTTTCGAGTCTGTCGAGTTCTTTCACCAGTTTTCGCCTCCCGAAAATCTGACGTATCCGCTCTTCGAACCTCACCTCGGCGATTATCGCGATTCCGTAGAAAAGGGTCCCCACGCCCAGGATCATGAGCGCCACGGTGAACATGCGCCCCGTCGTGCTCATCTCACGCACCTCGTTGAAGCCGACGGTCGTGACGGTGATCATCGTCATATAGAAAGACTCGACGAGCGACCATCCCTCCAGCAGGGTATAGCCTGCCGTGCCGAGCATGATAACGCCGACCAGACATGCGGCGATGTAGCCTATACGCAAGGTTTTCCGCGCCTTCTAAGAATAATCCGTTCTCGTTTCAACCTGTTCGGGCATGGATTTTAACCGGATTAGGTGCGCTGTGGCGAGAAGAGCCGGGTGAGATTCCGCCGAATGGTTTCCGCTTATCTTCTCTCGGCCAGTTCGAACAGCGCGCTCCCGAGCCTTTCCCTCGCTTCGGCGCGGATGGGTTCCGTAGCCTCCCCGAACGCCGCGCGCTCCGCGTCGCTCAGGTCCACGAAGGAGACGCCTTCTTTTTCCAGGCGCTTTCGAATCGCTATCTCTCCCGCCTGTGCGGCCTCACGTTGGTAATCAATGGCCTCACGGATGCTGTCGTGCGCCGCCTCTTGAACCTCCGCCGGCCAGGCGTCGAAGCCCTCCCGGTGGGCGAGCAGGGCGCGCGCGCCGTAGAAGTGCCCGCTCATCGTGATGCGTCTTTGGTAGTTCGTGACGCCGTAGGTGACGGTGTTGGAGAGCGGGTTTTCCTGCGCGTTCACTTGGCCTGATTCGATCATGGCGATCCCCTCCTTGAGCTCCACCGGCACGGCTTCGGCGCCCAGGAGTTCGAAGGTCTTGACGTGCGTCTCGTTGGGTTGCAGGCGCACACGCAGACCACGGCAGTCATCGGGCGTTCTCACGTCGCGGAGGCTGTTCGAGAGGTGGCGGAAGCCGTTGTCCCAGAAGCCCAGGCTCTTGTAGCCTGTCTGCGCCTCGATTCGCTCGCTCAAGTGCGCGCCGAGTGCGCCGTCGAGCGCCCCGTAGGCGTGAGCGGAATCCTCGAAGGTGAAGGGCAGGTCGACGATTTCCAGTTCCGGCACCCTGTCGGTGAGATAGCTCGTCGAGAAATAGCACATGCCGAGCATTCCGCATTCCACCATGGCGAGCAGGTCGGGCGCGCCGTAGCCGAAATCCATCACGTTCCAGAAGATGTCTATCCTGACGTCATCACCCAGGCGCTGGCCCATCTTCTCTTTGAAGAGAACCATCGCGCGGCTGTGGGAGGTATCGGGCGGGGAATAGCCTCCAATGCGGATGTGGACAGGCAAGGCCATTTGAAATCGCTCCTTTTCGATGATTGAGGGATAAAGCGCACTTGAAAAGCGCGACCATATCACATATATCCTCATTCGCTGAATGGAATACGGGTGCTTTCAGTATTGTCATACAAGTCCTCGAGACACTACCCTGGGTCTTGACGCATTCGCCGTGCTGGGGCATCTTCCATCCTCTGATTTGTCCTTCGAAGCCGAGGAGATAGAAAAAATGTCTTCACTTCAAGCGCAGCTTTTCGTGGAAACCGCTTCCGTCACGCTGAACCTCTTGACGAAAGACTTACAGAAACAATTCGAGCCCAAGAAGGGAGACCGGTTCAACGTCGAGGGCATCACCTACGAGATAGGCCCGCCGAAATTCGTGGAGGCCGACAGGGCGATTCGTTTCGAGATCAGCTCGAAGATACCCGGCGAGGAACTCCCCGAGTCCTACGATCACGCCAAGTACTTCAAACAGATCGAGAAGCGTAACACCTCGTCGAAAAAACCCGTTTCCGCCGACATGGAAAATATCGTCCGCGAGACGCGCGACCAGGAAAGAAAAGAAAGAGATTACGTGAAGCTCACCTATCAGTACGTGGAGAATGAACTCTACGACGATAAGGATGTCCTCAAGGACATCGAGGCGATCGCGAATGGTTCCAGCGGCAAGGAAGCGCCGCCCAAGATACCGGGTGTCACCACCCTGGCGGGCCGCCTGATTCTCGAGCGGGTGCAATCCTCTCTGTATGAGGTGGCGAAAGACAATATTGAGTCGCTCATCGACGCGAACGCGAAAGTACGCGCGGAACTGAAAAAAAGCGCAAAGAAGAAGTAGGCCCGCGTCATGGCCCTGCGCCTCGCGGGTGTGACGGCGTATACGCCGCTTGAGAAGATATCCGACGCCCTCCTCGTCATCGAGGAGGGCGTTTTTTCGTATGTGGGGCCGCGCGGCGCGCATCCTTTGCCCCCCGGTGCGCGCGCCCTCGACCTGGGCGGCGCGCTGGCGTGTCCCGGCTTCGTGGATCTTCAGGTGAACGGCCTGGGCGCGGACGCGCTCTTGACGGCCGACGCCGTCGGCGTACGGCGAATCGCCCGGGAGTTGGCGAGGCGCGGAACCACGGCTTTTTTGCCCACCCTCACCACGGCTTCTCGGGATGATTTGATTCGCGCCGCCCATGCGGTGAGAGAGGCGTGGGCGCTTCAACAAGAAGAAGGAGGCGCCGAAGCGCGCATCCTGGGCGTTCACCTGGAGGGACCTTACCTGGAGCCGCCCATGAGGGGGGCGCATCCGCAAGAACATATCCGCGCGCCCTCGAAAGAAGAGGTCGAGGCGATCGCGCAAGCTGCGGGAGGCTTAGGCGTGGGCGGCGCGCCGGGACTGGCCATGATCACCTTTTCGCCGGGGGTGCCCGGCGCAGCGGACTTCGCCCGCTGGCTGTCGGAGAACGGCGTCGTCCCCTCCATGGGGCACACTCAAGGCAAGGCCGATTGTGTGGAGGCGTTTTTGGAGGCGGGCGGCGCGTTCGCGGTTCATGCGTTCAATCGATACGGGCATCCGGAAACGCCCGCGCACAGGGGCGCCTCGCCCATGGATTTCGTCCAAAACGACGCGAGGCTCTCCGCCGGTCTGATAGCGGACGGCGCGCATGTCGCCCCGCGTCCGCTCGGGTCGTTCGTAAGCGCCAGGGGCTGGGAGCGGACGGTGCTTACATCGGACCTGGTGGCCGACGCGGGGTTAAGGACCGGGGCCGGCGGTGATGAAACGAGCAACGATACGCCCGGCGACGCGGTTTATAGCGAGGGCGTGCTGAGCGGCAGCCGACTCGCGCTCTCGGGGATGCTCCCCAGGCTTAAGCGTTGGAGCGGGCTCGATACCGCATCCGCTCTGGCGACGGCCACGCGAAACCCCGCTCGTGTCCTTGGCCTGGAGTCTGCTTTGGGCCGTCTAGCCCCGGGATTGTCCGCGAATTTTTGTATTCTCGATCCCGATTCCCTGGAGCTGACCGCCGCGATGATTAACGGGAAATGGGCCCCTGACGCGCCGCCGATTGCAGGCGGATGAAGATTCGCCCATAATTCACTTTGCTGCTAAGCTCGACGGTCGAGCCGCTTCCGCCCCGGGCAGTCCACGATGTATGACGTCATATTTCACCATGCCATGATATTCGACGGTTTGGGCGACCCCCCGTATGAAGGTGCGCTCGCCGTTCGCGGAGACGCCATCGCTGAGGTTGGTCCCGAGGTGAGCGGTTCCGCTCATCGCGAGGTCGACGCGAGAGGTCTGGCGCTGAGCCCCGGATTCGTCGACATTCACGGTCATTCGGATTACTACCTCCTCATCAATCCCGAGGCGCACGCGAAGGTTCGCCAGGGGGTGACGACCGACGTGGGAGGCAACTGCGGCTACGCCGCCTCCCCGATTCGCGGGGCCGAGGCCGAGGAGCGCAGGAAATGGTACCGGGAGCAATTCGACCTGGACCTCCCGTTTCAGAGCGTTGGCGAGCACCTTCATCACGTGGATGATGTGGGCGTATCGATCAACTATGCGCACCTGGTGGGACACAACACGATTCGTGCGAGCGTAATGGGCGGCGTGGCGCGCGCGGCCCGCGCGGAGGAACTCGCCGCGATGGAGGAGATGCTCTCCTCGGGAATGGCGCAGGGTGCCTTCGGTCTGTCCACCGGATTGGTCTATGCGCCGGCCTGTTTCGCGGATAAAGAAGAACTCGCCGCCCTTTGCCGGGTCTCGGCGCGCAAGGGGGGGCTTCTGGCCACCCACATGCGCAGCGAGGGAGACGCGCTTCTCGAGGCGATGGACGAGGTGATGGGTGCGGCCGCATCGGCGGGGCTGCCGCTTCAGATCAGCCACCTGAAGACGGCGGGCGAGCGGAATTGGGAGAAGCTCGACGAGGCCTTCGCCCGGATCGAGCGCGCCCGGGAGAGGGGAGAGGACGTGACCTGCGATCGGTATCCCTACACGGCCTCGAACACCCACCTGAGCGCGCTGTTGCCCGATTGGGCGCATGACGGCGCTCTCGACGAGAAAATGGCGCGTCTCGCCAACCCGGAAACCAGGACGAGGTTGCGGGGCGAGATCATGAGTGCGCACCCCGAGCCCTCCTACTGGGAGAATATTTTGATCAGCCGGGTGTTCACGGAGGCGAACCGGCCTTGCGAGGGCCTCACCCTCGCGGTTCTGGGGGAGACCCGGAATGCGGCCCCCGTGGATGCGATGCTCGATTTGCTGATCGAGGAGGGGATGAACGTCGAGATTCTCATTTTCATGATGAGCGCGGAGAACATGCGCCGCATCCTCGGTAAGCCCTACGTCATGGTGGGTTCGGACGCGGGCGCGCTCACGCACGAGCCGCCCCTGGGCGCGGGCAGGCCGCATCCGAGGAATTTCGGCACGTTTCCCTTCGTCCTGGGCGCGCTGGCGCGGGACGAGGGGCTTTTCACGATGGCCGAGGGGATACGCAAGATGACCTCCGCTCCCTGCGAACGGCTGGGCATAGCGGATCGGGGGCGTCTCGCGGTCGGAATGAAAGCCGATATCGTTTTGTTCAATCCCGACGAGATACGTGACGAGTGCACCTACGAGCGGCCCATTGCCTACCCCTCGGGCGTAGAGATGGTTCTCGTGAACGGAGAAGTCGTCGTGGAAGGTGGGAGCCATAACGGAGCGCGCCCCGGCCGAGCGCTGCGTAAACTCATCCGTCGGGAGACGGCGAATGTTTGAATTGGCTGTCTGGAAGATAATGTTCGGCGCGGTGGGAGTGGTCGCCCTTTTGGGTATCCCCGTCGTTTTGTGGATGCGCCGCCGCGCTTTGCAGCGCACGAGGCGTTCAGCGCATGCACGGGGCGGCGATTCGAAAGGCGGGTCCCGGGGCAGCGCGCTCGACAGCTGGGAGGATGTTTCCTCTCGCTTCATCGATGATTTCATACCTGACGTCGATGAGGATCGAGAAGATGAGGATCGACAGGAGGCGGCCCAGAGCGGAAGCGTCCGTGAGGTAGCCGCCAATTCCTCGGAATCGCTGGATGACGTGGAAGAAGGCGTGCGGGTCATCGAAGTGGAAAGTCGCGAGGTTCTTACAGATGAGACTCCCCCTGCCGAAGGCGAGGCTCCGCCGGGAGATGACGAAAAGCCGGTGTCTGGCGCGGATAAAGCGCCCGCCTCGGAGACGGACGCTCCCTGGTGGGATGGATTGTCCGAGCCGGTTGATGCGGAATACCCTCGGGAGGCGGATGAGTTAATGGAGGCCTCTTTGGTCGAGCCGCCCGCTTCGCCGGCGAAAGTCGACAGCGAAACGCGGTTCGAGGAAGTTCTCGACGATGAGGAGATGCAGGAGGCCGCCGAAGTCAGCCAGGGAGCAGGCGCCCCGCTGCGCATGCGGATTCCCGCCGTGAGCAAGGTTCGTGATGATGCGCCTGCGCCTGAGGAGGAAGGCGAGGAGGAGGTTCTTCGTCTTACGCGTGAGGGCGAAGGCGTGGCGGATGCGCCCGCTGAGCCTGCGCGCGAGGATCGGGATGACGAGGCCGTGGAAGCCGCTCGGGAATCGAGGCCGGAACCACAATTCGAAGAGCATGTTGACGAGCCGCCGCGGACGCAGCCTGAGGAGCCGGTTTTCGCGGAAGCTGAACCCGATGAAGCTCCTCCCGATTCACAAGTTCTTGAACCCGAAGAGATGTCTTCGCCACCGGAGCCGGAAGAGGAATCCGCACCGGCGCCCGTTGCCGAGGAAGATGTCATTTCCCTCATTCAGCGTGAACGCGCCGAGGATGAAGACTTTTCACAAAGCGCAGCCTTGCAGGAAGAACCCGGGGTGGCGGAAGACACCGGGGAGATTGATTTTCCACTCGACGATGATGTGGAGGAACTCGTTCCCGGCGAAGCGGCGCCGCTGGCCGCCTCGCACGAGACTCCGGCCAACACACCCTCTGAATTGATACGCGAACTCGTAGCGGATTTTTGTCCGGGAGATTTGCTCTTGGCGGAAGACTTGGAGCATAAGCTTCCTGCCTGGACCCCGGGCGTTGTGAATGCCGCCGGCATCGATCTCGGTCAACGCGAGAGAACCCGGCAGACGCCGGCTTCCGAGGAATATCTGCGTCTGGCCATTCTCGAGATGATCCTGGGGCGCAATCAGGATGCGACGGAACACCTCAAGGAATCCTTGCGGCGCGCGAGTCGACTCGCGCCCGTTCTCAACGCGCTGGCCGTGGCTTCCTATCTGCGGGAAAAAGTGGAGCCTGCGATTTCCTATTCGCGCGAGGCATTCCGGGAAGCGGGTCGGGATGTACCGGTGCAGGCGGTGATCTCCAGGAACATGGGGTATTTCTATCAGCGAAAGGGCGATGACCAGAAGGCGGCGGAATCCTACGAGAAGACGATCGACTATATCGGGCCGCAGGGAGCGCTGGAGCAATTATCCACCTTACGCATGCGGGTCGGTCGGTTGTTCCGCCGTCTGGGGGATAAGGAAAAAGCCAGAGAACATCTTTCCGAGGCGGCGCATCTGTTCCACAGGTCGGGGGACAGGCGCAGCGAGGCGCGGGCGCACACCGCGCTGGCCTCCGTCTTGACGGAGACGGGCGAGTACGAAGCGGCGCAGGTAAGCCTGGACGGAGCGCTGAATCTCTGTCAGAAAATCGGGGACAAGGCGGGCGAAGCCCTGGTGTACTCTCAGATGGGGGTGAGCTTTGCCGCGCAGGAGCAATTCACGCGCGCGCTTCGGTATTACGAGAACGCCTTGCGCCTGAATCGCGGACTCGAGAACAGAAAAGCCGAGGCGGCGAACCTGAGCGGGATGGGGAACATTCACTACGCGCGGGGCGATTTGCCCGAAGCGCGTGAATCGTATGAGGCGGCCCTGGAGATAAACCGCGAACAAGGGAGCGTACTCGCTCAGGGCGTAGCGCTCGGGAGCCTGGGCCGGGTGCATTTCGAGGGACGCGAATGGGAGGCCTCACGCGAATGCCTGACCGAAGCGCGCCGCATCTTTCTCGACCTCGGCGCAGCGGAAGCGCTCGACAGCATCATGGAATTGCTCCGGGCGCTGGAAAAGCACGCTGTTGAGTGATGGTGATGGTTATGGTGAGTTTTCGTCCAGCACGAATTTTTCGAGCAGTCTGCCGTAGACGCGGGCTGCATTTTTCAGCGAATCGACTTCGATGAATTCATCGGGCGTGTGGGCTTGTTCGATGTTTCCAGGCCCCAGAAGAAAGCAGTTTCGGCTCCCGGTTTGGGCCGCGGCCATGCCGGCGTCCGAGTAATAACTCACCCCCGCGGGCTCGGGTTCGGCGCCCAGGATTTCTCCCAAAGTCTCGAAAATGAGTTTGGCGCCGGGGCTGTCGGTGTCCGCCGTCACGGGTGGTCGGTCCGCTATGGTGGCGCGCAGGGAGAATTCGACCCCGCTCACCCGTTCGCAGGCCTCGGCGGCTTTCTCGTGAATGATTTGCTGGATGTCTGACGTCCGCAGGGGCGGGACGAAGCGTGAGTCGATCTGCATCGCGCATCTCTCCGACACCACGTTGGTCTTGTGGCCCCCGTCGATCATGCTCGTGACCATGGTGCATCGCCCCAGCAGGGGGTCTTCGTAGGGCAGTTGCGCCACCGCTTCCTGTAGGGCCACCACGGCGTGGGATGCGGCGTGAATCGCGTCCGCTCCCATGTGGGGTGCCGCGGCGTGGGCGCTCTTTCCACCGAAGATGAGCTCGAACCACATGGCGCCTTTTTGCGCCGTTATCAGGGCGAGTTCGGTCGGCTCGCAGGAAATCACGATGTCGTCCGCGCCGATGTATCCGCTCGCGATAGCCGCTTCGGTGCCTGTCATGCAGCCGCTTTCCTCATCCACCACCATGCAGCAGCGAACGGTGCCCTTCGCCGTCGCCCCGCCGTCGATTCGCCGCTTGAGGTTCTCCATCGCCGCGAGACTCGCCGCGATGCCGCCCTTCATGTCGCAGCTTCCCCTCCCCCATATCTTCCCTTCCTCCTCGGTCGCGAGAAACGGCTCGCGCGACCAGCCCTCGCCCACGGGCACGGTATCCATGTGATTGAGAAAAACGAGGGCGGGGCCGTCTCCCGAGCCTGTGATCTCCGCCGTTACGTTCTCGCGTCTCTCGGAGACGCGCTCGCGCATTACCTCGAGCCCGATGCTCCGGAAATACGCCTCCATCCGGTCCGCCATGGCGAATTCATCGCCCGTGGGGTTCTCGCTGGGAATCGCGATTAAATCCTTGGTGAGTGAGACGGCTTGCGCCTCGATGGCCGCATCCACGTTTTATCTCCTGATGGTTGAAAGTCGACAGAGCATGATGCCGCATCTTGATTCGTTTGAGTATGAGCATCCTCACATGGAAATTAGGAAACGCCTCATCAGGGAAGCAAAATTCCGCCCCTGCGTGATATTCCCGAGGCATACGGCTTCTCTGGCTCCTGTGACGCTCGGCAGGTTGTTCGCCCCTCCGGTGAGAGTGCCCCGCGCCAGCAAGGCGAAACAGACTGCCTCGACGGCATCGGGCGAGACGCCCCGCGCGTCGCTCTTGACGAGGGTTTGATTTCCCAGGGCTTCGCGCAGGCGGCGCATCAGGGTGTAGTTGTGGACCCCGCCGCCGCCGACCACCACCTCGGCGAGTGGAGGGTCGGTTGGTATGAAATCCCGAATCGCATCCGCAACGCACGAAGCGGAAAAGGCGGTGAGCGTGGCGATGGCGTCTTTCAACTCGCTTCCGCGCGCAGCCATGCGCTCGGTGGTTTCGTTGACGAACGTATCGCCGAACATCTCCCTGCCCGTGCTTTTGGGTGGCTTTCGTTTGAGGTATGGGTGCCGGCGGAGCTCGGCCAGGGTTTCGGGGCATACGCGGCCCGCCGCCGCCAGGTCGCCGCCCGTGTCGTGGGTTTTCTCCCCGTTCGTGATTCGCCGTGCGAGCGCGTCGAGAGTCATGTTCGCCGGTCCGCAATCGAAACCGAAGACACCTTCCTCTCCTGCGGGAGGGAGATATGTGATGTTCGATATGCCGCCCAGGTTCAGGAAAGCGGAGGCGGCGTTCTCCCGGCTGAAGAGAATCCGGTGCGCCCAGGGGGTCAGGGGAGCGCCCGCGCCGCCCGCGGCCACGTCGCGCGATCTGAAATCGCTGACGCAGGTGATTCCCGTGCGCTGGGCGATGAAGGCGGGGTCACCAATCTGGAAGGTGGAGGGGAGCAGCGGCCCGTGCGTTCCCTCCATGCCTTCCGGCAGATGGCGCACCGTCTGGCCGTGGCTGCCTATGAAGTCGATTTTTTCAAGCGGGGTGTCGGAGCGTGACGCCACCTCGAGCGCGGCTTTGGCGAATGCTTCGCCCACCTCCCGGTGCAGAGCGCATATCTCGTCCGTCCGGGCGCCCTCCTCGCCTGCGGCGAGCAGCAGCCGTTTCCTTAGGTCCTTTGGATAAGGAGTTGTGTGAAAGCCCAGAGTTTCGACTTGCGCCCGCTCGCCCGGGAGAATCCGCACCAGGGCGGCGTCCACGCCATCGGCGGAGGTTCCCGACATGAGGCCGATGGCCAGAAGAGAGCGCGGTTTGTTCATGAGGGAGGTGTTCCCCCCCGTTTCGAGCGATTCGCCTCGCCATAGATTCTTTTATATTCGTGGTAATAGCCCAGAACTCTTTTGACGTAGTTTTTCGTTTCCTGGTAGGGAATTTCCTCGATGAAGATTTCGATGGGTTTGTTGCGTCCGGCCTTCCACCATCTTTTGACGGGTATGCGGCCCGCGTTGTAGCTCGCGATCGCGGGAACGAGCGCGCCGCCGAACTCGCGAATGAGCGCGCCTAAATGCCTCGCGCCCAGGCGGGTGTTGATCTTCGGGTCGAATAGTTCGTCCACCGACTTGATGCGGATTTTGTGCTTTCTCGCGAGCCTGCGTCCGGTCGCCGGCATGAGCTGCATCAGTCCCATCGCGCCTGCGGGGGAGAACGCGCGGGGGTCGAAGGAGCTCTCCGCCCTGATGACGGCGTTCACCAGATAGGGGTTCGCCCCTCCGGGCTCTTTGCGTTTGACGGCGAGGGGGTAGACGATTTCCCAGAACTTTCTCGGCAGGTCGCTTCCGCCCGCGCGCACCGCATCCCAGAACGATTTGTTGATCAGGTATATGGCGCGGTGGCTCTGGCCCGCCACCGTGAAGGCGCGCGCCGCGTGGTAGCGCGAATATGGCGATGAGCCGAGGCGGCGGTACTCCTTGGCGGCGAGTTCATGAAAACCCATGGAGGAGAGCAGCGCGGCCGCCTCTCGAACCGGAGCGCTTTTCGGCGGTGGCCGCTGCCACTTGCGGTAGCCGGCCTCTCTCAATGGGGGCGGTTTCGTCGCGACCGGGTCTCCCCCGCGCGCGAGACGATCGATGGCCCGCAGGGCGAGTTGTCCGTAATAGCGGTGGCGGTGTCCCCGGGCGCAGGCGCGGTACTGGGCGAGGGCGCTCTTTCTGTCGCCTGTTTTTTCTGCGGAAACGCCGGCCCAGTAGGTGGCGGAGGATACCAGCCAGTGTTCGGGATAGGTGGTTTTCATCTTCGAGAATTCTTTGTGCGCCCGGCGGTAGTCTTTCGACTGAAAGCGGAGCCAGGCGAGTTGGAACAGCGCCTTGGGCGCCAGCGGGGAGCGCGGGTGTTTGGAAATTACATTCTGGTAATAGCGTGCGGACTTTTTGAAATTTCGGTCGTCTTCATAAACGCGGGCGAGGAGGTAGCGCGTCTTCGCCGCCCATTTTCCTTTTTTCTTCTCCTTGAGCAGGCGATGCGCCTGCTTTTCGAAGGCGGGTTGAATCCCTTTTCGCAGATGGTTTCTGGCCAGGAAATACCGCGCCTCCGCCCGCTGGGCGCTGCCTGCGGGGAAATGCCTGATGGCGTGCCTGAGGGCGGGGTCCGCCTGTTTCGTCTGGCGCAGGGAGAAGAGTGCGAGCGCTTCGTTGAAGACGATGCCCTCGTGGTAGGGCGCCCTGGGAAACAGGCGCTTCAGGTCCCGAAGCCCTCTCAAAGACTTCTCGAAGTGATAGCGTTTACGCAGGAGCCGGGCGCGTTCGTAGTGGGCCTTGGCCCCCGGTTTTTTAAGAGGCGGAGAGAGTGCGGCGCCGATTCTCAGCGAGTGTCGTAGTGCCCTTCGCGCGCCGGGATGTTCGGGGTGCCGCCGCCACAACGCCCGAAAGGCGAGCGCGGCCTGCCTGTTTCGCCGCGCGGCCCGGAGCGCCTTGGCGCGCCTGAGCAGAAAATCGGGCGCCTGGTAGCTTTTCGGGAACAGGAGCAGGTAGCGCTTTGCGATCTTCGCCGCGCTCAGGGGTCGTTTTTCCTCCCGGTGTATGCGTATCAACTCCTCGTAGACGAAAGGAGGCTCGGGAGCTTTCTTTCCTTTTTTCACCAGTTTCTCGAGCGCGCGCCGGGCGATGGCGTTTTTTTTCGCTCCGAGTGCGGCTTTCGCCAGAAACAGGAGAGAGTAGTTCTCGAGCGAGGGAATTTGCCCGAGCGCGTTTTGAAACGCTTTGACCGCCGGGCGATATTGCTTGAGCTTCAAGTGGGCGTGGCCGAGCAGAAAAGCGCGCCTGCCGCCCATGTCGGTTTTACTCCGGCGCAGGATGCGGATGAGTTCCTCGTAGCGCTCCTTCGCCAGGAGTTTTTCGATTCGGGCGGGCAGAGCTGGTTGTGCAGTCTGGTTTTGGACCACGGGCTTTGCCGCGCGCGTGCGGCGTTCCTTGGGCGCCGGAGAAGCGATTGCCGGGAGAAGAAAAATTCCGAGTAAGGCGATGGCGCAGGTTCGTGGTTTCATGTCGGTTTTCCGTTTTTTGATTTTTATGCCTCCCGACTCTCGAATTCAGATTGAACGCTCCGGCGCGCTTCTTCATCAAGAAGAAAATCGACGCCCGTCATCGCAAGCGCCTTGGCGCCGGTGAGCAGGACGCGCCTGCCCTCTTCTCCCGCCGATGCTTCGGCGAACTCAGGCGTATGCGCAGAGACCCCCGGCGGAACCATCTGGATTTGCGGATGAATGGTGGGCGTATGCTGGCTCACGTTACCCACGTCGGAGGATCCCATCCGCAGGGGCGGCGGGGCGTCTGGTTCGTGAACGCCGAGAAGGTTCAGGTTTTTCAGGAACAACGCCGCAAGAGGAGGGTTGACCCGCATGGGGGCGTAGGTGATGGGGTTTTTCTCAGTTTCCAGTTCCGCCCCCGTGGCCAGGGCCGCACCCTCTGCGCAGGCGATGACCCGCGGGACCAACGCGTCGAGCCCCTCCATCGTTTCGCTTCTCACGAAAAACCATGCGGAGGCTTTATCGGGGATGATGTTGGGCGCCTCTCCGCCTTCGGTGATGACGCCGTGTACGCGATCTGTCCGGTGCAGTTGCTGCCGAAGCAGGGAGACAGCGCCAAACGTGGCGATGAGGGCGTCGAGCGCGTTGACGCCCTGCTCGGGCGCTGCGGAGGCGTGAGAGGCGCGTCCCTTGAAATGAAAGCGAAGCTCGGAAAGGGCGAGAAGATTGATATCTGCCCTGGTCTCGTCCGATGGGTGCATCATCATGGCGGCGTCCACTTCCCGGAACATGCCGGTTTGCGCCATCAGCACCTTGCCGCCGCCACCCTCTTCTCCGGGCGTGCCGAAAACGGTGACGCCTCCGTATTCGGGTCCGAGCGTTTCTTTGAGCGCAACGCCGGCGGCCGCGCCGGCGACCCCGATGACGTTGTGGGCGCAGGCGTGCCCGAGGCCGGGCAGCGCGTCGTATTCCGAAAGAAACGATACCGATGGTTTTTCCTCGTCTGCGGCGGGCCTGTCTGCGCGAAACGCGGTGGGCAGGTTCGCTACGCCCCGGATGAGGGAAAATCCGTTTTCCTCGAGATAGACGCATAGGCGATTGGCGGCGCGGTGTTCTTCGAGACTCAACTCCGGGTCGGCGTGAATCGCGAGGGAAAGCGCCCAAAGCGCGTCCGCCTGATCGTCGATCAGCTTCGATACGGCGGTTTTCGCCTCGTGAATATCCACTGCGGGCTACCCCTCCAGGGGCGGGCGGGAGGTTCATTATCACCGCCCTTTCGAGGAGATGTCAACGATTTGCCTCGGCCCTTTTGGTTTGACGGAAACCGGGGAAAGGGCGATACTGCACGCTCCGCCCGGAAGGAGAACAGACTTGTTCCCGATTTTGGCCGTGGCCGCCTTGCCTGCCGGCGAATCCGCGCCGCTCGCACCGCTTCAAGAAGAAATGGACATCATCACCCTCGCCACCCAATCGGGCGGCATGGTGTTTTTCGTATTGCTGGTGCTTGTTTTCTTCTCGCTCTCTTCGTGGGCCATCATCATCTGGAAGTTCTGGGAGCTTCGGGGAGCGAGGCGTCGCTCGGCGATGTTCGTCGATGCGTTCTGGCGATCCAAGCGACTCGACAGGCTGTATGAGGAACTCACCGAGCACGAGGGCAGCCCGGTGGGCGAGGTGTTCGCGGCGGGTTATCAGGAAGCCGAGCAGTTGCTGAAAACGCGCGCCCGCGACGGGGAGGCGGATGCGGGTGTACTCACCTCGGAAATGACGGGAGTGGAGAGCGTCGAGCGCGCGCTGAGGCGCGCAGCGAACGAACAGGTGGGAAGGCTCGAGCGCATGCTGACCTTTCTGGCCACCACGGCGAGCGCCACGCCTTTCATCGGCCTGTTCGGCACGGTGTGGGGCATCATGAATTCGTTCCGCGAGATCGGCGCGAGGGGTTCCGCCGGGCTCGCCGTCGTCGCGCCGGGCATCAGCGAGGCGCTCATCGCCACGGCGCTCGGGCTGCTGGCGGCCATCCCTGCCGTGATCGCCTATAATCACTACCAGGGCCGCGTGAAGGTGATCGCGGATGAAATCGAAAACTTCACGGCGGACTTCCTCAACCTGGTCGACCGCCATTTCATGCGTTTGTGACGAGCGGAGGCACCCGTGGCCGTTAAGCTGAACCGCGGTTCGAGCATCTCGGACATCAACGTTACCCCGCTCGTGGACGTGATGCTGGTGTTGCTGGTGATCTTCATGGTCACGGCGCCCCTGCTTGAGACGCAGAACCAGGCCGTGGGCGTGGATTTGCCGCAGGTGCAGGCGGCGAAGGCGAACGTGGCCGAGGACGCCGTCGTCATCACGTTGGACAAAAAACGAGACATGTATATAAATGATAACCCACTGGCCGCCTCCGAACTCAAGGAGAAGCTCACGGTGCTCTTCAAGGACAGGAAGCGCAAGGAGATCTTTCTCCGGGCGGATCGCGCGGTTCCTTACGGCGAAGTGGTAGAGGTCATGTCCATCATTCGCGCGGCGGGCATTAGCCGCCTCAACATGGTGACCGACCCCCTGGAATCCTCTCGGGGCGGGCGGCGCAGACGTTGAGAAGTCAGTAGTCTCATGAATAACAAACCCGAATTCTCGCAAGATCCCGATTCATCAGGAGCGAACCCGGTCCGCGCGGGCGGAAATCCTCGGAACGCGGCCGGAAAAAACGGCGGCCTGCTTCGCGATAGCCGCTTTCTCAGGGCGCTGGCGGCTTCCGTTGTTTTGCACGTCTCACTCTTCGTCTGGGTGAGCCTGGCGCCCTCTCAGCCGAAGTATCGGCATTTCGGAGGTGGAACGGCCGTCAGCCTGGTGGGAGCGGATGAAATTCCGGGCGGTTCGGCGCGGGGCAAATCCGGCGATCGGCCGGAAGATATGGAAGCGCCCGTCCCCCGAAAAGGGCCGGACGAGGGAACGAGAAAGGTAGCGGCGCCCAAGAAAAAACCCGCGCCCGCCAAAGTGAAGAAGAAAAAGGTCGTCCGGAAGAAAAAACCTCCCAAGGAAGTTCGGCGCATCAAGACAGGCAAGGAGAAGAAGAACAAAAAGGTTGCGCGGAAGAAAAAAAAACGCGACCCTGTGCGCGAGGCGCGCCTCAAACGAATACGCGATCGCCGTGCGCGGGCCAGGCGCTGGCGCAATCGATTCAAGCAAAACGAAAAAAACACGCCGGTTAAAACGAAAAAACGCCCCCGCGATGACTGGAAGAGCGATGATCGTCTGGCGAAAGCGGACGTAGCTCCCAGGAGACGGACGCCTTCGAAGGGATACGCCGGAGAAGGGGGAGGCGACGGCCAGGGCGGCGGCAGTCGCGCGGGAGGCAGCGGCGGCGTCGCTCGAACGGATACGGAGCGGTATTATGGACTTCTGGCGGAACGCATCCGGGGTCTCTGGATAGTGCCGCCAAATATCACGGACCTGGGCAAACTCAAGACCGACGTCACGATAGACGTGGACCGGCAAGGGAATTACCGTAATTTGCGGATCGTGCGCTACAGCGGGAGCCATGTTTACGACCAGGCGGCGTTGCGCGCCGTGGAGCGGGCCGCCAAGCCCTCCCTGCCCAAGCCGCCCGACACGATTAAGGAAAACTGGCTTTTACTCGGCTTTCGATTCTGCGGAAAGGATTTTTGCCGTTGATGCAAGAAAAAATTCAATCCAGAACACACCTGCGGGAGGGACGGATGCTTCGTCGGGCGATTTTGCTCTTCATCATATTGATCACATGGCCGCAAGCTTCGGACGCCGCGCGCGTGTTCATCGACATCTATTCCCCGGCGGCCAGAAAGATACGATTGGCTGTCCCTGAGTTCCGCCCACTTGATACGGAGCGCGACCCGCTGGGCCTGAAGATCGCGAAAGTCATCGAATCAGACCTCAGGCGCAGCGGCTTGTTCTTCATCCCCGACCGCAAGGGCTATCTCGAGAATCCCCTGCGCGCCGGGATTCGAAAGGACGAGCAGCGCTTCTCCGACTGGAGCAAGGTGGTCAAGGTGGAGGCCCTCATCAAGGGCGGCTACACCATTTCGGGAAATACCATCACGGCGGAAGTCTACCTCTACGATACCCACCGCTCCGCCCAGGAGCTCGGCAAGCGGTATCGGTATTCCAAGAGCGGCTGGCGATTGATGGCCCACCGGTTCGCCAACGCGGTGATCGAACGCTTCACGGGCGAGAAGGGGGTGTTCGACACCCAGATCGCGTTCGTCTCGAGGCGTTCGCTCAAGGATCGCGGGAAGATCTACATCATGGACTGGGATGGCGCCCAGCTCAGGCGCGTGACGCGCAACGGCATGGGAAACAACGCGCCCGCGTGGTCGCCGGACGGGAGATGGATGGCGTATTCTTCGTTCAAGTCCAAACCACCCGGCGTATTTTTGCTGCCCACGAACGGAGCGCGCGAGTTCAAGGTGAGTTCTTCTCGCGCGCAGGCCGTCGGAGGCGCTTTTTCTCCGGATTCGCGCTACTTCGCTTTCGCCGAGTTCGTGGGGCGAAACTACGAGATTTTCCGCTACGACCTGCGCACTCGCGTAAAAAGGAGGCTCACGCGGAACTACGGCATCGACGTATCTCCCACGTTCTCGCCGGACGGCAAGAAAATCGCCTTCACGTCGAGCCGGTCGGGGAATCCCCATATTTACGTCATGAACGCGGACGGCTCCAACCCGAGGCGCATCACGTACAAAGGAAAATACACGAGAAAATACAATACCGAACCCGAGTGGAGTCCCCGGGGGGACAGAATCGCCCTGACGAGCCGAATCAAACGGGGCAAGGAAATCGACATCGTCACCATGACCCCCGACGGCAGAGATGTGCGCCGCCTGACGGGCAGTCAGGGGCGAAACGAGTCGCCCACCTGGTCCCCGGACGGCCGGCACATCGCCTTCTCCTCCGATAGGAGCGGCAGGAAGTACGTCTACGTCATGACATCAGCCGGTACGCAGCTCAAGCGGCTTCAGCCCGGACAGGAACCCGCATGGTCACCCATGTCGAGGTAAAATACTGAAAAACGGGAAATATCTCTCGAAAAAGAGAGAAATTGACTTGCTCATCGCGCATCCGCCCTTTATACTTCGCTTGCGAATGTCTGTGAATGAATGAAGAGGGAGAAGAGACTCCGCTCCGTGGTATTACGCGCTTCTCGCTCTGAACATATACGAACCAGAGACTCCGAGGGGGATGTCTGCATGTTGTTATCGGGCCGTATTCAATCTTTTCAATCCTTTTTGATGGGCGTGATGCTCGTGTTCGCCGTAGGTTGCGTGAAACAAACGGTGGAAACCGAAGAACTGCCGCCGCCCAAACCACCGGCTCCCATGGTGAGAAAAAAGCCGGCCCCTAAACCCGTGATGAAAAAAGAAATGGACGTGACGGAGGCGGAGCGTCGTCGCAAGCGCGCCGCTTTCAAGCTTTCGTTGGCCAAGTTTGAAAACGATCTGGTGTACTTCGATTTCGATAAATCGGAAATCCGCTCCGATATGCGCGCGATCCTGGATACCAAGGCCCGCTTCCTGCAAGAGTATCCCAGCCTTCGGGTGCAGATTGAAGGACATTGCGACGAGCGCGGCACGGTGGAATACAACATCGCGCTCGGGCACAGGCGCTCGCAGAGCTCCAAGGATTATCTCGCCTCGCTCGGCGTCAAGGCATCCCGGGTCGATACGGTGAGCTATGGCGAGGAGCGTCCGGCCGATTCGCGCTCCAACGAAGCGGGATGGGCCAAAAACCGGCGAGCGAAGTTCAACATCATCGGCGGCATTCCGGCGGAAATGAATTAGTCGCCAGGCTGTCCTGCGCATCGGAAAAGGACTCCCCGTCGGCAAATGCCGCCGGGGAGTTTTTCTTCATGAAAACTTTCAAGGCATCCAGACTTAAGCCTATCATGTTGGTGGCGCTGTCTTTTGTCCTGCTCGGTTGCCCGGATGCGGATATCCCGATTGAGGGCCCGACGGGATCGTCGCCTCCCCCCGCGCCGCCGGCTCAGATTCAGAATCCATCGGTCGACGTTGCGGCTATCGAGGAGAATCTCAAAGGCCTCAGACGCGGGATGCGAAATCAGGAGCAGCGTATCGAGGAAGCGCGCGAGGCCATTCAGGGGGTCACGGACGAGGTCGAGCGCGCGCGCAAGGATTCCGAAAAATCTATCGAGGAAGCCGGAAAAACAATCGCGAAACTGCAAGAGAGAATCGGTAAACTCGAAAAAGAGGTAAGCCTGCTGCGCTCAAAGGCTGCCCTGGTGGTTGCGGAGAAAAAAGTGGAGGTTGTCGTAACGCCGGTGGGCGGGGCGTCGCGGATGTCTCCTGTAGGCGTTCCACCCGCCGACGGGCGGATTGCAACCGCAGGCTTTCCGCAAAACCGGAACGCTCAAGCCGTGGGCCTGCCTGCCGAGGGCGAGCGCATCGCCGTCATTCCCGAAGAGCCCGTGAATCGACCCCCGCAGACTGCGCCTGTGCCGATGCCTCCGGATCCCGAAGAGGACTATACCCGGGCCATTCGCGTCTTGCGCGATGAGAGAAATTTCTCAAAGGCGCGTGGTCTGCTGAATGGATTCATATCCGAATATCCCACGCATGAATTGGCGGATGATGCGCAGTACTGGATAGGGCAGTCCTATTATCAGGAGAAGAATTTTGAGCGCGCTATCCTGGCGTTCAACAAGGTGCAGGTTGATTACGCCAACGGGGACAAGGCGCCGGAGGCGCTTCTTCTGGAGGCGCTCTCGTTTTTGAACATAGATGATCGCGCGAGCGCCCGGGAGTTGCTTGGCCAGGTGATTGCCAAATATCCGGATTCGAGCGCTGCTTCCACCGCCCGAAAACGCCTCGATTCGCTTTAGGTGCCTAGGGTCTGTGTGCCCATATCATGAACGAACCGAAGATTCCTGCTGAAGCTCAAGACGTTCCTGTTGAAGTTCTAAACCGCAAGGAATTTCTATGGCGGGAACTTTCGGCGAACAATGCTCTCTACTACACTTACGATGCCCCGGTGATTTCCGATGCGGAATACGACCGGATGATGCGTGAATTGCAGGAGTTGGAAGAGAAATATCCTGTCCTCACTTCACCGGATTCTCCCACGATGCGCGTCGGCGCACCCCCGCTGGATTCATTCGAGACATTTCATCACGACCCGCCGATGCGAAGCCTGGAGAACGCCGTCACGGAAGCAGAAGTGTTCGCCTTCGAGGAACGCGCGAAGCGATTTCTCCTTCAAACCTATGACAGGAGCATCGAGACGTTCGACTTTACTTGCGAGCCGAAGCTCGACGGCCTGGCAGTGGAGGTGATTTACCGGAATGGCTCCCTCCACTCCGGCGGAACACGGGGAAACGGGATCAGCGGAGAAGACATCACGCAAAATCTCAAAACGGTGCGAGGGATCCCGCTTCGCCTCATCGCTCCCGTAGGAGGTCCCGAGCCTCCGGCGTATCTGGCGGTGCGCGGGGAGGTGTTCATGAATCTCCGGGGATTCGAAAAGCTGAACCGCGAGCGCCTGGAAAAGGACGAGCCTCCCTTCGCCAATCCGCGCAATGCGGCGGCGGGTTCGCTGCGTCAACTCGACTCGAGAATCACCGCCACCCGGCCTCTGGACGTGGCGTTCTACGCCGTCGGACGGGTGGAGGGTGTATCGTTTCACAGCCAATCGCATTTGCTGGAATCCCTTCCGAAGTGGGGGCTGCCCGTGAGTCCGGTTTGGCGAAAGTGTGCGAACCTGCGCGATGCGGTGGGGTTTTATGAGGAATTACTGAGCGCGCGCGAGAATGCGCCCTATGAGCAGGACGGCGTTGTGCTGAAGGTGAATTCCATGGAATTGCAAAACGAACTGGGTTCCACCTCACGAGCCCCCCGCTGGGCGATCGCATATAAGTTCCCCCCGAAGCAGGAGACCACCCAGGTCGAGGACATCGTATTTCAGGTGGGGCGCACGGGTGCCATCACCCCCGTGGCGCTTATGAAGCCGGTGCGTGTAGGCGGTGTGGAAGTCACGCGCGCCACGCTTCACAACGAAGACGAGATGCGGCGAAAAGACGTTCGCAAGGGAGATTATGTGCTCATTCAGCGTGCGGGCGACGTCATCCCCGAGGTGGTAGCGGTCATCGAGAGAAAACGACCCCCCGATGCGGAGGCCGTTCTCATGCCCGGGGAATGCCCGATCTGCGCGACGCCCGCCGAACGCCCCGAAGGAGAAGCAGTGGTTCGCTGTCCCAACCCGACTTGTCCCGCTGTGGTGCGTGAGGGTCTCAGGCATTTTGCTTCCAGACGCGCGTTGGACGTCGACGGACTTGGTGAGAAACTCGTGAACCAGTTGGTGGATTCAGGTCTGGTGAGCGAGCCTGCAGATTTTTTCGCCCTCTCGAAAGAACAACTCTCATCTCTGGAGCGCATGGGGGAGAAGTCGGCGGAGAATTTGATCGAGGCGCTCGAGAGGGCGAAAAAACCGTCGCTGGCTCGTTTCATATATTCGCTGGGCATCCGCCACGTGGGAGAACACCTGGCGGAAGTGCTGGCCGAGAGGTTCGGCAGCATCGGAGAATTGTCTCGCGCGGGTTTGGAAACACTGGTCTCGGTTCATGAGGTGGGTCCTCAGGTGGCGGAGAGAATCGTGCGGTTTTTTTCCGACGTCAGGTCCAAACAGATGGTGGACAATCTCCTCATGGCGGGCTTGGAGCCGGAATCGCCCCGGAGAATGGAGGATAGCGGCTCCGGCGGGGCCGCGTTTTCGGGACTCTCGTTCGTGCTCACAGGGACGCTCTCGCGAAGATCGAGAAGCGAGGCGAAAGCGGCCATCGAAGCGCTCGGGGGACGGGTGATTTCCTCCGTGAGCAAGAACACAAGTTTTCTCGTCGCGGGCGAGCGCCCGGGTTCGAAACTGAATAGTGCGGAATCCCTGGGCGTTGATATCCTCGATGAGAATGCGTTCGAGCAGATGCTCGCCCGAAATGAGAGGTCTTGACCTTCGTTTGTTCCTTTTTCTATGATCTAAGGCAAATGTCACGTATTCACGCGCATCGACACATCTTTTTTTTCATGGGAACCTTCTCATGAGCCGGGTTCGCAAGGCAGTTTTCCCTGTGGCGGGGTTCGGCACGCGGTTTTTACCCGCCACCAAGGTGATCCCGAAAGAGATGCTTCCCATCGTAGACATTCCGCAAATCCAGATCGGCGTGCAGGAAGCTCTGGACGCCGGTATCGAGGAGATCGTCTTCATCACCGGACGCGGAAAGGTTTCGATGGTGGACCACTTCGATGTCGCGTTCGAGGTGGAGTCTTATTTGCGCGACAGGGGTGAGGAGAGACTGTTGGCCGTAGTGGAGGAAATATCGCGAAAAGCGCGCATTACTTCCATCCGCCAAAAGCGTCCTCTGGGTCTGGGCCATGCGATCTTGTGCGCGAAGCCGGCGGTGGGGGATGAGCCTTTCGCCGTCATATTGTCCGATGACGTCATCAGGAGCGAAGTGCCGGCCATCGGTCAGTTGGTTCGTGTATTCGAGGCGCATGGCGGCGGCGTGATCGCGGGCTTGCGGGTAGAAAAACACGCACTCTCAAAATACGGCGTCATCGAGCCTTCCGGCGAGCCCTCGCCCGTCCCGGGCCTCACGCCGCTAAAAGGGATGGTGGAAAAACCCGAGCCGGAAGATGCGCCCTCGGACATCGCCATTATCGGCCGCTACGTTTTGCCGCCCGAGATTTTCTCGGCCCTCGAAAGCGTGAGACCGGATGCGAAAGGAGAGATTCAACTCACCGACGGGTTGCGGGCTCTTCTGGACCATACCCGGCTTTACGCCTATGAGTATGAGGGAAAGCGATTTGACGCAGGTGATAAACTTGGTTTTTTGGAGGCGACGGTCGAGTTCGCATTGGACCGCGAGGATATCGGCCCCGCATTTCAGGATTATTTAAGGAGATTGACGGCCTCATGGTAGCGGAAGAACCTGCGCCCGACCCCGAACCTCCTGGGCGGATACAATTTCACCAACTTCAGCCGGGGGGCATAGACTGATGGATGCCGACCTGCTCTTCCGGTTTGTCGCCTTCGTTTTCCTCATGCTTTGCTCCGCCGGATTCTCGGCCAGTGAGACGGCGCTTTTCTCTCTCCCGCGTCCCAGGGTGCGCGCCATGCGCCGGGAAGGCGGCATGGGAGAGAGGATAGCCGACCTTCTGGACAGGCCCCGTCGGTTGATCACCTCCATATTGATGGGCAACGAAATCGTGAACATCGCCTCCTCGGCACTGTTCACAGGCGTTGTGGTGGCTTACCTGGAGCCAGAAAAGAGGTGGCTCGCACCCGTATTCATGACGCCTCTGCTCATGGTCTTCGGCGAGATCACGCCCAAATCCCTGGCGGCCCGGTATCCGGAGCGGTTTTCTCGACTCCTGGCGTATCCCATATCCGGATTCGCACGCATTGTCTCTCCTTTGCGGTGGGTCTTTTTACAGGTGGCGAACGGCGTACTCTCGTTGATGGGAGCGCCCTCTCGCGATCCGCAGAGCATTCTCATGGAAGACGAATTCCTGCATCTCGTGGACGCAGGCCATGCCGAAGGCGAACTCCAGGAGGGCGAGCGCGAACTCATTCACAATGTTTTCGGCTTTCACGACAGAACCGTGGCCGAGGTGGCGGTGCCCCGCACGGATCTGGAGTGTTGGGAGATGGGATTGCCCGTCGCCGAAATGATCGATCGCATCCGTACAACGACGCATTCACGGATCCCTATTTTTCAGCGAGACAGGGATCAGATAGTGGGCATCTTGTATATCAAGGACTTTCTGCGCCAGGCGGGGCGAAAGAACTTCGGCCCCGAGGAACGTTTGACGAAAAAGATGCTGCGCCCCCCCCTCGTAGTCCCGGGCGGCATGAAGCTCGACCGCTTGTTCCGGCGGTTTCGACATGAGCGTACCCACGTCGCCATCGTTCAGGATGAATTCGGCGGCACTCTCGGACTGGTGTCGATGACGGATCTGCTTGAGCAGATTTTCGGCGAAATCAAAGACGAACACGAAGAGGTTGAGGAAACCTGGATTACACAGGAAGGGGAGGATTCATACCTGTGCCAGGGCCGCGTTCCCTTGGCCGAATTCTCGGCGGTGAGCGGCTGGGAGCTTCCCGACTACGAGGAGGCGAACACGCTGGGCGGTGCCGTCTTCACGTTGCTGGGCCATGTGCCCTCGCTGAATGAAGGGGTTCGCCTGGGGAACGTGGAATTCACGGTGACCGAGACGAGTGGTTCTCGCGTCCTTCAAGTGCGAGTGCGAAGACGGGAGGATGCCTGAATTGGACCTGTCCACCGTCATAATCATCGGAGTGATTCTTCTCCTGGCGGAAGCTTTGTTCTCGGGTGCGGAGATCGCCATCGTTTCCGCGGACCGCGCCCGCTTGAGGGCCAAGGCGGAGGAGGGGAACCGGGGCGCTTCACTCGCCCTGGAGCTTTTGGAAAAACCCGAATGGCTCATGGGCACGATTCTCACCTGTCATAACGCAAGTTTCGTGACGAATGTTTCTCTCGCCACCATCACGGCCATCAATTTCGTGGGTCCTGCATACGGCGAGGCGCTCTCGATCGCCCTGGTGATTCCGCTGCTCGTTGTGTTCGGCGAGGTGGTTCCCAAGGGATATTGCCAGGCTCGCGCCGATGTGCTCGCTCCTTTGCTGGCGCGCGTCGTTTGGGGCGCCAGGCTGATCGTGTATCCTCTGGTGTGGCTGATCAGCATGCTCATCGGTACCGTTGTGGGGTTGGGGAAACGCAACGGAGAGAGCACTCCGTTCGTCACCCGGCAGGAACTCGAATCCCTCATGGAAGAGCAAAGCGATGGGGACGTGCAGGTTCTGGAGCGCCAGATGATCGGTCGCATCTTCACGTTCGGCGATTTGGACATGGAAAACGTGTTGGTGCCCATCGTGGATCTCTCGGCGGTGGACGAGGAGAGCACGGTGGAGGAGGTAATCTCAACTATCGAGAACGACGGCCACTCAAGGATCCTGATCTATAGGGAAAACCTGCACCATATTGTCGGCGTCGTTCACGCGAAGGACATTCTCGGACTTGGGGCGGATGCTGCGGGACGCCTGAAGGATAAGGATGGTCTCATCCGAAGAGTATATATTGTGCCGGAGACGAAGCCGGCCGATAGTCTGCTTGATGAGTTGATGAGCAGAAAGGACAAAATGGCCGTTGTGGTGGATGAATACGGGGCCTGTACCGGCATTGTGACCATGGAGGATTTGGTGGAGGAGATCGTGGGCGACATCGCCGATGAATATGACGTCGACGAGGTCCGCCTGTTCCACAATTTGGGTGAGGATCAATTTTTGGTCGATGCGCGCATGGAGGTCGAGGACGTGCGCGAGCAGCTCAAGTTGCCCGTGCCCGATGGGGACTACGAAACGTTGTCCGGCTATCTCCTGGAGCGATTCGAGCGCATCCCGAAAGAAGGGGAGCACATATCTTTGGAGGATTGGACCCTCACCGTGCAATCAGCGAACGAACGGCAGATAGGAACCGTTCGCGTGGAGAAAAACGTCTAGGGGATAATTTGCGGATGCGGCTCAGACCGCCGTTCTGTAACCGATGCCCTGCAGATTGTTGGTCTGGCGGATCACAACTCCTGCATGGCTGCTGGTGGCTCGACCCCCAGCCAGCCCCCTATCATGTCGAGCGCTTCCCACTGGCTGGCTTCATAGGGGATGCCGTATTTTTCCGCGTCCGTTTTATTCCGGGCCTCGCGCTCTCCGGGAAGCAGCATTTCCGGCCCCCCGCAGCTTTTGATGTCACGCACCGCCTCGGCCAGTCGCTTCTTCACATCTTCTAGGTGATAGAGCGCGTCCAGCCTCCAGGCCTCTATCGTCTGGGTGATGCGGGCATCGGGTTGGACACGCAGCGTCGGAATGTGTTGTGTCGAGCCGCCGCCGATGACGCCGTCCAAATCGATCAACACGGCGAGACCGGAACCCTTATAGCCGAATTGCGTTCCCCCCAAAGGAAGCACGGAGCCTTTGATAAGTTCGTCATACGCTACGCGCCCGGACATGACCTCTCCGTTTTCATGAAGGAAATAATCGGGCGGTATCTCTTCTCCCGCGCGGCTGGCGCGAATGGCGGGACTCACGGCGCGCTGAGTCATAGCCACGTCGATGACGATGGCCTGATCCCCCGCGGGCGCTCCCCAGGCAATGGGGTTCGTGCCCAGGCGGATCCTGTTTCCCCCGAAAGGCTTCATCCAGGCGCCTGAGGTGCATGTGGCGCGTCCGGCCAGACCCCGCTCAGTGAGCGCCTCGACATAGACGCACGCCGCCCCGAAATGATTCGCGTTGTGCACATACACTTTTCCGATGCCGTATTTTTCAGCCAAATCGCCTGCGAGACGGGTCGCATCCATCGCTGCCGCGGGGCCGATGCCGGCTCGGGCATCCATGGTGGCGACGGCCCAGTTTTCATTTTGCTTGACGCTCGGAATGGCTTTCGGGTCAATGGCGTCTTTTCGGATGCGTTCGACGAGTTCGCGCAATCCCGTCCCGCCCGCCACGCCGTGGCTCGAAATACCGCGCATATCCGCCGCTGTGAGGATTTCCGCCGTCACCCTGGCGCGCTCCTCGGGAGCCCCCAAGGCCATGATGATTTTCGTGGCGAAACGAACGAGCGCTTCTTCGGAAATTCGCTTCTTCTCAGTCATGTAGATGTATTCCTATGGAAGATCGGATTGTTGTGTATGATGAACGGGAAACTCTACTCTGAAAGATGCGCCACCCTCGGGAGGTGACGTGATATCCAGGCGCCCACCCAGGATAAGGGCGGTGAGATGGCTTCGATAGAGACCGATTCCGATTCCCTGAAGCGCGCCCGGATTTTCAAGGTCTTTCGCCATCCAGTCGATGAATGAATCGAAACAAAAAGGCGGAATTTCCGCGTCGCGGTTGGTGGTCGACAAAAAGATACGGTCGTTTTCTCTCATGAGAAATGCGTGGATGATGCCGCCCTCGGGCGCAATGTGGATGGACGCGTCCAGCAGATCATCAATAAGAAAAGTGAGCCTCGTCCTGTCGCCGTATATATCGAGCCGAGGCGGTAGTTCAGGTAAAAACCGAAAAGATGGAAAACTCCACAACCGCTTGCCGATGCGCTCGCTGAAAAGATGCGCGAGATTAATTTCCGCGTTCTCCAGGGTTACATGCTGCGTTTCGATGTCGGCGGCGTCGGAAAGCGTTTCGATGAGGCGGCTTAAAAGATGCATGTTCTCGGATAATTCCCGAATCTCCTCACGCGCCTTCCAGGGGTCTGATTCCTCGGCCAGGGCGAGAAATCTGCTTTTCAGGTGAGAGGCGGGCGTTTGGAGTTCACGTGCGGCGAGACGCAAAAACAAAGCGGCGAGTTGTTGATTCGGTGGTTTTTTTTCTGTGCAGTCATTCATGTGATTTCTCGATATTTCCACCGCGACGATTGGTTAAGCGCGGCGACCGATTCCAGTATGAATTCCGCCGTTCCACTCGTCATCGGACGCATGGTGGATACTTCGCTTAACGGAACCCACTTGGCTTCCGAAATATCGCTCGCCGCCCCAAGCACGCCCCCGGTGGGCTGACACACAAAGTCGATTAGCACGTAATGAAATTGCACGCGCCCCCATTCGTCCCTGGTGACGCGGTTCAATACTCTGCCTTCAGAGAGAATTTCTACGTCCAGGCCGGTTTCTTCCTTGACCTCCCGCATACAGGCTTCTTCGAGGTCTTCTCCCAGGTGGACGCCGCCACCTGGGATGCTCCAGGCGCCCATTTTGGGAGGTTGTCCCCGGCGGACGATGAGGACGTTTTCGTTTTCGAGGATGATGGCCCCTACGCCGACAATCGGGCGAAGAGGATATTCACGACCCAATCCCTCGGCTCCTTTGTTGAAAGATGACAGCAAAAACACTCAGTATTTTGGATTGTAACGATTTTGTCTGGCCTATGAACTCCAAGATAGCATGTTTTACGCTCCAAAGGTTACGCCAAGCCGGTCGTATTATGGAATATGGGGTTATTCGCCGTCATTCATTCCGTTGACACGCCGGGGTGGGGGCCGTATCATTTTTTCGGTTTTGAAGCCTGCCCTTTGAAGCTTCCCTGAATCGAGGGCGCTTTCATCCCCCCATCAGCCAAGAGGTATGCGTGGCGGGCAGGGACGTCCGCGCCGGGGAGTCGCGTATGCCGCCCGAAGTCATCTTCGCGCTTATGTCGTTGTGCTTTCTCGGCGTCAATGACTTTCTCTATAAATGGGGCCAGCAATGGGATATGCGAAGCGGGCCCTTCATGTTTCTGCAAAACATGGCGTATCTGCCCAACGCATTCGGCCTGGCCTACTATCGCGATGAGTTGCTCTGGAATCCGGGCCTCGCCTTTGGCTTCATCAACGGGATTTTGGCGTTCACCGCGTTTTTATTCGTTTTGCTCGCCCTGCGGCGAGGCGAAGCGGTGGCGCTGGTACCGATCGTCCGCCTGAATTTCGCGGTTACGGCCGCCCTTACGATTTTTTTCCTGGGCGAGAGTGTCAATCTCATCAAGGGTCTCGCTCTGGTTTTGGCGGCTCTCGCCGTGACGGCGGGCGGCAGCGGCGTGACGGCGTCCGTCGGGAATAAGCGTTCCGTCGGCTTGGCGATTGGCGCCATGTGCATGTTCGGCGTCATCGGGTTGTTCTACAAGCTGGGACTCGGCATGGGGGCCAAACCCGCCATGATGACGGCGATGCAGAGCGTGGGCGTCTTCTGCATGGCCGTACCCTACGTGCTCCTGCAAAAAGACCCGTTGCCCAGGGGTGGCGTACCGCTCTGGCTCCCCTTCGTGTGCGGCGTGCTCACCTCTTCGAGTTATGTGGCCATCGCCGTGGGTTTCACCTATGGCGAGGCGGTCGTCGTGGCGCCCATCGCCCAGTTGAGTTTCGTGTTGACCGGTGTGCTCGCCATCATTTTTTTGAAAGAAAGATTAACGCTGCGAAAAGGGGTGGGCGTCGCATTCGCCGCGGTGTCGGTGATTCTGTTTTCCAGAGGCTGACTTTTACAGCACTTCTTCGGTTCGCAGGCGCTCGATTTCCGGGGATGACATGCTCAGCCATTCGTCGAGAATTTTTTCGGTGTGCTCTCCGAGGGCCGGCCCTGTCCAGGCGATGTCGAGGGGCGTCTCTGACATCCTCGGAAAAGCGCCCTGCATGGGCACGGCGCCGAAATCCGAGTCCGGCACGTGGCGCACCAGGTTTCTCGCCTGAAAATGGGGATCTGAGAGGATGTCTTCAATGTCATAGACGGGGCTCGCCGTTACGCCGCCCGTGTTGAATCTCTCCATGTTTTCGTCGCAGCTGTGTTTTCCTATTGCGTCGGCCACGATTTTATCGAGCGCATCATGATACTCGACGCGTGTCTCGTTGTTCCTGAACCGCTCGTCGGTGATGAGGTCTTCGCGCTCCAGGGCGCGGGCAAGTCGCTCATACATCGGCTGGGTGGAGGCGGATATCGCCACCCACTTTCCGTCGCTCGTGGGATAGATGTTTCTGGGCGCCGAGTTTTCGGAGCGGTTGCCCAGGCGGGGGCGTTTTTTGCCTTCGATGAGATAACGGGCTGCCTGTGGGCCCAGCATCGTGAAGAGCGGCTCGTAAAGCGCCAGGTCGATGACCTGTCCCTTGTCGCCCCCCAGAGCGTCGCGGTGGTAGAGCGCGAACATGGTGGAGGCGACGCCCTGGAGCGCGGCCGTCATGTCGGCCAGGGGCTGGGGAGGAGCCAGGGGAGGGGAGTCGGGAAATCCGTTCATATCGGCAAAGCCCGACATCGCCTCCACCAGGGTGCCGAAGCCCGGCCTGTCGCGGTAAGGCCCGTCCTGCCCCCATCCGGATATCCGGACGACGATGAGTCTCGGGTTCACCTTCCACAGATCGTCCGGCCCGAGCCCCCAGCTTTCTAGTTTGCCGACGAAAAAATTCTCGGCGAGAACGTCCGCCTCGGCCGCCAGCTTCCGGATGAGCTCCTGCCCTCGTTGCTTGGTGAGGTCTACAGTGATGGATCTCTTTCCCCGGCCATAGATCTTCCACCAGTACGGGTTCCATGCGCGCAGTGTATCCCCGCGTCCTGGGACTTCGACCTTGACGACATCGGCGCCGGCGTCGGCCAGTTGCATGCCGTACATTCCGCCCGAGACGAGGCGGGTCAGGTCCAGTACTTTGATGCCCTCAAGGGGTCTGCTCAAGGTTTTTCTCCCGTCCGTTCTAAAAGAGCAACCTTTTTCTACTACTTCCAGATTCAATCTTTCAACGTGATCCACAATGCGGCGTGATCGCTCGGCGGCCTGGGGTCTCCCGGCGGCCAATCAATGCGCGCGCCGAGCAGCCTGCCATGAGCGTGCCGATTGATGAACGCATGATCCAGCCGGAAACTCCCCCCACCGCCGGGCGCGCGCCAGGTATATGCGCGTTTTTGGCCATGGACGCTGCGGTAGGCATCCGCCCAGCCCGTCTTGGTCAAGGACGTCATGAAATCGTCTTCACGCCGGTTGAAACATTTTACGCTTTCATCCTCACCGATTCGCCCGGTGTTGAAATCACCTACCAGTAAGGCTCCGCCACCGCGCCAGCGGCAAGTCAAATCGCAAAGCGCATCCAGGAAGGGATATTTGATTCCGCTTATGCGGTTGGGCACGTGCACGGCGGCGATGGAGATGGGCGTGGGCGCGCGAACGTGTGCGAGCAGGCGGCGCTCTTTGGGCTCGGGCGGCCTCTTCCAGTGAATGCGCTTGAGCGGCCAGCGCGAGGCGAGTAGCAGGGCGTTTTTAGCCGGTTGGCTTTCGGACCTCGTGCTCAGTTGGTGGGGCAGCCCCAGTTCCTCGATGCGGGAGGCGATCTCCCGGCTGGGCGGAGTGCCGCGAAATTCCATCAAGATGAGCAGGTCAGGATGTCCCCGGTCGATGCGCTCTATGATTTTAACCGCCCGGCGTCCGCCGCCGTGCATGATGTTCCAGATGAGAATATTCATGGCGAAGGTGAGTGTAGCGGTAGTAAGATAAGTAATGCCAACGGAAGGAGAGTGTGACTATGAAATGTAAAAGCCAGAGGATGTCGACCCCCTGCCTGGGCGCCGTCCTGGCAGGGAGGAAATTTCCTTGAAACGGATATGTGTTTTCGCCGGTTCGTCAAAAGGGGTTCGGCCCGAGTATCGGGAGGCGGCGCGAGTCTTGGGACATGCTTTGTGCAAGCGCGGAATCGGCGTGGTGTATGGCGCGGGGGGTATCGGACTCATGGGCGTTCTGGCCGACGCCGTGCTCGAAAGCGGAGGAGAGATTATCGGCGTGATTCCCGATAAGTTGATGGACATGGAAGTCGCCCATGAGGGGATCACCGAACTTCGCGTCGTGCGTACGATGCACGAGAGAAAAGCGTTGATGGCGGAATTGGCCGATGGCTTCATCACGCTGCCGGGAGGGCTCGGCACGCTGGAGGAAACCATGGAGATGATCACCTGGCTTCAGCTCGGGTATCACGAAAAGCCCGTCGGCCTGCTCAACGTGCGCGGCTATTATGATCCTTTGCTGGGGTTTTTACGCCATACGCGCGAGGAGGGTTTCATCACGCAGAAAAGTTTAAATCTATTCTCGGTCGACGATGCGCCCGAGGGGCTGGTGCAACGAATGCTCACTCCCAGGTGAGCGCGGCGAGGTAGCCTACGCCCTCATCCAGCATTATCTTTGCTTCGAATCCCTGCGCTTGCTTGTGCGCCTGGATGGTTTTGAGATGGGCATACCCTTCCCAGAGGACATGGCGAAATGTCCACTCCAGGTTGTAGTGAAAAACGTTGTCTTTCTTCTCGTCTCGCCAGAAGCCGTCGGGGTGGATTTTGAGGACCACGTTTTCCAGCCAGTCGATATACTTATCGCCTGAAGGCCATTCGTAGTTTTGAGGAACTTCCCTTTCTTTGGTTTTTTCCCGCAGGGATTCACTGGTTTCATTTTTCAGAATGTCCTGCGCCAAATGGCAGCCGTCTTCATAAGCGGCGAGCAAATCGCCCATCTCATGAAATCGTTCGGGATCAAGGAGACGATCTGCGCCGCCCGTGTCGTATAGGGATTTCGGCCTCGGCAAATCCTCTCCAAACAGGGATTTCCCCCAGACCTGCAAAAACCACCTGTAATTCACGTAACCAATGTGGCTGACCTGCTCGCGAATCGACCATAGTCCCCAACTTTTTTCGGGTTGTTTCAGATCGATTTGCTCCTCTGTGAGGCCTTCTACTTCACGCGCGTACATTTCGGGCAACAGGGCATATTCGAGAAAAGTTTCCGTGGCGGGCTTCGGTGAGTTCTGCGTCATTTTCTGTATCCTCGAATGGAGTCGGGAGCCGGGAATATATCATGCGGCGCCTTGTTTCGCGCGGGACTCGGATTACGGATGCCGGCTACTCGTGTCATAATGCGAGGCAATCGCTTCGTTTCATTTCTCTGTCCCTTGGATGGACCTTGATCGAATCGCTCCCCCCTATTTTTTTGTCTTTCCTGTCCGCTGTCTTTTTGGCAGCCACACAAACAATTTATCGAGGCGCCCTTCAGTGGATAGGACCGAAGGCGATCACTTTTGTGACCAATTTAACGCTGGTAACTTACGCTTCGACCATATACGTGCTGGGCGCCGGTCTCGAAAAATGGCCTCTGGTGGGGATTTTCTGGTTCGTCCTGGCGGGACTTTGCTCTCATTTTTTGTCAAGAAACCTGAACTTCATCTCGGCCACGCTCATCGGAATGGCGCGCTCCCAGATTTTTTTGCAAATCCATCCTATATGGAGCGCTTTTTTGGCCATGTTCCTCTTCGGCGAGACGATCAATTTTCCAATTGCCCTGGGTACTTTCGCTATCGTTTTGGGTGCGATTCTCCTTGTGCAGGAAAGAGGAGCGGGAGGCAAGCGCGCTCCCTTTTTATATTATCTCCTGCCGATTTTGGCGGCCTTTTTCTTCTCCTTCGCCCCGCCATTGCGAAAGCTCGCGTTTCAGACGATTCCTTCTCCCGCTTTCGGCATCGCCACCACGGCGTTGGCGGGCGCGCTTCTCCAACTCGGTTCCATACCGTTTGTCAAAAATCATGAGCTCAATCCCAAAACCTGGAATAGAAAAAGCCTATGGCTGGTTCTCATCGGAGGGCTTTTCAACATTATTTCGGCGTACTGCTTTTGGCTCTCCATAAAAAACGGAAAGCTCATAGAGGTGATCCCGATTAACCGGCTCTCCATTTTATTTTTAATCTTGTTTTCCTGGTTTTTTTATCAAAGGCTGGAACGCATCAATTTGCGCGTGATCGCAGGCGGGCTGCTTGCCGTGGAGGGCGCTGTGCTGATCGTATTGGGCAGGTAGGCGCTATTGCACCCTGCATCGATTCGCCATTTTTTTATGATAGGTGTGGGATGGCACAGTATAGATCAATCAATTCACGCGCTAAGGTGATGGATATATTCGTCCTCACAGAGTCTTCTTCCTCCCGAGCGCTTTTCTAGTTGGGATTGTGACATGCTGAATTTTGTCGTTGACGCACCGCCGGAGTTGCGTGCTTTGTTGGGCGCCTTCTTGTTCGCCTGCAACCAAATTCTCGTTCGCAGATTGCTCGAACGCGCCTCGGCGCTCACGATCATCTTTTGGGTGAACGGGTGGATGGCGGTCCTTGCCGTCGTTTTCTCACCATCTTTCGATATCTATGAAGGCGATTGGGTGGCGGCTCTCATCTTGTATCTTTTTACTGGCTTGGTGGGGAATCTCGTAGCGCGTTACTGTGCTCTTCGCTCGAGTAAGAACGTCGGGGTGAGCAGAACGAACGTGCTCGTGGCAGCGACTCCCATCGGTTCGGCGCTGATGGGCGTTGTAATTCTGGGCGAACGCCCGGACGTCGGCGTCTGGCTGGGAATCCTGCTTATCGTCATCGGGATGATCTGGCTCACCGGCGAGCGGATTTCGGGAGAGTATTCGCTGAAGCGTTACACCTTCGCTTTCATCGCAATGGCGGCTTTCAGCGTTACACCGTATCTTCGGAAAGCGGGGCTGGCCGCCATGAACGCGCCATGGCTGGGCATTCTGGTGGCCACACTGATAGCCAACGTGGGTTTGTTGGCTTCCTCGCGCTTCGCCTCGCAGGATCAGAAGTTTCAGTGGAGCATGCGGGTTGCGGCGGCATGCGTTCCGGCAGGCGTGTTCGGGCTCTTCTCCGCTGTGCTGTTCTGGACCTCGCTGCGCGACGGGCAGCTTGCGGTGATTTCCCCGCTCGTTCGCATGACGCCGATTTTCGTTCTTTTGTTGTCGGTGGTACTGCTGCGCGACCTGGAAGTCATCACAAAGCGCCTGGTGGTCGGCACGCTGATCGTCGTAGCGGGAGCCGTTCTGGTAACTTCGGGTGGCTGACGCTCCGCGCGAGTGAAAATCGGGATTTTGGTTTGACCCGAGTTGTCCGTCTCTGCGAGAATGAGCGCGTCTTCATTCTTCCAAAGATGTGTTTTTCGTGTCGTTACGCGTGAGATGCGATACGGGAAGCCCTTTCATCAAATCGTGGGGGTGCGATGAAAATACTCAAGATCATTCCCGAGAAATGTACGGGCTGCATGCGGTGCGAACTCGCATGTTCTTACGAGCAGACGGGGACGTTCCAGCCTTCGAAGGCGGTGATTCGCGTCTCTGCGTTCGAGGGCCATACGAGCTATGCGCCCTATACCTGTCCGCAGTGCGACGAGGCATGGTGCCTGACGGCGTGTCCGGTCGAGGCGATCGGCATCTCGCCTGCCGGGGCGAAGGATGTCGCGGACGACATTTGCGTGGGCTGTAAGCTCTGCACCATCGCGTGTCCCTACGGAACGATGTTCTACGACATCGACACCCACAAGGCGTTCAAGTGCGACCTGTGCGGCGGAAACCCCGCATGCGCGTCCGTTTGTCCGACCGACGCCATCGTTTACGAAGAGGCCGATAAGACCGACTGGGTCGGGCCCTTTGCCGCGGAGCGGGCGAAATCGCCCGCCGGACCGCTTGCGGGGGTGCTCTGATTATGGCCAGACATGTCATCGTAGGCGGCGGAACAGCCGGTTGGAACGCCATCACCACGCTTAGAGAATTGGACAAAGGCGATTCCGAGATTATTCTCGTCGCGGATGAGACGCCGTATTCACGGATGGTGTTGCCCTATTATCTTGCGAGAGATATCGCGGAATCTCACGTCTACATTGCCTCTCCTCCCAAGCTCGCCGCGCTGAATGTGGATGCGAGGCTTGGTGCGCGTGCCGAGAGAATCGACGCGTCCGCCAACAAGCTCATCCTCGAGGGAGGCGACGAGGTTGAATACGATAATCTCTTGATCGCCACGGGGTCTTCTCCCGTGAAAGCGCCCGTACCCGGCGCGGACGGGAAGAACGTGCACAGCTTCTGGACGTTTCCTCAGGCGCGCGCCGTTGCGTCCGGCGTGGGCGATGGCGCCCGCGTGGCGATGATCGGAGCGGGGTTCATCGCCTTCACGATTCTGAACGCCCTGGTGAATCAGGGAGTGAAGCTCACCGTCGTGGAACTCGAATCGCGCATCCTGCCGCGCATGATAGACGATACGGGCGCCGGGCTCGTTCAAAGTTGGCTGAACGAACGAGGCGTGGAAGTGAGAACCTCGACGCAAGTGACCTCCATAGAGGACAAAGGAGAATCGAAACTACTCAAATTCAAGGAAGGCCCCGATCTGGAGGTCGACCTGGTTATCATGGCCACGGGTATAAAGCCCAACATCGATTGGGTAACGGACAGCGGTCTCGAGACAAACCAGGGAATTCTTGTGGACGAGCATTGCCGCACGAATGTGGCGAACATCTACGCGGCGGGAGATATCGCGGAAGGCCCCGACGCTGTCACGGGTGATAGAGTCGTACACGCCATCGAACCCACCGCGATGCAGCACGGCCGCGTGGCGGCGGCCAACATGGCAGGCCAGGAGGTTGCGTACAAGGGCAGTCTGCTCATGAACATTGTGGACGTTCTCGATATGGAGATCGCCAGTTTCGGCGCCTGGGATGATGCCGACGCCGAAGTATTTGAAGCTGTACGGGCTGAGCGTCCCGCCTACAGAAAGCTATTGTTCCATGGCGGGAGGCTGACCGGCGCCATTATCCTGGGGAAAACCCGGGAAATCTGGACGACGAACGACGTGGGGATGCTCAAGGGCCTCGTGTACACGGGGGTGGACATCTCTGAATGGAAAGAGCATTTGCGCAAGAACCCGTTTGACGTGAAACGCGCGTTTTTGGCTTCGGGCGCTGCGGGCGGCTTGTTGCCGGAAACCGTTTTGGGACGCCCTTCGGCGTCGTCGAATGAACTCACAATCGCTTCATGAACAAGGGGGTCGATGCCTTGACTGATTACGCATACGCAGGAGAAATCCTCCGGGTCGATCTCTCGAGCGGGAAGACCTGGGGAGAGAAATTCGATGTCGCCGACCGCAGAAAATGGGTGGGCGGCGCAGGTTTGGGCGCCAAGATACTTTGGGAAGAAGTGCCCCCCGAGGTGAGTTGGGATCATCCTGAAAACCGATTGGTTCTGGCCACGGGCCCTCTGGCGGGTCTGCCGGTCTGGGGGACGGGCGGACTTACCGTGGTGACGAGGGGCGCGATGACCAACGGCGCGACCAACACCCAGGCGAACGGATTTTTCGGCGCGAACATCAAGTATTGCGGTTATGACGCTATCGTCTTTCAGGGAGAATCGCCCGATTGGGTTTATCTTCATATTCGGGATGACGGGGTGGAGCTTCGCGATGCCTCTGAGTTGCTGGGCCAGGACACCTGGGAGACGCAGCAATCGCTCGAGAAGACCCTGAATCTGAGCGGACATAATTTGAGTGTTTACAGCATCGGGCCCGCGGGCGAGAACCTCGTGCGCTTCGCCGCCATACAGGGCGATTACGGCCACGTGGCGAGCAAGAACGGCTGCGGGACCGTCATGGGCAAGAAAAAGGTGAAGGCGGTGGCTATCGAGCGCGGAACAAAGGGAGTCGCCGCCGCACATCCCAAAGCGCTCTTCGCGGCGGCCGACGATATCGCCCACAGTCTTCAGACCGATCCCTCCACCAAGGGGCTGTATCTGTACGGCACCCTGGGCGGCGTGCGGAACTTACAAGGCATGGGCGCGCTCCCGATTCGAAACTACACGACGAACGTGTGGCCTGAGGAAATCGAAACGAAGCAATGGGAGGCCAACGGCCTGCGCGAGGGTTTCGATCACAGGGGTCATCAGTGCAGCGCGTGCGGCATGCACCATTGCCATATGCAGGTCATCTCCTCCGGTCCATACAAGGGACAGGTAGTGGATGAGCCCGAGTACGAGGGCTGGTCGGGCGCGGGCTGGACGATTGGCGCCACGGACCCGCAGCAGGTCACCTGGATGAACACCCAGCTTGATCGCGCCTGTGTTGACGTGAACGAATTCGGCTGGCTTTGCGGCTGGGTGATGGAGTGCCAGCAAAAAGGCTATATCACGGATCAGGACTTGGGCTTCCGCCTGGAGTGGGGCGATATCGACGGAGCCAACAGGTTGCTCGAGATGATCTGTAAGCGCGAAGGCATGGGCGATCTCCTGGCAGAGGGAACGAAGCTCGCTGCGGAGAAACTCGGCGGCGAAGCGCAGGATTGCGCCATATATACGGAAGTCGGCAATTCTCCCAGGGGGCACGACCATCGCTCCCGCTGGGAGGAGATGATCGATACGTGCACGGGTTCGGGTGGAACGATGGATACGGCTCCCCCGGTGTTCCCGACGGATTACGGCCAGCCCGCTCGTGTGCACCCCCAGGACGCGGAGGCGGTGCCCAGGCATGTGGGCGGTCTCAGGGGACGTCGCGCGTATGAAGATTCTCTGGGAGCGTGTGTGTTCACTACGCGCGCGCCGATGGACGTATTGTGCCGATCCATTCAAGCGGCTACCGGATGGGACGTGGACAAGGATGAAGCGATGCAGACCGGCCGGCGCATCAACGCCTTGATGCGTGCGTTTAATTTGCGCTGCGGCATCGGGCCTGAGGTCGAGAAACCATCCAAGCGATACGGTTCCACGCCTGTGGATGGACCGATTGCGGGCGTTTCGATTATGGATCAATGGGAGAAAATGCTCGACATCTGGTACGAGACGGCCGGCTACGACAGGGAGACGGGCCGCCCCAAGCCCGAGCTTTTACGTGAACTCGATCTCGAAGATGTCGCCGAGGCGCTATGGGGTGCGAACGTATAGCTCACCTTGGAGACAGGAGATGACGCTATGAACGAGACGAAAAGCGTCAATGGAATCTGCGTCCGACTTGAGTTCATCTCCTGGGCGTCGACTTTTGTGGGCGGTGACGGAAACGAGCGCAAGTTTTTCGATGTGGAAGTCCCCGAAGGCGCTACGCTTCGTGACGTCCTCAAAAAGATGAGCCGACGCTACAGACCCTTGGATGAGGCGCTTTGGCACAACGGCACCGGCGAGTTGGCCGAACACTTGGAAATAGCCGTAAACGATGCGCTCATGGGCATTCACCACACGCTCGATTCCGAGATGAAAGAGGGCGACCTCGTCCTCTTGATGGGGCAATACATGGGGGGATGAGCGGGCAGCGGAATCTGATAACAGATCTGTTTTCCTAATAATCTTCTCGTCAAAACGGATGATTCGGGTCGAGCATTCCTAAGAATTCAGCGCAGCGTTTCGCTTCGGCGGATTCTCCAATGGCGTCGGCGCATTGCGCCAAGCCATGAATGGCGCGCAAAAACGGTTGATTGGCGGGGATTTCCCAGGGGATACGCCCATCGCCGCGCCAGCCCGAGGCGCGGGCCTTGTCCAGCCCCCTGTGATAGGCGACCCGAAAGTAGGCGTATGCGCTAATCGTCTCTTCGTTTGCGATCGCGATTCGCCCCATGGCCACCCAGCCGGATAGGGCATCCGGGTGGCGCGCCACGAGGCTTTGCAGTTTCTCCATAGATGGCCCGCGGTTTTCTTCGCTCGATATAATTTCATCACACAGTGAATCCAACGCGCCGAATTCTTCCGGCTCGGGTGGAAGTGATGTCATAGGAACACCACCTGAAGAGATGTCGAGCAAATCATCTGGTTCATTCGGCATGATAAATTCCTTTTCAGGGTGAAGGTTAAGAATTTCATTATAACTCTTACGTCATGATGGTACATTTGGCATTCGGGATTGACGTCCCGGAGTCGGTTTGTTAGCTTCGACCCGGCCGAGAAGTTCCGTACTATACCCCACGCCTGAAAAATCTGGAGGTTCCATCGATGTCGTCGGCACTTGCGCTGAGAGATCCCGATATTTTCGCCGCCATGGAAGATGAAAAAAATCGCCAGGCTGATGAGCTCGAGCTCATTGCTTCGGAGAACTACGTGAGCGAAGCGGTGATGGAAGCGGTGGGCGGCGTGATGACGAACAAATATGCGGAAGGATTTCCGGGAAGGCGATATTACGGCGGTTGCCAATTTGTAGATGTAGCCGAGTCACTCGCCATAGAGCGGGCGAAGTCTCTATTCGGCATGGGTCACGCCTCCGTTCAGCCGCACAGCGGCGCCCAGGCGAACGCCGCTGTGTATTACGGTCTGCTGGAGCCGGGCGATACAATCCTGGGGATGAACCTCTCGCATGGGGGCCATCTCACCCACGGCCACCCCGTCACCTTCTCGGGTCGTTGGTTCAAGGTGGTCGCTTATGGGGTTGATCCCGAAAACCACGTAATAGATTTCGATGAAGTGGAAAGCCAGGCGAAGGAACACCGACCCAAAATCATCGTCGTGGGGGCGAGCGCGTATCCTCGCTCGATTGATTATGCGCGCTTCAGAGAGATTGCAGATGAGGTGGGCGCCGTGGTGATGGCGGATATTGCCCATGTCGCGGGGCTCATCGCCGGCGGCGCGCATCCAAATCCGGCGGGACACGCGCAGATTGTCACGACAACGACGCACAAGACGCTCAGGGGTCCTCGCGGTGGCATGATTCTCTGCGACGAAGACTACGCGGCCGAGATGAACAAGGCCGTCTTCCCGGGTCTTCAAGGTGGGCCTTTGATGCACGTCGTCGCGGCCAAGGCGGTAGCGTTCAAGGAGGCGAGCACGCCCGAATTCAAGGACTATTCGGCGCAGACCGTGAAAAACGCCAAGGCGCTCGCGGACGCGCTTCTACAACGCGGTGTTCACCTTGTCTCAGGCGGCACGGATAACCACCTGATTCTCCTGGATCTGCGTGAATCCGGTTTCAGCGGCAAAAAGGCGGAAGCCGCACTGGGCCAAGCGGGAATTACGGTGAACAAGAACGCAATTCCTTTCGACACCAGAAAACCGGCGTTCACGAGCGGGATTCGCGTCGGGACGCCCGCGTTGACGTCCCGCCATATGAAAGAAGCCGAGATGAAAGTCGTGGGCGGCTGGATAGCCGATGTACTGGCCGATATTACGGATGAAGCCCGCATCGCCTCGGTGAGGGAAGACGTCAGGTCTCTATGCGAGAAATTTCCGATGGGTCCGCATGGAGCCAGGCCGGAGTAGTCGGGCATTCCACGCTAGAGGGGCGGTTTTTCGACTTTCACCACACCATTTTTTTCCAGTTGATGCACAAACGCCAGCGTATGGTGATCCGCAAAAGGCGCGCCCATGATTTGCGCTCCAAGCGGCAGGCCCTCCTTGCTCATGCCTGAGGGAAATGCCGTAGACGGCCCGCCAAGAAAATTCCAGAGCCTCGTCAAGGAGATCATGAGAGTTCGAATTTCGACTTCCTTGCCCCGAACCGTTCCGGTGGATTGAGAACGCAAAGCGGCGGGAATCGGCGTGGCTGCGGAGAGAACGAGGTCTACCTCACCGTAAACTTCCCTGCAGATGCGTTTCGTCCACTGCTCTCTGAATCGAAGCGCCTGGATATATGATGTGGCGGGAATGAAAAAGCCGGGTCTGATCCTTTCAAGGACCGCTGGGTCAAAATCTTGCGCATGGTTTCGTATGTTGTTCTCATGTACAGCCGCAGCTTCGGATACCATCAGCACGGCAGCCGCATGAAATGCGGTTTCAACATCGGGTATTTGGATTTCGACGACCTCTGCCCCCAGTTCCTGAATCGCCTTGGCGAGATTGTTCACCGCTTCCGCCACGGGAGGTTCCGAGCGATGTTCATAGTATTCACGCGCAAGACCGATGCGGAATTCTTCGATGGGTTTATTCAGCGCGCCCATGAAATCGGGGGGATTACCGACGGTGGATGAAGCGTCGGCCGGGTCGTGTCCGGCAATGGCTGACATCATGATCGCGCAATCCTGGGCAGATCGGGCCAATGGGCCGAAAGAATCGAGCGACCAAGACAACGGCGCGCAGTTCGATTTCGTGACAAGCCCATGCGTGGGCTTGTGCCCGATGACCCCGCACAAGGATGCGGGAATCCGGATAGACCCACCTGTATCGGAACCAATGGCGATGGAAACCTGACCTGTCGCCACGCTGTTGCCCGAACCGCCGCTCGACCCGCCAGTGACCCGCTCGGTATCCCAGGGATTTTTCTGATCCCCGTAATGGGGGTTGTGCCCGGTGGGGCCGAAGGCGAATTCATGCAGGTTGAGTTTTCCGAGGATCACGCCCCCCGCCTGGCGTATTTTCCGGGCCAGCAAGGCATCTGAATCCGCGACGGCATGATTGTCGATGATGCTGCCCGCCGTGGTAGGGAGGCCTTCCATGTCGATCAAGTCTTTCAAGCCTATCGGCGCGCCGGCCATGGTCCCCGGGTCCTCGCCACGGGCGATGGCGGCGTCCACATCCCGCGCCGTCTTCAGGGCGCCCTCCGGATCGAGCTTGATCCAGGAATTCAGAGCCGCCCCGATTTTCTCCGAGCGTTCCAGATGCGCCTCGGTGACTTCGACGGCGCTGATTCTCTTTTCTTTGATTTGTGCGACGATTTCCGCAGCGGTAAGTTTCGTGAGGTTGTTCGTCAATTTATTTCTCCCTCGCAAGGGAGCGCAGGAATCTGGCGTGTCCGCCAGGTTCTGTTTTTGGCGAAAGGTGCTCCCGTAATCGTGGATGCCCTTTCTCCATATTTTCTATTGTGGCGATGATGACGGCGCGTCGATCGGAGTCGAGGGGGTCTCCAAATACATCGTCACATCGAGATTTTAGCGAATCATCTGAAATTGACATTTTTTCTCCTGAGCGAAGAAGTGCCTTATGAACATTGGTTAGTGTGGCGATTGATTCATGAATGGACACATGATGCGTTTTCTCAAAGGGCATTGCAATCGAGACAGCGGAACATCGTCGATTAAGACATAAGATCGTTACGAGGTATTCATTATAGTTACAGTTGCCTCCTCACCAGTCAAAAGGCAAAATAGGGGGTGTTTTGTTCCACTTCGCCTTCCAGGGGAACTCGTGAGTAAATTCACCAGGTTCATCTTCATCATCGCTTTTTTGCCTTTATGGGTGAATGGATGTGTGCCCGGAGCGATTATTTTCGCTCAAAAAGGAATAAAGAGCGCCTTTGAGGATCGCTCTCTGAACCAGCAGTTGGAAGATGCGAAAATACATGCGAATTTGTTGCAAGAGTATCTGCGTGTGGATAGTGGTTTGCCTGTCGATGTGAATACGGACGTGTGGGAAGGAAGGGTGTTGCTGACCGGCTTAGTGGATTCAGAGAAAAAACGAGAGGCTGTTTTGAGTATTTTGCGTGGCGATTCCAGAATAAAAGCCGTTTACGATAATATCCTTCTGGGTTCTCCGGCCGAGGTGAAGCGTAATCGCGAGGTGGCGAAGACGCAACCAGCCGTGGAACGCGATATCGTCAAGGTCAGCCGAATCGCCAGCGATGCGTGGATAGAAGCGAAGCTCAAGGGCCAGTTATTGGCGACACAGGGAGTAAATTCCGTGAATTACCGCTGGCAGTCCGTGCGAAACAAGGTTTATATCATCGGCCGGGCGAGAACGGAATTCGAAAAAACCTTGGTTCTGCAGATCATTCGCGGAACAAAGGGTGTGATTCACCTTGAAGAATATATTCAGGTAAAATCGATTCAAAAATAAAATATCCCCCAAATTCTCCTTTCAAGTGGTTCTCGAATAGATGATTCGTTTAAGCGTTTTGGATCAATCTCCCATCCGTTCGGGGGGAACAGCGGCGGACGCCATCAGTGAGACCGTCCAGTTGGCGCAAACCGCTGAGCGATTGGGCTATCATCGCTACTGGCTGGCGGAACATCACAGCCACGGGGCTTTCGCAGGCACGTCGCCCGAAGTTTTGATCGGCCAGATCGCCGCGACGACGGAGACGATTCGCGTGGGATCGGGTGGGGTCATGCTCAGTCACTACAGCGCGCTCAAAGTGGCCGAATCGTTCAGGGTGCTGGAAACCCTCTACCCGGGCCGCATCGATTTGGGTTTGGGCCGCGCCCCCGGAGCCGACAGGCTCACGTCTGCCGCTTTGGCGCCTGAGCAAAGTGGTTTTCGTTACGACGATTTCCCGCAGAAGGTCTCGGACCTTCGGGGTTGGGTTGAAGGGTCATTACCGGAGGATCACCCCTTCGTCCGAATAAGCGCAATGCCAACCGGGGATACGGCGCCCGAAATGTGGCTCCTGGGGACATCGGACCAAAGCGCGATTCTCGCCGCTCATTTTGGTTGCGCGTTTTCTTTCGCGCATTTCATTAACACGTACGGCAGCGTTCAGGTGATGGAAATGTACCGTAAAGATTTTCGCCCATCAGCCAAATGCAAAGATCCTGTGGGAAGTCTTGCTGTTTTTGTGATTTGCGCGCCCACCGAAGACGAAGCGCTCTACCATGCGGCCAGCAGGCCTCTGGTAATGCTCAGAAGCCGCCGAGGAGAGGGAGGCGGTGTACCCACACCCGAGGAGGCGCTCGCCTATCCGTGGACGAACATGGAGCGCGCCTTCGCTGAGGATATCGACAGCAGAACCATCGCTGGAGATCCGGAGCAGGTCAAGAATAGGCTCGAGACCCTGGCTTCCGATCACAAAGTCGAGGAATTCGTCATCGTGAACGTGATGCACAGCTTCGAGGCCAGGGTGAAATCCTATGAGCTTTTGGCCGAGGTCTTCGAGCTGAAATTTTTATAAAGCCTTAGACCCGATTTGATGGTTCTGCTACGCTTCGCCGTCGACTTTGAGGTTCAGCTTTGCTCACTCATATTCCAAAGGAGTAATTCATGGCGCTTTCCGCAGTAATAACGACGAGCCGGGGTGAGATACGGCTTGATTTGCATGAAGACAAAACCCCGGTGACGGTGGCCAGCTTTGTGAATCTCGCCAGGCGGGGTTTTTATGATGGCCTTAATTTTCACCGTGTGATCCCTGATTTCATGATTCAGGGAGGCTGTCCATTGGGCGCTGGAACGGGTGGACCCGGCTATCAGTTCGAGGATGAGTGCTCCCCCGATCTTCCCCATGACGGTCCCGGTATTCTATCTATGGCGAACGCAGGTCCGGGTACGAACGGTTCTCAGTTTTTCATCACCCATGTGCCCACCGCCTGGCTTGATGGCAATCATACCGTTTTTGGACGCGTCACTTCCGGTCAGGATGTGGTGGATGCGATTGAGCAGGGAGATGGAATCGAGAGTATAGAGATCGAGGGTGACACCTCCGAGTTGCTTGCAGCGCAAAAAGACAGGATTGCAGAGTGGAACAAGGTTCTGGATGGCTAGAACGTTAGGCGTGTTTTCTGGCCTTTAGTTCCGTTTTGCGCAACCGGAAGATATCAGGGGTTACTTCCAGGCATTCGCCTTCGCGCAGAAATTCGAGCGCTTCTTCCAGGCTGAATCGCTTGGGCGGTATGAGTTGAGCGGATATGTCGGCATGAGCGGCCCGAATGTTGGTGAGTTTCTTCTCTTTCGAAATGTTCACGAACATGTCCTGGTCTCGGCTGTTCTCTCCGATGATCATTCCTTCATAGACTTCTTCCGTCGGCGCGACGAAGAGGGTTCCGCGCTCTTGGATGTTTTCCACCGCGTATGATGTGGTTTTGCCCGCGCGGTCTGATATCAAGGCGCCCGTCGATCTGCCCGGAAGATCGCCCGCCCATTCACTCCATCCGGCGAAAATATGGGTGAGAATTCCCGTTCCCCGTGTCTGGGTGAGGAAATCGTTACGATATCCGATGAGACCCCGACTGGGAATGAAAAACTCGAGCCGCGCACGTCCTTTGCCATGGTTGATCATTTTGGTCATTTTTCCCTTACGCGCGCCCAAGCTCTGTGTGATGGCCCCGATGAATTCTTCCGGAATATCCACCACCACGTTTTCCATAGGCTCCATGATTTTACCGTCTTGTTTGCGCGTAATGACTTCGGGTCGGCCGACGGTGAGTTCGTATTTCTCGCGCCTGAGTTGCTCGATCAGTACGGCGAGTTGCAAAGAACCGCGTCCGGACACGCGCAAGGCATCCGCAGAACTGGTTTCCTCGACTTTGATGGCCACATTGTTTCTGGCTTCCCTCAAGAGCCTTTCTCTGATCTGGCGCGAGGTGAGGTATTTACCGCTACGACCCGCCAGAGGAGTATCGTTAATCTTGAAATTCATGGCGATGGTGGGCTCATCTACGGTAATGGCGGGCAACGCAACCGGGTTGTCTGCATCCGCAATGGTGTCTCCAATTTCAACGTGCTCCAAGCCGGCCACGGCCACGATATCGCCTCCATGCGCTTCTTCTATCTTGTAGCGGCTCAGTCCTTCATAGCCGAACAAAGAGGCGATCTCCCCTTTAACCTGGTTCCCATTTGTCCCTAAAACCAGGGTTTGTGTCTTTGTATTGAGTTGCCCATTCCAAATTCGGCCTATGGAAAGACGGCCCACATAATTGTCGTATTCGAGGCGGGAGACGAGCATCTGAAGTGGTTTGTCAGCGTCGTATGTGGGTGGTGGTATCGTGTCCTGAAGTGTATTGAACAAGGATTCCAATGTGGGAGAGAGAGTATCGGGCTCGAAGCCGGCCTTGCCCTCTCGGGCGATGGCGTAGAGTACGGGAAAATCTAGCTGGGTTTCTCCGGCATCCAGATCGATGAACAGATCATAAATTTCGTCAAGAACTTGTTCTGGTCTTGCGTCCGGGCGGTCGATTTTATTGATGACCACGACGAAGGGGAGCTTCCGTTCCAGGGCTTTGGTGACCACGAACCGCGTTTGCGGCAGAGGGCCTTCCGAAGCGTCTACCAAAAGCATCACACCATCCACCATGGATAGAACGCGCTCCACCTCGCCGCCGAAATCCGCATGGCCCGGCGTGTCCACGATGTTGTAGCGTATTCCCTTGAAATCAATGGCGCAGTTTTTCGCCATGATGGTGATTCCCTTCTCCCGTTCGAGATCCATCGAATCAAGAACACGCTCGGCCACGTCTTGCCCTTCGCGGAAGATGCCACTTTGCCAGAGCATGGAATCCACAAGAGTGGTTTTGCCATGATCGACATGGGCGATGATGGCGAGATTTCTCAGGTCGGTTCGTTCCATGATAGCCATTTGATTCTCTCTTCAAGTTTCGAAATATCCAGTAAGCGCACAAAGCGCGGGGATAATGGAGTAATTGGAAGATAATGACAAGAGAAGGAAGGTTTTGATTTTGAAAGCGGGATGCTGGAAGTTCATAAATAAGATATTATGACCTGATGGATTCCTGATTTTCCTGTTTACACTTCAATGGGGGGGGAACTCGCCTTGAAATTTTCCTTTTTCATGATGCCGATTCACCACCCTTCTGAAAATCCATCACTTGCTTATCAGCGTGATATTTCACTTATCGAATATGCCGATGAACTGGATTTTGATGAATTTTATATCGGTGAGCACCATTCGGGTGGTTGGGAAACGATTCCGGCGCCCGAGATGGCTCTCGCCATGGCTGCGGCCAAGGCGAAACGAATTCGGTTGGGTACTTCCGTGATCAGCGTTCCTTTTCATCATCCGTTTCATTTGGCGGAACGAATGGCGTTTCTGGACCAACTCACAAGAGGACGTGTCATTTTTGGTGTGGGTCCGAGCAATTTGGTGAGTGACATCAAGTTGTTTGACATTCCACCGGGCGATCTGCGTCCGATGCTGAACGAATCGGTGGATATTATGGTCAAACTCCTGGAATCGCCCGAGCCATTCGATTATGAGGGACGGTTCTGGAAGTTAAGAAATGTGTGTCTCCAGGTGCGCTCCTACCAAAAGCCCAGAATGCCGTTTGCCATCGCATCGGCGGGGAGCCGCGGGGCAATCGATATGGCTGCTCGATACGAAATGATTTTGCTCTCTTTCGGCGGCAAGAAAATCATGGAAAACCTCTCACTCTCCGAGCAATGGCCCTATATGGAGGAATGCGCCAGAAAATACGGTACGCGTGTGTCGCGTGAAAACTGGAGAATCACCACGTACGTGCATCTCGCCGAAAGCCGCGAGAAAGCCTGGGCCGATATCGAAAAATATGCCCTGCGCGATATGAATTACTTTATGGATATCGGTTTGAAGCCTGCTTATGAGGCGTATCCAGACCAGCCGCGCGCTGAAATCACTCCGAAAACAGCCGCAGAGCAAAGATACTGGATAGTTGGCACTCCGGAAGACGCGATTGAGACAATCGAGAAAATACAGGAGGAATCAGGAGGATTCGGAGGCCTCATGCTCACGACGCAGGAATGGGTGGGTGATCAGAAAATAAGAGACTCGCTCGAATTGTTCGCGCGATACGTGATGCCGCATTTCAGGGGCCATTCACAGGATTTCCAAAACGAGTGGCGAAGACTGCAAAAGGATGTGGCGAAAGGCGGGATGCCTTCTCCTGGTGGAGTTCCCTCTTGGGAAACACCCGGGTTGGGAGAGCACAGGAGCAATTTGTTCACCTATCCGCCAGAGAGCGGGAATTTTCCCAAAGAGGCCCGATAGAAGAAACGATTATGGGAAGAGGAATTTGCTTTAAACAAGTGATATAGGCGGATATGTTCTCCCTGTGAAATATGGAAAAATTTAGACATACGACATGAGAATGGAGGTTTTGAATATGGGCGTCACTTTTTTCCATGGGGTGGAGGACGCCAACGATCCTTTGTTTGTTATGGCATTCTCTGGATGGAACGATGCGGCTGAGTCCGCAACGGCGGCGGCACGCTATTTGATTCAACATTTCCAAGGGAAACGTGTAGCGCAAATCCAGCCGGATGATTTTTTCCAATTCGCGGATCAGAGGCCAACAGTTAAGCTCGGTGAATCCGGTGAGCGGCAGATTACTTGGCCGCTGAACGAATTTTTTTATTGTCAAACGCCGGGCCTTGCAAGAGATCTCATTATCGGAATCGGCACCGAACCCCATTTGAAATGGAAACATTTTAGTCGTGATGTTCTGGCGATTGGTAGCCGCTACGATGCGCGCATGATTGTGACGTTGGGAGCTTTGCTCGCGGGAGACTTGCATACCCAGCCCAGTCGCTTGATGGCGATTGCCACCGATTCGTCATTGGTAGAACCCTCTGGCGTGGAAATAACGCGCTATGAGGGGCCTACGGGAATAATAGGCGTCATTCATACTCTCATGCAGGATGAGGGTTTTCCGGCAATAAGCTTGTGGGCGAATGTGCCGCATTACATTGCATCTATATCCAACCCGAAAGCAACATGCGCTCTTTTGGAGAAATTGAGCATCTTGGGTGATTTTGACATTTCCTTGGATGATTTTGATCTCGCGATCAATCAATTTGATGGGCAGGTGGAGCGAATCATCGCTAGAGATCCTCGCATAGCCAAGTATGTTGAGGATATTCAAAAAGGCCAGATCCCCGATGAAGTCCCAGGTGTGGATTTTGAAGATGCGTTCGAAGGAGAACCCGAGGATGAGGAGGGAAAATTGCCTCCTGGTGCCGAGGTAGCAGATGAGATAGAGCGCTTGCTCCGGAGAAAACCCAATGGGCCGGAGTCAGATTGAGCGATTGGCAGCAGTTTCTTTGCAGTCATTCAAATCGATTCCATCATATCAATAATATAGGTTTTTCATGAGCGGAGGTTTGTAATGTCAGAACGTTTTTACCAAGAGTTGTTCGGTGGACCTGAAGATGATGGGGATCTCATCGGCGCCGATATGCCCCGGGTCGATGGTCCGCCCAAAGCGGATGGTTCGCCCTTATTCTCAGCAGACCACAAACTGATCAATCCGTTGTATGTTGTTCCGGTGACGGCTCCTATCGCTTGCGGAACACTGGATCGAGTCGACACGACCAAGGCGGGTAATGCGCCGGGCGTCGCCTGCGTCCTGACCGCAAAGGACATACCTGGGCAGAAGCTCTACGGAATGTTGATTCCCGATCAGCCGGCTTTGGTGGAAAAACGTATTTATTCACTTCAAGATGTCGTGGCCATTGTGGCGGCGGACACGTTGGAGCAGGCGGAGTACGCGGCCGGGTTGGTGAAAATCAAAACCAAAGCGCTTCCGGCTGTCTTTGAAACACAGGACGCCTTGAATGATGATGCCCCTATTGTTCAGCCGGACCATCCGGTGGCCAAAGGCAATGTGCTCACCCACTTGAAAATTCGAAAAGGAGATGTCGAAAAGGGTTTCGCCGAGGCGGACGTAATTCTGGAAGATACGTACCAAACCCAGTTCATCGATCACGCTTATCTTGAACCAGATGCGGGTTATGTGGTTCCCAATCCAGATGGCTCCATTACTTGTACCGGGCCCACCCAGTGTCCGCATATGGTGAGGCGAGTCATCGCTCCGGTGCTGGGCTTGGGACAAAATGAAATTCAGTTCATCTCCACTCCACCGGGTGGCGGTTTCGGCGGAAAAGAGGAAACCTCCATCGAGATCGCGATGCGAGCAGGCTTGGTAGCGCTCAAAACAGGCCGTCCTGCCATCTACAACTACACGAGGGAAGAATCTCTGGGTGGCAAGGCGAAACGGGTGCCCGCAGTGATCCAACATAAAATCGGCGCCAAAAAAGATGGCAAAATCACCGCCATGCGCATCCAGATCTATCTCAACAAAGGTCCGTACGCCGCGGTAGGACCCGGCATCATCAAAAAGCTCATCATCCATTCCTCCGGTGCTTATGAATGCGACAATGTCTGGGCCGATGGCTACCTCGTGCTAACGAACAACATCAATACCTGCGCCATGCGCGGTTTGGGTGTTCCTCAGGTGCACTTCGCGATTGAAAGTCAGATGGACGAGTTGGCCCTCTCGCTCGGAATGGATCCTTTCGAACTGAGGCGTTTGAACGGCTATAAGCTCGGTTCTTCCACTGCAACCCGCCAAGTTTTGGACCAGAGTGTAGGATATATGGATTGTCTCGATGAAGCGGAAAATGCACTCGGTCCGCACCCGCGAGAAAACGCGAACGGCGATGGTCTGTTGTATGGCCGTGGTATGGCGGGGTTTTGGTATTCCACGGGTGCCGCATCGCCCTCGGATTCCTGTGGTGCCCAAGTTCATGTCACCGATGACGGAAAAGTTCAGGTGGGCGTTGGGATCATCGAACTCGGGCAGGGTTCACATACGGTACTCGCCCAGATAGCGGCGGAAGCGATGGGCGTGCGCTTTGAGGACGTGCGCATCATGCAGGTGGATACGGATGCGGTTCCTGAGAGTGGTTTTACGGCGGGCTCGCGTTCCACAACGATCCCCGGTAATGCGATATGCGAGGCCATCGCGGAGGTTCGGGGAATCCTGGCCCCTGTTGCGGCGGAAATGCTCGAAGGGCCGACCGAAGACATAGCCTTCAAGAATGGGAGGGTTTTCATTAAAAGCGCGCCTGAGCGTTCAATCTCGTTTGGTGAGGTGGTCTCACAGGCGCTTCTGGTAGGCAAGCAGATTACCGGCCAGGGCTGGTTCAGCACTGGCCCCTTGACGTTTAACCCCGAAACCGGGGAAGGCGAGCCGTTCATGGTGTACAGCTATGGCGTACAAGTGGCTGACGTAGCGGTTGACCCGAGTACGGGAGAGGTTTGGGTGAAGCGAATGGTTGCGGCCCATGATGTGGGACGGGCCATCAACCCCCAAGGAGTGACTGGGCAGATAGAAGGGGGTATCGAAATGGGGCTTGGGCAAGCCTTGATCGAGGAGATTGACGTGCATGATGGCCGTGTACTTACGCCGGATCTGGCGCGTTACGAGATTCCTGTCTCAATGGATACGCCCGAGTTCACCACCATTATCGTAGAAGCGGCCAATGCAACAGGACCCTATGGCGCCAAGGGCGTGGGAGAGAGTTCTTTGGTGCCCACATTGGCCGCGATCTCCAATGCTGTGCGGGATGCCGTCGGTCATCGGTTCACCAAGTTGCCTATCACGCCCGAAAGCGTCGCCATGGCTATTCACAAGGAAGGCGTCGAAGTAGGTTAGTCATAAGGAAAATTAAACGAACCGGGCGGATTGCAATGCCCGGTTTTGTTTTGCTCTCAAAGCTAAAGAGAACAATGTTTCCGGCCACAAGTGAGGTGAGCATGATGCGGGCGTTCGTGATGGCGGCTGGTTATGGCAAAAGGCTGGGGGCATTGGGAGAGGAGATCCCGAAACCACTATTGCCTTTGGGCGGAGTGCCGCTCATCTGCTTTGCGCTCGAAAAATTAGCTTCTATCGGCGTCAAGGAGGCAGCGGTCAATTTACACCATGGCGCAGAGAAAATTCGCTCCGCCATGGACGATTATGCGCACGGTGTCCATATCCAGTATTTCCAAGAACCTGAGATTTTAGGCACTGCCGGAGGGCTCAAGAACGCGGAGGCGTTTTTGAGCGAAAAGGACGAGCCTTTTTTCGTCATAAACGCGGATGCCCCGTGTGGTGCTGATTTAAAAGCTGCGCTGGCACATCATCAAAAAGGAGATTTCCTCGCCACGCTCATCCTTAGACGGTCACCCGAGGCTCAAAAATATGGGGTGCTCGAGTTTGATGAGGCAGGTCGTTTGCGAAAATATTTGAACGCGAGCGCGCCAGGGATGCCACAAGGCGCACTGCACCAAGCGATGTTCACCGGCTTGAGCATCATGTCTCCTGGTATGTTGAGTCATATCCCTGCGGGAGTGGCGTCAGATATTTCCACACAAATTTATCCCTGGTTGATGGAGAACGACGCTCGGATCGGAGCGGTTTTGAGTGATTCATATTGGATGGATGTCGGTACTCCGTCGCGGTATCTGCAGGCGAATATGGATGTCATGTCCGGCTCATTGGCGCCGGATTTCTTTTGGCCGCCAAAGGGGTTTTTATTGATAGAGGGTCCATCCATCAAATGGGGGGAAGGCAACATTCAGCCTCCCGTGTTAATTGGCCCCGATGTTGTGATCAAAAAAGATGCGAAGGCGGGCCCCTTCACTACAATCATGGCGGGTGCTACTCTTGGAAACAATGCCGAGGCGCGAGAATCCATCGTCTTTCCGGGCGGGATGATTGATGAGAATTCCATATTGGAAAGATGCATCGTAGGGCCGGATGCGTTGGCCTCGTTTTGTGGCGGGACTGTCAAGGAGATGGTTATTCTCCGCAATAGAGAACAGGCGAAACTATGTGACTCATAAAACGGTAAAATCTTGCATCTTATGAAGGAGTGGATGTTGAAAGAGCCGACCACAAGGACATCTTTGGCTGCAGGACGGTCTCCTGTATTCGCCGCGGGAGGATTGGTGGCGACCAGCCAGCCTTTGGCCGCCGAGGTGGGCCTCCAAATCCTCAAAGAAGGCGGAAACGCCATGGACGCGGCAATCGCTACAGCCGCAGCGTTGAATGTGGTGGAGCCGCAATCCACGGGTGTTGGCGGGGATATGTTCATGCTGTATTGGGATGCCGATGCGAAGAAGCTCCTGGGCCTGAACGGCAGCGGAAAGAGTCCGGCCAAGGCGACACTATCGCGATACCAGGAATTTTCTTCCATGCCGGAGACGGGTATTTATTCGTGTACCCTCCCGGGTGCTGTGGATGGCTGGTTCGCCGCCCACGAGCGATGCGGCAGCGGCAAGAAAACAATGTCGGAGCTTCTTCAGCCGGCGATTCAATATGCAGAAGATGGGTTTCCTCTTTCACCCATCATCAGCCGTGCATGGGCCAATCAGACGGAAAAACTGAAAAAATGTGAATTCTCGAGTCGGTTCTATCTGCCCGCTGAGCGGCCACCTAAGGTTGGAGAAAGATTCCGAAACCAGAAGCTGGGCGTATCCTTGCGAACGATAGCCGATGGCGGACGTGAGGCTTTCTATGAAGGCCCGATAGCCGAGGAGATCGTTCGCTACACCAAGGAAATCGGAGGTTTGTTCGAACTCGAGGATTTCGCCGCCACAAAATGTGAATGGGTGGAGCCGATTCGAGCGAAATATCGAGGCTATGAACTCTGCGAAATACCGCCCTCGGGGCAGGGGGTCACGGCGCTGGTATGCCTGAATCTCATCGACGCGTATCATTTGGGGGAGATGAGCTACGGCTCAGCCGATCATCTCCACATCGTGATCGAAGCCATGAAACTCGCCTTTGCGGACAGAGATCGCTATGTCGCGGATATGGCCAAGGCGGATGTGCCCTTGGCTGGACTTTTATCCGCGGAATATGCCGATGAGAGGCGGAGGCTCATCGATGAAAAAAAAGCCGGCAGTCCCGGACCAGGAAATCCCAAAAACTGGAACGATACGATATATCTCACCGTGGCGGATTCACAAGGGAACATGTGCTCGTTCATCAACAGTTTGTTTCATCATTTCGGCTCGGGCATCACCGGTGGTGAGACGGGTATCATGCTTCAGAACAGGGGCAGCGGCTTTGTGCTGGAAGAAGGCCACCCGAACTGCATCGCGCCCGAAAAGCGGCCCCTGCATACCATCATTCCCGGTTTCGTGATGAAAGATGGAGAACCCTGGATGAGTTTCGGCGTCATGGGAGGCGATATGCAGCCGCAAGGCCATGTGCAGGTTCTCTCGAACATGGTGGATTTCGGCATGGACATCCAGGAGGCTATCGAAGCGCCCCGTTTTCGCGTTTTGGGCGGTCGTGCAGTGGCGATAGAGAGCGGTGTGCCGGAAGCCGTGCTCCGGGAATTGGAATCGCGTGGCCACGATGTCCGCCGCGCAGGCGGCTATGAGGGTTTTGGCGGCGGGCAGGGAATCGTGCGGCTCGATGAGGGCGTATTCATGGGTGGATCCGATCATCGAAGAGACGGATGCGCGGCTGGTTTCTAGTCATTATTGCTGATCATTTCAAAGTGGGGTCGGCGACGTCGAGGGGCTTTTCGCCATGAAGCGTTTGCTGTTGTTGATTTTGGGCTTTTTCCTGGTCGCTCAAACGGCGCAGGCCGCATCCGATTGCCCCCTCAAAGGCCATCCCTTGGGTGACGGCGGCTGGACCCGGAGTCAATCCCTGCCATTGGATACGCGGGACGTACGAATCCGGTTCGAAAACGGCGCGACCGCACGCATGAAGGCGATTCGTCTGGAGCACAGAGAGTTTCAAATCAGGCTCCACTGGCGCAACAAAACAGATTGGTCCATGCCAATAGACTTTGGCGCTCTCGGCGAAAAGCTGAGCGCCGCCGTTATTCTCAACGCCGGCTATTATGATGAAAACGGGCGTCCCCTGGGGTATTTCCGCTCCGGCGGAAAAGTGTTCAACAGCCGCGTGTTGTACCGGGGGCGCAAGACCTTCCTGCATTACGGAGCGCTGTTCACGGTGGGGCGGACGGAAGGTCGGCCGAATATCGTTTCCCGCGAGAATTTCAAGGATTCGCGCGTCAAAGAAGCGTTTCAGGCCGGGCCTCTGCTCGTGAAGGATTACAAGCCCGTTCAGGGATTGTCCCGGTACCGGGAGTATCTGCGCGCCACGAGGAGGACGGTCGTGGGCCTCGACGCGAAAGACAGGCTCGTCGTTCTGGTGAGCGAGGCCGAGACGCGCGGCATCTCCTGGTGCGAGCTTCAGGAGTATCTCGCTCTGCCCGAATCGGAGGGTGGCCTCGGGGTTCGCGACGCCATGAACTTGGATGGCGGCTCGAGTTCGCAGTTGTGGGTGCGGGGCGGGGTTGAGATTCCGGGGCGGCCGGCGCCGACGTACATCATCGCCGCGCCTCGGGGTCGATGAGACGGCCACTGCGCGCAAATGCGGGCAAATGCGCGGGAGCCGGAAAACTTTTTTTGGCCTGAATCCTGGTGCGCGACGCTCAGGAATATGATGTAAATCATTGTATTACAATAAGTTGCAGTTGATACCCTTTTCATCAATTTATCGAAAAACCCCGTGAATTTATCTATATTTATCGTATTGTTCGGATGAAACGCGACCAATGCAGGAGCGTTGAACCAGACGGATGAAGGAGGGTTCGACGCGAGCGGGGAGCGATTTCTGCGCGCCGGTTGCGGTAAGAGGAATCGCCGACCGATTGCCGGGACGGATGAAGGAGCGATTGCTGTCGGCGCGTCCCCGAAGAAGGGTAAATCGCCCCGCCGGAAGCCGAATCGTTCGTTGCGTTTTTCCGTACCGCCCGAGCGCATGAGAACGCCCTCCTCGCGGCGCATCTTCCCGCATCCATGCGATAACGCCGTGACGGCAAATGCGGGAAATTGCGGGCGAAGCCGACTAGGATGCGGAGTGGATTGTGCCGGCCTGAAGATGTTCGATACTCTCAGGCGGCGGGATGATCGTTTCACGGCGAAGGGCAAGATTGAGATGTCCGCTCATGACGAGGGGCGCGACCGAGGAGACACCACATGCGTGACATGGAAGGAAAAATCGCCCTGGTGGCGGCGGGCAGCAAGGGCCTGGGCCGCGCCTCGGCGCTCAAGATGGCGATGCGCGGCGCGAACGTTGCCATCTGCGCGCGCGATGAGGCCGCGTGCGCCGAGGCGGCTTCGGACATCGCGGAACAAGCCGGCGTGGAAACCTGGTATTGTGCGGCGGACGTGAGCACGGCGGAGGGCGTGCGCAAGTTCGTTCACGGGGCGGCGGCGCATTTCGGCGGCGTGGACGTCCTGGTCTCGAACGCGGGCGGCCCGCCCCGGGGCGTGTTCGAGGATTTCGAGGACGACGCCTGGTTCGACGCCTTCGAGCTGAACGTCATGAGCGCGGTGCGCCTCGTCCGCGAGACGCTCCCGCACATGAGGGGGCGCGGCGGCGGTAGAATCCTCTTCATCCTGTCGAGTTCGGTGCGCGAACCCATCGACGATCTCCTGCTCTCGAACGTCATGCGGCCCGCCGTGGCCGGCCTGGCGAAATCCCTCTCTCGCGCACTCGGCGAGGAGGACATTCTCGTGAACGTGGTCATCCCCGGCGTCATCAACACCGAGCGCGCGAGGCAGGGCCGCGCATCCCTGGCGAAGCAACTGGGAATAACCTTCGCGGAATCGGTCGCCCGCGTGGAGCGCGAGGTGCCGCTCGGCCGCCTGGGCGAGCCCGAGGAGTTCGGCGCGATGGTGGCGTTTCTCGCCTCGCCCGAGGCGAGCTACATCTCCGGCGGCGTATTCGCCGTCGACGGGGGCAGGCTCAAGGCGATTTGAGGTGGGTGCACGTTGCAGTTGTTTTGTGACTTGAAGCCATAACTTGAATGGTTAGCACTAGAGTTGCGGTACGACCACCGAGTCATTCCTTGCCTTGCATGAAGGGAGTTCGACATTTTAATGATATGATGAGGAATGGTAATAATTGGTTAGATGGTTTATCAGCCCGCGTTGTGATCGGTGAAGTTACGTCGACCGGGGTTCAAGAGGGGAGGATTTGCAATGAAAACGAAGCGCTATAAATTGCGAATCAGTGGTCTCCGAGAAAACGAAGGGCAAATCAAGAGTGCAGTTCTTCAGCGTGTTTTGGACGCTCTTACAAAAACGTCAGAACGGGCCACTCGTTTACAGGCCACCGGTGAGGGGAGCGCCAAAGGGCCGAAACCCAAATGGCTTGATGCAAGCCTTGATTTCACGATAACCGGATTGGAGGCTGGTTCTACGGTTCTTGGTATCGAGGCGCCTCTGCTTGCTGAAACGGCCTATGAAGAATTTGCCCAGCAAGAGTTTTGGCATGATCAGCCGAGTCTTGATGATACTGCGCTCGATCTTGCTGCATATGCGATTCAGGAAGCCGGAGACGCCAACTCTGCTGGAGACCGTTTCGACAGTGGTGTTCTTGATGCGATTCTCAAATTCCGCAAGGCCGCCCGGACCTCTGGCATTCGCTACGAGTTGACCTCGGAAGGATCGGCACACGGGCAATTTACACTGGATGAGAGGGTTTGTGCACAAGTTAATGAGCGTATGAAGAAGATACCGGCCCCTAAGGCTTTCATCGTAAGTGGCAGGCTTGATGAAATAAAACACGGTGGCGGCCGTTTTCGACTTTTGATTGACTCGGATTCGCAACTGCTTGGGAGACTACGCCCCGATTCTCTTGATGCAGAAGTATTGCGGCCGTTATGGGGTAAGCCATCCACGGTTGAGGGGATGGTTCATTTCAAAGCAAATGGACAACCAAGATTAATTGAAGCCTACCGAATGAGTGTTTGTGTAGAAGGCGACGATGTTTTCAAGGAAATGCCGTCGGTGGGGAAAGCGGAGGTGCAAGGCTTGGCTGTGGCTCAAGGCATGCGTCTTCGTTCCGCAGACCCAATGGAACTTGCAGGGGCATGGCCTGGCGATGAGCCTATCGATGAATTGCTTGCTCAACTTGACTGATTGATTACATGGCAAATCGGTTTATGCTCGATACCGGGGTGCTCCTCGGGTTTGTTCGCGAGGCGCCTTGGGCTCTACGGATTCGCACGGAATTCGATCTCGGAAATAAAGAAACGATGGTTTTTACCTCTATCGTCTGCCAGGGTGAACTTCTTGCGCTTGCGGAAAAATTTGGTTGGGGAGATGGTAAGCGAGACCAACTCGATAAAGTACTAAGCGGGTTTCCAACGATCGATATCAATAAACCATCTATTTTGCGCGCTTATGCGCTTATCGACGCTTGGACACACGGGAAATCGGTAGCCTCTCCTGGTCAGACACCTCCTCCGAAGCCGGCTGTTCCGATGAAGCAGAATGATCTCTGGATTGCCGCGACGGCTCATGAAAGCCATGCTACGCTACTATCGACGGACAAGGATTTTGAGCATCTAAACGATGTGTGGCTCAAATTCGTCTATGTCGACCAGATTGTTTCTCAGCCGCAAGATTGATCACCCTCACACCGGTATCAAACGCTCTCCCTAGGGTTCCGAAATTGGTCGCCGAACCAATCCACAATTTCATCGCTCGAAAAATGTTCCGATATCCCCCCCGAAACGAGAGCGCATCATCTTTCTCGCATCTCGCGTATGGAATATACTGCCGCATCATTCAGCGGGATTCGGCGGGTGACGCGCGCAGGATCCTGAATAAAGAAACGACATGAGGGAGACGCCATTGAGCGGCTGGCGAATCGGCGTGGACGTCGGGGGCACCTTTACGGACATCGCTCTCGTGGAGGAGTCGACAGGCCGGGTCGGCGTCTACAAGGTTCCCACGTCGGTCGGCGAGCCGGTGTCAGGTGTCTTGGAAGGCGTGCGGGAAGGACTCCTTGGCGAAGGCCTGGACCCGGCTGACGTCGTCTACTTCGGCGCAGGCTCGACGCTTGCGGTCAACACGATCATCCAGCGTACAGGGGTTCCGACAGGCCTTTTGATCACGCAGGGATTCCGGGACGTCCTGGAGATCCGCCGGACCCGGCTTCCCGATGCGCCCAGCTTCGAGGCGGCAAGACCCGTGCCGCTGGTCCGCCGGGCCCACGTCCGGGAGGTGAGCGAGCGCGTCGGTGCGGACGGGGCCGTCCTGCGCCCGCTCGATGCGGATTCCGTTGTCCGGGGAGTCGAGGAACTCTTAGGCGCGGGTGTTTCGGCGGTGGCCGTCAGTTTTCTGCATTCCTACGTCAATCCGGTCCATGAACAAGCGGCGCAGGCGGTCATCGCCGAGCGCTGGCCGGGTCTCTTCGTCTGCGCATCGTGGGAGACGTGGCCCCAGCAGCGCGAATACGAGCGGACGCTCGTTTGCGTGATGAACGCCTACGTCGGGGCCACCATGCGCGACTACTACCAGCAGTTGGAAGAAGGCCTGCGGGCGATGGGCGTCGGCTGTCCGATCCTGATCACCCAGTCCAACGGCGGGACGGTCTCCATCCATGAGGCGGCGCGGATACCTGTGCGCACGATGTTCTCGGGGCCTGCTTCTGGAGTGATGGCGGCTGCGAAGTCCGCGCGTGAATACGGCGAGGCGAAGCTCTTCACCCTGGATATGGGGGGAACCAGCGCGGACATGTCCCTCATCGACGGCCGGCCCCGCGTCAGCGTGGAGAGCACGATCGGGGATTTTCCGCTCTTCCTGCCCGCCGTCGCCATCGAGACCATCGGCGCGGGGGGCGGTTCGATCGCCTGGGTCGACCCTCACGGGGTCTTGAAGGTGGGGCCTCGCTCGGCCGGCGCCGATCCCGGACCTGCGTGCTACGGCCGCGGCGGCCGGGAGCCCACCGTTACGGACGCCTATCTCGTAACGGGGATCCTGGGCGAGAACGACCTGCTGGGCGGCCGGATGACGCTTTCCCGCGCCCGGGCCGAAGAAGCCATCGGCGGTCTGGGCGAAGCCCTGGGCGTGGGGACGCTCCAGGCGGCCGAAGCCGTCCTGCGGGTCGCGACGGCGAATATGGTCGCCTCGTTCCTGCCGATGATAGCGCGCTACGGCGTCGACCACCGCGAATACAGCCTCCAGGCCTTCGGGGGCGCCGGGCCCACGCATGCTTTCCTGCTGGCGGCCGAGGCGGGCATCCGGAAGCTCGTCATCCCCCCGGCGCCGGGGGCGATGTGCGCGGTGGGAGCGGCCGTGTCGGACGTCCAGATGGATTTTGTCCGCAGCGTCCGCAAGGAGTTGTCGGATGGGGCGGGGATGGAAGAGATGTTCTCCGAGATGGAGGAAACCGCACGGCGTTGGCTCGCAGAGCAGGGTCTGGAACCCGACTCGGCGGAGTTCGAGCGGAGCGCGGATATGCGCTACAGGGGACAATCGTTCGAGATCATGGTCGGGCTGACCGGGAACGGGGACACTCAGGAGGCCTTCCACCGCAGATATGAAGAGACCTTCGGCTACCGCGACCCTGAATCCGCGATCGAGGTGCTCCAGATCCGGATGCTCGCCAGGGCGCCGAGCCGGATGGTAGGCGCTGCCTCTTCCTCAATGTCCGGGGAGTCGGGCCGGCCCGAACCCGTGGAGACCCGCGAGGTGACGTATCAGGGGAGCCGCCTCGCCGTTCCCGTTTACCGCAGAGCCCGAATCCCCGCTGGTCTCAGGCTCTCGGGGCCCGCCGTACTCCTCCAGTACGACACGACCGTTTTCGTCACGCCCGGGTTCGACTTCAGCGTTGATGAGTCGGGCAACCTTCACGCGGAGGCGACCGGATGAGCGAAACCTTTACGCCTGGAACCGAGTCCGACCCCGTCCTCTTTGAAATACTCCGGTGCCAGTTTCAGGGGGTCGTCGAGGAGATGGGCGAGCTGCTGACCCACTGCGGGCATACCGTCTTCGTCAAGGAAACCCAGGATTTCATCGTCGCCCTGGTGACGCCCAAAGGAGAGGTGGCGGCCTGCTCCGTGGATATCGGGCTCTGGATAGGGGTCGGCCAGAACTTTCAGGCCGTGTTTGACGCCGGCGGGCCTTACCGGCCCGGCGACGTCTGGTTCACCAACGACCCGGAGCAGAGCAGGGGCCTGGTCACTCATCTGCTCGACGTCTTCTGCTGGCGTCCCATCTACCACGAGGGCGAGCTCGTCTGCTTCGCGGCCGCCTTCATCCACTGCACGGACGTGGGTGGACTCGCGCCCGGGTCCATCGCGCCTTCCGCCGTCGACCAGCTTCAGGAAGGCGTGGTCATTCCGGTGACCCGGCTCGTCGCCGAAGACGAAATGCGGGAAGACGTTTTGCGGATCTTCCTGAGGAACGGCCGGGTTCCGGACAAGAACCGGGGCGACGTACTGGCCATGCTCGGAGCGCTGAAGCGCGCGGAGTTGCGCGTGACCGGCCTTGCCGGGAAGTTCGGCGGGGACCTCTTGCGGACGGCGCTCGACGACGTTCTGGATTACGCCGATGCGCAGGCCCGCTCCCTGATTAGAGACGTTCCCGACGGAGACTACGAGTTCTGGGACTATCTGGAAGGTGATCTGATGCCCGACGCCCGCCACGTCCGGATCCGCCTCGCACTCAGGATCCGGGGCGATGAGATGCTCCTCGACTTCGAGGGCACGGACCCGCAGGTGGCGGCGGCGTTCAACATCCCCTCCTACAGCACCGACGGCCACTACCTGCTGGTCATGGGCGTGGTCAACTTCATGCGGAGTATCAAACCGGACCTCGTTTACAATTCAGGTCTTGTCCGGTCCGTCAGGGTGAACGCGCCGCGGGGGTCTCTCCTCAATCCCGAGCCCGGAGCGCCCTGCGGAGCCCGTCAGGCCACGTTCTTCCGGGTGGCCGATATCGTTCTCGGCGCCCTGGCGCATGCCTGGCGGGAGCGGATGCCCGCCGCGGGCTGCGGCCAGGGTTCCATCATGCTGGTGTCAGCGCCGGATTTCTCCACCGGAACGAACCTGGTGAGCACCGTCCAGCCCCTCGTGGGCGGATCGGGGGCGCGGCCCTTCGACGACGGCACGGAAGGAGTCGATTTCACCACGGGCTTCTACCGGAACATCCCGAACGAGGTATTGGAGTCGGAGGTGCCCGTCCTGGTCGAGCGCTACGCCCTCATCCCCGATTCCGGGGGAGCGGGACGCATGCGCGGCGGGTGCGGACTGCACTATTCTCTCAGGCTCCTCGTGCCCGGCGGGGTGGTGACGGCCCGGGGGATGGAGCGGTTTTATTTCCAGCCCTGGGGAAGGGAAGCCGGCCTGCCGGGCGATACCGGGCGGGCGTTCCTGCAAGCCCCGGGCGAGGAACCGCGGCAGATTGAAAAGATAAACGTGCTCGATGTACCGGCGGGCGGCGTCGTCCACGCCCACTCGGCCGGCGGCGGCGGCTTCGGTCCGCCCTGGGAGCGCGACCCCTTGCTGGTGCTGCGCGACGTCGAGGACGGGCTGGTCACCCCGGAGAGCGCCGTGGAGGTCTATGGCGTCATCATTCGCGAGGGCCGGATCCAGGAAGAGGAGACCGCCGAGCGACGGCGGCTTCTTGCCGATGAGCATGACGGCGGCTCGCCCCCGGCTCTGTTTACGTTCGGGGCAGGTCGTGAGGCGTTCGAGCGCCTCTGGCCGGATGATTTGCAGCTCGCGGTCAACCGGGCCACGGAGGGCATCCCCCCCGCCATCCGCCAGCACGTGCGCTTCGAGGCGATGAGGGCCGTGGAGGAGAATCGCGCGGGAGCGGAGCCGATAGATGAACACTGGCTAAAGGCCAGGGTGAGCGAGATCATCCAAAGGATGAGCCCCCAGTCGACGCATTCCGCCTAAATTGGTCGGTAGACGATCACCCGGATTCATTCACGCGTTCTCGGGGTTCTGGGTTTTATGCCGTCATACCGGCGCGAACCTCTCATGCGAGCATCAGACGTTCGCCTTTGGGTTACGGGATGGGGTCTCCGGATTCTTTCGCCGTATCAATCCAGAGTTCCATCGCTTCGGTGACGTTCTTGAGAGCGACTACCTGGGAGTAGCCATGCGCGGTGCTGCCCGGAAGCTCCGGAACTTCGGCAACGAAAGCGTCGTCGGCGCTCTCCAGTAGAGAATGGTCTCGTACTTGAACATCACTCCTCCCGTAGTGATGACCCTAAGTAGAGGTTGTCACTGAAGTCGTGACGCGTTCGTATTTCTACCCTCCGTTCGGGTGGAAACGTCTGTATGACGATAAATTTTAGAATCGTGTAGGTAATGATGCGCATTTTTGTCTGAAGGCGTCATGTCTCTCTTTTCTATTTCAACATCTCTTTTATTCTTTCTTGCAAAAAATCAAACAACCTTTGATTGTGAGAATCTGCTGCTAACTTTAACGCATCAAGAAAATGTGCTACCGCTTCTTCGTTATTTCCCATTTTCAGTTTTACATCTCCCAAACCATAATGAGGCTCGGCAAATTTCTCATCTAATTTTCGAGCTTTCTTATAATCGGCAATAGCTTCTGCGTATCGCCCCATATCCTTTTTAACGTTTCCTCTGTTGTAATAGGCATATACGTCTTCCGTGTCTATCTTCAATGCTTCATCGAGGTCTTTGATGGCCTCTTCGTATTCACCCAAAATACCTTTCGCGACTCCCCGGTTGCGATAAGCTATTTGTGATTCAGGGTTCTGCGCTATTTCATAGGTGAGGTATTCAATCGCGGCTCCGTACTTGCCTTCAAGCATATTTTGTCTAGCGTTTTCCATAAAATTTACATTTGCCAAAGATTCCATAGAATCCTCAAAATTACAGTTTTGAACATATTACACTAAATCAGGATCAAAATTTGAAAGCATATGCTTCTTTTCTTACCTTTTCGATATCTCCTATCATTTGATTGGCGTAATCTTTGCCCTTTTTTATTTCCTCGACATATTCTTTTGCTTCGGTTTTCATATCCCGGAAATGCATTCCGATAAGGAATGCAGATACTGCGATTGCGATGCCTGCAAAAGTAATAAGTATCGCGGTTCCCATGAGCCACCACTCGAATACAGCTTCACGAGAGTCAATTATTTTTTCAGTGAGATCGTTGCCCAACCGTTTCATTTCCGCTTTGGTTGCGTATAGGTAGTCAGTGGGGTATTCAGAAGCGTTTACCTGGAGACTAAACGACAATAGGCACAATACGAACGCAATTATAATCCACTTCATTTCTGCAGTACCCTCTAAATGAGAGTTGTATTGTATTTGAGTTGGGTATTGGGAATGTAAAAAAGTACTAACAAGCTAGCAACTTAGGGTGATTTGGGTCGTGTGCGATGCTAGCGTTTTACTTATGGTTGTACAGTCACAACGCCGTTTTTCAATCTTGCCCAAATCCCCCCACCCCATTGACACTTGCCTCCCCCGCGCATCATATTGAGGGGTTATCGTTCGTCAGTCGCCCGTGTCACCCATAGAGTAGTCACGAGGAAATGAGCACCCAAATCGAAGCACCCCCCGCCGTCTCCCTGATGGAAGACATCCGGGTCGAAGGCGCACGGGAGCATAATCTCAAGGACATCTCCCTCAAGCTCCCGAGGGAGCGCTTCATCGTCGTCACGGGCCCAAGCGGTTCGGGCAAGTCCTCCCTCGCGTTCGACACCATCTACGCGGAAGGCCACCGCCGCTACGTGGAGAGCCTCTCCACCTACGCGCGGCAGTTCCTGGAGCGCGTGGACAAGCCCGACGTGGACTACATCGAGGGCATCAGCCCCGCCATCGCCATCGAGCAGTACAACCCGGTGAACCATTCGCGCTCCACGGTGGGCACGGCGTCTGAAATTTACGACTACCTGCGGCTTCTCTTCGCCAAGGCGGGGAAGATTCATTGCCCCGATTGCGGGAGCGAGGTCGCGCCCGCCACGGTCGACGGCACGGTGGCGCTCCTGCTGAACACCCATGAGGGTTCGAGAGGGTTCGTTCTCTTCCCGATGGGAGAGGTCGACCCGGAGGATTTACGGGGTGAACTCGAATCCCTCATGGGGCAGGGCTACGTCCGCGTGATGTTGGACGAGGAAATCGTGAACATCGGCCCTCCGCTTTTCGAGAGGCTGAAAGAAGAGGCTGAGCCGCCGCCCGAAGCGAAGAGGCGCGGCCGTCCTCGCAAGAAAGAACCGCGTGAAGAGAAGCCCGCCGTGCGGAACCATCGCGCGATCAGGGTGGTGGTGGATCGCCTCAAAATTTCTTCCAGAAACCGCGCGCGCCTGGGCGAATCGCTGGAGACGGCGTTCCGCGAAGGCGGCGGCGTCGCCGAGGTGCAGCTCGTGGACGGGCCGAGGCTTCGCTTCAGCCAGAAGCTCGAGTGCTGCGGCCATACGTTCGAAGAGCCCGTCCCGCACACGTTCAGCTTCAACAATCCCAACGGGGCCTGTCAGGAGTGCGGGGGGTTCGGGAACACGCTCAGCTTCGATGAGTCCCTCATCATCCCCGAACCCAGGAAGACGCTCGCGCAGGGGGCGGTGGAGCCCTGGGCGCGGCCGCGCTACCGCCGGTATTTCGGCGAACAGCTCCAGGATGCCGTCAAGTCCGAGGGCCTCGACATCCACACCCCCTGGCAGGAGATGCCCGAGGATCAGAAGAAGATGGTGTTCGAGGGGTCGGGGTCGTTTCTGGGCGTGTACCGATTCTTCGAGAGGCTGAAGCGCAGGAAATACAAGGTCTGGGTTCGCGTGATGATCAGGCGCTACCAGAGCCTTCAGAAATGCGTCTCCTGCGGGGGTACGCGCCTGCGCCCCGAGGCGCTCTGGATCAAGCTGGGCGATCGCACCATCGCCGACATCTGCGCCATGCCGGTCAGCGAGTTGCGGGAATACTTCGAGGCGCCGCCGCTCACGCCCGATCAGCGCGCGCGCGCAGGAGACGTGCTCAAGCAGGTGCGCGAGCGCCTCGATTTCCTGCACAAGGTCGGTCTCGAATACCTGACGCTGGACAGGGAGACCAGGACCCTGAGCGGGGGCGAGCACCAGCGGATCAACCTGGCGAACCAGCTGGGCGCGCACCTCACGGGCACGCTCTACATTCTGGACGAGCCGACCATCGGCCTGCATCCCAGGGACAATGCCCGCCTCGTGAGCATCCTGAAGGACCTGGTCGATCGGGGGAACACGCTGCTCGTGGTCGAGCACGATCGCGACGTCATCGACGAGGCGGACCACGTCGTGGATTTGGGTCCCGGCGCGGGCGAGCGCGGGGGCGAGGTGGTTTTCTCGGGACCCCGGGAAGAGCTCGACCTGTGCGAGCGGTCGGCGACGGCCAAATTCCTGAGCGGCGAGCGCGAGATCAACCCCAGGAAGATCAAGCGCGGAGACAACGGGAGCTGCTCCTACCTCTCCCTGCTGGGCGCGCAGGCGAACAATCTGAAAAAGGTGGACCTCCACGTACCCCTGGGCCGTCTGGTGGCGGTAACGGGCGTGTCCGGCTCGGGCAAGAGCACGCTGGTGCACGACACGCTCTATCCGGCCCTGGCGCGGATTCTCCACGACGGCAAGGGCGCCATCGGCCGCTTCGAGCGGATAGAGGGTTTCGAGGAGCTTGATTCCGTGGTCCTGCTCGACCAGAGCCCCATCGGCAAGAGTCCCCGCAGCAACCCCATCACCTACCTCAAGGCCTACGACGCGATCCGCCGCCTGTTCGCCGAAACCCCTCTGGCGCGGAACATGGGCTACAGCCCCGGACATTTTTCCTTCAACACCACCGGGGGGCGGTGCGAGTCCTGCACCGGTAGCGGTATCCAGAAGATAGAGATGCACTTCATGGCCGACATCTTCATCCGCTGTCCCGATTGCGAGGGCAAACGCTTCAAGCCCCAGACCATGGAAATCCAGTACAAGGGCAAGAACATCCACGACGTGCTGAACCTGACGGTGGATGAGGCCAGCCTCTTTTTCGATCACGTGCCCTCGGTGCTGAACAAGCTGCTCATCCTGAGGGACGTAGGATTGAACTACCTCCGGATTGGCCAGCCCGTGAACACCCTCTCGGGCGGCGAGGCGCAGCGTCTCAAGATAGCGGGCCAGTTGGCCGCCAAGCCGCCCAGAGACGTCATGTACCTGTTGGACGAGCCGACGACGGGGCTTCACTTTCAGGACGTGGAGCGGTTGCTGAACGTGCTCACGCGCCTCGTGGGGCTGGGGAACACGGTGGTCGTCGTCGAGCATAATCTGGACGTCATCCGCAACGCGGAGTGGGTGGTCGACCTTGGACCCGAAGGCGGGGAGCGGGGTGGCCGCATCGTCGCCGAGGGGACGCCCGGGGAGGTGGCGCAGAACCCCCGCTCGCACACGGGCGGGTTCTTGAGGAAGTATTTTGAAGAGGCGGTGGTGGGCTGAACGTCTTCTGGCGGCGCGTCACGCTTCGGCGCCTTGCGCTGGCCGCTTCGTTTCTCCTGATACTTTTGCTCGTCGCATCGCGTTTTTCGCCGGGGCTCCGCCACCCGGTGGATTCCCTCCTGATGGCCCAGGGACTCATCGACGTGCGGAGCGGCGGCTGGCTCTCGCTCCTCACGAAAAAGCCGTTAAAAACCGAGATTTCGCTCGACGGTGTTTTGGCGGATTCCTATTCGCCGGGCGATTCCATCGGCTGGGGCGGTGCGCCCGCGCGCGGGTGCGTCGTCCTCGTTCACGGAATGGCCACGATGGGCAAGGCGGATCATCGGCTGGTGGCGTTCGCGGGGTCGCTCGCGAGGCTCGGGTTCGCGGCGCTCGTTCCCGATCTGCCCGGCATGAGGCGGTTTCGCCCCGAGGAGGCGGACGTTGCGCGCATCGAGCGGGCATTCTCCTGGATGACGCGTGACGGCGCGGATTCGTTCGACAGGTGCAGTATCCTTGCTTTTTCCTTCGCCGCCGGTCCGGCCCTTCGCGCGGCGGCAAGGCCGGCGGTGGGCAAGAAGCTGGCCGCGTTCATCGGTGTGGGCGCCTATTACGATCTCAAGAACGTGCTGAGGCACCTCACCACGAGCGGCGGGCAGAACCGGCCCGCCTTCCCCGGCGGGCTGCCCATCCGCCACGGAAAGTGGCTCTTCCTGCGCTACAACACGGAACTCCTGGGCCTGGACGCCCACCGGGACCGGGTCGCCGCGGTCGTGTCGAGAAAGCGGAAAGACGAAGCGGCGGATGTAAGCGATCTGCTCTTTGGTCTGCCGGAGGGTGCGCGCGCGGTCATCGCCTTGATGGAGAACAAATCCCCCGAGCGATTCGAAGCGCTTTTTGCGCGGCAGGGAGCCAAACAGCGCGAGCGCCTGCGGGGTTGGGGGATGCGCGACGTCGTTCCCGGGGTCGGGGGCAAGAAATTTTTTCTGCACGGGCGTGAGGACCCCTTCATTCCGGCGTCCGAGAGCATCCTGCTGGCGAATCGAGCGCGGGAGACAACAGGCGATGCGGCATCCGCCTTCGTCTTCGGCGGTTTTCGCCACGTGGGCATCGAGGCGGGCTTCTTTTCTATCGCCAGGATTCTGGATGGGGCGCGTTTTCTGGGATTCATTTCCGCCGTCCTGAGCGCGATGGAGGAGTGATGAGTGGTGCGCGCGCACCCGATCCGCATGGCGCGGCGGTGGAGCGATGTAGTAGGCTACGGGCGATTTCACCTTATCTGAAGAGGGCGTCGGCATGAGCGATCAGAATACCATCACCCGGGTGGCGAACGCGCAGTGGATGGGGGATTTGCGCGCGCGGATACAGGCCCGCGATTGCCCCGAATTCTCGAGCGACGAACCCGTAGAGCGCGGCGGTCTGTTCGAGCATCCCACCCCCGCCGAGTACATGCTCGGCGCGCTGACGGGCTGCGGCGCCGCGCACGTGGAGTTGTTCGCAAACGAAGTCGGCATGACGATCGATGATTGCGCGATAGAGGGTCGCCTCACCATGGAGCGCTTCTCTCCCGGCGACCCGCACGCGGAGAACGGAGGCGTCACCGGCGTGGAGCTCGATATAGAGGTGACCTCGGCGGGCTCTGCGGAGGAACTCGATGAGGTGAAGGAGAAGTTTCGCGCGGGCTGCATCCTCTATCTGTTCATGAGTACGGCGACGCGCGTGAATGACAACTGGACGCTGAAGCGGCCCGGATAGCGGCCGTTCGGAAAATCTTTACGAACACCAGAAAGCGGTTATGAACCTATCTACCCATGTCGTGGGCCTGCTGTTCGCCACCTCGGCGCTTCTGAGCTGGACGAGCCTGTCCTTTTGCGTACGTCTGGCGATGAAGAACGCACCGCTCCTGAGGACGACGGCATGCATGTCGACCATGAACGGCGTCTTCGTCGCCGTTCTGGTCTTCTTCACCCTGCCGGCCTCGGCCTTTCAGGCCGGGTTGACGAGAACGTGGATCCTGCTGCCGATCACCGCCTTTTTCATGATCACCATATCGAGGCTCACCTACTACTACGCCATCAGGCGCATCGGGCCGAGCCGCACCATTCCCATCGCGGCGAGCACGCCCGCCGTCACCGCAATACTGGCCACGATATTCCTGGGCGAGCCGTTCACGTTTCTCATCATCATGGGGCTTTTGTGCCTCATCCTGGGGCTCAACATGGTGGTGCGCTCCGCACCCGCGCAGCCGAACCTCGAGTTGGGCCATACGCGAAAGGACGTCGTCAAGGGCTATATCTCGGCGGGCCTGACCACGCTGAACTGGAGCGTCTCGGGCGTCATGGTGCGGACCATCACGCTCGACATGAACGCGCTGGCCGCATCGGCGCTGCTCATCTGGATAGGACTTGGCTTCGCCTGGGTGCTGGCGGTCGGATTCGCTCACAGGGAGATGGCGGAGAAAATCCCCCGGGCGAGCTGGAAGTGGATGCTCATCGCCGCCGTCTGCCAGACGATAGCGGTGCCCTCGTTCAGCAACGCCATGGCGCGCACTTACGCGGTGGGCGTCACTTCCATCACGTCGGTCCAGCCCCTTCTGGTGATCATGATTTCTCACCTGTTCCTGCGGGAGAGTGAGAACATCACGGTCAAGCTCGTCCTCGGCGCGGTGATGACGGTGGTGGGAACGATCCTGATCCTGGTCCGCCTCTAGGGGGCTGTTGCAAAAGTCCTGATAAACGAGTGTTTTACGCGACCAGGGAGGAGGCAGTTTTTGTAGGTAGCGCTCCCTTCTTGGGAGCGCTACATATTATGCGGCCCTGCCTTTTCGCCTTCACAATGCGGGTCGCATAATATGCGACCCCTACACGAGTATTGACATCTCGACCAAGGGGGGAATGATCCTTGCTCTTTTCCCGGTCGAGTTTGACCCTCCCTCCTCAGTCGGGTCAAACCTTCGATACGCGGCTTAGCCGCTACTCAGGATGAGGTGGTCGTGGAGGCCACTACGCAGGATGAGGCGGAGAAAACTTTTTCAACAGCCTCTAGGGCTTCTTGATCCGCTCCACGCTCTTTCGAGAGAAGACGGCCTCATGCCCGAAGCGCTCTCGGATCTCATCGAGGCTCTCCACGAGGCGTTCCTCCTTCTCCCTGTCCCGATCCCCGAACAGCAGCGGCTGCGCGCGGGACTCATCCAGTCCTGAAAGGTAAACGCCCAGCAGGCGGAATTTGCGGTTCCTGCCCTCTTTCGCGCAGGTGCGCCGCAGCAGATCGAGCGCGGGTTCGATGATTTCCTTGTCGAGATGGGTGGGCTTTTCGAGCGTGAACGAACGCGTGAGCGTCGTGAAATCGGAAAACCGGATTTTGAGGGTAATGTGCCTGGCGCATAGACCCTTGCGGCGCACGCGCGCGCTCGCCTCCTCGGCCAGGCCCGTGAGTATGGCTTCGAGCTTCGCCCGGTCGGCGGTATCTTCTGCGAATGTGGTTTCCTTGCCGATGCTCTTGGGCCGGCTGTCGAGTTCGAGTTCGGAATCATCCAGCCCCCGCGCCTTGCGGTAGAGTTCAGGTCCCAAATTCTTGAACTGCGCCTCCAGAAAGGGCAGCGACTGGTTGCCGAGATCGCCGATTGTCGAGATGCCCAGGCGGTTCAGTTTCTGGACCATCACCTTGCCCACGCCGGGGATTTTGCTCACCTTGAGGGGACGCAGAAAGGCCGCCTCACCACCCGGGTAGACGCGCAGGATGCCTGCGGGTTTCGAGAGACCGGACGCGATTTTCGACACCAGGCGGCTCGACGCCAGCCCGATGGAAGCCGAGCAGTTCGTCTCGCGCAAAACCGCTTCCCGTATCCTGGCCGCCGTTAGAAGCGGGGGGCCGTGCAGGCGTTCGGTGCCGCTCAAATCGAGATACGCCTCATCCACCGAGACGGCCTGCACCGAGGGCGTGAAGTCGCCGAGCACCTTCATCACCTGCCTGGAGGCCTCGCCGTATTTCTTGTGGTTCGCCTGGATGTAGACGGCTTGGGGGCAGAGCTCGCGGGCTCGGGCCATGGGCATGGCCGAGTGCACGCCGAACGCACGCGCCTCATAGGACGCGGCGGAGACCACCCCGCGCCTTCCTGTGCTGCCGCCCACGATTACCGGCTGGTTTTCGAGGTCGGACCGGTCCATGCGCTCCACGGACACGAAAAAGGCGTCCATGTCCACGTGCGCGATGAGCCTGACCTCGTGAGTCGACTCCGGCGCTGGCTCTTCGGGGCGTAGAGGCATGTCCATTCCTCTCACGCGAAGTGCTGTGGCGTCAATATTTCCTGAGCACACCCACGACGACGCCCTGGATATGGAGGTCCGCTTCGTTCACCATGATGGGCGCCATCGCCTCATTCGCGGGCTGGAGCCTGATTTGTGCGCCCTCTCTGTAGAAGCGCTTGAGCGTGGCGGACTCTCCGTTCACGAGCGCCACCACGGTCTCGCCGTTCAGCGCGTTGTTCCGGCTCTCCACGATCACGTAGTCCCCGTCCTGTATGTGATCCTCGATCATCGAGTCGCCCTTGACTTTCAGGACGTAGAGATTGCCGTCCCCCGAAGACCAGGGAAGGGGTATCGTTTCGGTGTCCTCTATCGCCTCGAGCGGCATGCCTGCCGCGATCATGCCGTGCAGGGGAAGCTCCACCCGCGTCGGTTCGGCGCTCGCGGCGATGGTGTCCGAACCGGGGACGAGCTCGATAGCCCGGCTTCTGTTCCAGCTTCTCTTGATGAGGCCTTTTTCCGCGATGTTCTGTAAGTGCTTGTGCACCGTGGCGGGCGAGGTGAGGTGGAAGTTTTTTCCGATCTCCACGATGGAGGGCGCGTAGCCGTTAGCCCCGATGAACTCCTTGATGAACTCGTAAATTTCTCGTTGCCTGCGCGTGAGGAACATCAGATACCTCCCTTTCAGGATCGTTGGGTCGGACCGGAAGCGTTCTTCCGGGTCCACGATGTAAGCATCTCCAGATGAGCGGTATGGGGGAACATGTCGAACACATAAGCGGCTCTGGCGCGATAGCCGTTGGTTACGAGTTCGCGGGCGTCACGCGCGAAGGTGGCCGGGTTGCAGGAGACGTAGACGACTTGGCTGGGCGCGAGCGCCGCAATCAGGGGCATCGCTTCCAGCGCGCCCTTTCGGGGCGGGTCGAGCACGACGACGTCTGGCTTTTGGCCGCCGAGTTTCGGCACGACCTCTTCTGTCGTGAGTTTCTGGACGGCTTGGGTCAGAAACTCCGCGTTGCCGACTCCGTTCTCCTCCCGGTTGAGCAGTGCGTCGGCCACGGCGTAGGGGTTTTCCTCGACCCCCAGAACGCGCTTGGCCCTGAGCGCCAGCGGCAGGGAGAAATTCCCTGCTCCGCAGTAGAGGTCCAGAACGAGGGCCTCGTCGTTCAATCGGCACTCTTCGACCACGCTTTTCACCAGCAGTCGATTCAGCGTGCGATTCGGCTGGATGAAGGATTCGGGCGATACGCCCAGGCATAATTCGGGGTGTGCCGCATCGGGCCGGTACCGCGCCATCCACCGGGGCGGATCCCCGGGTTCGCGTCTGCCGGCCATGGCCAGCGGAAAGTGGTTTTCTTCGGCGAATTTCCTCCAGGCGATCAGCGTCCTGCGGTCGATTTTCCGGTTTCCACGACTCCGGTAACCCGACTTGTACAGGTAGAGTCCCACGGCCGCCTCTTCCAATTCGCCAAGGGAGGTAATCTCCACGGCCACGATTCTCCTCGCCCTGGGCTCCGCCTGGAGGAGATGCCTGAGCTGGCCGAGTGCGTCGGCGATGGGTCGTTCCACCAGCAGGCAGTCTTCGATCTCGACCAGGCGCCGCGCGCCCGGAGCGAAAAAGCCGATCCCGGAGTCTCGTATCTGAAACCGCGCGCGCATGCGGTAGCGCTCCTCGTTTCCGGGGAGCGCGACGGTTTGTACGGGAACGCCCAGGTCGATCTTGCCGATGCGGGCGAGTGCGTCGATAAAGATTCGTTTCTTGGCCTCCACCTGGGCCTGGGGTGTGATGTGCTGCAGGGCGCATCCCCCGCAGTCGCTCCAGTGGACGCATGGAGGCGCGGTTCGTTCCGGCCCCGCCTGGATGATTTCCGCGAGTTCGCCGATCAGGTACTTCCCCTTCTCCTTGACGACGCGGAAGCGGACGGCGTCTCCGGGGGCCGTTTTGGGAATGAATACGGCGCGGCCATCCAGCCGGGCGACGCCCGCCCCGCCCGTGGCGATGCTCTCCACCCGCGCTACATGGACGGCCCCGTTTTGATGAAGAAGGGCGCTCACGGCAACCGGGCCCTCATGACATATATTTCACGAAAATAAAACATTTCTAATACAAACAAATTACGAATAATTTTGCAAGCCCTTTTTCGTTTTTACTTTTCGGAAGATTTCGGGCGATAATCCCGGAAATTTCAGGGTGTACGAATATATTGGGGGAATCGTCCGGCTTCTGTTCCGTGGAGGGGATGAAAATGCCGTCTGTTCGGTATGAGAAGGAAAACGCTCTGGGCCGCGTCACGCTCGCTCGCGCCTCAGAGGCGAACCGCCTCACTTTCGAGATGATAGGAGAACTCACCGAAGCATTGCTTCAGGCGGGCGAGGAGTGCGACGTCGTTCTGCTGAGCGGGGAGGGCGCGGATTTTTGCGCCGGCAGGGAGAGCGTGCGCGGCGGCGCCGGGCTGCCGCCCGTGAACGCGATAAGGGAGCGCTTCCGGGCAATCGTGAAGATGAACGACGCCCTGGAGTTCTCTCCCGCCGTGACGGTGGCGGCATTGAGAGGCCGCGCCTTTGGGCCGGGTGCGGGGCTCATCAGCCGCGCGGACATCGTGCTGGCTTCAGGTACCGCGCGAATCGCCTTTCCCGAGATCAGGGAGGGGTTTCCGCCCACGGTGGTCATCAGCCACCTGGCGAGAAAGCTGGACAGGCGCCACGGCTTCGAGATGGTCATCACGGGCCGGGAGATAGACGCGGAAGAGGGCAGGCGGGTCGGCATGGTGAATCACGTGGTCGCGGATTCAGACTTGAATGTACAAGCCGAACGCCTCTGCGCGGAGCTGTGCGCTCTGGGTGGGGATTCGCTCAAGCCCACCAAGAGTTTCTACCGTTTCGCTGAGACGGCCAGGCCCGAGGCGAACGCGGATCACGCGGTGAACCTCATCGCCAACGCCATACACGCGAAAGGAAACGTCGGATAGCCTGAGGCCTTTGACGAATCGCGCGCGCGGGCCTAATCTCTGCGGACAAAATTCATCCAAAAATGAAGCGCGGCGGGTCGCGCCTGCTGGTTAGTTTATGTTGTTTTCAAGGAGACCGGACTGATGGTGAGCATGACGGCTGGACACGCGGTGGCGGATGCGCTCGCGAAACTGGGGGTGAGGCACGTAATCGGCATGGCGGGTTCGTGCATGATCGAGATACTGGACGGCATGTACGGCCGGGACGACATTTCTTTCCTCACGGTGCGCCACGAACAGAGCGCCGCCCTGATGGCGGACGCCTATGCCCGGCTCACGGGAGAGGTGGGCGTGTGCATGGCGACCAACGGCCCTGGCGCCACGAACCTCGTCACCGGCGTGGCGCATTCGATGATGGCGCAAAGCCCGGTGCTGGTCATCACCGGCGCCCCCATGATGAAAGACACCTTTCGCGAGTCCACCCAGGAACTCGACCAGATCGCCATGTTCGCTCCCATGGTGAAGTGGTCGGTTCAGGTGAGAAAACCCGAGCGCGCCTTCGACGTCATCAACGAGGCCTGTCACGTGGCGACCTCCGGCGTACCCGGCCCCGTGCACGTCGACCTGCCGCGCGACGTGCTGAACGAGACGGCGGAGTATTCCGAGAACGGCGCTCCGGCGCATCAGGTGCGGGCGCGGCTCCCCCCCCCCCCCCGGGGGGGCGGCGGGGGGGGGGGGGCGGCTTAAACCCCCCGCGGGGCCCCCCCCCCGCGCGGGCGGCGGCGCTGCTTAAATCCGCCGAGCGGCCCCTGCTCATCGGAGGCGGCGGCGTGCTCTGGGATGAGGCGAGCGGCGAGCTGATAGCGCTGGCCGAAGCGCTCGACGCGCCCATCATGACTTCTACCGGCAGGGACGATGTGGTCCCGAACGGACACCCCCTGTTCCTGGGTTCCATCGGACGCGGAACGCTCCCCGAGGCGCACGCGCTTTTCGAGAAGGCGGACGTCGTGTTCGCCGTCGGCACCAGGCTCGCGCACTCGACCACGTTCCTGCGGCCCGGTTTCTTCGGGAGTGCCAGACTCATCCACGCGGCCGTGGACCCGCACAACATCGGCCGGAACTTCGCCACCGAGGTGGGCATGAACGCGGAGGCGGGACTTGCGCTTCGGGCCGTGCTCGGCGGGCTGGGCGAGGGGGTTGAGCGCCCCGCGTGGCGGGCGGAGGCCGCGGCGGTGCGCGACGCGCAGGAAAAACACCGCGAACGGGCGCTGGAATACGGCGGAAAGCCCATCGACCCCAGGCGCGCGCAGATGGCTCTCGCGAGAGTCCTGCCCGAGAACACCATCATCACGAACGACGCGGGCAGCGCGGCGGGCTATGTGTATGAATATCAACGCTTCGATCAGGCCAGGAGTTTCGTGGCTCCGCAGGACCTGGCGGCCATCGGCATCGGCTATCCCCTGGGGCTGGGAGCCAAGCTGGCGCGTCCGCACCAGAAGGTCGTCACCATCAGCGGCGACGGCGCGTTCCTGTGCAACGGGGCGGAGCTTGAGACCGCGATGCGCGAGAACCTGCCGACCGTCTGCGTCATCCTGAACAACTTCAACCTGGGCTCCGAACGGGCCTACCAGAAGCATTTTTATGAGGGGCGCTACATCGCCGACGCCATCGGCAACCCCAGGTTCGACGAATATGCCCGGGTCTTCGGCGCGGCGGGCTTCCGGGTGGAGGACCCCGAAGAACTTGAAGACGTCTACGCGCAGGCCCTCAAGGAAGATGGCCCCGCCGTCGTCGACGTGATTATCGATCAGGACGTCTTCCCCGAGCCCAGGCGCAAGGACGCCGTGAAGAATTAGGGGTCAGTTCCGACTGATGAAGGAGGAACTGCTTTAGACGAGACCGATGAGGGAGCGTCCAATGCGTCCGATCCCGGTGCCGGCTTTTTCAACAACCCGCCGTGGTTGTCCTTTCCGGGTACAGGCACAGGGGCCTGTACCTACCATGTCTCTGGTTTGTTACGTTCGAGGTTTTGTTGATTTCGTTGGGGCAGTTCGCGAACCGCCCTACCGTTTTTTTCTTCCGGGCATTGCGTCATGATGTTAACGCTCAACCCTCCAGCAGACGCAGGCGTCGGCGAAAACCTACCGTAACGCTCATGAATAGCGATTCGGGGAAACCAGGTGGGAGATCGTTCTCCACGCTCGATATCGCCGCTTCGCCTCGTTCGAGAAGTTCTTCGAATATCTCCCGCACGACGCTTTCTCCCATGTTGCAGGCCGCAGCCGTTTGCAGATAATGGCGCGGGATGATTTCGTTCACGGCGTAATGGCGGTTCTTGCCGACCGCCATGGACATCTTCATATCGCGTTGCCGGAGCTGGTGCGCATCGAAGTTCGGTTGAATCGACATCACGTCATAAAAGGGCGTCAATGAAAATCCGCCGTGCGGATGAAGGAAGAGGCTGAAGTTCTTGGCATGGCCGTCGATGGCGGCGAGAAGCCAGAAGACGACGGCCGCCTTCATGATCATCTTGCGATCGCGTGTTGCATCGTCGCTGCCCATGAACAAATCGAACAAGTCGGGAAGCCCTGGTCCGCCATCGCTCTCGTATTTTTTGGCCGAGGGCATGGAAAGCGCCTGGCAGCAGTCTTCCTGCGGCAAGCGCAATAGTCGTCCGTCTTTCGCCCAGAGCCGGTCGAAACGCTCCACGACCAGCGTTTTCTTCTCACCGAACGTCTCCATGCGGGTGTCGGCCGCAGGCAGGCCGAGGGTGGAGATGAGCCGCATGCAAAGATGCTCGTTCTCGACGGAAAGCGAGAGGTCGACGCCGTTGCCGAGCCGTCCGATTTCCGGTTTGAGGATATGGGTCGTCGCGGTCGTGCCGTGCGGTACGCGCCACTCGTTTTTCCAGTACAGCAGGGCGGTCTTTTCCTGCGCGCCGGCGAGCGAGATGCGGAATGCTTCATGCACGCCGACACCGAGCGGGGTAGTGCCCAGATTGGCGAGTATCTTGCCAATCCCGTCATCATCGATAGTGTGCCCATCGATCGACCCGGCAGGGCCGGGGTCTTCTCCTTCCGGGAGGAACTGCATGGCGCCGACGCAGTCACGCCCGACCGCGCTCAGCAGACTGAAGGTATCCGACCCATTCGCTTGGGTTCGCGCGGCCATTTTGTCTCGGATGTCGAAATTGTCCGGGAGTAGATTGTCGAACACGGCGACGACCGGGTCGCCGATATAAGCGTCTTCACGCAGCGGCATGGAGAGCGAAACCGAAAAACCGTGTTCCCGGGCGAGCCATCTATCATCGTAGCGAAAATCGATGGCTCCGCTCGCCGCCTTGCGCAACCACCCCACGAGACGGCCGTTCATATAGACGGCCAGCGGTATGTAGGCGCGTCGTCTGGCTATGAGAACAACTCCTCAATTTCATCGCCTGTGCTCCGGCGGCGGGGACGCACGACCAGTTCCAGATCAAGCGCAGCGAGAGACGCCATCAGAGTATGAAGGCGGCTTGTCGACGAGCCACCCTCCAGCTTGGAGATGGTGGCTTGGCGCATGTGGATTTTTTCGCCGAGTCCGGCCTGCGTGAAACCACGCTGTTTGCGGACCCGGCGCAGAGCCTCTCCCAGTTGCTTTTCCGAGCGGGTAACAAGCTCATTCATCTTCTATTCCTCCTCAAAAATAACATACCTTAAAGCGTATAATATCTAAATATACGCTATATTGTATATTATATTTATATACTTTATCAAGTATATAAATTGTGTATGCGCGATAACGTATAAAATTGTTTGCTACGATCAATCGGGTGAAGAAGAGCTTACCCTCTTCCCCGAAATACCCACGCGCTCGCCCCATAGAACCCCCCGCCCAGGACCGCCGCGCCCAGGACGAGCCAGCTGAGCGCCCCGAAGCCGCCCCACTGAATGGCGAACCCGCCCAGGGACGCTCCCAGGAAGAGGCCGACCTGGTTGCTCGTCGAATAGAAGCCGATGATGGCGCCGTGCGCCTGCGGGGCGATCGATATGAGGTCGTCCATGACGGCGGGACGGCTCAGATGGCTGAAGAACGAGAAGAGAAAGCCCGCCGCGATCGTGAGCGTGAGAAAGCCCAGCCCCGAGAAGTGAAACGCCAGGAGTTCTCCCTGGAGCAGGACAAGGGCGGTGATGATGAGAAAGCGCCTTCTCACGCCCGCCAGCGCCCCGCCCAGGAGGCCGCCGATGAGCGCGCCCACGGACATCGCCGTGAGCAGGCTCCCCGCGGTGGAAAGAGAAACCTCGAAGGTGCGCATCAGAAATACGGCGACGTATGTCAGAAAGGCGGACGTCATGAGTCGCTCGGTGACGTTTCCGCTCAGCAGGAGCCATGAGGCACCCTGGCGCATCCAGGTGAAGCTGGCTAGATAGGAAGAGGGCGCGTCGGTCTGGCTCCCGGATGGCAGTGAGCGGAGCGTGTAAAGGGAGAGCGTCAGGCCGAACACGCCCGATATCCAAAGCGCGTTGCGCCAGCCCAGGTAATCCGTCAGAAAGGCCACGCTCGGGACCCCGACGAGCAGGCCCATGGCCACGCCCGCCGTCGCGAAACCGATGGCGAGGCCGCGCACGCGTCCCGTGAAGTTGTCCCCGATCGCCGCCACCGCTGTGGGCGGAACGAGCGCGCCGCTCAGCCCCGCGATGAAGCGCCAGACCGCCACCGCGAGATACCCGTCCGCGAACGAGGTGGCGATGCTGGAGAGCGAGAGACCCGCCACCCCGGCGAGAATGACGTACTTTCGGCCGTAGCGATCCGAGATGGGCGCCAGCAGGGGCGCGCCTATCCCCCAGGGAATGAAGGTGATGGCCGCCAGCTGCCCCATGGCCGAGAGGGAGAGGCCCAGGTCGCGGCCCATGTCGTCGAGCATCGGACCCAGGATGAAGGCCGTGGTGTAGGCGGTGAATATGGTGAGAAAACACGCGAGGATAATCGGCCAGCCTTGCCTGATGCCGGCCACATCCTTGCCCGTAGACAAATCCATGTGCGCTCCTGGGATTGGGATGACCGGTTAGGCTTATCCTTCATACCGGGCCGTCCTGCAACCCCGGAGGCAGACTTGCGATTCTTCCCGTTCAGCCTCGGTCCCTGCTCAGCAGTTCTTCCAGACGGGTTTTCGTTTCTCCATGAACGCGTTCTTGCCCTCGCGGTAATCTTCGGTCTGGTAGAAGCGGTTCATGATGGGCCGGCACAGGCGATAGCCCTCGTACATCGACACGTTGGCGGCCACGGCGATCTCTTCCTTGGTGTGCTGCACCGTCATGGGCGAGCACTCGATGATCTGCTCGGCCATGGCTGTCGCGGTCTCCAGGAGTTCCCCGTTCTTGGCGATCTTCACCACGAGGCCGAGGCGGTAGGCTTCCTCGGCGTCGATGAGTTCGCCCGAGAACATGTACCATCTGGCGAGACCGGGAATCGCAGCGGGAAGGCGCATGGCCCCGCCGATGCTGATGATGCCGATCTTGGGCTGTGAATAACCGACCTTGGCGTCTTCCGAAACCACGCGGACGTCCGCGCCGAGGAACAGGCTCATCCCCCCGCCGATGGCGTAGCCCTGCGCCGCGCAGATGACGGGCTTCTTGATCCAGTCCAGGTCGCAGTAGAGGATCCCCTTGGGGCGGACGGCGCCCATCTTGAGTTCATCCTCTTCCAGGTTCTGATCCCACCCGGAGCAGAAGGATTTCCCCTCGCCCGCGAGAATCGCCACCCACACCTCCTTGTCGTCGTTCACGTCCTCCCAGCACTGGAGGAGTTCCGTCACCGTGGCGAAGCTGAGAGGATTCAGCTTGTCGGGCCGGTTCAGGGTGACGTACGCGATCTTGTTTTCCTTGCGGTATTTCACGGTCTTGAGTCCGAACTCTTGCGTCAGGTCCATTGGCGTCTCTCCTGTTGAAAAATGGTCGCTCCGATGAATTGACGTTGAAAGCGGCCGGCTTTAATTCACCCGTCGCGCTCTTCCGGTCCAGTGTTTTTCACGAATCTCGCGTCTTTGCACTTTCCCCTGCGCGTTTTTGGGAATTTTGCTCAGAAACTCGACTTGTTTCGGCTTCTTGTAGCCCGCGATTTCTTTTTCGGTGAATGCGATGATGTCCGAAGGCTCGGGCGACTCTCCGGGGCGCAGCACTACCATGGCCTTGACGGCCTCGCCCCACATCTCATCCGGCACGCCTATCACCAGCGCTTCCAGGACGGCGGGGTGGCGGCAGAGGGCGCGCTCGACTTCCGAGGGATAGACGTTGAACCCGCCCGTGATGATCATCTCCTTCTTGCGGTCGACGATGTAGAGATATCCCTCCTCATCCGCCACCGCGAGGTCTCCGGTGTGCACCCAGCCGTTTCGCATGGTCTCAGCCGTAGCTTCCGGGTTATTCCAGTAGCTCGCCATGGCGTAATCCCCCCGCACGCAGATTTCTCCCATCTCGCCGGTGGCGACGGGGCGGTCCTCATCGTCCAGGAGTTCGAGCTCCACGCCCGCCGCAACCCTGCCGCACGAGGCCAGACGCTTGCGCTCCCCGGGTGTTCCGTCGACCACGTGATCCCACGGATCGAGTATCGCGATGGGTTGGCGCGCTTCGGTCAGCCCGTAGGTTTGCCGGAAGATGGGGCCGACGTGCTCGATGGCGAGACTCAGGTTCTCCTCCGAGATGGGCGCGGCCCCGTAGGTGATCGTGTGCAGGCTCGAGAGGTCGGCGCTTGCGAGCTTTCCGCATTCGATGAGCCGCTGCACCATCGTGGAGACGAGATAGGTGGTTGTGGCTCTCTCTTTTTCCGCCATTTCGATAAAAAGTTCCGGCTCGAAGGCGGGCATGATGACGCTCCGCGCCCCCCGGAGGAATGTGGGTTCGATGAAGTTGAAGGACGCATGCGTCATGGGGCCCGCGTGGAGCATGGAATCGAGCGCGCCCATCCGGTAGTCGAGGTTTCTGAAGAACTTCGCCAGCCACGCGACGTGCGTGCGGTGGGTGTTGACGACCGCCTTGGGCTCCCCGGTCGTGCCCGAGGTGTAGTGAAGGTGAAACAGCGAATCCGGCCCGAGGATGACGCCGGGCTCCCGGCCGGAGCTTTTTTGCAGCCATTCCTCGTAAGGGGTAACGCCTGCGCCCTCCCACCCAACGGCGATGATGGCGCGCAGACCCGGGCATTCGCTCCGGATGCCTTCGGCATATTCCTTGTGGGCTTCATCCAGGAGGAGGAACGCGGATTCAGAGTCGTTCAGCATGTGGACGTGTTCTTTTAAGACGTTGCGTCCGTGGAGGTTCAGAGACACCCCGCCCGCCATCGCGACGCCGAAGTTGATCTCGATGATCTCGGCGCGGTTTCGCATCAGCTTGGCGACGCGATCATCCGGCTCGAGGCCGAGGGCTAAGAGCGCGTTCGCGGCCCGTTTGCTGCGATCGTAGACGTCGAAGAAGCTCAGGCGGCGTTCCCCGTCCACCACGGCATCACGTGGGCCGTATCTCTTCGTCGCCCAGGCGATGTTCGAGCCCGGGTGTATGGCTGAGGTGTCGTCTTGATTCATGGGCGAAAATTATAGAGTCGCCCGGTTGGAAATGCTATGCGCTCACCGGGTTTTTCGATGCGGCGAGCAGGGCGAGAACGGGCCGGATGTCGGCGCAATCCTCAAGCGAGGTGAGTTCACGGAAAGCGCGTTCCACCTCTTCGGGCTCAAGCCTGACCGCTGCGGCCTCGGCGCAGGAGAAAAATTTCTCCTTCCGCTCCACTTCGGTCATGGTCCATTCGGGAGAACCCTTGATCTTGTCGTGCGTGACGTCAGCCTCTCTCCCGTCCTTGAGCTTGACGCGGATGCGCACGGGCACGAGCAGCAGGCTCCCTTCTTTCCAGATGTGGACCCTGGTCTTCTGCGCGAGTTCGATCACTTCGGCTCCCGATACGATGAGGTCCGGATCGAAGTGCTCGATGCGCGGCAATCCATTGAGCAAAGAGAACGCCGTCGTCCACTGTGCGCTGAATTGCGCGTCCACCTGGGGATTCTCCCTGATCTGGAACGGCTGGCCGATCATCGAATGGCCGATGGGCGTGGCCCATACCTCGACGCTTTCGACCTCTTGCGCGCTGAATGCCCCGAGCCGCTCGCGCGCCTCCAGAGCCGCACTGATGTGGGGATGGGACACCCGGCAGCTCGGGTAGGGCTTCATGCCGATCCGGTTGACGTGGAAGGTTTCGCCCAGCTCTCTCGTGAGCGCGTCCGGGTCGCCCTCGCCGCCGCCGAACAGTTCGATAAAGCCGTCCGCTCCCTCGACGATTCGCCTGGGGCCGGTGGCGCCCGTTTGCGCCAGGACGGCAGAATGCACGCCGGCCCGCGCGCTGAAGGCGGGCTGGAGCCGCTTGGCGACCGTGCCGTCGAGCAACGCCTGGCGGTTGCCGTGTGATTGCGCGTAGCCGAAGCCCGCCGCGTTGGCGAGGCCCTCTTCGTCTAGTCCCAGCGCCCGGGCGGCGGCCATCGAGGCCGAGACTGCGCCGAACACCGTGGTGGGCAGCCAGCCCGGATGAATGCTTTGGTGCACGACGGCGTTCAACCTCAAAGTCACGTCCGCAGCCCCGGCCAGAGCGGTGATGACCTCACGGCCCGGCATCGCGCGCCCGAGGCTTTCGCCCGCGGCGAGGAGGGCGGGAAGAATCGTGACGAAGATGTGGTTCTGGGTGACGTCTTCGGTGTCGTCGAAATCGTTCGAGTGGATCATGGCGGCGTTCAGCCAGGCCGCCGTCGGCGCAGGCGCTTTGCCTCCGAAAACGAGCACCGTGGCTTCGGGCGCGCCGCCCCAGCGTAAATGACGCTCGATGATTTCGGGGTTCAGCGGCGCGGCCGAGCCGGCCAGTGCGCAGGCGAGCGCATCGACGATGAGGTTTCTGGCGGCGCATACGGCCTCTTCGGGCAGATCCTCGAAGCGGAGATTTGCGTAATGCGCGATGATTTTCTGCATGGGGTCCATCTTCGTCTCCAAATGTAGCCTCATCATCTCCGTTGGGGGGAGGATGCGGCCTTATTCTCGGCCCGGCTGGAAGATGGCCACCAGCCTCACGTCTTCCTCGCTCACGCAGTGGTTGCAGTGGCGCGTGCCCTTGGGCATGAAGATGAATTGCCCGGGACCGTAGTTGATCTCGCCGTCATCGAGGTCGTATCTGCCCCTGCCGCTCACGCAGAATATGACCTCATCCTCCTCGTGATGATGCCAGTCGTGCGTTTGTCCCGGCTGTATGAGCGAGTAGTAGACGGTGAGGTCGGTGCCCTCGCCCTCTTTCGATACGATGGCCTTGTGGCTCGCGCCGCCCGCCATGCCTTCTGATTTACGCTCATCAGGCCGGATGAGCCGGGCTTTTCTTTCTCTCGTCGTCATCTGGGTTTCTCCTCGGGAGTTTCGGTGATTGCTTTCTCAAGGCATGCGCTTCACGCGCCCCTCGAGTCGGGATGATTGTTCGCCGATATGTGAAGAATAATCCGCTTGGCCGAAATGTCAAAGCGCGTCGGAGGATCGTGTTTGCGCTCTCTGAGACGAGGACACATCTCTTGAAGGCGGTGCGCGGCGGGTGCTACTCTTACGGACGACCAGCCTTCCGGAGTCTGGCCGGCCGCCGGGTTTCACGTCGATGCCGAGGGTGATTTTGATGATAGTGTGTTTCGGGCGAATTTGTGTTGTTTTGTTCCTGGCGATGGCGCTTTTGGGGTCTGGAAGCGCATTCGCGGCGTCTGCGGATGCGGACGGCCCCGTCGAAAAGAGACCTGAGGGTTTCGACACGCCGGAACTCAGCCGCTCTCGTTTTCTCGGATGGGTCCGGCGGGACCTCAGCAGGCGCATTCCCGGAGAGGAGACCCTGATCAAGCAATATCTCGATGAGTGGAAATTCCAGTTTGAGACGCTCACCATCAACAACCGGATTTTCGCGATCAACATCGACGTGGACAACAAGTATCCATACGACATCACGCTGCTCGATGAGGATTGCGACGGAATCTACGAGACCAAGGTGGAGGAAAAACCGGGCCAGCAGCGTGTGGACATGGCGATTCCCGAATGCGTGTTCCGGGTTTCGGCGGAATCTGCGCGCTGAGGGAAGTCCGCTGGTTTCATGACGCGGGCGAAATGATCAGGAATCGAAGTCATGCGGCTTAAAATGGTGTCTTCCGGCTTTCTTGTCGTTCTTGTCGTTTTCATCGCTCATGCGCACTCGGTGAAAGCGGAGGCGGCCCTCTCGGGGCTCCGCAGGGTCGAGGTGAAGGACATCCTCGTCGATCAGAGGAACGACCAGCCCGTCTTGCTGCTGCAGGAGAGAAAAGGGGGCAAGTTGCTGCCCATCTGGATCGGCCCGGCGGAGGCGCGGGCGATTTACATGGAGTTAGAAGAAGCCAAGCCGCACCGGCCGATGACGCACGACTTGATGCGCAACCTGCTGAGGACCCTCCAGGCGGAAGTTCTCCGGGTGGTGATTACGGAGATTAAAGGGGGCACCTATTTCGCCTTCATCGATATGAAGGCCGGGGGCCGGCGCTTTTCTGTCGACAGCCGCCCCTCGGACGCCGTCGCGCTGGCGTTGCGGATGAAATCTCCGATATACGTGAAGCCTGTCGTGATGGAACACGGCTTCCATATGAAGCGCGAATATACCCACCCCGAAAAGCTGGGGCTCATTCTCCAGAAACTCACACCCTCGCTGGCGCGCTTTTTCGGAGGGGGAGAGAAGAGCGGGCTTTTGGTGTCCGATGTGAAAGAAAACGCTCCGGCGGCACGCGCTGGACTCAGACGCGGAGACGTCATCTTCAAGGCGGAAGGAAAGAAGATTGAGACTGTGGAGATATTCGAGAAAGTTTTTCTGGAGAATCCGCTGGAGATAGAGGTTTCCATACGCAGGGGACCGGGCGGAAAAAAATGGCGCCTGAAGCTGGGAGAGGGGAAATAGGACGATGGCTGAATACAAACCGGGTGCGGCAGACGGCCTCATCGTCGTCGATCTGCAAGGGGATTTTTGTCCGGGTGGAACGCTCGCCGTCTCGGAGGGGGACGCGATTGTCGAAGCGGTCAATGCGCTTCTGGAAATTCCGGGCTGGATGAAGGTGGCGACGCGCGACTGGCATCCGGCCGATCACATCTCGTTTCAGGCGCAGGGCGGAATCTGGCCCGTTCATTGCGTGGCCGATACGCCGGGCGCGGCTTTTCATCCACAAATGAATGCAGGGAATGTGGAGATGGTGGTATCGAAAGCCACGACACGCGCCGCCGAAGCCTATTCGGGGTTTGACGGTACTTCGCTGGCCGATGATTTGCGGGCAGCAGGGATAGGGCGTCTTTTCGTTTGCGGTCTGGCGACGGATTATTGCGTGAAGGCCACGGCGCTTGACGCCAGACGCGAGGGGTTCGAGGTCGTCGTGTTGGAAAACGCCATTCGCGCCGTGAACGTCGACCCAAAAGACGGTGAAAACGCGGTCGGGGAAATGCGCGCGGCGGGCTGCGCCTTCGCGCACTCGTCAGAGGTTCGTTCGGCTTAATATCATTTCGAGGAGATAGTCTTGGCTTTGGTGCGCGTGCAGGTTCCTGCGAGTACGACGAATCTCGGTCCGGGTTTCGACGCCCTGGGCGTCGCGCTCAGGATCTACAATCGCATAGAACTCGACATCCTTCCCTGGGGTGTGGCGCTGGAAGTCGAAGGAGAGGGCCGCGACGTCATCCCGAAGGATGAATCGAACGTCTGCGTGCAGGCCGTGAAGCGTGTATTCGATCGGGTCGGCCGGCCCTTCAGCGGCTTGTGGATGAAGCAGCGCAACCACATACCACTGGCGCGCGGGCTGGGGAGCAGTTCGGCCGCCATCGTGGGGGGGATCGTGGGGGCGAACATCCTGCTCGACAGTCCGTTGGGCATGGACGAACTCGTGCAAATCGCCGTGGAAATGGAAGGACACCCCGACAACGTCGTGCCTGCGCTGATAGGAGGGTTTTGCATCTCCGCGACCACGACGGACGGAAAAACCATCTATACGCGCATGCCCGTGGTGGAGGATTACCGCTGGGTGATCGTGATCCCCGACTTCGAGGTGAGCACGCATGCCGCGAGACAAAAACTGCCCGGAGAGGTTTCGCTGGACGATGCGATCTTCAACGTCCAGAGAGTGGGGACGCTCATGGCGGCGTTTGCCACAGGACGTGACGAGTTGTTCCGCGAAGCCATGCAGGACAGGCTGCACCAGCCCTACCGCGCGGAGTTGATGGGTCCGCTGGAGGAGGTATTCGAGGCGGCTTACAAAGCCGGCGCGCTGGGGGCGTGTATCAGTGGCGCGGGGCCTTGCATCCTGGCGATTTGCCGGGCTCACCCCGGCAGGGTGGGCAACGCGATGCGCGAGGTCTATGACTCACACGGCATCGGGTGTCGGATGCACGTGCTCAGAATCGACTCGCGCGGAGCGCATGAAATTGATGCGGGCGCCGTTTTCGGGCCGGGGGCCTTATCGCTCGCGCAAGCCTTGCGATGAATCAGGGCTGGAATCTTTCGACCGCCATTTTCGCCAAAGATATTTTCCACCCCACAATACGGCAACGGCTCCCAGGACGATGATGAAGACAGCCTTGCCCGTTCCCACCATCCTGCGAAAATCGTCGATATGATCCCCGAAATACCAGGCCGCCGCCAGCAGCAGCGGCACGCTCAGAAGCGCCGCGGCCAGGTCCATCCCGAAGAATATGCGAAGCGGGAGACGGGTGATCCCCGCCGCGAGAAACAGCGGCGCGCGCAGGCCAGCGACAAACCGACCGAAGAAGATGGCCTTTCTCCCGTGACGCTCGAAAAAGCGGTGCACTTTCTCCATACGCTCCGGCGTCACGACGCGGTGTAGCATGCGATGCTCGAGCGCCCTGGGTCCCATCCAGTAGCCGAAACAGTAGATCATCAGGTCGCCGAGCATGATGCCGAGAAGGTTTACGGTGAGCGCGGGCCAGAAACTCATGGTGCCCAGATGCACGAGATAGCCCGAGGTGATGATGGGGATGTCTTCGGGCACGGGCAGGCCCAAGCCGCAGAGCAACAAGACGAGAAACACCCCGCCATAGGCGAATTCCACCAGATACTCCTGGAGAAACCCGTACATCTCGTTACTCCGGCTACGCGGCAGGGCATTTGTTCAGAGTGCGCCTGCGTCGTTTTCAAAGTGGGCGGAATGCCCGCTCAACCAATACTTATCTGGGGCCGACGCACTCCAGCATGTTTCCGTCGGGGTCCTGGAAGAAGATGATGAACCGGCCCGGCACAACCTCGGTGACCTCGCCCATCATCTTCACACCTGCCGCCGCCAGGGCGTCGTGCGCTTCCTGTACGCTCTCGACGGTAAACGTCAGGTAGCGGTATCCGGTGGATGCGTCCACGATGCCGCCGCCCGCTGGAGGATTTGAATCCGCCTGGACGACCTTGAGCTGCACCTCGCCGGCCTGGAACGCCTTGAACTGGAACCTGCCTGATGCGCAGCCGGCCCGGGAGGCTTTATCCGCTGTAATCTCGACTTCACGCACGATCGGAAGGCCCAAAATACCGCCGTAGAATTTTTCGGCGACGTCGAGATCTTTCACCACGATACCGATGTCGATGGATTCTTTTGCCATTTTGATCAGAGACATTTCATGCTCCTGTTGTTTTGAGGGACTTGTTGGCGACGTCCGCGGTTGATCTGTAAAGGAATTCGAAACGGGGGGAGAATACCATTCTCCCCGTGCGGGGGAAACTCTCCGGAGAATGAGTTTCAGGCGTTCGGCTTTAGAGATACTCACTCCGTTCGAATCTTGCTAGAATCGGCGGACATCACGCTTCAAGAACGGAATCACTTTTCAGCTTCGAAAGGTAAGTGAGCGAAATTGCCCGATGCGATGCGCAGGGGCGTCTATCATGGAGGGAGTCGAATGCGTCTGGAAGGAAAAACAGCGGTCGTCACTGGCGGCGGCGGCGGAATCGGTCGGGGTATTATTCGCGCTTTCGCCCGTGAGGGTGCGCGGATTTGCGTGGTCGACGTTAACGAGGAAGTAACCCGGCAAGGACTCGATGACGCCGGTGAGGGTGAACATTTCGCACTAGCGGCGGATGTGACGAGCGAGGCAGACGCCGAGAACATCGTCAGCACGGCCATCGAGCGCATGGGGCATATCGACATACTCGTGAATTGCCACGGCAGGGCGTCGGCACTCATGGGAAACCCGATTGATAACATCACGCTCGAGGAGTGGAACGCTGTTTTCAACGTGAACGCAACGGGCGTGTTCCTGATGTGCCGGGCCATCGCCTCCCATATGCGCGAGCGAAAGTACGGGAAAATCATCAACCTGGCCTCGCTCGCCGCAAGGCGCGCGAACGAGAACGTGCCGCACTATTGCGCGTCCAAGGCAGCCTGCATGAACTTCACCATGAGCCTCGCCAAGGAGATGGCTTCCTACAACGTAAACGTGAACGCCATCAACCCGGGTCTTTTGTGGACGAATCTCTGGGAGAAGGGCCACGGCGTCATCATCGGAGCGGAGACGGACAGACCCCCCCGGCGCGTATTCGACGAATTCGTCGAGGCGGCGGTCCCGCTGGGACGCGAGCAGACCCCTGACGACGTAGGCCATATGGCGGTCTATCTCGCGAGCGATGAGAGCCAAAACGTCACGGGACAGGGTTTGCTCCTCGCAGGTGGCGCCTGGATGGTCTAGTGGAAATCTTTTCCCCTCGAATCATGCCGGGTGGTTTTTATCCGGTGCAATGAGTCAAGGCTTTTTGTGAAAGGGAAATGCGAATGCGCCTGGAGGGGAAAAAGGCGGTCGTAACGGGCGGCGGCGGTGGAATCGGCCGGGCCATCGTCCGCGCTTTTTCCCGGGAGGGCGCCCAAGTTTGCGTGGTTGACTTGAGCGACGAGGTATCCAGAAGAGGACTCGACGATGCGGGTGAAGGGGCGCATTTCGCCCTGGCGGCGGACGTGGCGAGAGAGGCTGAAGCCGAGAACATTGTGCGGACGGCCATTGAGCGGATGGGCCATATCGACATTCTGGTGAATTGCCACGGCAGGGGAGCTGCACTCGTGGCAAACCCCATCGACCAGATAACGCTCGAGGAGTGGAACGCCGTTTTCGAGGTCAACGCGACGGGCGTGTTCCTGATGTGCCGGGCGCTAGCTCCGCACATGCGTGAACGCAGATACGGTAAGATCATCAACCTGGCCTCGCTCGCCGCAAGGCGCGCGAACGCGAACATTCCGCATTATTCCGCGTCCAAGGCGGCGTGCATGAACTTCACCATGAGCCTCGCCAGGGAGATGGCCGCCTACAACGTGAACGTGAATGCGATCAACCCGGGCCTTTTGTGGACGAACATCTGGGAAAAGGACCTCGGCGTCATCATCGGCGCGGCGACACACAGGCCCGCGAGGCAGGTGTTCGACGAATACGTCGCGGCGACGGTTCCACTGGAGCGCGAGCAGACGCCGGACGACGTGGGCCACATGGCGGTCTATCTCGCGAGCGATGAGAGCCGTAACGTCACGGGACAGGGAATGGTCGTCGCAGGCGGGGCCTGGATGGTATAGCGGAGGGTAAAATGCGAGCAGTCGTACTTACTGAGTTTGGCGGTGTGGAGAATTTCGAGGATGCCGATTGGCCCGAGAGAGAGCCCGATGCTGATCAGGTGAAGATCCGGGCGAAGGCGGTATCCGTGAACCCGACCGATTTCAAGGCCAGACGGGGCGGAAACCAGGGCGCGGTTCCCATCATTCTGGGCAGGGATACCGCGGGCGTAGTCGAATCTGTGGGCGGGGAAGTGACTGAGTTCTCCCGCGGCGATGAGGTGATGGCCTATCTCCCGAGGTTCGGCGACAGCGGCGGGGATGGGTACGCGGAGTTCGTGTGCATCCATCAGGCGTTCGTCGTGAAAAAGCCCCAAAACGCCACTTTCGAGCAGGCGGCCGCTTTGCCGCTCGTATCCCTGACCGCCCATGAGGCGGTGATCATGAAGGCGCGGGTGGAGCCGGGTGAAGCGGTTTTCGTGGCGGGCGGCTCGGGCGGCGTGGGAACCATGGGACTTCAGATGCTGGCGCGCATCGGCGCATCACCCATCGTCGTGACGGCGGGAAGCGATGAAAGCGCAAAGTACATCGAGGGTTTAATCGCTCCCGTCCCTGTCGCCGTTTTGAGGTATTCGGGGCTATCGCTTGATGAACTGGCGCGGCGGGCGGTGGAGATGAACGGGGGCCGTCTTTTTCCCGCCACGTTCGATTTCGTGGGCCGCGAGATGAAGAAACTCTGCTGCGAAGTGGTGGACTACTGGGGGCGAATTTCCTCCATCGCGCCCGAACCGGGTGCGCCCATCGACGAGTTTTTCTCATCCCAGGAAGGCCCCTTGTTCACCAAATCGGCTTCGTTTCACGGCACCTTCCTGCGCGCGCCCGTACGCGGGGGCGGCCCCGCTTACTACAGCGTCTACAAGAAGGCGCTCGAAGAAATCCGCGACTGGGTGGAGGCGGGCGAGATCAAGGCGCCGGAGATCACCGATATGGGAGTCATGAACGCCGGGAACATCGCCGCCGCCCACACGCTCCTGGAAGGGGGCCATGTACGCGGCAAGCTGGTCTTGCGCGTGGACGAATAGAGATGCTTTGAAAGGGACGGGATGACGCTGATAGAGCCTCGCATGAGGTATGAGAAAAGATTCGCTGAAGTTCTCGGCAGGAAGATGGCCTACGTGGAGGCGGGCGAGGGGGATCCCATCGTCTTTTTTCACGGCAACATCACTTCCTCCTACATGTGGCGCAACGTGATCCCCCACGTCGAGGGGCTGGGCCGCTGTATCGCGATAGACAACATCGGCCAGGGCGATTCCGAAAAACTCTCCGGCTCCACCTATCGCCTGGTCGATCACCAGCCCTATACGAATGCGCTGATGGATGCGCTGGGGGTCACGGAGAACGTCACCATCGTGACGCACGACTGGGGCGCGCAACTGGGCTTCACATGGGCGTCAGGGAGACAGGATGCGCTCAAGGGCGTCGTGATCTGCCAGGGCGTCCTCGGCAATTTCGAGTGGAGTCACTGGCCGCCGGATGTACAGGCGCTTTTCAGGAGGTTCCGGAGCGAGGAGGGCGAGGAACTCGTCCTGGAGCAGAATTTCTTCGTGGAGAAGATTCTGCCCGCCATGGTCATCCGCGAGGTTTCTCAGGATATCCATGACGAGTATCGGAGGCCCTACCGCAATCCCGGCGAGGACAGAAGGCCCACGCTCACCTGGCCGCGCGAGATTCCCATCGAGGGAGAACCCGCGGATGTTCTTGAAATCATTGAGCGAAACAATGCCTGGCTCGAACGGCATCCGGTGCCGAAACTGTTCATCAATTCAGATCCAGGCGCCGTGCTCGTGGGAGAGCACCGCAGGATAATTCGCAGCTGGCCGAACGTGGAGGAGGTGACGGTGGCCGGGCTTCACTACTGCCATGAGGACTCGCCCGATGAGATGGGCCGGGCGATTGCGGGGTGGTATGCGTCTCTTGGATAATTTTTTTTCCCCGGGGAATGGGATGCTCTGAGCCGCCGACGCGTGGGTTGCGATGAAACCGAAAATCGGAAGACGGAAATTTCTCAAGCGCGCCGGTCTCGTGGGCCTCGGCGCAATGGGTCTGGCGGGAGGGTGCGCGAAGATGGGCCTGGGCATCAAGGGGCCGGCGGCGCCGCCCCCCGAAGCGCAAGGCCTCGTCTCGCGCGGGGCGGAAGCCCTCTACAGGCCGCATGGCGAGCCGGGGAGGTGGTTCAACCCCTGGTGGCCGAACCCGGGTTCACGGGTCAATCTGTACAAATGGAAATTCCTGTACCGCAACGAGTTCGCGGAAGTGAAAAACGCCAGAACGCCAGAAGTTTCAGTCGTTTCCAACGATGGCGCATATCTGGCGAAACCGCAGAATGAGCCTTCCATCACCTGTATCGGCCACTGCGGCTTCATCATCCAGGACGGCCCGGACGTCGTCCTGACGGACCCGCACTTCGGCGCGGGGGCTTTCTGGCATGGGCGCTATCAGCCGCCGGGCGTGCCTGCGGCCTCGATTCCCAAGGGCGCCGTGGCGACGATTTCCCACAACCATTACGATCACCTCGATTCGTGGACGATAGAGAACCTCCCCGAAGACGTCACGTGGTTCGTGCCGGTGGGGCTGGGCGCATTCGTGGAATCACTGGGCCGGCGCGCCGTGGAGCTCGATTGGTGGCGGAGTGCGGAGCAGGGCGGCGTGCGCCTCACATGCCTGCCCGCGCAGCACTGGTCGAACCGCTTCGGCATGGCGCGGGACTCCACGCTCTGGTGCGCCTGGCTGGTCGAAACCGGCGCGCGGAAGTATTTTCACGGCGGCGACAGCGGCTATTTTCAAGGGTTTAGGGAGTTCGGCCGCAAGTTCGGCCCCATCGACGTGGCGATGCTCCCCATCGGCGCATATGAGCCCCGGTGGATGATGCGCTATTCCCACATGAATCCCGCCGAGGGGCTCCGGGCGTTTCACGAACTGGACGCGCGCTGGATGATCCCCATGCACTGGGGTACGTTCGACCTGACGGACGAGCCGCTCGACCACCCGCCCCGGGTGCTCAGGGAGCACATGGCCGGGACGGGCGCGGACGCCGCCCGCGTCAGGGTCATGGCGGTGGGCGAGCGGTGGCGAATCGTGTAAACTATTGACTTTGCTTGCGAAACAAGGGGGAGAGAGACCATGAAGAAACCTCGCAATGACGCCGAAGACGAAGAGGTCGCGCGCAACAACCTGAACCGCCTGTTCGGCAGGCTCGCCTTCGAGAAGGGCAACGCCTACGGGCGCGGGGATGATGAGGAAGACCCGATCGCGCGTCTCAAGGATGATCCGCTCGTCAACAGAAAGCGAGTAAAATCAAGGAGATCGAGCGACGACCCGAAGCCGCCCGAGGCCTATCCTGGACCCTAGGGAACGCGGCTGGGCGCGCATTCGCCGGGCGGCCGCCCCGGGCGGGGAGGCGACTCCCCGCATTTGCGCGCATTTGCCGTCATCGCGCGAAGCGCGGGCCATGGCATGATTCCCCTGCGCCGCGGTTCCGCGGCGTCATTTCCCAGGAAAATAAATAGCCGGAAATTTATCGAAATACCCCGTGAATTTATCTATATTTATCGAAATTTTCGGAAATTCGATTTGTGGCAATGCGCTTCATCACACGTCGCGATTCTTGCCCATCCTCTCTCCGGATTCGAGGAGGCGCATGCGCCGTCAAACCATCCCTCCCCGGTCGGGTTTCACCTCATTCTGAGTAGGCGCGTCGGCCGCTTGCAGATCGCCGCCTCTCCTTCGGTGAGCGGGCCGTCCGGAAATTGACCGGCGGTTTCGTGGTCCGCTCCTGATGCTTCTCCCCGGACCGAACGGTGTTGTTACAGGATGGGCCACTTCCCCGGCACTTCCACGCCGCTTCGCTTGAGGATGCCGACCGCGCATTCCTGGCACCTTTCCAGTATCTCCTCCTCATTCACCGTCTTCACCTCGCGGTCTTCCATGACGATCTTCCCGTCGATGAACACCGTCTCCACCGAATCGCCCGAAGCGGAATACACGAGGTTCTGCACCTCGCTGTAGAGCGGGTACCACTCGGGCCGCTTCATGGTGATGACGATCACATCCGCCTTTTTACCGGTCTCGAGCGAGCCGATTTCATGGTCCATTCCGATGGCGCGCGCTCCGTTGATGGTGGCCATTTCAATGGCCGTCTCCGCGGAGCCGGCGTCGGGGTCGTAGCGGTAGTCCTTGGGCAGCACGCCGGCGAGGTAGATGACGCGGATCATGTCGGCGTAGTTCGAGCAGTCCGAGGCGTCGCTTCCGATCCCGACGTTGACCCCTTTGGCCAGCATCTCGGGAAACCTTCCGAACGCCGCGTTGCCGTAGGAAATCTTGAGCGCCGTCGAGGGGCAGTGAATCACCTGCGCGTCCGTTTCGGCCAGCATGTCGATCTCCCGCTCGTTCACATGAACCATGTGGACGAGAACCGTATTCGGCCCGAGCACGTCCAGATGATACATGTGCTCGACGGGACGGTGACCACTGAGCATGCGCGTGGCCGTCACTTCCTCGAACATGGCCGCGAGGTGCAGGTTCAGGGTGGTCCCGTAATCGTCGGCCATCTTTTTTGAATCGATATAGAGCCTGTCCGAACAGCGGCCGAGCCCGACGACGTCCACGCACGCCTTGATCAACCCGCCGTTGTAGCCGTCCCTGTACTTTTCCAGGAAGGCGAGATTCTCCTTCAGGCAGGTGTCGGTATCTTCCAGGAGCATGCCGTGCCCCAGAAACTCCTGGTCGAAGGACCGCCTGCCCATCAGGCCGCGCATGCCGATGCGCGAGATTCCCTCGATCACCGCCGCCGGGTTGTAGGAGCCCGCCTCCAGGAAGGTGGTGGTGCCCGCCTTGAGGGTTTCGAGGAGTATCGTCAGCGCGCCGTAGATCTCGTCCTCGGGCGTGAGGACCGTGGCGATGTATCTGTGTACGTAGTCGGACCACAGCATGCCGCCGAGGTTCTCCGGAGCCAGCCCCCGGTGCATGGTGTGGTAGAAATGCATGTGGGAATTCACGAAGCCGGGCATGATGAGCATGCCCTTCGCGTCAATCGTGCGCCCGGCGGTGAATTCCCGGTTCAACTCCTCCGCTTTTCCGACGGCGGCGATCCGGTCTCCCCGAACGGCGACCGCGCCGTCCCGGATAATGCGGCGCTCCTCATCCACCGTGATGACGGTTCCCCCGCTTACAAGATAATCGGCTGTCTGAGGCATTTTCATTTCCTCCCCGAAGTATCAAGTCTCTGTTGGCTGGATTCGTTGTGTGGACGAATTGTAATTCAATACGCTCGGAGTGTCATGGAAGCCCGATCCGGATGGGTGTTGAAAAAGTCCTGATGAACGAGGGTTTGGCGCGATCGATGAAAGTGCAAGACCCACTCCCCCCTTGAGGGGTCTGTTGAAAAAGTCCCACAGAGGGAGCGCGCTGAATTTCACTCCCCCTCAAGGGGGGAGTGAAATTCAAAAGCGAGCGCGCAACCAAAATCGTTTCCCAAGGCTTTTTCAACAGCCCCTTGAGAGGGAAACCCCGGAAAACCAACCCCCCCTACCCCCCCCTAGTCAGGGGTCAACCGCCGTCCCGACCTCGCCTCGAGCGCGTCGAGGGGTCATTTCTTTCCGGAAAAGGTCGCGACGAAGCCGCCCTTCATCGTTCCCTGCACGTTGAACACACCGCCGACCGTATCCGCGTTCGTGCTCGTGTTCGACGCGTCCTGATGGCGGAAGGTGCCCGATATCGTGCGGTTGCCCTTTGAATCCGAGAAACTCCCGTTGCTGACGCCCAGGCCCGACCAGTTCTGGGAGGGGTAGGGGCCGGCCTGCCCCGTATTAATATCTACTGCCCGGGGGGTCCTGAGCTCCGTAAGATTCACGTCCAGCGTGCTGCCGGCGAAGTTGAAGGTAAGCTCGGCCTTGCCGCCGATCTCAAACCCCCGGATGAGGATTTTTCGCGGTGCGGAGTCTACGGCGATGACCCTGCCCGTCCACGTCGCGCTCGTCTCCGTCCCCTGGGCCGCCGGATGCACCGGGGTCCCGGGCGCCTCGAGGTGGGCCTCGGTCGCGAAGAAATCGTTCTCGCCGCCGGCTGCGAAGCCCCAACTACGATCCAATTGAACCAATAACGATTTATCTTTATCCGGGGTCTCTTTGGCCCGGACGTGGACCTTCATTTCGTCATCACCGGCGTCGGCCGGATAGCTCATCCACTTGTCGAGGATGGTGACTCCAAAGCCGCAAGGGCCCCACACCGGTCCGTCGGGCGACCACCCCCAGCAATTCCATCCGTACCACTTCCATCTGCTCGGCCCCCTTCTCGTCCTGACCTCCACGTCTGGGCTGCCAGGAGAACCCCAGGTGTTCATGTTGCTCGTGCTTCCCTCGGAGGAGGGAAGATCGTCCGGGGACGAAGTCTCCACGCTCATTGCGGCCGCCTCCATGGCGGCCTTCACCGGGTCGACCGCCTTCGGCGTGAAGGCCGGCGTCGTAGAAACCCTCGTCGGCGTCTCCTCTGGCGGCGACGTATCGGCCGTCGGCGGAACAACCCTCGGTGGTGTAGCAACCCTCCTCGGCGTCTCCTGTGGCGGTGGCGTATCGGCCGTCTGCGGTGTCTCCTCTGGCGGTGGCGCAACGGCCGGCGGCGGCGCAACGGCCGGCGTGATGGACGTGGCGGGCCGGGCGCCGCCGCCCCCGCAACCGGTCACCGCCAGCGCGAGCGCAGCGGCGACGAGCAGCCGGAGCGCTTTCATCGAGTCCGTACGTTTCATGTAGCCGTTCATGTGCAATCTCCTGTCACCTGCGAAACCCCGGCGGCGATGCCCCCCGAGCGGAGCGCACCCTTCGGTTCTGTATCCCATTTCAATCGTCAAACACCTGTATATGTTAAATATTGGAACGATTGTACCAATATTATCACAATATGAGCGACATACGGGATCAATATTCCGAAGCGGTATTTTGGAGGAAATATCGCAGCGGAGCCGTGAGGGAATAGCGCGGTGAATGGATGATCGGGTCTTGTTTACACCCCGCCGGGCGGCGGCGCCTTTACCCCTCCCAGTCAAGGGGGGGCAGGGGGTCAAACGCGAGCGAGGAGGGCTTGTTGAAAAAGTCCCGGCAAGCGAATTTGGGTTGCGCGAACGCCTTTGAAGTTCACTCCCCCCTTGAGGGGTCTGTTAAAAAGCCTCTCTTCTCTCGCAATTGACCAGCGCCGTCATTCCGGCGAATGCCGGAATCCAGAGCCGAGGAGAATAGCGAGGTTCCGATTTTTCATCCCCACTCATTGGCGGGAGTGCATAAGAAATAAAAAAAGCAAAGTCCCTGGATTCCGTCGAACCCTCTCTCCTCGGTCGGTTCCGACACCGGAATGACGATCAAAAGCAAACAGCAAAACCACCCTCCCGCATTGGGCGGCACTCTTTGGGGCATCATTTCCCCTTGGAGGACTTTTTCAACAGCCCCTTGAGAGGGAAACCCCGTAAAACCAACCCCCCCTACCCCCCCTTGTCGGGGCTGTTGAAAAACCCCCGGCATTGTGATTGGGTGTAATGACACTATCTCGCCCGAGATGGGAGTTCCCTCGATGATAGGCAGCAAGAGGCGCGAGCAGATGGATTTGTTCGTGGCGGGCTCGCTGGATCGGCTGATCCCCGAGGATCACGTCCTGATGCGCGTGGACCGCGTACTGGATTTGAGCTGGCTACGGGAGGAGGTGTCGGATTGCTATTGCGCGGACAATGGTCGACCGGGGATCGACCCGGAGGTGGCGCTCCGCTTGATGCTTGCGGGTATGTTGCTGGGCTACGTACACGACCGGCGTCTGCTTCGCGAGGCGCGGGCGCACCTGGCGATCCGGTGGTTCATCGGGTACGGGCTGCACGAGGAGTTGCCGCATCATTCGAGCCTGACGCGGATTCGTCAGCGCTGGGGGGAGGCTCGGTTCAAGGAGATATTCCGTCGCACGGTGCAGGCTTGTCTGGAGGCGAATGTGGCGAAGGGGGAAGTGGTGCACGTGGACGCCTCGTTGATACGCGCGGACGTGAGCTGGGAGAGTCTGGCGTCGCACCACGCGGAGAAGGTGATTCAGGAGAATCCCGTCGAGGATGAGGCTGGGAAGAAGGGAGGAGGCCGCGGCGGTCCGGTGAGCCGGACGGACCCCGACGCGCGGCTTGCGCGCAAGAGCGCGCGGGCGAGGTCCGAGCCGAGCTACAAGCACCACGCGGCGGTGGACGATGAGCGGGGTGTTGTTCTCGACGTGGCGGTGACGGAGGGGACTTTGGACGAGCGGAAGATGATGGCGTCCCATATAGAGGCGGTAAGCGAGTTGTCTGGCCGCGCGCCGGAGTTGGTGACGGCGGATTCGGGGTATGCGTACTCGAAGGTGTACGGCGCATTGGAGAGTCGGGGCGTGGAAGCGCTGATACCAGCGAAGAAGGAACCGAGCCAGAGCCGTGTTCCGCTGCAGTTGTTCCACTACGACGCGCGCAACGAGGTGGTGAAGTGTCCGGGGGGCAAGACGCTGCGTCCCCGGCAGGCGACGGAGCTGGGGCGCTACTATGGTTCGAGGACGCGGGATTGCGCGGGCTGCGCGCTCAGGTCCGATTGTCTGTCGAAGTCGCAAACGAGCAAGGCGGTGTTGATTCCCAACGAGTATCCGGCGCTGTTGCGCGCGCGTCGTCGCCATTTGCGATGGGGGGAGGAGGAGAAGCGGCTCTATGGCCGCCACCGTTGGCGCTCGGAGGGCTACCACGGCGAGGCGAAGAGTTGGCACGGACTGGGGCGGGCGGTGCGCCGCGGACTGGAGAACATGAAGATCCAGTCCTACCTGACGGCGATTGCGGTGAACCTCAAGCGGCTGGCCGCCGCTTTTGCGGCGCGTTTATTCGCCTTGTGGGGGGTCTGCGCCGCCCGGAGACGCCGTCTGCGCGCCCATCACGCCCTCACGCGCCGATTGGGCTTCCTCTCCGCTGCCGCTTAAGCCGCCAAAACGCCCGTTCCCAACACCGGGTTTTTCAACAGCCCCTTGTCAGGGGGGTATAAAAAGGCGATGCGCCCCTCCCTTGTTGGGGGGATGCGCACCGCCGGGCCGTGGGGTTTTGCTTTTTCTTGCCCCCCTGACAAGGGGGGGTAGGGGGGTTGGTTTTGTAGGTGGCGGTTCCTCCCTCCCCGGTCGGAACCGACTCCTCGGGGCTGTCCGCTACGGTGAACAATTCGATGATCGGGATGCCCGACGATGGGATAAGGGCGTCGGCCCGTTCACGAGGCCAGCGGGGGGTGCGAGTAGGGCGTTGCAATCGGCCGGAGCCATATTCTCTCTTTATCCTGTAGCTTCAGAATGCTCGCCGCGACGGGTCCGAGGGGAGTTTCCCCGGTGGCCGGCCCAGGCGTGATTTTCACCCAGGCCCTGAGCGGCGCGCCCCGCGCCGGAACGTACTCGACGAGCATCCCTTCGGAAAATCCGCCTTCTTTCGCCGTCCCAAGAGACATCGGGCAAAGCCGCCGGCTGCCGCCGTAGGCGTCCTCCCCGCCCAGGCGGGCGATGAGATACACCCTGGATTTTCTGAGCCGCTCCCGCGCGGAGGAGGTCGCAGCCGCATCGATTGCCCCGCCATTTACGACCACGCCATAGACTTCCCGCGCATCCTCCAGGCTGATGTATCCCAGCCGGACGTCGGCCAGCACCGCCTCGGGCGTGCGTGCCAGCGGGTCTCCCCAGCCGCCGCCGCCCGCGGAGCGCAGCACGACGGCGTCGCCTTCAGTGAGCGGAAAGGCCGTGGCCTTGCCCGGCACGTCGGAAGGCTCCACCTCCGATCCTTGCCGGAGAACCGTGAACCGGTTTCCTCCGCCCGATGTCCCGCCGTCCACCCCGTAGGGAGGGATGATCACGCGGTCGGTCAGAACGGTGAGGCCCGCGCCGCCGGCCTCCAGGCGGACCCTCCGCTCCATGCCCAGACCGCCGCGCCACTCCCCGTGGCCGCAGGAGCCGGCCCTGAGGCCGCTCTCCTCGACGAGGAGCGGAAGCGTGGCTTCGAGGCTCTCCACCGGCTGGACGGCGTTGAAATCCCCTTCTGTGTAGGTCCTGATGGCGTGGTCCCCGTCGCTTCCCGCAAGCGCGCCCGTGCCCCCCGCCGGATATTCATAGTAGAGGAAGGCCTCGCCCGAGTCCGGCCGGCTGCCCGCGATGTAGCAATGGTTGGCCGCCCCCTTGGTGTCGCCCGCCGCGAGGTCGGGCATCGCCTGGACCGCCGCGCCCAGAACGCACGATTCTATCGTGCGCCGCACGTCGGAAGCGCCGCTGAACGGAGCGGGAAACCCGGCATTGAGAATGGACCCTTCAGGCGCTTCCATCGTGAGGGGGCGGAAACAGCCCGCGTTTACGCTCAGCGCGGGATCGAGGAGCGATTTCAGCACCATGAAGCACGAGGTTGCCACCGTGGCCGGCCCGGCGTTCGTAGGCCCTTTCACCTGCCCGGAAGTCCCGCTGAAATCACAGTGGATTTGATCTTCCTTGATCTGGAGGCGGAGCGATATCCGGAGCGGCTCGGCGCCCGTGCCGCTGTTGTCGATGTAGTTCTCGTAGTGGAACGTTCCGCTCGGAAGCGCGCTGATGGCCGCCCGCATCCGTTTCTCCGCCCGGGCGAGGAGGCTGTCGTTCACCGCCTGGAGGGATTCGCGTCCATATCGCTCCTCGATCTCGTCCAGGCGCCGCTGCGCAAGCTGGCAGGTGCCGAGCATGGCCATCAGGTCGCCATGCCTGTCTTCGCGGCCCCGCATGTTCTTGAGAATGACCTCCAGGCATTCGCGGTTCAGCTCGCCCCGGGAATAGAGCCGGATGGGCGGGACGATCATTCCCTCCATGAAGATGTGGGAGGCGTCACCCGAAAGACTGCCGGCCACCGAGCCGCCGACGTCCCCCCAATGCGCGCGGAGCGCCGGGAAGGCGAGCGCGCGCCCCTCGAAAAACCGGGGGCAGAACATCGCCATGTCGTTCATGTGGGTTCCGCAGATATAGGGGTCGTTCAGGAGGAAAACGTCGCCCGGATGAATATCGCCGGCGTAGCGCTCGAAAACCGCCCTGGCGGCGTAGGAGATCGGAAAGATGTGGCCGGGATGATCTTCCGACTGGGCCACCAGGTCTCCCTCCGGCGAAAGGAGAGCGCAGGAAAAATCGTGTCCTTCGTTGATGATCGACGAGAATGCGCTTCGCGAAAAAGTAACCCGCATCTCGCGGACCACGGAGATCAAGAGTTCCTGGATGACCGAGATCGTGACGGCGTCGGCCGAGGCGCTCTCCTGAGTCGTAGGGTTATCGCTCATTGTCAGTCGATGCCCCCGGCGCATACGGCGCGCGCCGCTTCGAGGAACTCGCCCAGGTCCGGTTCGCCGTGGGCCGTGGAGAGATAGTTCTTGGCCCTGCGGCTCATGAAAATACCTCGCGCGAACATTTTTCGGACGAACGATTCGAACCGCTTCCGGTCGGCTTGCGTCTGCGCCCGGTAGTCCGTCACCGGATTCTGGGTGAAAAACACCTGGAAGAAGGGCCCGATTCCCTGCACCTGGGCCGGAACCCCGTGTTCTTCGAACAAGGCCGCCAGTTCCCCCCGGTATCGCTCCCCCATGTCGCGTAAGCCGTCGTAGACGCCGGGCCGGGACAATTCCCGCAAGGTGGCGAGCGACGCGGCGGCGCACACCGGATTTCCCGAGAGCGTGCCGCTGACGTAGACGTACTCCGGCTCTCCCTTTCGGGCGGGGTCCGCCAGTTCCATCACGTCCGCCCGCCCCGCCACCGCCGACAGGGGAAACCCGCAGGCGACGGCCTTGCCGTAAGCCGCCAGGTCGGGAACGACGCCGAAATACTCCTGCGCCCCTCCGTAGGCCAGCCGGAACCCCGTCACCACCTCGTCATAAACGAGCAGCACCCCGCGCTCGGTCGTCACCTGGCGGAGTTGCTCGAGAAAACCCGGGGCCGGGGGAATCGACCGCTGAACGGGCTCGACGATGACGGCGGCAAGCTCCCCGGCGTGCTCTTCCACCAGCCCGCAGGCGATATCGGCATTGTTGAAGGGAGCCGTGATCACCAGTTCCTGGACCGCAGCGGGAATCCCGGCCGAATCCGGGTGGTGGGAGGGATACATGTTCGGGCGCGGCGGGGAGACGCTCATCATTCCGTAGTCGCTGTGGCCGATGTAGCTCCCTTCGAATTTCAGGATTTTCTCCTTGCCGGTGAAGGCGCGCGCCAGCCGCAGCGCATAGAACGTGGCCTCCCCGCCCGTCGAGGCGAAACGCACCAGTTCCGCGCAGGGAATCGCCTTCACCAGTTCCTCGGCCAGCTCGATGGAGCGATCGCTCAGCGTATAGTAAGTCGAACCGAGTTCCATCTGCCTTTGAACCGCCTCGAGGATGGCCGGATGCGCGTGGCCCAGGATCAGGGATCCCCCGCCCATCGTGAAATCGAGGTAACCACGCCCGTCCACGTCATAAAGGCGGCTCCCCTCTCCGCGGGAAGCGATCAGCATCATCTCGTCGGGAAGCGTCAGGTCCCCGAGCCAGCCGCCCGGGAGGGTAGAACGGGCCCTTTCGAGAAAGTCCGTCCCCTTGTTTGAAGTCATCTCTTCACCTCTTCATTCATCACAGGCCGCAATTCCAGGATAAGCTCCCGACAAGCCTAAATATCGTCAGAAATCCTTCCATGAGGGACTGTTAAAAACCCCCAACTCTGCGGTTCGGTTCGACGTCTGTGAATGTGTAGGGGGCGCATATATGCGCCCCGCACCAATTTCCCGCCAAAAGGGCCGCATATCTGTAGCGCTCCCAATAAGGGAGCGCTACCTACAAAAACCGCGAACTCCCTTCTCGGGGTTTTTCAACAGCCCCCCTCATTGGGGGAGTGAATCTCGCCTTTGCTCGTCCTTTCGCCTTCGCAGCAGAAGATGCCCGCTCGCGTGGACCGTGGCGCGCCACTCTGGCGGAACCACCGTCGTAGCTCCGCTCTCCTCTATGATGGCGGGACCTTCCACGACCGCTCCGGGCCCGACCCCGTTTCGCTCATATACGCAAGTTTCGCGCCACTCCCCATCGAACCAGACGTTCCGCACCTCCCTGGGACCCTCGCCGCCCCCGCGCTTTGCCCGCCAGGTTTCCGGTGGATACGCCTGGACTTCTCCCTCGCCGATAATCCGGATCGAGATCACCTCCCATTCGGTCGCGGGGTCCGGGTTGCGGCCGTAGCGTTCGGCATAGATCTTTCGGAAGGCGTCTTCGATGGCCGGCAGATCCACTTGGCTTGGAGACGATCCCAGGGGAACGGGAATCTCGTGCGCCTGCCCGAGACAGCGCATCTCCAGAAAGCACGACAAGGAGATGCTTTCCTCCCGTACGCCGTCGCCAAGGAGGCGGTCCACCACCCCTTCCGCCATCTCTCCGAGCCGCCCGCGCAGGTCCGCCGAATCGATGGTGGAGGAGCGTTCGAGATAGGTGGCGGTCGCATCCCGGCGCATCTTCGCCATCACGAGCCCCATGGCGGAAAAATTCCCCGGGTGAGACGGAACCACGACCGTTTCGATATCGAGTTCATCCGCGATGGCCGCGGCGTGCATGGGGCCTGCTCCGCCGAAGGCCACGAAGGCGAATTCGCGCGGGTCGAACCCCCGTTCGAGCGAGATCTCGCGGATAAGCCGGACCGTCCGGGCCACGAGTATTTTAAGCGCCCCTTCGGCCAGCTCCTCGGACGAGCGGAATGCGAGCCTGTCCCGCACCGGGGCCATCGCCTCTCGCGCCGACGAGGCGTCCACCCGTATTTTCCCGCCGAGAAGGGCGCCGTCTCCGATCCGGTTCAAGACGACGTTCGCGTCGGTGACGGTGGGCTCCTCTCCCCCGAACCCGTAACAGGCGGGACCCGGCGAGGAGCCCGCGCTCCTGGGTCCCACGCAAAGCGCCCCGTCGACGTCGACCCACACGATGCTCCCGGCTCCCGCGCCGACGGTTTTCATCTCGAGCTGGGCGGCGCGGACGGGTACCCCCGAGATGACGGTCTCCCCGGCGTAGAGAATCCGGTCCCGGAGGAGGAGGGCGACGTCCGCGCTCGTTCCGCCCATGTCGCAGGTGATGAGGTTCGAAATCCCGAGTTCCCCGGAGATATATCGCCCCGCGGTGACCCCGCCGGCAGGTCCCGAAAAGATGGTCCGCACCGGGAAGTCCTCCGCCGTGTCGATATCCATCACGCCGCCGGCCGAGCCCATGATGTAAATGCTGCGGTCCTCCAGCTTCCCGATATCGCCGTCTCTGAGTTTCGAGAGATACCGCCCCACCGCCGGACCGACATAGGCGTTCACCACGGTCGTGGAGAAGCGCTCGAACTCGCGGTACTGGGGGTTCACGGAGCTTGAGAGCGAGATGTAGACCTCAGGCCCCAACTGGTCCCGCAGCCACCGCCCGAGGGCTTCCTCGTGCTCCGGATTCTCGTAGGAATGCAGGAGGCATACCGCCACCGCCTCGACCCCCTCCCGCCTCAGGTTTTCCGCTACGCTTTGGAACTCTTCCGGCCGGGGCGAAGCTTCGACGCTGCCGTTCGCCCGGATGCGCTCGTCCACCTCCTCGCGAAGGTTTCGGGGAACCAGAGGGGGCGGGCGGCGGAACCCGATGTTGAACATGCCGCCCTCGACCAGCCGCCGGCACCTGCCGATTTCGACCACGTCCCGGAACCCGCGCGTGGTCACCAGCGCCGTCACGGCGCCGCGCCGCTCCAGGAGCGCATTGGTGGCGACGGTGGTTCCATGGATCATCCGTTCCAGCTCCTCGCCTTCGAGCCCGAGGTCCTGCAGGCACGCCAGGATGGCCCCTGCGGGTTCATCCGAAACCGAGGGGATCTTCCCCGTCCGCACCTCGCCGCGTTCGGGATCGACCGCCACGAGGTCGGTGAACGTTCCACCGATGTCGACGCCTAATGTAAACAACCGATACATCCTCCCCGGAGCATTGGCTCGGCCATATCCAGGAACTTCAGGCGGCCCCTTCGTTCGCCCGCCTTCTGCCGAGATTTTGCCACACTATTACCAGCGCGAGGAGAGCCACGCCGATGAAATCCAGGAGCAGGTGCGGTTCGAACAAGGCGATCGTCGCCGCCGCGAGCAAGAACCTCTGCCACATATTCAAGGGGCCCGCCAGATAGCCGATGACGGCGCCGCCAAAGCAGACCGCCGAGAGGGCCGCCGTCAGCAGCGTCCAGAAGAAGGGGAGGTTCAGCCCCGGATTCAGGAGGTCGCCGAAAACGAAAGCGATGGGAATGAGGTAGATGAACAGCCCGATCCGGAAGGCGAAGAAGCCTGTCCTCCAGGGGTGAGCGCCTGCGATGGCGGCCGCGGTGAAGGCGCCGCCGCAGACCGGCGGCGTCAGGTTCGATGTCTGCGAATACCAGATGATCAGAAGGTGGGCCGCCATCGGCGTCGCGCCGAGTTCGATCAGCGCCGGTGCGATCAGCACCGAAAGAAGGAGGTAGTCGGCCGTGATGGAAGAGACGCCCATCCCCAGCACGAACGTCACCAGGGCGGTCAGCAAAACGGCGAGAATGAGATATCCGCCGGATAGATCGACCACGAGGATCGAGAGCTTGGTTCCGATGCCCGTCCTGAACACGATCCCGATGATGATGCCCAGGCATCCGGCCAAGCCGCCGACGGTGAGCGATCTCCGGGCGCCGGTCTCGAGGATATTACCCCATTGGGGAATCGTCAGGCGCGTGTGCCTGGAAAGGAGACTCGCCCCCGCCACGCCCAGGATAGCGACGAACACGGCGTAATCCGGGCTGTAGCCCGAGCCGAGCATGTAGAATATGAGCCCCAGGGGAACCGCGAAGGTCCAGTAGTTTTTGAGTATCTCCCAGGGGTCGCCCAACTCCTCGGGCGGCAATCCCTCGATGCCCGCCTTCCTGGCGTACACGTGGGCCACCACCAGGAGGGACAGCATGAACAGCAGCGACGGCAGTATCGATACCTTGACGATTTCCAGATAGGGGATTCCCGTGAAATCCGCCATGAGGAATATGGCCGCGCCCATCAACGGGGGCATGGTCACCCCGATGGTCGAGGCCGTAGCCTCGAAAGCGGCCGACACGTGCGGCGGAAATCCGGAGCGCTTCATCAGCGGGATGGTGAGCGTTCCGGTGCCCACGATGTTCGCCGTGGGGCTCCCGGATATCATGCCGAAAAGCGCGCTCGCCACGGCGCTGAGCTTCGCCGAGCCTCCCCGCGTCCGTCCGATGATCGAGAGCGGGAGATTGAGGAAGAGCTCCTTGCCTCCCGACATCTCCAGAATCGCGCCGAACACGATGAAGAGGAATACGAAACTCGCGAATATCCGCGTGATGACGCCGTAGATAGACTGGTTGCTGTAAAGCCATGCCGCGGTGTCCCAGAGGCTGATCCCCTGATGCGTCAGATGGCCGGGAAAGTAGGGGCCGAAAAGGGAATATCCGATCAGGCACACCGAGATCAGCGGGAGGGCGGGCCCCAGCGTGCGGCGGCAGGCCTCCAGCGCCAGAAGGATGGCCATGATGCCGAAAACCACGTCGTGCGTGAGCGCCTCGCCGAATCGCTCGATGTAGCGGACGGGGAAGTAGACGTTGTAATGGTAGGTGACCGCGATGGTGCTCAACACCAGGATTCCGTCAACAGCGGTAATCCGGTCGCGCGGCGATTTGTCCGACCCCGGGAAAAGGATGAAAACCAGGACGAACGTGAAGCCCAGATACCCGGAGATGAAGCTCTCGGGCGAGAAATACCCGAACCCGGCGTAGTAGATATAGAGAAGGGAAAACGCGACGGAAACCAGCGTTACGACGGCGCGAAGTCCCTTCGAGCGCAAGTCCCGGGGCAGCGGAATGGCCGTGGTCCGGGTGACGAAGCGGTCGAGCCAGTTGTTTCGGGCGTCATCGCGCACGGCTACCGTCTCCATCCCCTGCGTTCCTCGGGCATGCCTCGTATGGCGTCAGGGGCGTCATATGCAGAGCGGGGGATTCTCAGATGACTCTCGAGGGCAGCTCGATCGCCCGTCCGGTCCGGGCGGATTCGTCGATTGCGAGGGTGATTTCCAGGGTCTGCCGCGCCTCTTTCGCGGTCGGGTGCAGGCAGGGGTTCCCCGTCGAAAGGTAATCGAGCCAGGCGCGCGTCTCGTGGGCGACGGGTCCGAACATATGGTCGAGCGCCCAGTCGCCCGCGGAGTTGGTTCCCAGGAACGCGGTATTGATGTGGTGGTCGGGGACGTAGACGTGAGGATATCCCTTTTCCGTATAGAGGAGGTTCTCCTTCTTGTCCTCGTCAAAAAGCAGGACCCCCTCCTTCCCGATGACTTCCAGGCGGGTGCCTTGCCCCAGTGTGGGATATTTGTAGGGCAGGGCGTAACAGATTCCCAGGCTGAAGACGGCTCCGTCCTCGAACGTGAGAATCGCCCAGGTCGTATCGTTGATCCCGGGGTAGCCGGCCTCTTCGAAAACGACCCCGTGGCCCCGGGCGAAAACCTCCACCGGGCGGATCCCCTCCATGAGCCAGCAAATCATGTCCACCGAGTAGACCAGCACGTCGACCACCGGGGTCACCTCGTCCGTTCGTTTCAGTATCTCGAAGGCCTGCGCGCGCGAATTGTACACCCGGGCCGTTCCGCCCAGGAGACGCCCCAGCCGGCCCTCCTGGACCTGCTCCTTGCCGAGGAAGTAGTGCCGCGAGTAACGCTTGCTGTAGTTCACGTGCAGTTCCACGCCGCTGCGCGCGGAAGCATCTATCAGCCTGTCCGCATCATCCAGGCTCAAGGCCAGGGGCGTCTCGACCACGACGCGTTTACCGCGCTCGATGGTCTGCAGAATCGGCTCGACATGCCTGGGTTCGGGGGTGGATACGATGACGGCGGTGACGTCGGGGTGGTTTATCGCCTCCTCGTTGTCGCCTGTGGTGAAATGTGCCCCCACCTCCTCGCCCAGCGCCTCGGCCCGGGCGGGGTCCAGATCGGAAATGGCCAGGAACCGGACCGCGGGGTGTTTGGACGCCATCCGGGCGCGATGGGTCCCCATGCGCCCCGCGCCGATGACGGCGACCCCGAGTGTCTTTCGCTCATAACTCATCGCACACGGCTCCGCCCTTTTCGATCTCGCAGGAGATCGGGAAATCCCCAGTCATGCCCTTCGCCGGTTTCCCCCCGCAGGAGGCGGAATCAGGACACGCGCTAATGAACATGCAAGGCCGCCCGGACTCCGCGCCTCCGGGGAGATATACGAAAATTCATCCGCCTGAATTACATCGAGCCCTCGGCAGGCGCCATGTTCTTGATCCCTTTTTCCTTCCAGTACCGGGCGGCTCCCGGGTGAACCGGAATCACCAGCCCTTCGGTCGGATTGGCTTTCTTCATGCCGGCCAGCCCGCGGTTGTTCTTGGTCAGGTAACCGACGCAGGATTTGCCCCAGAGCGTCTTCGTCATCTGGTAAATCAAGTCCGGGGAGGTGTTCTTGTTCGCCACCAGAACACCGCTCAGGCCCATGGTGGACACGTCATAGTCCACTCCCTTGTAGGTCCCTTTCGGAATCGTCGTGGGCTCGAAGCCGGGGAACTCCTTCAGGAATCCGCTGAAATCCACCCCCTGATCGACGCTGATCAGCCGGACGGGGCGGGTCAGGGCCGCCTCCGTGACCGAGGGGTTCGGGAGACCGCCCTGCAGGGCGTAGCCGTCGATCTTGCCGTCCTTCAGGTAGCTGACCTGCTCGCCGTGGGAGAGGTTGCTGACCTTGATCTTCTTGTACAAGCCGATGTGCTTGAGAAAGGAGCCGACGGATGCGTAGCAGGTGGTGCCGATGGGGCACGGCGAAAACTTCTTCCCGCTCAAATCGGCCAGTTTCTTGATGCCGGAGCTTTTCAGAACGACGAAGTGGAATATCGAAGAGGAAATTCCAAAGCCGACCGCGCGCAGTTCCCGGAGCTTCTTCCCCTTCCAGCTTCCCTTCCCCTGCCAGGCCGGAAAGGCCACGGTCTGGAAGGTGAACCCCACGTCGGCCTTGCCTCCCTGGAGCTTCCGGAACGCTTCCATGCCGCCCGAGGTCGGTACGACGGTGACCTTGATGTCGCTGTTTTTCCGCATGCATTCGCTCATCGCGGTCAGGTAGCGGTACCAGGAGCCCTTCGCACCGCCCGACATGAAGGTAAGCTGCTTGTCCATGGCGAATACGGGGGTCGATAGAACAGCGACGAAGCCGAATATCGCCGCCGCCAGGAGCCATCCACAACTTCTCACGGTTCGGTTATCAGCGAGACGCTTTCCGTTGCTTCGATTACGCCACATAGCTTACCTCCCCTGTCTCTGGGTTCTGAAAAAGAAAAGCGCATCGGCGCCTTTCGTGTAGTTGCTGGGCTTCCCGGATGCGCATTCCGACACGCCGGAGAAGCGAAGGCGCAACGGGAAACCGAAAACTCTTCCCTTGGGAAGATCTCCGGTGGCGGTTTTCCGCTCGGTTGCTTTGTAATCGGATTTGCTGTCGTCACCGGCTCGAGGCGCCGGGAAGAACCACGCATATACCGCTTCCATCGAGAACCCCTTTTCGTGGTTCGCAAATCGCGGATGGATCAATGATGGCGTGGTCAAAAGTATGATGATATGAGATGCGGTTAATGTATCACCGGGAATATGGCGGGTCAATCGGGCGAATAAAAACAGCCGAACATCGTGAAGGTTCTCTGAGTGAATGTGACAGGCATAAAACGGTGATTCATCAAATCATTGAGGAGGTTGAAAACATGATCGGACCAGCCAATGCGTACCAACCGGACTACGCAGTCGCGCCCGGAACGATGCTCGCGGAACGCCTGGAAGCGCATGACATGTCGTATGCGGACTTCGCCCGCCGGTGCGGTCGCTCACCCAAACTCATCAGCGAGATTGTCGCGGGAAAGGCTCCTGTGGAACCGGAGACGGCCCTTCAATTCGAGAAGGTAACGGGAGTCGCCGCCCATATCTGGCTTGGGCTGGAGTCCGACTACAAGCTTCACCGTGCGCAGGAAGTCGAAAGAAGGCAAGCGGAAAAATCCACATCGTGGGCGAAGCGCTTTCCCGTGAATTTTCTGGTCAAGCACGGGGTGATGGATAAGACATCCTCGAGCGCCGCTGCGGTGTCGGGGCTGCTCGCCTTTTTCGGCGTCGGCTCGGTCGAAGCCTGGTCCGTCAAATATGGAGCGGCGAGCGTCAACTACCGGCATTCTCCGAGCTTCGAGAGCGACGAATGCGCTCTGGCGACTTGGAGGAGACTGAGCGAGCTTGAAGCCGAAAAGCAAACTTGCGCGGAGTTTAACGCGGCTCGCTTCAAAAAATCTCTCGGGGAAATCCGTAAGCTCTCGCGCGAGCCGTTCGGCGAAGCGATCCGCAAGGCGGGTGATCTCTGTAACGAATCGGGTGTCGTCCTGGCCTTGGTTCCTCCCTTGCCGAAGGCCGCCATCAGCGGTGCCGCATGGTGGCTGTCGAGCCAGAAGGCGGTGATCGCCTTGAGCGCGCGCCACAAGACGGACGATCATCTCTGGTTCACATTGTTCCACGAAGCCGCGCACATCCTGTTGCACAGCAAGAAAGATGTTTTTATCGATTCGAAGGAAAACGGCGCCGATGAGCGTGAAGCGGAAGCGAACCGGTGGGCTGCGGATTTCCTGATCCCGAGCGAGGCCTGGGAGATATTTGTCGAAGCCGGCCCGAAAAGTGTCCGAATGTTATCCCGATTCGCGGAGGAGCAGGGCATCGCCCCGGGGGTCGTGGTCGGCAGGCTTCAGTATGAAGGCCGTCTGCCCTGGGGGCATCCTCTGAATAAGCTCAAGCGGCGACTCGAATGGGTCAAGGCTGGTAGCTGATCGAAGGTGGTGATGGTGTGCGAGCGGGATTCAAGTGTTCTGGGAGGAGTCTGGCCGTTCTCGCCAGCGCGAAGCATCCGCCAGTTCCAGCGCGTGCCTTATTTGTTCCTCTCGGTCTTCAACTGCAACCTCAGGTAATACGATATCGGCGTGATAAGAGTTATTTTCTATTGGTGAAGCAACTGTTTCCCGCCCATTTTCCCGCGCGCTGGAGGCGGTGAGGACAGCCCACCCGCAGAAAGTAGCGTTGGGGCGATTCGAGGCTACTTCCTCCGCTATCTCGACGGCTTCATCCACCGGCGCCAAGCTCAACCTGTCAACGGAAAGCTTGGGTTCTCCTTCTTTTTCCAAAAATATATCCGCTGGGACTCTTGATCGTCTTGCACGTCTCGCTCTTCGTCTTGAGAATACGCCACGGCCGAGTTCTTCATCTTGCGCGATGTTCTCGGGCGCTTTCACCGGATTCAATTGTTCTGACGTTCAAGCTCGGCCATGGCTTCACGTATGAATCCGTCGGGAAGCGTTTCGGTGGTGGAATACCGGGCGCGGCGATGCTTGCCCTTCATATTGGCCAGACACAATGCGCCGCCGTCCGAATCGCACAAGAGCAGCACGGAACTTCCTCGGCCATCAGGCGCATCAATGGCGACCTCGCCATCCGGCATGGGATACACCTCGTAGCGGCGTGGAGATATGGCGTACATTTCCATCAGGAGTCGTTTCGAATTTTCAAGTGAAATTTTTTGCGGCATTGGAAAGCCTTCTTCTTCTGCTTCGACGACGACTTCTTCGAGATCGCTCAGCGCTTCGGCAAGATTTATGGGGAAGTTTTCTGCTCCATGCGCTATAAACTCACCGATCAATTCCCAATCAAGTGGGGAAAGACTCGGATTCGGTTGACCCTTAGAAGATGATGATATCAGATGAGATAAAATCTCTCCGGGTTGTACTTCTAGTTGTAAGGAATCCGAGAAGCGCGCATATCGAACTGGTGAATGCCAACTCAAAGAACTGGACTTAGGACTACCGACTACTTGTGTCCTCTGAGCCGACCTCACGCCTAGATTCGGAAGAGGATACCGATTTTCAAAATCGGCTATGAGTTGCTCCATATCGGCTGCCGTCTCTGAATTCGGTATTGGCTCCGGCCCCGTTGCAATGGACATCATCCCTCCCCTAAGTACTTGCTCGTCATATTGTAAAAATCCTTCAGATCGCTACTCCACGATTCCAGAACCGATGATAAACGCGTGACGCGAGATTCTGTATCCGTTTCCGTAAGTTCACGATGGATATTCGCTTGATATAGTGTTCCGAATGTTTTTTTGCCATTTTCCGTTACATCCGCTCGAGCAATATCCAAGGAGATATTCCTTTCGCTATAGCGGTAAATAGCTTTTAATTGTACTTCTGGAGTAACGTCCTCGAATGATGTCCATAATCCGTTGCCGCGCAACATATCTGAAACAGGAGTTGGCTCTTCCCCGGCCGCGCTCCGAAATCCCTTCGGGTTTATGCCGATAGCGCGGTAGGGCACATGGGGAACGCATTCTAAGTAGCGTTTCGCCACTTCAGGAGAAACGACATTCTCTCTGTCCAAAATTCCAGATTGCTTGAAAATGACACGATCTGGAGTAGAAGCCACGGCTATGCCGTTCTTGAACCCTACCTGGGAAAATGCCGGTGTGGAAATGGGTGAGTCTTGGACCTCATAGCTGTCGTCCACGATTTTGTTATAGCGCAGGAAGTCGGGGTTGATGATGGATGGATTGTTGGAATTCGCCACCAGTACGACGGACAACTCGATTAGCTTGATGTCATTTTCCCCATCAGAACCGGAAGATTGCGTCTGATTCATATATTGTGGCCTTCCTGATATGGAGAATTTAGACGGTACCGGATTATGTGGTTTTTGTTGCTGAAACGCAACGGAAAGCGTTACCTGCGTTCTCGAAGCTGATTTTGTGATATTCGAATAATGACGTGATAATGGAAAATGCGCGGGTCAATTTTGACAAGGAGAAGTTGCCATCATGAAAGTCCTCATAAAAAGCCCCTGGGGGTCGGACGAATCGACCAAGGCGTCCTTCGCCTTTCTGCACGCGAACGCCTTTGCGGAAGCCGGCCACGAGGTGCGGCTGTTTCTGCTGGGCGAGGCTGCGAACCTGATGAAAGACGAGGTGATGAACGCGGTGACGCCCGTCGGCTGGCCGCCTCTCAGGGAGACGTTCGCGCAGACTGTTGAGCACGGGATTCCCGTCAACATATGAACGGCGTGCGCGCGGGCCCGTGCGGTCCAAGACGATGACCTGGAAGGCAAGAACGCGCGTTTCGTAACGCCGCCGGACCTGGTGGCCCTGGTCGAATGGGCCGACAAGGTACTGAGCGAGTAGTCTAACGCGACTGATGAGGGAGCGTTTGACGACCGAGGAGGGGTTGTTGAAAAAGTCCTGATAAACGAGTGTTTTACGCGACTAGGGAGGAGGCGGTTTTGTAGGGGCCGCATATTATGCGGCCCTGCCTTTTCGTCTTCACTATGCGGGTTGCATAATATGTAGCGCTCCCAAGAAGGGAGTGCTACCTACACGAGTATTGACATCCCGACCAAGTGGGGAGTGGGTCGGCCCGACCCTCAAGGGGTTGTTGAAAAACCCGGTTCTGCTAGCGAGCGCGTAACCCTCGTCATTTTTGGATACCGAATCGACCTCACCCTGAGTAGCCGCCGAAGGTAAAACGCGACTGAGAAAGGAGCAATGACATTGTAATTAATCCGTCTATTTGTCAGTCGCACGAATGAACGCCTCATTACACTATAACTATTTGATTATATTAAGTTATTTATCATACTATCGCTTCAGTTCCCTCTTGTATTTTCGCCATACTTATGCTTTAATGCGTCCCGTATTGATGCATTACGTATGCGTTATGATTACATGTTTCACCGGGAGGGACCATGCCCAGAAGAAGCGAACTCAAGATTACCAAGCGCACGGTCGACGCGCTGAACGTCGAGGCGGGGGACGCCCTCTTCTGGGACCGGGAGTTGGCCGGCTTCGGGGTGCGGGTCCACGCCACGGGCAGGAAGGTCTACGTGGTGCAGTCCCGTGGACCGGGAGGGCCGAAGAGGGTCACCCTGGGCCGGCACGGCGAGATGCCGGCGGATGAGGCGAGGAGGCGCGCGGCCCTCGTCATCGACCGGATCAAGCGGGGCGAGGACCTTGAGCCAAGGCCACCCGTGGCGGAACTCACGGTAGCCGGCCTGGCCGAGCGCTTCATGCGGGTCCACGTCGGCGTGCACTGCAAGCCGGGCACCGCGGCGGGGTACCGCTCCGTGCTCGAGGGACACATTCTGCCGGCGCTGGGAGGAATGCCGGCGGCTGCGGTTGGGCGGGGGGAAGTCTCGGCGCTGCACCACCGGCTCCGGAGCACGCCCATCCGGGCGAACGCGGCTGTGGACCTTCTGTCCGAGATGTTCTCGCTGGCCGGGGCGTGGGAACTGACTCCGCCCGGACGCAACCCGTGCCGAGGGTTGAGACGCTACAGGACGCGTCCCCGCGAGCGGTTCTTGAGCGATGAGGAGTTCCGTCGTCTGGGCCGCGCGCTCAAGGACGCGGAGGGGACGACCTGGCCGCCCGCGCTCGCGGCGATCAGGTTGTTGATCCTGACCGGGTGCCGGAGGGGCGAGATACTCGGGCTGCGCTGGGAGGACGTGGACCGCACGGCCGGCGAGTTGAGGTTGCGCGACGCAAAGACGGGCCCGCGCATGGTTCCCCTGACGACGCCCGTGCTGGAGGTGCTGGACGGCATCCCCCGCTCGCCTGAGAACCCGTGGGTGATCGCGGGACAGAAGGCAGGGAGTCGCCTGTCGAACCTCTACCACTACTGGGAGCCTATCCGGGCGCGTGCCGGGCTCGGTGACGTGCGGATTCATGACCTGCGACACTCGTATGCCAGCCGCGCCCTGGCGCTGGGCGAGGGTCTGCCCGCGATCGGCAGGCTGCTCGGTCACTCGAAGGTGTCGACCACGACGCGTTACGCGCACCTGATGAGGGACGCCGAGAAGACGGCGGCCGCCCGCGTGGGCGAGAGCATCGGGGCCCACATCGTGTCGCGCAAAGACATAAAAGGAGGAGTGAACGGAGGTGGCTAGACCGAAGTATCGAACGCTATCGAGCCGGGCGGTCGGGAAGCTCGAGGTGGAGAAGGACACGGTGTTCTGGGATGGGGAACTCACCGGCTTCGGCGTCAGGGTCTATCCCACCGGAGCCAGGGTGTATATCGCCCAGGCCCGGGGACCGGAGGGTCCCAAACGTGTGGCGGTTGGCCGGCACGGGGTGATCAATGCGGAGCAGGCCAGGCGGCGCGCGGCTTTGATCATCGCCCGGGTCAAGGCCGGCGAGGAGCCGGCGCCCGAGCAGATGAGAGCGAAGGACGGGCCGAGTGTGGCCGAGCTCGCGAAACGCTACTCCGAAGAACACCTCGCGGTGCGGTGCAAGCCGGGGACGGAGGCGCTGGTCCGCTCGGTGGTCGACAAGCACATCGTGCCAGCCTTTGGGAAGCTGCCGCTCGCGGAGGTCGAGCGTGCGCAGGTGGTGGAACTGCACCAGCGGCTGTACGAGACGCCCTCGACGGCGAACCTGACGGTCCGCACCCTGTCCTCGATGTACCGCCTGGCGGGGGCGTGGGGACTCGTTCCCGAGGGATTGAACCCCTGCCGCTCCATCGCCAGGTATCCCGGGCGCAGGCGCGAGCGCTTCCTGACGGATGAAGAGTTCGTCCGCCTGGGAAAGACCCTCGATGAATTCGAGACGGTGGGCGGCGCGTCGGCGCCAGCGGTGGCGGCCATCCGTCTCCTGATGCTGACCGGGTGCCGGAAGAGCGAGATACTGAAATTAAGATGGGAGGACGTGGCCCTGGGTGAGAGCGAACTGAGGCTGCCCGACACGAAGACGGGGGCAAGGGTGGTCCCGCTCTCCCCGCCTGCGGCCGCACTTCTCGCCGGCCTGCCGCGCCTGTCCGGCAATCCATGGGTCATACCCGGCAGGAAGCCGGGCGCGCATCTGAGGAACCTCGACGAGGCCTGGCGGGCCGTCCGGGCGCGCGCGGGTCTCCACGATGTCCGCATTCATGACCTGCGTCATTCCTACGCCAGCCGGGCGCTGGCCCTGGGCGAGGGACTGCCCATGATTGCGAAACTGTTGGGCCACGCCCACGTCGAGACCACGGCTCGCTACGCGCACCTCGCGCGGGACTCGGTGCGCGAGACCGCGGAGCGCATAGCCGTGAGCATCGCGGCCGATATAAGGGCCTGAGGCTTGTGGACGGCGCACTCCGTCGTGGCCACAAGCTTGCGAACACCGCCTCCCCCTGCGGCTTCATGACCTGCGCCACTCCTTCGCGTCCAGGGCGCTGGCGCTGGGAGAGAGTCTACCCATGATCGGGAAGCTGCTCGGGCACAACCAAGTCGAGACCACGGCGCGCTACGCCCACCTGTCGCGCGAATCGGTCCGCGAGACGGCGGAACGGATCGCCGCAAGTATCGCCGAGGACATCCTGTAGGGGTATTGGGAGGCGTCGCTGCAAGCTCGCGCCGGAAGCACCAGTCGGTCGGCACAAAATTCCCCTCCCCGGTCGTGTTTGACCCTGCACCTCCACCTAATCAGGATGATGTGGATATCACATTTTTTCGCGAGGAGATCGTTTATATAACTAGTTGACAGACAGTAGGTTATATCTAATTAACGACGATACGAAAAAGCGCTTTCCTTTACTTGTCAACACGAGCATTGATCCGTAACGACTCGCATCTAAGACTTCGCGGGATAGCGCCAGTCGGGTCATGCGTCAGCGCCGAAACCTTACAGCCCATGACGCTTCAATATCTTCCTCGTCGTCTTCAATCTCATCCGGCGGCTCCATGCCAGTGAGGACGGTGAGTGTCTTGCCGTAACGGCCCAAGCCAACTACTTCTTCGACAACCTCCTGTCGGTACGGCCCACTGAACCAGTCCTGAAGGTCGGACGTGCCACTGGCACGTACCGCACACTCGACATTGCTTCTGTCGGCGTTGAAGGTGGCCGTAATGCTGCCAGTGGGCAGCGGTGTGCCTTTGCTTATCCAGTCTAGGTCGGGAAAGTCCATCAGGGGCTCAGACATGAAGGCGTAGTCGACGATTCGGCCTTCGCTTCTGATTACCGCCACCGGGTCACGGTTGATTTGAGCGCAGCGGATCGCTGTTGCCTCCAGAGATGTCCCGCAAACATCGGCCAGCGTCTCGATTGCTTCCAGGCCATCGCCCGCACGCCTCGCTGCAGCCGTGAATAACTTCGTCGGCATTAGCAGCGCCGCCGCGAATTGGTCGGCTTCTTGCTCATAGCGTTCGGAACTCTGGAAGCCGGCATGGGATACATGCTGGCCGCGTTTATCAAAGACCGAATCCAAATGCCCGGGTAGCCAATAGTGGCCGATCTCATGTCCGATCGAAAAGTTTATAAAGCCTTCGCTGTCCACGTGTGTCGGGTAGCAGATGCCGAATTGGCCACTAACGTGCACCAGCATGCCGGATGCCCCACCGGAATTGGCCGGTAACGGCCGTAACTCAATGTCGAGTCGACGGGCGATTTCGAACGGGTTGATAGGGAGCGCGTCAATTTCCAACTCCTTAAGGAGCCGCGCTGCCTCCCAGTGAACCTTGATAAACGGGTCTGACCGGCGTGACATTTACTCCCCTTTCGGCTTCTTTTTCTTCGCCTTACTTGCCAGCATCTGAATAAAACTGTCGGCCATCTCTTGATATTCGGTGGACAGGCCAGCGTAGTGCCGATGGAGTTGGTCGGCGCTGACAGCTGAGCCATCGATCTCGTTGGTACGTCCAAGCAGATAGTCCGTCGTTACACGCAGCGCATCGGCAATGCGCTTCAGATTGTCGAAGGACGGCTTGCGCGTTCCTGTCTCAAAGTGGGAGATGGCCGAAGCCTGAAGATCCGCACGCTTCGCTAGTTCGCCCTGGCTGAGTTCCCTGAACTCCCGCGCCGCGCGTAGCCGCTTTTTGAATATATCGGTTGGTCTGGTTGACTTGTCCATTACGATTCCGTATACTATTATATGACGTATTCGATATTACTGTTGGATGCTTTCTTTCAGCAAGTTCAGTGACGAATTCGTCATAGTATGAAATACATTTTCAATAAACACAAGGAGACAACACATGAGCAAGAGACCCAAGACCCACCATGTCGTTCCGAACACTAGCGGGGGCTGGGACGTGAAACGCGGCGGTGCCAGTCGCGCCAGTAGCCACCATGACACAAAGCGGGAGGCCATCGATCGCGGTCGCGAGATCAGCCGTAATCAGGGGTCCGAGTTCCGTATCCACAACAAGGATGGGCGGATCGCCAGGAGTGACAGCCACGGTGGCGACCCTTACCCGCCCAAGGGCTAGGGAAGGAGAGCATCTACCGATGAGGGTACCAAAACACATCGAAGAGCTGCTAGAAGACTTAGCGGAATCCCTTCAAATTCCGCCAAACCGTTATGAAGCGGCGGAGCGCAGTTACAAATCAGTGGGTGACTGGCTGCAGAGGGAGACTTCCACCCTACGCAGTGCCAATCCTCAAGTATATATCCAGGGCTCTTTCCAACTTGGCACAGCGATCCGTCCCATTTCGGACGCCGAGGATTACGACGTGGACCTCGTCTGCGAGGTGTCCGCATCAAAGGCCCTACAGACTCAAGCGCAGCTAAAGGCCGACTTGGGTTACGAACTCGCGGCGTATGCCGAAGCCCACAAGCTGGACGAACCCGAAGAAGGTCGGCGATGCTGGACGCTGAACTACGCCGACAGCGCGCAATTCCACTTGGATACCCTCGTCGCGATTCCAGACGCCGTCCGCAAGCGGCTTTTGCTCGAACAAAGCGGGCTTTCAACGCAGTGGTCGGAGACGGCCATCGCGATTACCGACCGAGAACATCCAATGTACCGCCAGATTTCGGAGGATTGGCCGCACAGCAACCCGAAGGGCTACAGCAACTGGTTCCATTCGCGTATGGCCGAAGTGTTTAACGCGCGCCGTCAGATGCTTGCAATGGAGGCGCGTGCGAGCGTCGAGGACATACCCGAATACGAAGTGCGGACACCGCTCCAGTACGCCATTCAGATCCTAAAACGGCACCGCGATATGATGTTTGTGGATCATCCTGACGATAAACCGATCTCAATCATCCTGACCACGTTGGCGGCGAATGCGTATCAGCAGGAAACGTCCCTCGTCGGCACGCTCTACAACATCCTGCAACATATGGACAGCTTCATTGAAGACCGCGACGGTGTGGCGTGGATCGCAAATCCGGCGGACCCCGCCGAAAACTTTGCGGACAGGTGGCAGCAGTACCCCGAGCGCAAACGTGCCTTCTATGACTGGCTCGAACAGGTGCGCACTGACTTCGCCAATGCGGCTGCAGCTATGAGCCGCGACTCCGCTCTCGCAGGCCTCCAGCCGCACTTCGGCAAACGCCTGATTGAAGCTGCTCAGGCGCACCGACAGAGCATCAGGGGTGGTGCGCTCAAGACGCTGTTTTCCAGTCTAGGATCGGCAGCGAAGAGCATTCTTAACCCGTCACATCGGCAACGTCCACCATGGGATCTAGTGACACAAGGGGATGTACAGATTAAGCGCGCAATTGTTGATCGCAACGGGTTTCGACCGCATGAATTTGCTAGTAATGGATCGGCGCTGACCAAGCACGCAAACCTTAGGTTCGAAGCGGACACGAACGTGCCGAAGCCATACAAGGTTTACTGGCAGGTGGTGAACACCGGACGGGAGGCTGAAAGCGCAGGCGGACTTCGTGGCGGGTTCGACGAGACCATCATTACAGCTGGCAAGCTGATGCGGAAGGAGAATACTTTATATACTGGCCAGCACAGCATCGAGTGCTTTATCGTCAAGAACAACCTCCTCGCCGCCCGCAGTGGTCAGTTCATCGTTAACATCCAATAGGGATGCGCACACATGAAGAACCATGCCAACCATTTCATCCGGTCTTTTACCGACTGGCTGTTTCGTCCACGTCATCCAGCCGTGTATCTAGTGAGGGGCGGTATAGCCCTCCTATTCCTACTGATCGCCGGATGGGCATTCTCGGTTTCGATTCCGACTCAGTATGGCCCGTTCTCGATACGCTTCGACAGCGAAGGTGGTACTCCGACCCTGATCAGTTACTGCCTGTTGCTACTTGCTATTGGCCTCTTTGTTTTCGCCTTCGTCTGGTACAGAACTGACCAAAAGCGAATCTTACGGAAGAAAGTCATTGTCGTTGAGGCCCGTGGACTGAGAGATACAGGTGGCACTCCGCTCCATGAGGCCCTGCCAGAGAAGCTGGAAGGCCACCGTGACCAAGTGCCATTAGACCTGCGACAGCAGGTGAAGGACGGCGTTATCATCGATCCTCGCGCTGCGCTCGACAAGCTCATTTCTCTCCCCAACGATCTTAAACGCCGGGAGAGCGACCATGACCGGCGCGATATCACCTACGTCTACGGAGGATTGGCATCCGTTCCTTTCACATTCCTTACGGGTGTACTCATGGACGACGAAGGCCCAATCGTCGTGATGGACTGGGATCGGCATACAGAAAAGTGGCGAGTGCTGGATGGCGACGACGACGGCGAGCGTTTCACGATTATTGGCAATGATGCTGTTCAGTCATGTCCGATGGAAATTGCACTGGCAGTCTCGGTGTCCTATCGCGTTGATATCTCTGGCGTGAGAGAGAAAGTCGTCGATATGCCAGTCGTGGAAATGGTGTTGGCATCCGGCTCACCTGACTGCCATTGGTCCGAAGATAAGCAGAAAGCATTGGGGCAACAGTTTCTGGACTTGGTCATTGCGTTTGGCAATCACGGCGTCAAGCACGTCCATCTCTTTCTGGCAGCACAGAACAGCGTGGTGTTCCGGTTTGGGAGGCTTTACGATAAGCGCAACTTACCGGAAATAACCGCTTACCAATACCAACGCGAGGAAACGCCACCATACCCGTGGGGCATCAGAATGCCCGTGAGTGGCATCGAAAAACCAGAACTTGTCCAGTAGCCCATGACTCCTATCAAAGCATCTGAGTGAGTATTTTGTTGAAAGACAGATATTGAGGTCCTGCATCAATGGACACTCAATAGCGACGCAAATACGCTACTCTCCCCGCCAAATCACCATACCACTCATCGACCATCCCCTGCAGAGGATGTCGGAACGATCATATCTTCACCCAAAAGTCATAGATGGATTAGTGGTCGATGCCGCTGGGGCGACAACCCTTAAGGAGACTGAATTTTGCCATCAGAACTCCTCCTACGAACAACCAGAAGATGTTCACCGAAACATGTCAACTCTATGCCGAAAGTAGCGCTGAGGATGCTGGACATGTCATCAGGACCGAGTTTTGTGAGCCGTTTCGATTCTGATAGACATTATCTGTGGACTCGCCGGTAGCGACTGAAACCCCACAGCGTATTAGAACGTACGACTTAGTTATTTGTCTCGGGGCCGTCGCCCTCAATCAAGTCGAGCAACAAGTTCCTCTATCCAATCTGATCGGGCGCAGACACCATCGCAGCTCTCAACATGAGTCCAACCGGCTAAGAAGGTGGCGAGAAGGTATACCGGCCCGCACTACTATTCGTAAGCCTTCACCCCTCGATGAACCTCACCGACAACGAAGGACCTGAAGCCTGAGTAGCGATTCATTGCTCAATTCCTTAAGCCTTGCTTCTCCCCGCCAAGAGGCCGAGCCGGGCGGGGCGAGGGCGAAGCCGGGAAGGTCCGAGAGGGTTCCCGGTACGTTCCTATCTCATCTACAGGAGGATATTCATATGGCTCAGGTTGAACCGCTTATCCGCTCCATTCCGTTGAACCGGCTGGAACTCGCACCGGAGAACGTCAGAAAGACGCCGGCCGACCCGGCCGCCTTCGAGGAGCTCAAGGCCTCCATTGCGGCCCACGACCTGCTGGAGAACCTGCTCGTCAGGGTAGAACACCCCGGCGGTGACCCCGGATCGGGTCCGGGACAGGCTCCGACCGATCGCTGCGCCGTGGTCGCCGGCGGACGCCGCCTCGCCGCCATGAAGGCCCTCGTGGAAGAGGGCGTCCTCGACCCTGACCACCCCGTGCCCTGCCGGGTGACCGAGGCTCATGAAAACGCAGGAGAACTATCGCTCGCCGAGAACGTGGTGCGTGTCGCCATGCACCCCGCCGACCAGGTCGTCGCGTTCGCCGGTCTCGCCGAAGGGGGGGTCTCCGTATCCGCGATCGCGGCGCGCTTCGGCATGACGGAGCGCCTGGTCGAACAGCGCCTGAGTCTCGGCGGCGCCGCGCCCGAGCTGCTCGACGCCTACCGGGCAGGGGAGATGGACCTGGACACCCTGAAAGCCTTCACCGTCACGACCGACCACGCCCGCCAGAGGATGGTCTGGGAGCAGGTGAAAGCCCAGGGCTACCGCCCGAGCGGCTGGCAGGTGAGGGGCAAGCTGACGGAGGAGAGGGTGCCCGCCGTCGCGGCCGTGGCGCGTTTCGTGGGCGAAGAAGCCTACGAGGCGGCTGGCGGGACGCTCACGCGTGACCTGTTCGCGGAAGAGGACGCCCGGGGAATATGGTTCGACGACCCCGTGCTCCTGAATAAACTCGCGACGGAAAAACTCCGGGAAGCGGCGGAAGAACTCGAGAAGCGCTGGAATTGGGCCGAGGCGGTGCTCGAGGCCGACTGGAGCGCAGTCTCGACGTTCGGGCGGATAAGCCCCGAGCCGGGCGCTCCCACCGATGAGGAGAAGAGCGAACGGGAGAGCCTGCGCATCCGCCAAGATGAGTTCGCAGATCTGGATGACGACGAGTGGACCGAGGAACACGCCTGTGAGGCCAAAGGGATCGAGTCGCGCCTCCGTGCGATCGATGAGGCCGTTAGCGCGCGGGCCGCGTTCCTCCCGGGTGACTACAAGTTGGCGGGCTGTATCGCGACAATCGGCCATGACGGCGGGCTTAAGATAGTCGAGGGACTCGTGAGGCCCGAGGACATGCCCGAGCGCACGAACGCGGGCGAGGCGAACGGCGCCGATCCGGGCCGCGTGGACGCGCCGCTCGCGGCGCCCCCCGACCCGCGCGCGAAGGTCCGCAAGGAGACGGGGATCGGGATCGGACTCGCCGACGATTTGCGCGCGGTCCGAACGACGCTCGTCAAGGCGCACTTGTCGGGGGACTTCGAGGCGGCCTTCGACCTGACGCTCTTCCAGTTCGCCCGTGCCGCCTTCTCGGACGGCTTCCGGACCGAAGCCCTGGATATCGTTTTCAAAGAGACATCCGACCGGCCGCCGTCGCGGGCAAACGACGAGGACTTCACCGCCTGGAGCCCTGGCGAAGCCATGCTCGAAGATCGCTCGGGCCTCTCCCTCGACTGGATGGAAGTCGAAGACGAGGGCGAGTCCTTCGCGAAGATGCGGGCGCTCCCCCTCGTAGAGAAACAGGCCCTGTTCGCGGCGGCCGTCGCACGGGCGCTCAAGGGCCAGCTTGCCTTCGAGCCCGATGCCCGGCCCGAATTCGAGGCCACGGTCGCCAGGCTCGATATCGACTTCGCGAAGCACGTGCGGCCCGGCGCCGCGATGTTCTGGTCGCGCATCACGAAAGACCGCATCCTCGCCGTTGCGCGCGCGACCCTGGGTCCCATCTGGGCCTCCGCCCGCGCGAAGTACAAAAAGGCGGATCTGGCCCGCGCGATGGAAGAAGCCTTCGCCGCCGACCCGCCCGAAGGACTGAAAGAAAGGGCGCACGCCGCCGCAATCGCCTGGACGCCGCCCGGCTTCGCGCCCTTCGATACGGGCCGGGTGGAGGAGGCCGTGGAGGACGATCCGCCGGCCGAAGAGCCCGGACCGGAAGCCGTCGATGAAGAGGCCTCCGACGCGGAATCCGGCCCCGCCGCAGACGATACCGCCGGCGGCGACACTCCGGCGGGCGGGGACCTCGCCCAGGTGATCGACGCGATGAACGCGGTCCCCACCGCGGACGGAAGCCCGAGGGTGATCGTGCAGGGATTCGACGCCGTGAACGGCGAAGGGACCGATATCCCGGAGTTCCTGCGCGGGGACTGACCCGCAAACACGTCCAGAACGGCGCCCCGCGGCATTTGCTGCGGGGCGCTTTTTCGTTTTCACGTCTAAAGGAGTCCAGGACATGAACGATACACCGAATGCTACGCCGCACCCCGATCGGATCCACGCCCGGATCCACGAGGGCGCCCTTCATCGCGTCACGAGGATGTACACGGCGCGGCTCGCCGACGTCTTCACCGAGGCGCTCCAGAACAGCCGCCGGGCGGGAGCGACACGCCTCCGCGTCACTATCGAGGAGATATCCGGCGCGCAGGCCGTCACCATCACCGACGACGGGGCCGGGATCGCCGATCCCGCCGTGCTCCTCTCCTTCGGCGAGAACGGCTGGAGCGAGGAACTGGTGAGGCGCGAGGACGCGGCCGGTATGGGTTTCCTGAGCCTCGCGCGCCGCGGCTGCACGGTCGCGTCGAGGGCGTGCCCGGGCGCCGGCTGGCGCGTCGAACTCACGCCCGCCCACTTCCTGGGAGAGGCGGAGGCGATAGTCGTCCCCGACGAGGAGGCGCCCCGGCCCCACGGGACGGCTGTGCGCTTTCATACGGAAGAAAATCGAGAGGTCATCCGGCGCGCGCTCGAGAACGCGGCCCGGCACTACCCGCTTCCGGTCACGCTTGACGGCGAGGCCCTCCCGCGCCGGGACTTCCTCGAAAACGCCGTCCACACCGAGTCCTGGCAAGGCCTCGCCTTCGGCGTCTTCGCGGACAGAAGCCGCTACCGCGACGAACCGGACCTGAACTTCCACGGCCTGATCCTGCCGGTCCGCCTGCCCACGGTCCATCCCGTCGACGGCCCGGCCTGGTCGGTACGCGCCGATGTCCGGGACTGCCCCGGACTCGAACTCGTCCTGCCTGCGCGCAAGGAAGCGGTCGAGACTCCCTTCCTGGAGGAGATGCGCGAGGCCGCGCGGATCGCGATCTACCGGGCGATGGCCAGGGCCGAGACCGCGCCGGTCATCGGGTTCGGGGAGTGGAAGCGCGCGCGTGCGGCCGGGGTCGAACTGCCGGCGCCGTCGCCTGCGCTGCGCCCCTGGCGGCCTCCCATCGCCGATATCGACAACTGGCTCGCGGGACCGTCTCCCGAACCCCTGCCCGAAGACGCGCTCCTGATGGATACGGAACTCGAACCCCCAGAAGCGCAGGCGCTCTGGCGCGCCGCCGAGCGCGGCGGAACGGCGCCGAGGCTCTTCGAGGCCGACCGCAGATTCCAGGGATACCCCTGGTACGACGCCCTCCCACGCATCAAGGACGTCAGTACCGATGTCGCGCTCGGCGGCGAGGCCCGTCCCCTCGAGGATTTTCAGGCCCCGCCCGAGCGGTCAGGACCGTCCAATAAGCCTTTCCCGAGGCCGGACGCGATCCGCATGAGCCTGGCCGTCGAGGGCCCGGAAGGTACGAGCGAGACCATCGCGCTCGACGCCGACCTCGCCTTCGCCGGTGAGGCATGGGCCTGGCTCGCAGACGTCCGGCCGCTGGTCACGGCGGGCAGCGCCATCGAGCCGGCCGAACTCGCCGACGTCCTGCGCGACGCCTGGTTTTCGCCATCGGACGAGGCGGACGCCGACAGCTGGGAGACGCAGCGCGCCCGCTTCGAGGAGGAGGCCCTGCACCTGGCCATCGGTCTCCTGTGTTCGGAAGAGGAGGCGCTCAGGCGCACGATCGCCTGTGCGGTGCGGCGCGAACTGTTCTGGCTCATCCCCAGGGACCGCGCCGTCACCATCACCGTGCGAGGCGGCGCCGTCGGCATCGACCTGGCCGAAGAGGAGGTATCTCCATGAAAAAGCCCTGGACCGTCCGGTGCGGATACGCGGCCCGCTTCACAGATACGCTCACCGTGGAGGCGGAGACCCTCGAGGAGGCGCTGGAAAAGGCCGTCGAGAACGCCCATGCGGACCGGCGGCCGAACGTTCGTTGCCGCAGGGTTTTCGTGGACGCCGCCTGGGAAGGCGCCGATCCCCGGGACCCGGACGCGGCGTGGCCGGTCCCCGACCGCTTCAGCGAGCGGGGCGAACCGCCGGTCGTCACCCTGACCGACCCCGGCCGGGCGGGCGGCGGCGCCGTTGAGGTGTCCCGGGGACGGGTCCTGCTCCGCTTCGAGACATCTGGCGCCACGCTCACGAGCGAGCTCTCCGATCCGCCCCACCCGCCCGGCAACAAGCCCCTCGTGACGATCCGCCGCCGCCCAGACGGCGCGCCCGACGTCACCGTGACCGGGGGCCGGGCGCGGGTCCGGATTCTCGGCTTCTGAGCCCCACGCAGTCAGATCTTCCCACATCCATCCTGCAAGTAGAGGAGAATGCCGATGGAACTCGTCACACCGGAACAGCGCGAAACGCTGCTCGCAAACGGCGCCAAGCGCGGCGCCGACCACGTCCCCCTGGTCAAGCTCTTCAACCCCTGCGGCGCAGGGACCTGGCTCGTGACCGAACTCGACACGGAAGACGCATCCATAGCCTTCGGCTTGGCCGATCTCGGCTTCGGCACACCGGAGATCGGGAGCTTCAGCCTCACCGAACTCGAAGCCTTCCAGGGGCCGTTCGGCCTGGGGATCGAGCGCGACCTGTATTTCGAAGGAAAGTTCACCCTCGCCGTCTACGCCGAGGCCGCCCGCAATGCGGGCCGCATCGTCGAATACGGCCCCGAACTCGACGCCGCCGGGCGCAGGAGCGCAGCCGCCTGCGGCTGAGCGAGCCGTTTCCCATACACATCCTGGAGAAAGCCATGCCCGACACCGAATCCCGGACCACGACCACACACCCCATGGACCCGAGACGCGGTGAGAACCTCTCGCCGATGTTTCAGGCCTTCCTCTGCTGGCTCCTCGACCTGCCGCCCGTGACGGAGCCCACCATCACGGGCGTCGCGGTTGCGGGGGACAGCGTCCTCGCCGCCACGGACGTCGATCCTTTCTTCAACGCGCATCTCGGGAGCCTCGGGGACTTCGAGCGCAACCTCAGAGGCTGGGGCGAGGCGTGCGGCGCCGACGCCGCCACTGTCGAGAGCCTCGTCGCGAAGCTCCGAAGCGCCGGACGGACCTGATCCGCATTCACACCGGGTAGAGGCCGAGTCCGGTCAGCCCAAGGCGTTCCGGGAGGTCCCGGGGGAGCGATCCCCCGGACGGCCTCCCTCATTCCCACGACAACCGAGGAGAGAGCCATGCCGCAAGCCCTGACGGCGGACGTACGTCCGCAAGCCGCCCGCTCCACAGCGCCGGACGCATTTGAGGCGCTACTCACCGCGGCCCGGGCCCTGCTGCCCCTCCTGGCGGCGGGACGCCCACTGGACGCGAACGCGCTCCGCGACGCCATGACGGGCGCACACGGCGGAAGTGACGCCGAGGGCGCCTGGGTCTGGAAGGACGCCTACGAGGCGGCGGAAGCCGCCGTCGTGCTCTTCCTGCAGCGCTACGGGCGGGCCATGCGACAAAGGGCCGGGGCCGGAGCGGAGGGTCCCGCCGCCATGCTGGCCATGCTGGAAAGAATCGCCGCCCTCGAACCTTCCCACACGAAGCGCTCGGAAGAGCAGGTGCGCCTGCAGCAGTTCTCGACCCCGCTCGGCCTGGCCTACGCCGCGGTGCGCGCCGCTGCTATCCGCCCCGGTGACGTCGTCCTGGAGCCGAGCGCCGGGACCGGGATGCTCGCCGTGATGGCGCAGTGCGCGCTCGGGGAGGAAGGCGCGCTCCACCTGAACGAGATAGCGAGCGTCCGGGCCGGCCTCCTTGCTCTCCTGTTCCCGAATGCCGGCGTCACCCGCCATGACGCGGAGGCCGTCGCCGACCGCCTCCCCGGGGTCCGGCCGGACGTCGTACTCATGAACCCGCCGTTCTCGGCGACCCCGGGCGTCGCCAGGGTGCGTCATGACGTGGACCTCCGCCACATTCGCTCGGCTTTTTGCGCGCTGAGACCATGCGGGCGGCTGGTCGCCGTCACGTCGGCGGGCTGCGTTCCGGGCGATGCGGACTGGGAGGCCGCCTTCTCGTCCATCGAAGCGCCCGCTCGCGTCGTCTTCACGACGGCGATCGACGGGCGCGCCTACGCGAGGCGCGGGACCACGTTCGACACCCGGCTCACCGTGATCGAAAAGAGCGAAGAACCCGGCATCGCCGTCGACCCGGAAAACCGCGCGGCGGACGCCGCCGAACTGCTCGATGCGGTCACGGCGCATGTCCCGCCGCGCTTGTCTACTCCCCCCGCCGAAACGCCCGCATCAGACGTCCCGCTCCGCGATCTTTTCGGGGAGATGACGGCGTCCGGTACGAAAGCGCGCAAGACCGGGAAGAGGGACAACGGGCGGGAGGCGTCCAGACCGGCCCGCGACCCGGGTCCCGTCTCGGAACTCGCATACGAGACGGCCCCGCCGTGCGGCGAGGACGAGACGGCAGGCCCCTACGCGCCCTGGAAGCCGGGCGTCGTCCATATCCCGGGCGCCCGCGCGCATCCCACGCCCCTCGTCCAGTCCGCCGCCATGGCCGCCGTCGCGCACCCTGTACCCAAGCACCGCCCGCTGCTGCCTGAATGCGTCGTCACCGAGGGTTTGTTGTCCGACGCCCAGCTCGAGAGCGTCGTCCTGGCTGGCGAAGCCCACAACAACCACCTCTCGACCCGCTACCGGGTCGGCGCCGCCTGGGAGACGGTCCGCCGATATGAGGAGGAAGGCGAACACGCCGTGGAAGACGCCGTCACGGAGGACGGCGAAGTCCTCTCGGCGCCGGTGCGGTTCCGCCGGGGCTGGATGCTGGGCGACGGCACTGGGTGCGGCAAGGGCCGGCAGGTGGCGGCGGCCATCCTGGACAACATGCTCCGGGGGAGAAAGAGGGCGCTCTGGCTCTCGGCCTCCGCCAACCTGCTCGAGGACGCGCGCAGGGACTGGTCCGCCCTCGGGGGAAGCGCCGAGGACGTGATCCCGCTGGGCAACTTCCGCCAGGGGGCCGACATCCCGCACGAGAGCGGGGTCCTGTTCTCGACCTACGCCACGCTCAGGGCGCCGGCACGGGAGGGGAAGGCGTCGCGGCTCGAACAGGTGGTCGCCTGGCTCGCGGGGAGCCTCGAGGAGGAAGACCTCCACGGGTACGAGGGCGTGATCGTGTTCGACGAGTCCCACGCCATGGCCAACGCGGCGGGTTCCAGGGGCTCGCGCGGCGCCGTCAAACCCTCCGCCCAGGGACGGGCGGGGCTCAGGCTCCAGAACGCGCTCCCGGGCGCCCGCGTGCTCTACGTCTCGGCCACGGGCGCCACGACCGTGACCGGCCTGGCCTACGCGAGCCGCCTGGGCCTCTGGGGCGCAGGTGAGACGCCCTTCGAGAACCGGGAGGAATTCGTCTCGGCGATGGAGGCGGGCGGTGTCGCCGCCATGGAGGTGGTCGCACGGGACTTGAAGGCCTTAGGGCTGTACCAGGCGCGGGCCCTTTCGTATGAGGGGATCGAGGTCGACATCCTCGAACACCCGCTGAGTCCCGAGCAGCGGCGCATCTACGACGCCTACGCCGGCGCCTTCAAGGTCATCCACGCCAACCTCCAGGACGCGCTCGAGGCCACGGGCATCATGCAGGGAGAGGAGACGCTGAACAAAAACGCGAAGTCCGCCGCGCTCTCCGCCTTCGAGGGCGCGAAGCAGCGGTTCTTTGGCCACCTCTTGACCTCCATGAAGTGTCCCTCGCTCATCCGGGCGGTGGAGGCGGACTTGGGCGCCGGCCGCTCGGCCGTGATCCAGCTCGTCTCCACGGGCGAGGCCCTGATGGAGCGAAGGATCGCGGAGATCCCCTCATCCGAATGGGACGATCTATCCATCGACCTGACACCCAGGGAGTACGTGCTCGACTTCCTCTCGCACGCCTTCCCGGTGCAACTGCAGGAGCCCTTCACCGACGATGAGGGGAACCTCATGAGCCGCCCGGCCGTCGATCCCGACGGGAACCCCGTTCTCTCCCAGGAAGCCCTGGCAAAGCGAGATGCGCTCATTGCGAAGCTGGCATCCTTGCCGCCGGTGCCATCCGCGCTGGACCAGATCGTGCACCGCTTCGGCCACGACGCCGTGGCCGAGGTCACGGGCCGCTCACGGCGCGTGCTCCGGGTCGAGGACGCGCAGGGCGAGCGGCTCGCCTTGCGGGCGCGCCCGGCCTCCGCTTCCCTCGCCGAGACGGCGGCCTTTATGGATGGCGAGAAACGCATCCTGGTTTTCTCGATGGCGGGCGGCACCGGGCGGAGCTACCACGCCGACCTCTCCGCCGCCAACACGCAGCGGAGGGTCCACTACCTGCTCGAACCCGGCTGGCGGGCGGACCAGGCGATACAGGGACTGGGCCGCACCCACAGGACGCACCAGGCCTCGGCGCCCCTGTTCCGGCCCGTGACCACCGACGTGAAGGGCGAGAAGCGCTTCATCGCCACCATCGCGCGGCGGCTCGACTCCCTGGGCGCCATCACGCGCGGACAGCGCAATTCCCAGACCGCCATGGCCGGCAGCGAGGCGACGCTCTTCCGCGCGGGCGACAACCTCGAAAGCCCCTACGCCCGGGCGGCGCTGCGCCAGTTCTACGGCGCCCTGTGGCGGGGCGGATTGCCCGGATGGTCCCTCGATCGCTTCGAGGAGGCGACCGGCTTGAAACTCACCTACGAGGGATCGCTCAAGGAGGACCTCCCGCCCATGCCGAGGTTCCTGAACCGCCTGCTCGCGCTTCCCATAGCGGAGCAGAACGCGCTGTTCGCTGAACTCGAATCCCGCGTCGAGTCCAACATCGAGGCGGCCGTCGAGGCGGGGACGTACGAGGTCGGCGTCGAGACCCTGCAAGCGGACTCGCTCACGGCGGCCGGCCGCGAGACCCTCTACACCCACCCGGGGACGGGGGCTGCGACCGGCCTCGTCGAGATCCTCCGCCGCGACCGGCTCGTGCCCGTCACGGCGGACGCCGCGCTCGAGACGGCCGGGAAGAGCGGCGCGCCCGCGCTCCTCATCAACGCCCGCTCGAAACGGGCGTCCGTCGTCCTGCCCGCGCCCTCAATGCTGTTCGACGACGGGGGCGTGCAGGAACGCGTAAGGCTCCTGAGGCCTGCCGCGCGGGAGGGGGTGGCGAGAGCCGAACTCGATGCCTCGAACTGGCGCGAAGCGGATGAGGCCGAATGGCGCGCCCTCTGGGAGGCCGAAGTTGCCGGCCTGCCGCCCTACACCGAATCGCGCTTCTGGCTCGTCACCGGGCTCCTCCTGCCGGTCTGGGACCGGCTGGGGGCCGAGAACATGCGGGTGCGGCGCCTCGCCACCGACGAGGGAGAGGCGATGATCGGACGCGCCCTGGACGCAACCGGGATTCGGGCCGTGCGCGCCGCCTTCGGACTGGGCGGCGGTCCGTCTCTCAGTGCAGACGAGGCCTTCTACGCCGTCATGGGAAGCGGCGAGGTCCTGACCCTCGCGAACGACTGGCGCCTCGCGCGCCGCCGCATCATGGGAGCGCAGCGCCTGGAGATCGAAGGCCCCGACGACCGCCACCTCACAGCCCTCAAGCGCGCGGGCTGTACGGTCGAGATCGTCTCCTGGAGAGCGCGGGTCTTCGCGCCCGACGCATCCGTCCTCGGCCGCGTCCTCGAGAACCGGCCCCTCGCGAGTTGAACCCGCACGTGCAGCCGGCCCGCATACGTATGGCCGGGGGGGAGGCGCCGTCCGTATCCATATCGCCGTCCACCCGGCGTCAATCGCCGGGGTGCGGCCTCTGATTCCGACATCACCCAAGGGAGTCCGTTTCATGACCTCACACACACTGCCGGAAAACCCCGACTTCGCCTTCTGCCCGGCCTACGGTCCGGCCGACGCGCCGCAGGAGATACGGCTCGTCATCGACGGTATGGCCGGAAACATCCCCACCGCCATTGTCGCTTTGACCCTGGAAGACGCCGAGCGTTTCTGCGATCACCTGAACGCCCGCCTCGGGATGGACCGGGAGGCCTGGTCCGCCCTAGCCGCGCGAACAATGGGTCCGGCGCAGGACGACGAAGTCGCCGGTTGAGCCGCCCTCATTGCAATGCAGCCGGCCCGGTGATGCCGGAGGACGCTCACGCGCCGGCTCTTTTTTTGCTCATACTCCAGAGGAGGTCCACCATGTCCCGAACACCATCTCCCGCGGCCGGGATCGCCGCCGCGCTCGCCTCTCGCGCCGAGGAGGTCTGCCGCCGCTATCTGCCCCGGGGCAAGAAGCAGGGCCGCTACTGGGTCGCGGGCGACGTCGACGGCTCGCCCGGGCGCTCGCTCTTCGTCCGCCTCGAGCCTCCGGGCGCGCCCGGCAAGTGGAGCGACGCGGCCACCGGGGAGCATGGCGACCTGCTCGATCTCATTCGCTGCCGAAGCGCTGCGTCCACGCTCCGCGCGGCCATGGACGAGGCCCGCACCTTCCTCGCCCTGCCTGCCCCTCATCTGCCGGACGGGGGGCCGCCATACGACGCGAGGGAAGCGGCGCGGCGCATCTGGCGGAGTTGCCGCCCGATTGAGGGCGCCCCGGCCGAGGCCTACCTCCGCGCCCGGGGCATCACGCGGTTCCGCTTCCCCTCCCTGCGATTCCACCCGGCGCTCTACCACCGCGAAGCCGATCGCCGGCTGCCCGCCCTGGTCGCCGCCGTGACCGACACCGAAGGCGCGCTCCACGGGGTGCACCGCACCTGGATCGATCCCGGTGCGCAGGCCAAGGCCGGCGTCCTCCCCTCCCGCAAGGCGCTCGGCCGGGTATTCGGGCGCGCCGTGCGCTTCGGAGTCCACGGGCCCACCCTCCTGGTCGGGGAGGGCGTCGAGACCGTGCTCTCGATCGTCACCGCGACGCCCCGGGTTCCCGCCGCGGCCGCCCTCTCCGCCGGCAGCCTCGGCGCATTCGTCCCACCCGAGGGGGTCACCCGCCTCGTTATCGCCCGGGACAACGACGTGGAAGGCGAGGTCGCGGCGGATCGCCTGGCCAAACGCTGCGCACGGGCGAGCGTCGCGGCCACGGTCATCGTCTCCGAGCGCGGCGACTTCAACGACGACCTCGCTGCGCTCGGCGCCGACGTCCTCGCCGCACGGCTCGGGCCGTTCTTCCGCTTCGCGTGAGTCGGAGAGGAGCGGGCCTGAGCGGGGAGGGAGTGTTTGACGACCGCCGCCCTGCTGCGCAGCCGGCCGGTTTCAGTCCGGCTCGGGGAGCCACCACCAAGCCAGCCAGGCCGGGAGGCTGGTCACGACCGCCCAGGCGGCTATCGAGAGCGGGCCGGGCAGTCCCGCCACCAGCGGCGCCGTCACCGCGCCGAGCCCCACCCACGTCACCCAGGCGGATCGACGGTAACCCAGCCGCCATATCAGCCGGCACGCCAGGGCGAGCGGCAAACCGCACGGCGCCAGTGCCGCCGCCGATTCCGGCAACATCGGCGTCCAGGCCTCGGGCGCCGTCCAGAAGAGCACGGCGGCGGTCACGAACACCCCGAGCGGCAGCCACAAGAGCGCCGGCGCCCAGAAGCCGCACCCCTCGATGCGTCTGCGGTTGTCCATGTCTCATCTGACCCGAATTCCGGAACGGGCGCAAGCCGGGGGGTATCCATGTGCGCCTGTGTTAAGGGCAGCCTGGCGGGGACGGTGGCCGCGCAAGGTCCGTGGGCGGTCAGTCACCGGTCGCGAACCGCCTTCGTAGAGGAAGAGCGAAGCGGGGAGCCGGGCAAATGCCCGGTAGGGAGAGGGAGACGGTCTCCAGCTCCCGCTGCCGGGCACGACAACCCGAGAGGAGGCTTGGCCATGTACGAGAACGACTACGACGTCGACGTTCCCACCGCGGACGAACTGCTCGCAGAACTCGGACTCGACGCGTACACGATCCGCCAGCTGCGCGCCGAGGCGGACGGCGAAGTGGAGTTTTGCAGCGTGTAGGGCGAACCGGGGGGCGGAGAGAAAGGCTCTCTCCCTCCTGTCACTTTTTCACACTCTCACCACAAGGAGAATCACCATGGCATTCGGACTCAACAGAGCGGAACTGATCGGGCGTCTCGGCGCCGACGTCACCATCAACCATCTCGCGAGCGGCGGACGCGTCGCGAATCTCTCGATCGCCACGGACGAGGGCTACGTCGACAAGCAGTCCGGCGACCGGGTGGACAAGACCGAGTGGCACCGGGTCGTGACCTTCCAGCCCGGGCTGGTGGACATGTTCGAGAAACATATTTTATAAAGAGAGACTATCGTACCCTTGTATACTACTAAAACGACAATACCTCTAATATTTCATTAGTTTACAATCATATCTGTATCGCCATTCCCCGACACTCCTGCCTTTCCCTAGCCTGTGATTTGTTTTCATGTGTTGATATTCGTGTTGTTATTTTTCATTCACGCTGCTATAGTCCGGGACATGGAAAACAACACCGGAAAACGCATCGCCAGAGTCAGGACGACGCTCACGAAGCGCACCGTCGAGGCGTTAAAGCCCGGAGATAAGTCCTGGATCGCCTGGGACGAGAAGCTCACGGGTTTCGGCGTCCGTGTCCAGCCCTCGGGCATGAAGTCATTCATCGTCAACTACCGCGCAGGCGAAGGCGGCCGCAAGGCGCCCAACAAGCGGGTGGTCATCGGACGCTACGGCCGCATCGCCCCCGACCAGGCACGGCGCCTGGCCCAGGACCTGCTCGGACGCGTCGCTAGGGGCGAGGATCCCGCCGGTGAGCGGGCCGATGCCCGAGGCGTCCCCACCCTGGCCCGTGCCTTCGAGATCTACATGGCGGCGAACCCCGACCGCGCGGTCAATACCGTCAGGCTCTACCGACAGAACCTGCGGGTCAACCTCTCCGACTGGCTGAAGCGTCCGCTCGACGCCATCACCCGCCAGGACGCGGAGGACCGCTTCAATCTCATTACAGGAAAACACGGCTGGTCGGCGGCCAACCAGACGCTCTCGATGCTGCGCTCGATCTACTGCAGGCCCTGCGTCGATTTCGAGGGATTGCGCAATCCGGTCGATCTGTGGCTGGCGGCGGGCGGGCGCTTTCACCGGAAGCGGAGGCGGCGGATATCGAGCCCGGCCGAGGTGCTGCCCCGCTGGCGGAAAGGCATCGAGGCCGCCGGCCTCGAGCCGGAGATCCGCGACATCTTCCTGATCGGCATCTACACCGGCATGCGCCGGGGCGAGATCGTATCACTGCGCCGGGAGCAGGTGGACATGGAGCGGCGCGTCCTCAGGGTCGAGGAGACCAAGACCGGGGAGCCGCTGGAGCTTCCGATCACCCGGCAACTCACCGCCATCCTCGATCGGCGCCTTGCGGATGGCGAAGGCCCATGGGTGTTTCCCTCCCCCAGGAGCGGGGCCGGACACGTGTCGGACCTTGCGCGTTTCTACGGCGAGATTTCAGAAAAAGGCGGAACCCGTTTCTGGTTCCACGGGCTGCGCAACGCCTTCATCACGGTGGCCGAGCGCGAACTCATGCTGCCGCGCTCGCTCACGAAGCGGCTGGTGAACCACGCCCGGCCCCAGGATGTGACCGAGGGCTACGCCGCCGACTGGAGCGTCGGGCAACTGCGCGAACCCGCGCAACGCATCGCCGACCGCATCGACGAACTGATTCAAGGTTCGTGACGACGCCCGACGGTTCGCGTGCGATGCGGCAAAGGTGAAATTGCCGATGTCCACGGGGAAGGGGCGACCGCGTCGTGTGGTACTGAAAACAGCGCCAGGTCATGCACCTCGTTCGTAGCTAAGTGCGCCTGTTCGGTATTGGCCTTGGAGTAAGCAATAGACGCGCTCCTGACAGTCCCCCCGTACTCCTTCATGAACCATCCCTTCGGTAGGCACGACTAGTAGTAATGGCGCGCGAACATAAGGAAAGCGTGCGCTCCCATACAATCGTTGCCGATAGCGATGCGCCTGCATGCGCTCGGAATGGTATCGCGAGTAAGGTGCTGAACGGTTGCGACTGGACCGAATATATCCTGATGAGCAGAAAGGATGAGCTCACGAAGGGAACGGAAGACCGGATCATCAGGCACAACAAGAGGCGCAAGCGAATCTGTGGAAAATGAGCGCTCAAGGCCGCATTCCGGACGGAAGCCCCGCTCGAGCCGGGGGGTTCCCTGCGCCGGCAAGAAGACCGGATGAGGGCGCGTCTCGCGGCGGAACCAATCCCTTGAATTCGCAGGAGATGAATACTCAAGCGTCAGCAATCCTTCCGGCCCACGAATCTCCCCGGCTCAGGCTCACCTCCGCCCGGCCCGCGCACAGACGCGATATGCGCCCCGCTTCATCCCATCCGTTCATCGTTCTTCCCTCCCGGAACCTGGAAACAGGGTAAATAATGCATGAATGAACGATAAAAGCATGGAAATAAATTGGATGGATACGTAAAGGATAGAATGTTTGTGTAAACTGATGAACGAACCCGATGACATGATTTGCAATATCAGAGCAGGTGGCATGCGCATGGGCCTTGTGTGTTTCGGGGAGGGGACGACCATTCGCATCCAGCGCGCCCGGCAAGAAGCTGCTGGATTCGAGACGGCCATACATAACATTTGACAGTAACTCGGGTGTCACTCCAAATGCTCGTAGGGCAATTGAATTCCCAGCCCAAGATCCTCCACTGCCCCGACAACGACCTGAGCAGGGATTCCCGCATAGTGTGGAGAAAAAGCATCATTCTGATCGTACTGACCGGTGGCATCGACAATAGAGAGGCCAACCACGTAGCCGTCTTCGGACATGACGGGACCACCGCTGTTCCCAGGTCTGGATATCGCGGAATAAAGGAACAGTTTCTCCCCTGAGAGTGATGTGACCGACGCGTTCGTCACAGCTCCCTGCTGCATCGTCACAGACGCGTCCCGGAGGCCTGGAAGCTTAGGATAGCCAAGCGTGTACACGGTCTGAGCCACTACCGGAACTTTAAACAGGGCTCCCTTCAACGGCGACAACGGCGGGCCGTTCACCTGCATTACCGCCACGTCAACCTCGGGGTGCATGTGGATCGATTCCTTGTTGACGATGTACACGTTGCTCTGAATCATCTGTTTCTCGTCGACTTTCATGTCGAATACGACATGACGACTGGTAAGAACATGACTCGAATCGACTATGAGTCCTGTCCCGGCAACTGCCTTGCCATCGCCGTTCGTTCCCGTGATGTGGACCAGGCCCGGTGCGCACAGCTTGTAGAGAAATTCCGGGCCGAGCACGGGTACCAGCCGGAACAAGTCTCGACGAGCTTCTGATGCCGTTAATAAATACAGGTAGTGGTCCTGCAACCCCGCGAGCGAGCGGTTGCCATGGCCCGCATGAACCAGGAGACCGGTAGATGTCATCTGCTCCACGATTTGTGCGACGCGGAACGCGTTGGGCGTCTTCGAAAAGGTTTTATTCACTTCCAGGAATTTGAGAAAATCGCTCACTGTAAGTGGCTCTGGATTCTGTCCGCTCGGAACTTCTTTGTTTATGACCGAGTGGTTGGCGGCGATGTTATTGGCGTCAAAGAAATGGCAGGCAAATGCTACCAGCTTGGTCCTGGACTCCAGCCCCCAAGGCGCGTTCATCGTGTCATGATCAAACAAGTGATTGGGTGCCATTGAAGTCAATGTCTACTAACTCCTCTTTTGCCTTAGGAGTATGCCGCCAACCAAAGCGGAGCTATTTGGAGACGTTATGTAAGAGATTCTCATAAATCCTAAGCGGCGAAAACAGTTCTGAACCTATACATATCAGCCGCGATACTCTCGGCGACCCTGGCGTCAGGAGCCTGAGAGCCGATACTCAACACCTCGACACCTTGCCATCGGATTACACTTCGCTCAACACACATACCATTTGATGAAACTCCTGCTCCGACAGGAAATGTTCGCAGCTACGATCCTGCACTTCTTCACGAACCGACACGGGTTCTCTCCCTCCGCCCGTTTTCAGGCAGTGGGGGGTTTTCAGCGAGAGGGGAATTCTTATAGTTTGTTGAAATAATTTCAGCTATTAGTTTTTGAGAAATTCTTTGGGATTTGCTTATCTGCAATACGTAATCAAATCGGAAGCCGACGAATTATAACCCGGGCGTAGATCGGAGCACCCCTGTCGAGAAAGCGTTCGGTCAAAGGGTGGCGATAAGGAGGAGGACGATGCCAGGTCCGCGTTCTGCCGGGCTTTGGCCGCCTTCGCTCTGCGCCATAGTCTTCTCCATCACCGCGTGACCGAACGATTTCGGGTCGTAACTGTTCGTTCGGGTGGTGACAGGCAGGTTGATTTTACTTATTGATGACTTGCTTCCATTTTCTCCGCTTTGTTCGCAAGCGGATGTCTTTGAGGGGCTTGTCGTAGCGCTTGCGCCTGTCGTAACGCCCACGCCCCTGGGTGCATTCGACATGGCTCCAGCCTAATGCCATGTAGACGACGCTGGACGGTGGCGAGGATGTTCGAACCAAGGTTGGGGATCTCGATCCAGGGAAGGGATAAGGAACTTTGGGTTGTCGACCACAGAGAGAGGTTCTTTTCGTAAAACTGCGGAGTCCACCCGATGAAGTGTCACGCGGTACGATCTTCCCCCTAGCTGTGAAAAACTGATCATGGCGAGGGGTCTGCCGCCCTGTTCGTGGACTGCGTGGTATATTTGGGTACTTACGAATATATTATAGCCGAGTCTCTTATTGCTTGCACAATGTAAATATTTGTAGTATATTAGATTTAACATGGCTCAACATAGAAAACTCACGCCTCGCCAACGTCAAGTGTTTGATTTTGTTCGGACATATGCGGAAGAAATTGGCTCCGCTCCGACGTTGGAGGAAATTTGCAGCCACTTCAGCTTCAAAAGCATCAATTCTGCGCGCCAACATTTGAACCTTATCGCGCGGAAGGGATACCTGAAACTCCTGCCAGGACGTGCGCGTGGAATCCGATTAAATCATGATATCATCCCACCACAATCAGTCGTGTTAGTACCCTTAGTGGGTCGGATCGCCGCTGGCGATCCTATAGTGGCAATTGAACACGTTGAAGCCACGATTCAAGTTCCCATCGAATTATGGCGCGGAGACAAGCTGTTTGCATCGAGGGTTCACGGAGATAGCATGATGGGTGCAGGAATCTTCGATGGCGATATAGCTATTGTTAATGCTCAACCTATGGCAGCCAACGGCGATATTGCCGCGGTTGTGATCGGTGAAGATATAACGTTGAAGCGGTTTTTTCGTTCTGTTGAGGGCGTACGCCTTCGTGCAGAAAACTCAACCTATCCAGATTTGTTTTTCGCTAGAGCAGACGCAGACGCCATACGCATTGCTGGTGTCCTTGTCGGAACGATACGCAAGTTTTGACGATGCAGGTAACACGTTCATCATCATCGGGTGCTCGACTAGAACGCGAAACTAAAGCGTTTGGCTGCCCAGAGTTGATAACGCTCCATGGACCGAAGACAGACGCACATCTCAATTACCTCGACTTGATGCAGATACAAAGCAAAGATACTTTGCTTCCACATGCCGTAGCGGAGTTCCAGGGGCGGCCCCTACTATATCTTCTTGACGATTTGGAAAGTGGTACTGGGCTAAATCAGCTAGATCAACGAGCGCATAATCTGGGCCAACTGCTGGCCAACAGAAGTGAGCACGCTCTACTTGGAATCGTCCGACCAGGCGAGCTTACGCTTTACCCCATAAATCTTGATCGTGCCGTGCTCGACAACGCACAGTCAGTCACTCTATCTGGCGACTCGCCAGATGCGCCGCTGTTTTTTCAAAGGCTAGCCACTGGTTCATTTTCTCTTAAAGGTCAAGTTCAAACCCCGGATTATGTTTTTGAGGAAATTCACCGTCTTCTAGCTTCAGCTGACAAAGAACTGGAAGGGCAAATGCTGCCGCTTGAAGTCTTGTCCGTTACCGGAAGGGCTCTATTCTTTCGCTTTCTCCATGATCGCAAAATTGTAGTGCACGAGGAGTTGGCTGATATCTGCCCGTCCGCTGACAATTTAAAGGATGTCTTTTCTGATGCCGAGCGGGCCGCAGCTACCTCATGCTGGTTAGACGAAACTTTTAACGGCGATTTTCTTCCGCTTGTAGACAGCCTTGATTCATCGCTGTCCCCAGTGGCGCGTATGCGCGCGTACAGAAAGTTCTTTCGCTACGCTGAGGAGAAGACCAACGGCAAAGTGTTTCGACATCTCGAAGCAATAATGCGCGGCTGGAAGCATGTTGGTGGATCAAGCTTTCAAACGACAATCGACTGGGATGATTTTAATTTCGCGCATATTCCAATCGGCGTGTTAAGCCAAATCTACGAAACATTCAGCCGACGATGGGATGTGGTTCAGGCAGAAGAGACGAGCGTCCACTACACGCCAAAGAACATCGCGCGTCTACTAGTTGAAGAAGCGCTGGCAGGTGTAAAGGAACCACAAGATGCTCTCGTACTCGATCCAGCATGTGGGGCGGGGGTCTTTCTTGTGCTTGCTTTCCGCCAACTCGTTCGATTGCATTGGAAAAAGATGGGACGGCGACCAGACAAGAGAGTCATCCACCGTATTCTCTATAATCAAATACGCGGTTTTGATGTAAGTGAATCGGCACTGCGACTTGCTGCACTCGCCCTTTATATCACCGCAATTGAAGTAAACGGTACTACTAGGCCACCGAGGATTCTAAAGTTTCCTAGAGCGCTCCAAGGTGAAGTTCTTTTTAATTTTGGCCCCCATGATACTGAGGAGCGACGCTACGGATTTGTGCTCGGGAGCTTAGCACCAAATGTGCCAGAGCACTTTAATGCAAAGTTTGATGTGGTTGTTGGTAATCCACCGTGGACGAGGCTGCGCTCAAGACTCACAACTAGCACTGAAAAGGCCGAGCAACGAGTGCGCAACGCTGCTACAAATCAAGAATTTTCCGCAATTACGCGCCGAATTCTCACTACGCGCCAAATAATGGGCATTGATGTAATTTCCTACAAGAATCCGGATAATAACCCCGATCTTCCCTTTTTGTGGCGCGCAACTGAGTGGGCTAAACCGGGTGGTGCGATTGCAATGGCACTACCAGGTCGAATTATCCTGAAACAGAGTGGTGCCGGTCGGCTCGCCCGCGAAGCCTTGTTTCGTGGTCTAACGGTGAGCGGAATCCTTAATGGCTCTGATCTAGAGAAAACCGCAGTTTGGCCTAACATGGGCCTACCATTCATGCTGCTGTTTGCGCGCAATACGGTGCCGCCCGCGAAACATCAATTTTCATTTATTACTCCAGTGCGAGAGAATGCTTTATGCAAACGGGCGGATTTTCGGTTCGATTTTCGGGCCGCGCAGGCTGTGTCTGTTGATTCAGTGGTAGCAAAACCCTGGATGCTCAAGACACTCAGTTTGGGCAGCGTTCTTGATGTTGAGGTTATCGAAAAAATATCGTCACGCGAATTGCCATCAGTTTCCGATGTCTGGACAGACTTATCAAGTGGCGAAGGTTACAATGTATCGTCAGGATTAGTGCAGAAGCCCGCTGACCATTTGCTAGACTTACCTAATTTTGAAGCACCTGAATACGGATTCAAGATAGAACTACAACAGCTTAATAGCTGGCAGGAACATCATCACCGCATGACAGCACATGCTCCTCGTGACGCTGGCTTATACAACCCACCTCTCGTAATCGTGCCACAGACACCCGGCCAGACGCGAGAGCGGCCGAAGGCCTACCTATCGGAAAAGCACGCGATTGCTTTCTCCAAGAGTTTTTATGGGTATTCGACGGCGGGACACGACAATCCGAAGGGCCTAGCACAACTCCTATATTTGATTCTTCACAGTCAACTCTGGCATCATCACTATCTCACCCATAGTTCACGCATTGGTGCAAGTTATCGGACATTTTTGAAGGAAGACCTTGACAGCTTTTCGTTCCCAAATCCAAAGACATTAACGGCGTCCAAATGGCATCGTGTCAATCGCTTAGCCGAGGAATTGCGCAGCGACAAAAATAAACCGTGGGAAGCGATTGACGAGCTAGTATTTGAGCTCTATGGGCTTAACTCACATGATATGAATGTTATAAGTGATACCGTTCGATTCGGAGCGCCGTATCGCTCAGCGCGGCTACCTGCCGAGCGGCCACCGCAACGGTCGGATGTCGACGCGTTTTGTTGGTATTTGGTGGATATGGTTCAACCCTTCGTTAAGGAAACATGCACGGAACTTTACGCCGCTGAGGTGATTGAACAAAGCGAAGCGTGGCCATGGCGGTTCGTCACTTTGACCGCACATAGAGCACCAGTGGATATTTCTCGCGAATTTTTGTCGAGCGTGATGCAGGAAGCGAATCGTACTGCCGCAAGCCGGATAGTTATGGTCCTACCGCAAGGTGGTCTGTTCATCGGTTTGTTGAACCAACTACGATTTTGGAGTCAAAGCCGCGCACGATTATGTGGCTTGCACATTGTGCGTCAACATTTGAGCGCGTTCAGACCCATATGAATAATGCGGGATTCTTCGCCGATGGCATTGACTATCAGCTACCACACCCACCAATTGATGATGCGGTTCTTTTGATCACCCATAACGCCATCTGCCGCGCATTTGTATTGCTGCGTGCATCGGGTTTTGTCCTCGGGACCGCTCATGAAGATGATGTCACCCGGCACCTGCATTCGATCCTTGAGAATCGACTCCGACAAAAAGGCGAAATCCCAGGGTTTGATGAACGGTTGTTTCGAAAAGTCTGGCGAGCACCAGAGTTCACGAACTTTGATGGCAGTCATCCCGCCAAGAAACCCGATCTCGTATTTGAACTCGTCCGTGATGAAACGCTAGTGTTGTCAACTCATGACGCACTTTTTGTGGAATGCAAATTGGTCGGCACGTCGCATCCCGTTACGACGAACTATTGCAACAAAGGTTTGTCCCGCTTCATTGAGGGTGATTACGGTTGGGCCATGCAAGAGGGCATGATGTTGGCCTATGTGCGGCACGGCTATACCTTATCGGCCAAGTTGAACCCAATCCTGGCAAGCGAGCCTTACTACGAACGGCTTGGGCAGCCATCGTCGTTGGAAGTCATTCCTGGCGGTGATGCTCATCCATTGGCAGAGGAATTACATGTCACCACCCATAATCGTAAGTTCCAATGGCCACACGGCAAAGGACATGCACAAGGGATTCGAATATTTCATTCTTGGCATGACTGCTCATAACAAACTGTAGCCCTCGTGCTACTCACACAAATTCATCGAAATTTACCGGCCTGACCGCTGCCGTCGCTGTTCTACTCGCGTCGCCGCCACGAGAAATTCACTCGTGAGAAATGTGAGTTCTACAGGTTAAAACTCACAACGATTGATGATTCAGTGGCAAACTGCGGAATATGGGCACAGACGACGATTTCTCGGTTGCGTACATGGAAGGTAATTAAGCCTCGATATATAGCATTTTAGGCGCTAATGCGGTTGAAGTTTTGGTGAGACATCGGCGTAGCATTCATGTTCGAGAGCGCGTCAGGAACCAATCGAGCAGTTGACTCGATCATCGCACTCTAAGATGAAACCAACATACACTTCTAAGTGATCGTGGTTTTAAAGAAGCTGCATTTGCGGAGTATTGTCTGTAAAAACAGCGTCTGGGGGCGAATGGCGTGTGAACTTTACGCCGATTCCTCGAAGACTCGACCGCGACCCCGAACTGAACGGCTGCCGAGGCGTTTCTCTCCCGGTTCTGCGATGTTGCTGCTCCCCTGGTTGAAGACATGTCCGGCCATCGGCCTGCCCGGCTGCAAGCGTAAGCGAACCCCGTTCCGGGGTCTGTGAGGGTCTAATACTTTCACAGTCTCAGAAGGCGGCGCATCCTGCTGAAATTGGGTTGTCTAAAGACCGGTCATTCAGCACACAGGAGATGCGCCACCATGAGAGAAGATACGAAAGAAAGGAAAAGCGGCGGCAATAGCGGAATGCGAAAAGCAAACTAAGGGGAAACCTTGCCACATTGTGTTAACTGGCGCGAACCGTGTCGGTGGCAGAAGCCGATGTTTTGGAGTGGCTAAACACACCATCAAATGGAGGAACAAGAAGAGTATCGTTGTGCGCGGCGAAGTTTATTCCCTTAAACCAGGAAAATCTGAGGCGGATGTTAGAAATAAATTTAAGGAGGAGTTTCAGCTCAGGGAATTTCGGGGGGCCTATCCGAAATAGAATACTAAGATAGAAAAGATAATATGCTCACAAGACCTGTGCGATATTCCAGAGGTTCGTTTGTCCATGCGCATTTTTGTGGGAAATAGCGATCTGGTTTTCCTTCCTACAGCCGCCCCCATCGACACCCTACACGGCGCCTCGTTGGCCCGTGCGGTCTCATGGCTCTTGGGGCGGCCACCCGATAAGGGGATTCATATAGGTAAGTGACACAAGGAGAAATGTGATATAAGGGTTATAGAAATGAAGCGGCCCCCGGTGGCAGCCGAGGGCGTAGGATACGAACCAAAAGAAGTATCTGGAACGTACCCCACCTTGATATTTCTTGCCAAGCGCTTCTCAGGGACTTCTACGCCCGTAAATAAGGAAGCGCGAAAATGAGCATAAACAACACACTAGAACGAATAGAACGCTCCATGCGTCCTTTAAGGCAGTTTGCTAAGACCATGGAACTAGCAGGGAGAATACATGCAGTACATGCCGAATTAATGGCTGACGCCCGCCATGCCCATTGGGACCGTCTTGAAGCAGCTACAAATACCCTTGATAGAATGCGTGAAGCCCAAAGAAATATAATCACTCCTGTGATGCAGCCCATAGGCCGGAAAAGGCTCAAGGCAAAGCGCAAGGTGTTGACGAACCCCAAAAGAAGGGAAACGCTTATTATCGAGGCGCATGAGTCCAACGCTGAGTTGCTGAATTATCTGATGGATATCCTTGACCAGCATGGATGGAAACCATAGGAGGATGTGGGATGGTAAGAAAACCGCCGAAACGACCACCAACAACAAACACTGATGTTCTGGCTTGGATAAAGTGACAAACACATTTATTGGAAATTACTGACGATAATATTGCCAAAGCAGTTAGACTCTAGCAGCAAATAAACGATAAATTGAAATAACCCCACCATCTCATCAAGTTAATTATATAAGTCCAATAAATATCATTGCCGAATACGTAGTGAATTGCGGTAAGCTTGTGCAACATCACCGCCCTTTCTCAATGTCAATAGTTTCTTCATATAGATGCGCAAGAAATGGATCCGTTGAGATGAGCAAAGACATCACAGAGGATGCGAACAGACCTGGGCCGAGTGGCGCTGGTGTTGGCGCGGCGCCGTTACAGCAGGGCGTGAGCCCCTACGCAACCGGCGGCGGGGGCGTGACCTTCGAACGGAAGGTGGCGGTCCTGTACCTCACTCGCATGCTCGTCGGCGACAATACCCCCGAACTCGGAGACGGTGCGCGGATCGTGAGTGTCGCGTTCCAACAGGCCCCGGACCATCCTGTAGACGATCTCGTCGTGAGCGCAGCCCGCCCTGACGCATTGCAGCCATCGTTGGTGCTTACGCTCGGGGTTCGGCGTTCACCGAATCTGGTAGTGAGCGATGAGCCGACCCGGAAGCTCATCCGACAGTTTGTCCGTACCGTGATCGATGTTCCTGCGGACGGACCGGAACGCCGGTTGGTCCTCGTCGTCGCCGGACCACAAACTAACGCCGAGCAACTAGCCAAGCTCGCTTACATTGCCGAAGGGCAGATGGACGCACCCGGTTTCTTCAAGCTGGTCCAGACACCGGGCAAGTTCGATGCTGCCCTCCGAGGCAGGCTCGATCAGCTCCAGAAGCTCGTGGAAGGCGCACTGCACGAGCTTGGTGTAGTGAAAGGCGATACAGCACTGGTCGAAAGGCGCACATGGCAATTGCTGTCGAAACTCACGGTGGCTATGCCGCGTCTTGAGTCGCCCGACGAGACGGATTGGTCCGGCGTGGTGAACAGCCTCACGCAGGTAGCGCGAAACTCTGATCTCTCGACAGCGTCACGGCTTCGCGACCGGCTGGTCACCCTTGCCAGTGATTATTCACCGAGAGCCGCGCGAGTAGACCTCAAGATGTTGCGACGCGACTCGCATACGCTGCTCGACCCCACGACACGAAGTCATCAGGATGGCTGGCAGACACTTGACAGCATACATCGACGGACGTGCGAATCCGTCCGTTCCGAGATCACCTCGAGCGATGGTGACCGCTCTGTGTGCTTGGATCGAAGCGCCGCCGCTATGGAATTGCTCAAGACCGTATCGGGTGCTGAGGCGGTGGTCGTCACCGGGGAGTCCGGTGTAGGTAAGAGCGCGCTTGCAGTGTTGGGGCTTTGCGCTGCGGTCGATACCAAGCCGGGTGACTTACAGGCGTTGTGCATCGATCTGCGCCAAATCCCATGCCTCGCGATTACATTTGAAGGAATGCTGGCCCACCCTCTGTCGACACTTCTGTCCGAACTAAGCGCACCGCAACGTGTGCTCGTTGTTGACGGAGCGGACGCGGTCACTGAAGACAAATACGATGTATTTCGTTATCTAGTTGATGCTGCCCAAGGTAGCGGCGTCAAAGTGGTCGCAGTGACCTCAACCGACAGCAAGCAGGTTGTGCTCGACGTTCTCAGCGAGCGCTTCGATACCGCTGTCGTGGAGTATCCAGTACCTCCGCTCGACGACTCGGAGATAGACGAGATAGTCGGGACCTTTTCGGAGTTGGAGCGGCTCAATGCCAATCCGCGGTCGCGCGAACTTCTCCGTCGGCTTATCGTGGTGGATCTGCTCGTTCGCGGTCAAATTTCCGGCACTCCGCTGACTGACGCAGACGCAATGAACGAGGTGTGGTACGGGCTCGTTCGGCGGCGGGAAATGTCGGACAGGGGATTCCCGGACGCGAGAGAGACGGCGCTCCTGAGACTTGCCGAACTGGAGCTTGGCGAGGGCGAACGCCTCAATGTCATCAACGGGATCGATCCCGCTGCCCTCGTTGGACTGCGTCGCGACGGATTGCTGCGAACTTCGCCTGTAGCTCCGCATATGATCGGTCCCGAGTTCGCGCACGACGAGGTTCGCCGCTACGTGGTCGCGCGTCTTCTCCTGGCAAGTGACGACCCTGCTTCGAGACTCCTCCGGGCGGGAGCACCACGTTGGTCGCTCGCGGCGGCACGTTTAGCCTGTCAGGCATGGCTGGGGCGACCCGACACTTCCACGATGCCATTGAAGGGCAGGTTCGCTGCGCTGCAGGCATCTTTCGACGCGCTCGGTGCCGAGCATGAAAGTCGCTGGGGTGACGTGCCCGGTGAAGCATTACTCAAGCTTGCGAATCCCGAAGCGCTGCTCCGGGACTCGTGGCCCGAACTGCTCGCTGACGATGGCGCTGGTCTTCGGCGGCTGGCTCGCCTGGTTGATCAGCGACTCTGCGACGAAAACGGAGTCGTCGATGTCATCGCCGTGGAGCCGATCATCGCTCTTTTGCTTGAAGCCCCCTCCCCATGGCGGTCTGGCAAACACACGGAAGGCATCTTGCGCGCCTGGCTACGCGGACATGTCATTGCGGATACTGCCGCAGGGCACCCGTTGCGCATCCTGCTTCGCCAGCGTCTCGTCGAAGTGTGTGCGGCGGGGGACCGACACCTCGCCGAACAACGTGAGGCCGTCGCTACAGCGCGTGCTGCGCGCACGCCGGAAGAAATCGAGCATGAGCGTCAGTTCGTTGAGAGGCACGGAGTGCTACTTACGGAAATCGGCTACGATGGCCGGCGCCCCCGACAGCGACCTGAGGTGCCCCGGGAGATCAAAGACGAGGTCGTTCTTGAACTGCTAGCACTGCTGGGCCCTGACCTTGGTGACGACGGTGAGGCGATCCTGACTCGAGTCGCTAAGGACGCACCGTCGTGGCTCGCTCCTGCCGTTGACGAGTTATTCACCAGTCGAGCGCTCGCCAGCGGCCGCCGCGGGCTTCTGGCCGAACTGACCGAGGCGTACTACCTGGACGACGAGTACGAAGTCGGTGAATTCGATATCCACGAGGACGGGGTACGTCCTCACCGTGCGCGGAGCTTTGTCGCTGCGTGGGACCGCGGTCCGTTCCTGCCGCTGTTTCAGAGTGACTTCCGTAACGGTGTCAGGGTACTTAACCGCTTGCTCAATAACGCCGCGCGCATTCGGTCACGCACGCTTGCTGATCTGGATCAGGCACAACAACCACTCCAATCGAACACTATCGGCCCATACGAGAACGAACTCAACATAGCTGGTGAGCGCCAACTCTACTTCGGCGACGATCACGTTTGGCGCTGGTACCGAGGCAACGCAGTTGGACCGTATCCATGCTTCAGCGCGTTACAGGCCCTGGAGCGGGTGTGCGACCGTCTGATCGACAACGGCGTTCCGGTCGGGACCCTGATCCCGATACTATTGGATGGCTGCGAAAATCTCGCGATGGTCGGGATTATCGTCGGGCTCCTCGTACGGCATCTTGAGGACGCGGATCATCTTCTTGACACCTACTTCACTGAGCCGTTCATCTGGCTCCAAGAGTTCGCACGAGTCGTAAATGAGGTGAGCGGACTCGCGGCCAATTCCAAGGGGCTCGTGGCGCCAGAGCGCCGGAACTGGTCGCTCCGAGAGGCAGCCATGTTCATGGTCCTACATGCTAACGGCGAACGCATCGCAGAGCTACGTGCGCTCGGCGAGACTCTCATTCTCAACGCGCGTCGTCTCGTCGAGCCGGCACGAGATCACGAGCCTACGGAGTCGGAGCCTCGTGCAGGAGTTACGGAACATGAGTTAGTAGTTCAGGCGCGTGCCTGGGCGAGCAGTCTAGACCGTAAAAGGTACCAGGCGCATCAGACGGATGAGGGCTTTTATATCGATACAACTCCACCGGACGACGTCGTGAAGGTGTTACAGGAAAACAATGAGGATCAGGAACGCACGAGGGAGGCGATACGGTTAGTTGCTCGCTATCACATCGAGCCCAGAAAGGGGGGGCTCGAAGCCATCGGACGCGATGAGTTGGTAGCCGACATAGCCAGCTTGCAGAAACAGATTGAGAACCCACCGTCTCTGGGAGCCCATGATCATTGGGACGCGTCCGCCTTGGTTGCAGCGGCGGCGCTCGAAGCGCACTTCGTGGAGGGTGTCAGCCTCCAAGATGACACGCTTTCCTTCGCAGCTGGGATCGTGCTTCAGATTGGAGAGGGCGGGGCGTGGCCACGACAGTACGAGTTCGAAGACACATTCTACGAACAGGGCGCCGACCGCAGCGCGGCACGGGCCCTCCCTTTGCTGCTTTTGCCCGTTGCCGCGCAACTTCGCACCGTGGTCGACAAAAAAGACGAATCGACGACTTTTGAGCGCGCCGTTCGTGCCGGCGTCAACCTTGCGCGAGCTGTGGCGTACGAAGTACGGCTTCACCTTGCACGTGGCTTGGATCATGTCTGGAAGACGCCGTGTGTGGAGGAAGGGCTCTGTCATCATGATCTGGGATGGCGAATCGCCGTCGAAACGATGCGTTCCTGCGTACTCGGCGCCAGAGATCTCGAAACCGGACGACGCAGGATCCTAACACTCAAGGAACCTGTCACCGAATCGCTCGCCAGGACTGCTGACGACTCGGTCCGGGTGTCCCAACTCGACGCAGCCATACGAGCACTCGCACCGGCAGCCATGGCAAATATCTGCGTGTCCTCGAAGGCCCGGGAGCTCCTGTTGACTCTCCTTGCCGCTCAACGGCGGTCTCTGCTCAACAGCGAGCACCACGACCTGGATTCTCGTGGGTCGCACACTCTCGTGAGCGCACGAGCCCTATTGACGCTGGCCAGAGATGCCAACGATGCAGCCATCTACGAACACATCGATGCCTACGCCGACAACTCGGCGTTGCTCGCCAACTTGCTCCGTGCTTTGTCTGCAGCAGCGGAAGAAACACCAGACCGCGCTGCTACTGCGAGACGAATCTGGCCGAACGTAGTCCGCCATGTGCTTCAATTCGATCAGTCGGGACACAAGCCGTTTGCCGGAGCAAACTTCGGTGATATGGCACTTGCCGCCCTCATCCCCAATACCACCGACGAGCTCCCCTACCTCTACCGCGAAGTCGATGACAGCCCGATCGTATGGTGGGATCCTTTGGAGTTGGTATCCGAGGTCGAGGGGTGGCTGGCACCCGCAGCGGGCAATGCGACGTGTATCGATCGGCTGATCAGTTTCGTCCGCGCGCTTGAACCTGACGACCAGGTTCGTGTGGGGCTGCCTTGGGTGGCTAAACTCGTGGTAGCCGACCCCGTCCGCATCGCCCGCGGCACGTACTTGCTGCCAACCTGGCTGATCGAGATGCGATCTGTCGCTGTCGATGCCGGGCTCTTGGCCAGTTGGCAGCAAGTGGTCGATGTCTTGGTTGTCGCGGGCGTAGCGCAACTCGCACCCTATTCGGATTAGTCCAGCCAAAGATTGGAGTTGCCCCGCTCTGGTGGATTGTTAGGATCAGAGGGATTTTCTTCCCGTTCAGAAGATTCATTCTCCAATTGATATACAATTTCCATTAATTTGCTTGGCGATTCGCGACATCTTCCTGATCGGCATCTACACCGGCATGCGCCGGGACGAGATCGCATCTCTGCGCCGGGAACAAGTGGACATGGGGCGGCTCATTCTCGGGGGCGAGGAGACCAAGACCGGGGAGCCTCTGGAGCTTCCGAGCACCCGATTGCTCTCCGCCATCTTCGATTGGCACTTAGCGAATGGCGCGGAGCCTGCAGCACTGAAGGACAGCTGGGTGTTTCCATTCCCAAGCAGCGGGGCCGGACACATGGTGGACATTGCGCGATTTTATGGCGAAATCACCGGTAAAGGCGGTGCCCGGTTCTGGTTCCACGAACTGCGCAATGCCTTCATCACGGTGGCGGAATGCGAACTAATTCTGTCGCGCTCGCTCACTAAGCGGCCGGTGAACCACGCCCGTCCCGGCGACGTGACCGAGGGCTATGTCGCAGCCTCGAGCGTCAAGCAGCTGCACGAACCCGCACAATACATCGCCGACCGCATCGACGAACTGATGCAGGGGACATAACGGCAAACGGCGCTTCGCGCCGGAGCGCTTCTCTCTCGTCTTCTCCCATCGCGTTTTCTCACGTTTATTGCCATACCCCTGCGTAGCAGATCGCAAGTGAGAGTGTATATGGAACATATGTGTAGGAAACTAGCTATTAAAACCTGTTGCCAGTGATCTATTTACGTATTATATTCGCATATGTGAATGCGATCGAATCCCGCACAGGGACGTTTCTGGACTATCAATCGAGACGAAACATTGAGGCCTTGCTCGCACGCCGTCCGGCATTGAGTTATCGGTCCCTGTCGTCATCGTCCACGATATCGGGACGGACGGACGCTTCCGATCTGATTCGGCGCCTTCGCCAGAGATCGGTTGGCCGAACGCGTCTTCGTCCTCACCGCAATGGATGTCGGAAGTGATTACAAGAGGAAAATCACAGGCATCGCGATAACAGCCGTGCTCTTTCCCGCTTCGCGCGCGCGGACGTGCTCTCCGGGAGGGAGAACTTCCGGCGCATCGCGAGGCCAGGACGCCGGCAGCACCACCATGCAGACAGTATGAAAAAGGAGAATCGTATGACCATCGGAAACGCCACCCTGCGCGGTGGCCAGACGCTGTTGCACGACGCCAGGATGTGGGGCCAGCTCGCCCGCTGGGGTGTCGTGGGTCTCGTACTCGCCATCGTCCTGACGCCCGCGGTGAGCATCTTCACGACGACGAGCGCGCACGAATGGCGCGTCCTGGGTCTCGGAACCCTCGCCGAGGGCAAGCTTGCCATCGGGTATTCACACGACTCGGGCCAGGTCTACGAGTGGGACGAAGGGGTGCGGGTCATAGAGTCCATCTCCCTGATAGCGTCCGACCCCAGGATCGAGCGGATCAGGCGCCGCCTGCTCGCCACCATTTACGCGGGCGCATGGCGGGGCCTCTGGCTCGGGCTCCTTGCCGTGGCCGCATTCGTGGTTACCTTCTGGCTGCTGGGCCGCCGGATGGCCCGCGCGAGGCGGATACGGGGCGCCGAGATGACTTCAGCTCAGGCGCTCGCAAGGCGCATGCTTCCGCTCTATGCCAGAATCGCAGGGCCTTTCTTCCCCTCTGCGCTCAAGTCGCGGCCCCGCGTCGCGGGGGTCCCCTGGCCCGAGCGG
>MPNJ01000039.1 GCA_002238965.1 Nitrospinae bacterium bin107 | reverse complement strand
AGCGCGTGGAAGCGCCGTCCGGGTTCTTCCTTGGCTTTCGCATGTAACACGGTCTGGAGTTTCCGAGCCTTTTCCGACCCTGATAGGCTCTCGCCAGTGGTCATGCCCTTCCTCCCTTTCCGCATCGCTCCCGAACCAGGGCTCCTTTCCTCCGCCGGCGTTACCCGGCTTCTCAGGTACTACGAGCCCATCCGCCACCCTGCCGGCCCGGCCTGCCCCTCGCGAGGTTCCGGTTGGAGTGTGCGCTCCACCGGCAGGGCTTCCCGTGTTGCTGCCATTCCCATCTTCCATGCGTGCCGCCGCCACTACCCCGGCGAGACCGGCCGGTGCTCGTGTCGCTCGCTTCCCGGCCGGTGCCAGCCTTCCCCGTTGCATAGGCGGGTCGGCACTCGCATCATGCATTTTCGAGGCCTGCTCGGCGTTCACTCGCGTTGCGGCCCGCATGGTCGCTGAGCCGCCCGTGGCGGCCCTTTTCCATCGGAGTGCTTCAGGCCATGTCGTTGCCTCCATCACCCGCCCCGATTGCTACCGGCTGGAGCGACAGTTGCCGGGCGGGATTCGCACCCGCCAGGGAATAGCGCCTTTCCACGGCGCACTATGCACATTCGCATGGTGCGTTTCTGGCGCTCCGCGAAGCTGGTGGATACATGCGTTGGGTCCGAATCGCCTGCGATCTCGAAATCCTCGACTCCAAGGCATCCATCCCCGTGGCCGTAAATCTTAAGGTGCTCTTTTTCTAATAGTTCTGTTTCGTCATCTATTCTAAATAGTGGCATATATGTTGATTTTAGATGCTGAATTATCGCTCATTAGTAGTCCATTTTTTTGTTAATTCTCTAGTTTTTTGAAAAGTCGTAAACAAGAGGGAACAAAAGAACATTTTGGGAAATCACCGATGAAGGGATTAAAGCACTCGAAATGGAAGATATCGGATTGTGTGAAAAAGTAAGGCGAAATATGATACTAAGGAGTGAAACTGCGGAAACGTAGAAACCCTTAATTCAGCTATTGAGTAAAATTGCTCATGAATGTATCATGCATACATGAAAGTCTATGAGCGCGCACAGAAATCGACGATTCTCCAACGCCTGGATGAGGATCCCCAACGACTGATCGTCGTCACCGGACCACGCCAGACGGGCAAGACCACACTTGTCCGGCAGGTTCTGGATCAAATCGACCAACAGTCTCGTTATCTGCCTGTCGACGAACCCGATCGGGTTACACTCCCCCCCGTTCCCGGCTTTGAAAATGACACGGCCACGTTATCGGATCAGGCCGCTGTCTCCTTCTCAGAAGTAAGGGATACGCGGTGGCTGGTGCGTCAATGGGAACAGGCCCGGGTGGATGCCGGCCGTTCGGAGCGGGGATTTGTCCTGGTGATCGACGAAGTCCAGAAAATCCCGAACTGGTCGGAAACAGTCAAGGGGCTTTGGGACGCGGACAGGCGTCATGCCTACCCTCTCCACGTGGTACTGCTTGGTTCGGCCCCTCTGCTCATGCAGAAGGGGATGAGCGAAAGCCTGGCCGGCCGGTATGAAACCATCCACCTCACCCATTGGTCGTTCGCCGAAATGTCGGCGGCGTTCGATTTCGACTTTGCTCATTATATATATTTCGGAGGCTATCCAGGTGCAGCCTCGCTCGTTCGCGACTATCACCGCTGGCGCGAATACATCGTCGGTTCGCTGATAGAACCGAACATCGAGCGTGATATTCTCGCCATGCAACGAGTGGACAAGCCCGCGCTGCTCAAGCGGTTGTTCGAACTCGGCGCCGAGTATTCCGGGCAGATTCTGTCCTACAACAAGATGCTCGGCCAGCTTCAGGATGCCGGTAATACGACGACCCTGGCGCGCTATCTGGAGCTTCTGTCTGACGCCGGTCTACTCGCGGGTCTCTCCGGATACGCCCGCGGCGCCCACCGGCGCAGGGCTTCGAGCCCTAAGCTCAACGTGCTCAACACCGCGCTCATGTCGTCTCAGTCGGGCTACACGTTCGAAGAAGCCCGAGCCGATCGGAGTTTCTGGGGACGCCTGGTCGAAAGCGCGGTCGGCGCACATCTGTTCAACACGAAAACACCCGAGGTTCGCCTTCATTTCTGGCGGGACAGAAACCATGAAGTGGATTTCGTTCTGGAGCGCGGCCGGAGACTCGTCGCCTTCGAGGTGAAAAGCGGCGTACGCAAGTCGAACGTGAGTGGACTCAGACTATTCGGAGAGCGGTTCGACGTCATGGCCTCTATCGTCGTCGGCGAGGGCGGTGTTGCTCTTCCGGAGTTTCTGTCGGTCCCGGCTGGAGAGTGGTTCGAAAGCTCATGAAACATTTCGTCACGCGCACATGCACCGAGGTTCCAAAAGACGATTCTCGGTTTCACTCTGAAAGTTCCTCCCAACCCCTGGAGAATTTTCGAGAGGTGGGTGCCTTTGTGCTGCTCGGTGCTCCCGGCGCGGGCAAGACAAGAGCGTTCGAGCACGAATCCGAGTGTGCAGGCGGAATTTACGTTACCGCGCGAGACTTCATGACGTTAGACGACAAGCCGGAATGGAGGGATTCGGTGCTGTACATCGATGGACTCGATGAAACCCGGGCGGGAGCAACCGATGGACGAACTCCGCTCGATAGCATCCGTGCGAAGCTTGACCGCCTGGGACACCCTCGGTTTCGCCTTTCCTGCCGCGAGGCGGACTGGTTCGGAGCCAACGACAGGGATCGTCTCAAGACCGTATCGCGCGATGGCGAGGTCACGGTGCTGCGCCTCGACCCGTTGTCCGATGGAGATATACGCGAGATTCTCCTCAAGTCCGGGATCGAAGACGTGGACTCGTTCATCGCGTCGGCCCGTGAAAGGGGAATCGACGGCCTGCTTGCAAATCCCCAAAGCCTGAAGATGTTGACGACTGCGGTCACGGATAACGGTACTTGGCCCGATACAAGGAAGCAGACGTTCGAGATGGTCTGCCAAACATTGATCATCGATCATAATCAAGAGCACCGGATAGCAGAGCCCGTCTATGCTGACATTCCCGTTCTGATGGACGCCGCCGGGCGGCTTTGCGCAATACAACTCCTGATCGGCAGCGCAGGGTACACCATTCCCGGCCACGAGGGCGATGAAGATTTTCCCGGGCTGGAACGGATACCCGGCAATGCTCGGCAAGTTCTTCGCCACGCACTGGGCACCAAGTTGTTCGAGGCTCCGTCGGAGAAACGTGTAACGGGACGTGCAACCCCGGTTCATCGGCAGATTGCCGAGTTCCTTGCTGCAAGATACCTCGCGAAGATCATTTACAACGGTCTGCCGACCAGACGGGCGCTCGCCCTGATGACGGGCCACGACGGCGTTGTTGTTTCTGAGTTGCGCGGCCTGTCCGCCTGGCTCGCGGCGCAAAGCAAGGCCAGCCGGGGCGAGATCATCGAGCGCGACCCCATCGGAACAGTTCTCTATGGCGATACTCGAGAATTTTCCACTGAGGAGAAACACCAGGTGCTGGATTGTCTGGAGCGGGAGGCGAAAAGGAACCCCTTGCTTGTCAGAACAATCCAAATGGGTCCCCGACTAGGGGATATGATTTCCACCGATCTGGGAACCAAATTCAAAGAAATATTGCTTGACCCGGCGCGAGACGACGCGCGCCAATCCTTTGTTCTCATTTTGATTGAATCGCTCAGACATGCGCGGCCCCTTCCGGAAATTCCCGAATTCATAATGAAGATACTAAGAGACGACACATGGTGGCCCAGAATCAGGTACCGTGCCGTGAAGGCATTTGACCGCCACATGCAAGACAGGGGGAATGCTTTAGCCGGGTTCGAACAGTTGACCGCGGATATATATGCCGGACGGGTGCCGGATCCCGACGACGACTTGCTGGGCTGCCTTTTGAGAGAACTTTTTCCTGCGAGTCTGTCCGCGCCCGAGATATTGCAATATCTACGGACACCCCGAAACCTATCGTATGGCGGGATATACGAATTATTCTGGACCAGCTGGATTCCGAAGAATTCGACAAGCGCCCAACTCGTCGAGCTTCTTGATTTGTTCGTCGAGCAATTCGACCGGTTGCGCCCGATGTTCGCAGGTTCTGCTGGGCAAATCAATTTTCTGGGTAGGGCGCCGGGTGTCTGGCTGAAGCGCTTTCTCGAAACATCGTCAGAGCGAATTTCTCCGGATCGCCTCTTCGATTGGCTCGGGGTTGTTTCGGAGCTCGAATTGCGGACTTTGGGGGAAAACGTTGCATTTTTTCGCCAGTGGTTGACCAGCAATCCCGGCGTGCTGAAGGAACTGATCCTAATGGGTTTGAAGCATTGCACCGACTCGGAGGATTTTCACGCTCGCATGTACATGGTGGAGCGTCGGTTCTTTGGGGCCGTACTACCGCCGGATTTCGGGTCTTGGTGCCTTGAGCAGGCCATTGCTTCCAAAAACCACGACAAGACAGCCTGGTTCATGCGGAAGGTCGTGCAATCCGTGTATCACCGTCGTTTCGACGAAGGACTATCCCCAGAAATAATCGAGCGACGCATCGCGGATCACGCCAGCCTTCTGGGCATGTTCACCGAAATGATGTCCGACCGTGGAGAGGTCCATGCGCGGGAAAAAGATTTTCAAGAGGAACATAAAAGCGAAAAGACGCAACGCCAGAGACAATGGCAAGAGCGTGTGAAGGAACACGAAGCGGCCTTGCGAGAAAATCGTGCCATGCCGGTGCTGCTGTATGAATTGGCGCAGGTCTATTTCGGCCGGTTCATTGACGTTGAGGGCAGTAGCCCTTTGGACCGGCTTCAAGATATCTTGGGCGACGACGAGCGCTTGATCGAAGCCGTCCTGGAAGGCTTGCGTGGTTCGGTAGGGAGGAGCGACGTTCCGGACGATGCCGAGATCATACGCCTTGAGACCGGGAACCAGCGCCACTACCTGGCTCTTCCGTTCCTGGCCGGACTGGAAGAGATCGCCGGGGCCACGCCGGAAGGCGACCTCCCGCTCGACGATAAGCAGATGCGTCAAGCCTTCGCCTTCCTGTACGCCGAACCTCAGGCTCTGACTTCACGCTGGTATGAGCAGGCGTCGATATCCAACCCGGAGGCGGCGGCCGATGTTCTTGTTCGAGCAATCCGGGCGGAAATGCGAAGCGGCAACAGCTCTTTCTCCGGCGTGTATCGTCTTGATGACAGCAAGGAGATCGCCCGCCTGGCGGTCCTTCCCTTGCTGGAATCGTTCCCCGTGCGTTGCACGACGCCGCAACTTGAAGTACTCGCTTATTTGTTCAAAACCGCGCTTCTCCATTGCGAGGAAGCGCCGCTCCTGGAACTGATTCACAAGAAACTCGCTCATCGCAGCATGAACGTGGCCCAGCGAATCTGCTGGCTTGCCACCGGATTCCTGGTTTCGCCCGCCTCGTATCGAGATAGGCTGGAAGAATATGTCGCTGGAGGAGATGGGCGCCGATTGCGACATCTGGCGCATGTCCTATGCCGGGATAACCTCCCTGCAGCGTTGCTCGACCGCCTGGGGGTCGCGGAGTTGAAGCTTTTGATTCGGCTGCTCGGCCCGGCATATAAACCTTCTAATTGGGAATCGATGGGGGAGCGCATCCGAGGATTCATCGACAAGATGGCCTCCGTACCGTCCTCAGACGCAACGGAGGTCTTTGAAACGCTGTTGACGGATACCGGCCTGCGTCCTTGGCGTTCCTATCTCATCGACGCGGCATACCGGCAAAATTCGCTCCGGCGCGAAGCCGGCTTTCACCATTGTGGCATCGGCCAAGTGCTCGAGACGCTCGATAAGCGCAAGCCGGCGAACGCCGCCGATCTGGCCGCGCTGACGTTTGATTATCTGCGCGAGTTCGCTCAAGCGATTCGTCACGGCAACACGTCGGACTGGCGTCAGTATTGGAATGTAGACTCATACAACCGTCCTGTAGAGCCGAAACCGGAAAATGCGTGCCGCGATGCCCTTTTGTCCGATCTGAAACTCAAGATGGACCCCTTGGGCGTAGATGTGCAACCCGAGGGCATTTACGCCGATGACAAGCGGTCGGACATCCGTCTTTTCTTTGGCGGCTTCAACGTTCCGGTGGAGATCAAGAAAAGTTGTCATCGCGATCTTTGGAGCGCGATCAAAAAGCAATTGATTGCCAACTATACCCGGGATCCAGGTTCGGATGGATATGGAATCTACCTGGTATTCTGGTTCGGAGACACGGAGCGTTGTCGTCCAACGCCTGGAGTGGGAGCACCACCGAAGAGCGCCGCCGTAATCGAAAAGCGTCTGCGAAGCACACAATCTGCCGACGAGAGGCTCAAGATTTCGGTTTGTGTAATTGATGTCTCTGAGCCTGCAATATGAGGGGTCTTGTCGTAACAGCCCACGATGGCCGATAAGCTTTCCAACCAACAAAAGGTTCTCACCCACAATACCACCCCGTGTTCGCTCGTACGATTCATCGGTCGCGAGAATCCGTCGCCCCAGCTATACCGTCATATGCCAATCTTGCTTCCTGGGCGGCAGCTTAGTTTTGATGGCGTCTTGGGCGGGAATGTCGGCCCCTTGCTCTGATTTACGCCTCTCATTCCAATCCGCGCTTTGCGAGTTGAATAAGAATATCCTTGAGCAAATCGAGCGAGAGGACTCCCGTCTGTTCCAAGCATAGTTTTCTTGCCCGTTCCAAAAGTTTGGGGTTGCGCGCGTTTTTGAGGAAGGCGTGCCCCTCCCACGTCAACTTGTGCACTTCACAATACAGTATCTCGTGTTCGGTACCATCACCCGAAGGAACGACATCGGCATCGACGAAACCCGCTTCCTGCATCAGTGCAACATGCAGGTAAACTTCATCTTGTGAGTAACCGGGAAGAACGAGACTTATCTCTCCTTCCTCGTTCGCTTCTATGTGCAGGAGAATTTTCCTGACGAGGTCCGTGTCTAGTTTCACGCAATCGTCTCCTAATGGTGTTTCGGTGTCTTTCCTCCACGTACTCATGGACGATAGAGGTGTGGCAAACGATGAAGAAACCGATAGTCCCTGTCAATCCGTTTTATTATATATCGCGCCTGCTTTCTTGGGGTTTCGAATTCGTAGGGGTTGCTTACATATATGTCCTACCTACGGAGGATCATCCGCCTCATCCGAAAATACAATCTCTCTTCCAATTGAGTAATGCCCTTGCGCATCCTTGCGCAATGGGTGAAAAGATAACGCATGAGTCCAGTCAACTGAAACTTGACGGGAGCGGTGGAGGTTTATTTCTCTGACCTTGCGCGAATCCGCGCATCTGGCGGGGCGACGAGCGAGCGATCCTACTATCCGGCGCTGGCCAACCTGCTCTGAGCGGTCGGGCCGACCCATCATGCTGGAATCCTTCCGTCTGAGGGATAGTGCGGAAGACTTCGAACGGCTTCTGGAAAAACCCCGCGCCTTCGACCGAGGCATGGGGGCCGCCCTGACCGAATACCTCACCCACGCACTCTCTCTTTAGGCGGCCATCGCGGAACCGAGGGAATCCCCGCCTATTTCGGTTTGGCCGTAATTGTATTTGGCGGACAGCCCAGAAAACCAGCATACAATATAATAAAACAAAAGGAAGATATATTCTTGGACACAGAGAACAGAGGACTGGGTAGGAGTGGTCGTTTCCGAGCCTCTCCTACCCGGCCGGACAGAGGTGCTCCGATCTGCGCGGGAGTTATAATCCGCCCACTTCCGATTTGATTACGTATCGCAGATAATCAAATCCTCAACGAATTTCTCAAAACAAATATCCGCAACAGTTTCAACAAACTACAAGGACTTCACCCCCGCCGGAAATCTTCCACTACCTCTAAACGGGCATAGGCAGAGGAAAGATTCTTCAGGAAATATCAGTTGGGGTTGGCAAACTCTAGTCTCATTGATTATAGCGAAAAAAATACATATTATCTTGTTCTTGCGCCATCCTCACTTATCTTGTTTGGAAGTGCATTCAATCCAAATTATTAAAATACATTTCAGATCAAGTTTTCTTTTGGGCGCGCACTCCATCTCGCGCCGAACGTGTGAGCTTAAGAACGTCCTGGAAGAGCATCATTGCCGTGGAACTGCCCCCGGCTATTATGGAGGATGTGATCAAAATCCCGATTTGAGTCTCGGAGCCGGGGTCAATGGTGCGTGCCACAATATCGAAGTCGTGGTGCCAACAAACGAACCAAGCAGCGCATAGAGCAATTGGCGCTTTTATGCCTTTTCCTTCAAGTCCTTTGCGTAAATATCTATAGTCAAAAATAAAATAAAGAGCTCGTTCGAGAAGGATTGCAATAATTACCAACTGAAAAAGTCCATACAGTATACGGAAGGTTAAAGCATCGAAATCAGCTGGCATAATCTGATTCTCCCTGTAAGCTTTAGTGCGACCAAAGAACTTTTGTTATTTTCTGTTCGATTTCCTTTTGAATAGAATCGTCCAAGCTCGTAAAAAAGTCGAGACCAGTTTTTTGTTCTATGATTTCAACAGACTTCATATAAGGAGTATGATCATAGGGTGAATTCCCCTTTACATCTTGAGGATATATAAATGCGAGCACCGCCGGTCGATTTGGGTCATCGGTATTGCGGACCACGATCTTGAAAAGTGCGTCCGGGATGGCAATTGACATTTCGCCCTTCTCGGGCTCGCCAAGCCAGTCTGTTGGCTTGTTAGACTGTGGCTCAAATACAGGCCCAGTTATTACCCAGACGCTACCATACTCGTCTGCCCATTTCGCCGTTAATTTTTCTAGATCGAGCCAGATACCATTATTGAATATTTCGCGTTGGGGTACCGCATTGAGAACGGTGTGGGTGTTCCAGTCAGCGTTTTCTCCTAAACGCCAAGCATGCTGTTTCATACAGAGGTGTCCACGCACATACCAGTTCGAGTGATTACTGCGGAATGCGCGTGAGTATTTATAAGTGGAGTCAGTCGGTGCCAATCCGAGTTTACGTAGCGCCATATCTGTAATCCAAGTACCCGGCCTGTCAGGACCTTTCTTTAATCTACCTTGATAACGCTTGATCTCATAGGCAACAAAATGGGGGATACCAAGAAAATCTGGCGTACCGTCACCATCATCATCATCGGCACCGTCGAATATCGAAACATAAGCACGAAATTTATAAACGTGATTGTCTTCACCGGCAGAACCCGTGACAAGAGTCTTAAAGCGGTCATGATCGTATTTACCGTCAAGAACAATCGGTTTGAATTTCGCAGCGGAAGCAGAAACGGTAAAAACAAACGCCATCAATAAATAGACTATCACGCCGTAAAATTTAATTCGCATGATAAATTCCTCTGTAGTCAGTTATTCGGAGACAAGCTCAATATGTAATGACCATCGCGGTTGCCAACAAAGAATTGATTTTGTCGCCTGATTCCTAATATCCAAAATTTTATTGGTAGTTACCTCTCAAATCTTATGCAGGAATGCTGAATGATTCATGACGTTCATACACCAGATTTGACACTATCTCCGTCCATGCTCCAGATGTTCTCTACTCATCCAAAACCATGACACGAATCGCATAGTGGTCCGAGCCGAAAGTTTCTCCCCGCTCTGAAACGACTGTCGTCGTCTTATCGAATCGCGGCCCCATCACATAAATATTGTCGATAGGACTCTTCGCGTAATTTCCTTTCGCGTAGCTGGTGCCGAGTCCTAAGACGAGGTTTCGCATCGCAAAACCGTCCACGAGCCCCGCGCCGAACAAAGCATGCGTCTGGTCGTATCCGTTGCACCGAGGTTGCAGACACCTCAGATTCAAATTCGTTCCTATTTTATTGATGTCACCTGGCGCAACGTTGAAATCCCCAGCCACTACATATGACCAGTCCTCGTGTTTTCTCGCATGCGCTTTGATTGTTTCTATTAACGCCGCTACTATTGCTTCACGTTTGAAACTGTTCTGCTCATCTTTTTTGCCGGTCCTGCCGCCCGAAGATTTCAAGTGAACAGCCACGACAGCAATCTTCAGGCTCCCGAATTCTACCCATAGCCAACCACGATAAATGCGCATTTTCCGTTGACCCGATGGAATATAGTCCGGCACCTTGACATCGTGGTCATGGCTTTTCGCTTCTGCGGAATCATCTTTCGCATAAGGGTCGGCTTCATAGACTCGGGTGATAGCATGGGGCGAAACGACCGATACTTCCAGTTTGTGGTACGGGTTACTTATTGCGTCATCAGCGAAATCAGAGACGGCGTGATGCCACTGGGAATGACCAGCAGCTTCCAGGAAGTTCTTGACTTGCGATTTTCCCAACGCTTCCTGGAGAATCAGGAAATCCACATTTTGCACGAATTCGCCGAGCCTTCGAATATCCGAATCACGGTTTTGTAAGCCTGCAGGCCCCTCCAGATTCCACGTGGCGATTGAAAGTTTTTCAGCCGAAGCCTCAAATCCAAAACTGACCGCTAACATAAAGCCAAGTCCGATGCTCAGCAATCGAGACATGCCTCTACTCCTTCGCGCGCTACCATCCTATTTTTATAAATTTTGGTCATTCGTTATTAGTCGGGTTTCTTGGATTCCAAATATGATGCGCAGAATTTTCTCGCCTCCTTCCAGGCTTCTATCGCATCTTGGTAATACTTTTCTTCTTTCTCAGTATCTTTATCATCCTTGCGCTTAAAGGATGAGCGTCTTGGTGGATTGTCAGCCATAAGTGCGATGCAACTCTCTACTACATAAGTTTTCTTTAACACTTTTCCTACTATCGACTTCACCGCCTTTACGACTTCCTTTTTCACTTCCAGTTCGAGGGCTGGATTTCGTGCAGTTTCGGCGAACTTTCCCTTTCCTTTGGTAGTTGCCGATGACTGAACAAATACTGCGGCCCGATCGGCTTCCAGTTTCTTCCGATTCTCCTGCGCTTCTTTGTAAAATTTTTTGGCCTTCTGAAATTCCATCTCGGCCATTGTTTTTTTCTGGCTAAGAAGAGCAAGCTCGCCCTTTAATTTTTTTCGTTCAGTCTCTAAATACTGCATGTCAGGTGGCAGTTTCCCATTGACTTCGGCCTCCTCTATCTCCGCTTCCTTGGCTTTGAGCGCTTCTTCTTTTTGTTGGTGTTCAGCTGTTGCCTTGTCCAAGTCGATCTTTGCTTCATCGAGTTTCGTTTTCTTTTGTTCCTCGTCTTTGCGGGCAGCATCCAAGAGCTTTTGTACTTGCAATATGCTTGCAGAACTTCTGGCGATGGCCTCGCCCTGAAGAACGACCTGATTTGCGACAACAGGTCCTGTTATTTGTTCTATCGCCAAGATGGCGGCGGTCAGGTTCTGGCTTTGAGCAAGCAAAGTCATCACTGCCGGTCCGGTAAGCGCCCTTCCGTAGTAGGCTTCGCAAATCCTGTAGAGCGCATCACGCATCAAAGTGATACTTTGCGTGCGCAGTCCGATGCTGCCGACCGTCGACTGAAAAGCCGTCGAGAAAGATGAAGCCACATCCTTGTTGGGATTTGAAAAGCTTCCGCCTAACGATGCTGCAAAAGCACTCAATGCATCCGGGCTCGGCTCCGCACAGACAACACCGAAAGCTTTGGAAATAACGAGTCGTTGTTTGGCGTCTAGATGAATAGCGACCCCAACTTGTTCATTCTTTTTACTAGCAGCCTGTCGGACATAGGCCCTGTCTTCTATAATCGCTCCATATATCTATGGAGGGTCTTGCGGTGGCGAAGTTTGTGGAAAGAGATCAGTCGCAGTTGTATCTGCTGCCTGTGGACATGCGGGATTGGCTTCCGGAGGACGATCTGGCGCACTTCGTAGTTGAGGCGGTGGAACGGGTGCCGATGAGGTCATTCCATGTGAACGAGCGCGGCACGGGTTCGGCGCAGTATCATCCTCGGATGATGCTTGCGCTGCTGATTTACTGCTATGCGAACGGGATATTCGGTTCGCGTCGCATCGAGCGCGCGACGTACCGGGATATCGGGGTTCGGTACGTGGCGTCGAACACTCACCCGGACCACGACACGATCTGCGCGTTCCGCCGGAAGAACTTCGAGGCGGTAGCGGAGACGTTCGAGCAGGTTCTGCTGTTGGCGAAGGAGTTGAAGCTGTTGCGAGTGGGGATGGTGAGTGTGGACGGGACGAAGGTGGACGCGAACGCGAACAAGCGCAACAGCATCCGGTATGATCGTGCGCAGGCGTTGCGGGAGCAATTGCGCGCAGAGATCGAGGAGTTGCTGGAGCGGGCGGAGAGCGAAGATGCGCAGGAGGTGGCGGATTCGCAGGCGCTGCCGGAGGAGTTGGCGCGTCGCGAAGAGTTGAAGTCAAAGCTGGACGAGGCGTGCGCGGAGTTGGAGCGCCGGGCAAGAACGGCAGCCGATGCGGGTCGGGCGGAACATGATCGCAAGGTGGCGTCCCGGGAGCGTCGCAGAGGGCGGAGGAAGGGTCCGCGCATCAAGCCTCCGCGTGAGGAGCCCGATGAGGGGCAGCAGATCAACCTGACGGATGGGGACAGCGCCTTGATGCGCAAGAGCAAGCGGCACGAGTACCGTCAGGCGTACAACGCGCAGGCGGTGGTGGATGCCGGGGGCAGCCAGTTGGTGTTGGGTGCGCGGGTGAGCAACAACGCGAGCGACCGCCGGGAATTGGTGGCGGACGTGGATGCGATTCCGAGCGGGGTTGGCGCGCCAGCCCGGGTGCTGGCGGACAGCGGCTACGCGAGCGGCAACGAGGTGGAACGACTCGAGGAACGGGGCGCCGAGGTGCTGGTGTCCACGCAAGCCGAAGGGCGACGCCGTCGGCACGACTTCCGGCCCCCGGTGGCGCCCCGGCCGGGTCCGGCGGTTCGGGCGGACTGGATAGCGGCGATGCGCGCGAAGATGGCGCTGCCTGAAGAGCGCGCCCGTTATCGCCTGCGCCGGCAGACGGTGGAGCCGGTGTTCGGCATCGTCAAGCAGGCGATGGGCTTCCGGCAGTTCCTCTTGCGTGGTCTCGACAAGGTGGAGGGCGAGTGGGTCCTGGTGATGTTGGCTTACAACTGCAAACGCCTGCACAACCTGACGCTGGCGTGATCGGGCGATAAAACGCCTCGTCCCGCGGCCTGTTGGCGGCCATTACGACTCCCACCGGGCTGGTGAGGGCCGATCATGACTCCTGGCGCCGAATCGCCGGTCAAGGCGAGTCGATGATCGTGAGCCCCGGGAATCGCTCCCACGACGTCGCTTCGACCCTCTCGGCAGGCCAAGTCCGACAGGCTGCTAGGCAATGTTGTTATGCGGTCAATAGTATCGAGATTAGCGCATCCTTGCAAGAAAACGGACAGCAACAAGATAAAAATGCATGATTTTCTCATTAAACCAATCCTCCCCTTGCATATTGATATCAGAAAATATTCTGACGTTGGCAGGAAACATTCTTTGCTTTAGTCAAATGTCCATTTCACTTAGTCTCGGCTCAGTGGTCAAGTCCGGTGAATGCTGGATAATTTTTTGGCGCACATCGGCTGAGTGCTGACCGAGGCCGTTTTCAGCTTCGTAAATCGGGTTCAGTTCCCTTCTCAGGGCGCCCATCTGCACCCAGAGCAGTTTGTAGTCTTTTCACTACGCTGGAATACGAATTCATCGATCTGTGTTTGCCTCATGCTCAATACGAGACACGCATAGTGATTTTCGAATTTATCGAAGGCCATTACCACCCGATACGTTGGCACTCTGCCTAGGCTACATTAACCCCAACGACTTCGAACGATCTGTACCGCCGCGCGCGATTCGGGCACTTTCATAAAGCGTCGAAGCATGACCGCAATCAAGCTGCTGCTTGTCGGACTTTGAAGAACGAGTAAACATTCGCTGGTGGGGTCATAATGGTGGAGGTCCCGAAGGCAGTTATTGGTATAGCACGGCGTATTAGGTTTGGGCCGGTGAATTCTTGATGCTCATCACACCCTACCACCGAACGCATACAAGAACGGGCCGACAGGGACTCGCTAGGATACGCAGGAGTTGTAATTGGCCCGCTTCCGAGTTGATTACGAATTGCAGAAAATCTAATTCCGTACGAGATTCGAAAAAACAAATATATGCAATGATTCCAACGGGATAACGGAATTTCATCCCCGCCGGAAACTCCCCACCGTCTGTAAACGGGCGTTTGACGCGGGAGATTGCCGCGTACGCGGCTCCCGGGGGAGGGACGCGTCCCCCTCCCGGAGGATGGCCTACCACCTCCTCGCGCCGCGCAGCAGGACGCCGCCCCCGGGCTTCTTCACGCCCGCGGGGTCGGTGAGGCTCGCCTCGAGGCTCACCTCGTATGCGGGACCGGGCTTCCATCGCGCCCCCGCGCGCCACGTCTCCCCGCTCTCTGAGACCGCCACGCCCGTATAGGGCGTCAGCAAACCCCGCCGGAGCAACACGCCGTAGGCCGCCTCGGCCTCGAAGCGCCCCGCGCCCGCATCTGATTCCGCGCCCGGCGCGAGACCCGCCGCCTGCGACCACAGGCGCTCCGCCCCGCCCGAGGCCGTCCCCCAGGCCGAACCCGCGCGCAGCGTGAGACCGCGTCCGTCACCGCCGGGAGCGTATTCCACCGAAGCGCTCGCGCCCCACTCCTCGTATTCGCTCTCGCCGTGGGCGAGCAGGCTGCGCCCCCTCACCTCCACCGAGAGGTCCCCCGAGGCGTAGCGAAGCGAACCGCCCGCCTCGACGCCCCCGCCCGTCTCCGCGTCCCCCGAATCGTTCCTGAACCCTATCTCCACCGAGGGCGTCAGCATCCC
>MPNJ01000038.1 GCA_002238965.1 Nitrospinae bacterium bin107 | reverse complement strand
GGAAAAGCAACTCCACGAACCATTCCGTCTTCCTTACCTGAAAATCTGTAACCGAAGCGACGCTCAGAAGGATAGCACTTCCGGTGTCGACACCCATCCCTTGAAGTCCCATCTCATCGCGACCGGGACGGCACGCGCCTCGCGCCTGGAAGAGGCCGAGCCGGGCCTGGATGACATGTTTCGCGAACATGCCTATATCAATTCAATGGAAATATAAATCATTGTTTATAAATGAATTATTTAGTCATGTGACTTGGATATAATAATTGTCAACACTATTGCAACACGACACATCGATCACAAACACGACATCGCTTGTCTGCGCCCGGGTGAGAACGGCAATGATATTCCGGCTTAGTGGGGCGTTCAACCTCCGCCAGTTTCTATGAGACCGTTTCGAAGTTCGGGAAGGCCCGTGATCGGGGCGAAAACGGCAAGGCCGCCGGCCTTCTCGAGGGTTTCATGATGGAGGCGGTGTTTGCGTTTTTCCTGTTGCTTTGCGGAGGACGCGCCTTTCGTTTGAAAAACCCAGCCTTGCAGAGGATACAGGGATGTCCGTCGACTTTAGCAGATCTCAGCCCGGAACAAACCGCCAACCACTTGGCGCGCAAGCCACGGATGCGGGGGTGTTGAAGAAGCCTTGATTTTGTGATTCGGTATAAGAACATACATCGCACGTTGGGAGGGCAAGAGACGAGCGAAACGCTTTACATCGAGAGTTGGCTCAAGGATCGCCGGGCGGGGCGGTTCCCGAATACGAGGTAAAGAGGAGGCGAGGCAATGAAGCTTGGCAAGCCGTTTTGTGTGGCGCTCGTTCTTTGGTTCGTCGCCTGGGTGGGCGCGGCTTCGGCGGCGGAGGTTTCATGCGAGGGCTGGAACACGGAGTCGTTCTTCAGGCGTGCGGGTGCGGGAGACGTCGCCCGCTGTCTGAAGGCGGGAGCGGACGTGAACGCGCGGAATAAAAAAGGCGAAACGCCTCTGTACCTGGCGGCCAGGAGGAACGGGAACCCCGACGTAATCGCCGCCCTTTTGAAGGCAGGGGCAGACCCCGGTGCGCGAGACAAATGGGGTTTGACCCCCCTGCATGTGGCGGCCCGATGGAACAAGGACATCGAGGTCACCGCCGTGTTGCTCAAAGCCGGGGCCGACCCGAATGCGAAAGACGAGTATGGCAACACCCCTTTGCACCGGGCGGCCGGGTTCAACACAAATCCCGCCGTCGCCGCCGCCCTTTTAAAGGCTGGCGCCGACCCGAGAGCGCGGAACAGGGATGGCGACACTCCCCTGCTGTGGGCGGCCAGGAACGGGAACCCCGCCGTAATCGCCGCTCTTTTGAAGGCAGGGGCCGACCTGAATACACGGAACGATAGAGGCCGCACTCCCTTGCACCGGGCGGCCGATAGCGGGAATCCCGCAGCCCTCGCCGTCCTTTTGTCCCTTTTGAATGAAGGCGCCGACCCGAATGCGAGAGACGGTTTGGGCCGCACTCCCCTGCACTGGGCGACCGACAACGGGAACCCTGCCGTAATCGCCGCCCTTTTGAAGGCAGGGGCTGAGCCGAATGCGAGAGACGGGTTGAGGCGCACCCCCCTGCACCGGGCGTACCGTAACAAGAATCCCGCCGTCGCCGCTGCGCTCATCGAAGCCGGGGCGGACCCCAACGCGCGTGATAAATGGGGTGATACACCATTGCACGATGCGGCAGAATTCAACAAGAACCCCGCCGAGATCGCCGCCCTTTTGAAGGCCGGCGCCGAGCCGAATGCGCGGAACAAGAAAGGCCGCACTCCCCTGCACCGGGCGGCCGATAACGAGAACCCCGCCGTAATCGCCGCCCTTTTGAAGGCGAGCGCCTCGAATTGCAGTCTCTGGAATTTACGGGAGTTCTTCAGTGACGCGACATCCTCGGAGGTGAGCGAATGTCTCAAGCGCGGGGCGGACCCCGATGCGCGTGAGAAACAGGGCGGCGGAACACCCTTGCACATCGGGGCGAACAGAGGCCGCATCGAGGTGGTCCGGGTGCTGCTCGGGGGCGGTGCGAACGTGAACGCAAGAGAGAGGGACGGTTGGACGCCCCTTCACTACGCGGCGATCAGGGGCCATACGGAAATCGCGAAGACCCTCATCGCCGCGGGCGCCGGGGTGAACGCGAAGGAAGAAGATGGATGGACGCCCCTCCACTTTGCGTCGACGGAGGGACATGCCGGGAGTGTGGAGGCGCTGCTCGGCGCGGGTGCGGACGTGAACGCGGAGTCCGCTTCCGGGTCGACGCCCCTTCACGTCGCGGCGTACGGCGGCCACGCGGAAGCGGTGAACGTGCTGCTCGCCGCGGGTTCGGAGGTGAATGCCCGGAAATGGGATGGAGATACGCCGCTTCATTCCGCGGCGATCGGCTGTGACGCAGGCGTGGTGAAAGTCCTGCTCGAAACGGGCGCCGGACTCGACGCGACAGACAGATACGGAGGCATTCCCCTTCACGCCGCGGCGGGCAGCGGATGTCCTGAAACGGTGAAGGTTCTGCTCGAAGCCGGCGCAAGGGTGAACGCGAGAGACAAAGATGGCGCAACTCCTCTCGATGCGGCCCGCGACATGATGAAAAGGACCAGGAAGAGCACCGAACCTTATGGGGAGGTGATCCGGATACTGAAGGCGCACGGGGCCCGCCCGGGACGGCAGCGGTGAACGCCGGCGCATGTATCTCCCGTTGTCGGGAGCCGGTTTCCCGCCTTCGCCCGATACGTCGGCTGCGATGCTTTAGGATACGAATAGGGCGGCCTCCCTCACCGAATCGCGCGCGGGATGCTAGTAGCGGGCCTTGGTCTCGACCCGCGCGTGGCCCGGCAGTTTACCGATGGCGGGCAGGTATTCGCCCGGCGCAAGCGCCCGCGAGGCGTTGGAATGTCGAAGGTCTTGAAGCTGCACGTCCCCGAGCCCTGCGTGCTCACGGACGATCTCCCAGGGGTCGTTCAGGTTGCGTATGTGCTCTCCCCCGACCTTGTCCGGAATGCCCATGGATTGCCCGCAACCCGGGGGACGTTCGCCAGCACACGGGCCGCCTCGGGCGAGAACGACACGCTAAGCGCAGGCCTTCACGACTTGCACTTCCATGACCTGCGCCATTCTTGCGCATGATTAAAAGTTAATATTTGTTTTGCAATTAGACATGAATTCATATTTCTGTTCCGTAATCGGATTGATGCCATACCCTGACTCCGCAGTAGCGCGATTGACGTCGCTTCCCGAAATTCCCGGTATCCCGGCTCCGTTTTTCCGTTTCACCAGCGTAAGGGCCGTTTGATCCCGACGCCATCGGTCACCTCATCCGATCCTTTACGCAGCTCAGTATTGAGTTCGAGTGAGAGGTCGCTCTGCTATCCGGCAGCCCCTGTCGTGGATGCCGCGGCTCGTTGCGCCTCCCGAACGGCTCGCGAAACGGTATCGCCCACGACGTTCCGCGCAGCGAGTTCCCTGAGATGCCGCCGGCGGTTCCTGAGCTGCTTTCTGGCGAAATGAACCCGCAGAATCCCTCCTGCGTCGGCCAGCGCTGTGAGTATCATCGTTTCAGGATCCACAGGCGCCGGGTCCCCGAATACGCCCTCGCTGAGGAGGTCGATGAGTCGGCGCCGCGGTTCGGAATCGATGATCCTGTGGACCCGTCGCGTGAAGAGCAGCCACGCCCGTACGTTATCGGCGCGCAAAATGCCGCGCCGGCAAAGGCCGGAGGCGGTCCGGTGGTACGTGTCCCCCGCATTGAAACGCTTCACCCAGTGCACGGCATGTGACTGGCGTCTCGCACGGACGACTCTTTCCAGACAATCGTCGAGCACCGCTTCCCCGGTCGGCATCCGGTCCACGACCTCGATCAGCCCTTTCCTGCCGGGGACGATTCCGAGTCTTCCGCACAGGCACAGCGCCGCGAGGCAGGCGCCGCCCAGAGCGAAACTCCCTGGTACCGGCGTGCCCTTGCGCTCGCGCAGGGCGAGCAGAACCGTCTTCTCATGGAGATGAAAGTCACTCATCACGGTAGTCTCGTCATAGAACGGTTCTCGCGGATCGGCCACAGGCTACCTCTCTTCTTGCAGTGTCCGGACGGAGCCATCGCCGTAGTGCACAATAATGGCACCCGGGCTTGCTTGCCGCCGGATAGCCATTGGCTGGATACTTTTTGGTCATCGATCCACCTCTCTTCACCGTGTTCGCAGAGAGTCCCCCGTCGCCCACCGCCAGCTTCGCCGCCTTCACGCCGCGGTCCCGCAGGCTCAACGGAACCGCCTCCCAGCTCTCCTTCGATTCCCGGTCATGAGGAGTTCCACATAATCCCGGATCCCGCCTCTAGAGCCAGGAAGCGTTTGCGGCCACACGTGTCGCAACCCACCACCAGCAGCAGACAACGCCGCTCCACGCCGCGCACTTTCAGGTAGATCCCGTCCGCCCACAGATATACGAACTCCTCGCCATGCCAGTCCCGCTCGCGCCACTCGGCGTTCTCGCGCTCCCATCCCGCGTCCGGGGGACCCGAACTCGCACCGGGCCGATTCCCGTCAATATCTCCCGCAAAGGCAGATAACCGTTGCGAACCACTGCACACCGACCCCGCGTGTCGCGCTCGCCCGCATGTTCTTCCAGAAAGGCACCCAACTCCGCTTCCACGGCCTGGCGGATGATTCGTTGCGCGCCCTCGCGTACCAGTTCGCTCTACCCGTCCCGTAAGGAAGGCTGGATTCCTGAAGGGAATCGTTGTATCTTCTCTCATGGTGGTGCATCTCCTGTGTGCTGAATGACCGGGCTTTTGACAAGCCCATTTCAGCAGGATGCGCCGACTTCTTCAATCCAACCCATACACAAGACCTGAGTGTAACTCAAATATATTAACCAAGCCCATAACCAGGATATTCTCCAAAATGACCTTTATTGAAGCTGTGAAAAAAGTTTACTGGACCAACTTTTCTGACTTCAAAGGGAGGGCATCTCGTTCAGAATATTGGTGGTGCATGATCCCTGTTGTTATCGTTACAACATTTCTAGAAGTGTTTTGGGGTAGTATGGGAAATGCCGTATTGTTCTCAACATTAATTATCAGCCTTATATTGATATATGCAGCGACAGCTGCGTTAGTTCGGAGAGCGCATGATATAGGTTATCCAGGCTGGGTTGTTTTATGTGCTCTGATTCCTATATTAGGAATATTTGTTGGGTTGTGGATCACTTGCAAAAGGGGTGATCCGAACGAGAATAAGTGGGGATTACCCCATGCAGTAGACAGTGAAACTCATTCAAATGTACGAGAGACCACATCAACTACAAATCGCTGAAGCGCAACCAGTTTCAAGGACTCGAACGATATTCTTTCTTGAAGGCCGAAACTTTCCAGAAGAGGGGCTGAGGACGTCTCGCCACCCGATGAAACCGGCGGTATTGGTGGTGTTGCTCGCCATGCTCGCCATGCTCGCCATGCTCGCATCCTCTCCCCCTGCCATCGCCTCGAATTGCAGTCTCTGGAACGCGTGGGAATTCTTCGAACACGCCACACCCTCGGACGTGAGCGAATGTCTCAAGCTCGGTGCGAACGTGAACACAACAGACAGGTACGGTTGGACTCCCCTCCACGTCGCGGCGTACGGCGGCCACGCGGAAGCGGTGAACGTGCTGCTCGCCGCGGGTTCGGAGGTGAATGCCCGGGAATGGGATGGAGATACGCCGCTTCATTCCGCGGCGATCGGCTGTGACGCAGGAGTTGTGAAAGTCCTGCTCGAAACGGGCGCCGGACTCGACGCGACAGACAGATCCGGAAGCATTCCCCTTCACGCCGCGGCAGGCAGCGGATGTCCTGAAACGGTGAGGGTTCTGCTCGAAGCCGGCGCAAGGGTGAACGCGAGAGACAAGGATGGCGCTACTCCTCTCGATGCGGCCCGCGACATGATGAAAAGGACCAGGAAGAGCACCGAACCATATGGGGAGGTGATCCGGATACTGAAGGCGCGCGGGGCCCGCCCGGGACGGGAGCGGTGAACGCCGGCGCATGGATCTCCCGTTGCCGGGAGCCGGTTTCCCGCCGCCACGTGCAGCGATGTCAATCCGTATTTGCCGAGGGGGCGCAAGGGCAGGCAGCGAGAGTCGAAAATATCATTCGCCGGGGCATGCAAGTCTCCCGTCCAAAGCGCGGGCCGTTATTCACGCGCGCCGCGGGCTACGAGCGTCTTGATCACCCCTTGAACCGCCTCCTCCTTCGTGCCGGGCGCATTCAGGCGGAGCCGGGCATGCGCGAGGGGCGTCCGGCCGCGCTCGTCCTTCGCGTTCACGTCGGCCCCGGCGTCCAATAGAACTGCGATCATCCCGGGGCCGCCCCGACGAGCTGTAATATGCAAAGCCGTCCGGCCGCGGCGGTCCCGCGCATCCGGGTCGACTCCCGCCTCCAGCAAGGTCCTGACGGCTTTCGTCAGCCCGGGGTCTTCGCGCTCCAGGCGGCGCGTTCTCGCGAACGCCGCAAGCAGGGGCGTGTCGCCGTCTCCGTCGCGCGCGGACAGGTCGGCCCCGGCCGCGAGCAGGGCCGCGAGCACGTGAGGGCTTTCCGAATCCGGACTCCGATTGAAAGGGTTCTCCTCGACAGTGGCCAGATGCAGGGGCGTTGCGCCGTTTTCATCGCGGGCCGCGATATCCGCGCCCGCGTCCAGCAACACCTTCACGACGGCGGGTTCCGCGTTCGTCAAGGCCGCCGTGTGCAGGGTGGTGCCGCCGTCCCAGCCGCGCGCGTTCGGGTCCGCGCCCGCCTCGATCAGGGCGGCGGCGACCGCCGGGTTATTGTTCGAGTACACCGCCCCACGCAGGGCGAAGCTCAACCGTTCCCGCATATCTTCCGGCGGGTCGGCGGCCATCGCCGAAAGAAGCACCCGCACCACTTCGGGATCCTCCGTTCTGGACGCCGCCATGTGGAGAGGCTCCGGCACGCGGCTTCGCACCTCGGGTATGAGCCGCGCGCCCGCATCCAGGAGCGCCGCGACCACTTCCGGCGGGGCGCCGTACGTCACGGCGGAGTGCAGGACGGTCCACCCCCTCCTGTGGGCGTTCGCGTCCGCACCGGCCGCGAGGCAGCGTTTCACGTCCTCGACCTTCGCCGCACGGAAGAACGCCGGGCCCGAGTTGTCCCAATCGGCGCATGAAGCCCCTTGCGCCGCATTTGCCGGGGAAGCGAACAGGCAGAGCGCAAGAGCCATGAAAATCATTCGGCGGAGCATGTGGGGGTCTCCTGTCCAAGGGGTGGGCATTCATTGTCACTTGCTGTTTGCCCTCAATATTTAGGTTAAATACAGGATACAACCATTCAAATTGACAATCATCACCCACCGCCTCATAAAACGATGGAGGCAAAAACGACGGGGAGACGAAACATGGCGATACCGGATTTAGATTCACTCATGCTTGCGACGCTCAAGGCGCTTTCCGGAGGCGGTGAAATCCATATATCCGAAGTGCGTGATCTCGTGGCGAAAGAACACGATATTACGCCGGAGGAGCGTCAAGAAACATCTGCGAACGGTAAAACCCTTATCTTCGCTAATCGAGTGAATTGGGCGACAGCAGACCTCAAAGGGGCGGGTTTGCTGGAAAGGCCAAGTCGAGGTTTTTGCCGCATCACGGCGGACGGCGAAAAGGTGCTGGCCGATTCCCCATCCCGTATCGACAGAAAATTCCTTAAAACACTTCCTGTCTATATCGAATGGGAAAAAAAGTTGGCTGCCAGGAAAAAAGAGAAGGGTGAAGAGATCAAGGAATTAGTAAACAACCTGGGTATAAGTATCAAAGTTGGAACACCCGAAGAAATAGCGGAGAAAGCTTCGCTGGAAATCAAAACCGCGCTTGAAACCGAACTTCTGGAGAGAGTTTATCAAGCGCCTCCCGAGTTTCTCGAAAGGCTCATTATCGATCTCTTGGGAAAGATGGGATACGGCGGAGGCGACCCGAAGATGGGGAGCGTAACCGGAAAATCCGGAGACGGGGGTATCGACGGAAAAATAAAGGAAGATGCGCTCGGGCTTGATGAAGTTTATGTGCAGGCGAAGAGATACGATCCTCAAAAAGTGGTGGGCGGAAGCGACATTCGGAATTTCGTGGGAGCGATTGACGCCGAGGGAGTGAGCAAGGGCGTGTTCGTCACAACCGCAAAATTCAACCAGGCGGCGAAAGCGGTCGCCCACAACTCCTCTAAACGCATCATCCTGATAGACGGAGAAGAACTGACCCGGCTCATGGTGGAAAATGGGATCGGCGTTCGAGAGAAAACGACTATCGAGATAAAACGCATTGATGAGGATTATTTCGATTTAGAGGGCGGCTCGTAGGGGCACCATCGGGCCTTGGTGGCTTAGTGTTGTGACCTTTAGACTAACTGGAATGAAAGGTTGAAAGACTTGGCTGAACTGATAAGTGGCCTTAACGAAGGGATTGAAAATCATCAAGGCTTGTTCGATCTGGGAATCAACATTGTCACTTGGATTCTAGGAATCATTGTTATATTTATTGCGATTTGGCGCAGCAAGCTGGCGTATAAACAAGTCCAAACTTCCCTAAACCAATCAGAAATATCTCAAGATGCCATGTTGGATACTCAATTCAGCACATGGGTTGGTATGCTTGCAAGCGATAACGCATTTTCTCGCAAATACGCTATCCAAGCCTTAGAAATTCTTGCTGCGAATTACCCCGAAAAAAGCCACAAAAAGGTGATGGAGTTTTTTTGTGCAATCGTAAGCCATCATTATTGGGAATTTGAACAACAAATTCGACTCCATCCTAATGTGCATGACATAATGAAAGTTTTGGGCGATCGAAGTCAGCGAGGAAGGGAAATTGAAAAATCATCATCCACTCATCTTACCTTACTCAATGCCCAATTAAGGCTTGGAAATGAGATGCCTTCGAGTATGAATCTTTCCAATATGTTATTTCCGAGTGGTGATTTCTGCCATGCGAAATTTAGGAATGTGAGATTTGCTGATTGCAACTTCATGAGGTCTGACTTCTTTCAGTGCGAATTTGTCGATTGTGACTTCACAAACGCAAAAATGGGAACTTCAAATATCGCCGGAGCACGCTTTCGCCAAGTCAGAGGGCTTACGCAGTCCATGATTGAAAAAACTCGCCTTGAAGTTCCAGCCGATTTTTCAGTCGCTCAAAGTGCAAGCCCTCCTCTCCCTGTATTCGAGGATACATTTGATAGCGAAACTGGGTTGCCAATAAAACCTCCAACCACTTCTTAGCCCCTCCCCTTCACACCGGAAAGTAAGCCCCTCGAAATTCCAGCAGATCATCGCGCCAGGGGCTGAAAATCTGGAGGTCCTAGGAACCGTCTTCGAGCGCTTTCAGCCAGTGCTCGACGTTCGTGTTGCACACCACAACCTCGCCGCGTCGCCTGCGCCGCAGGCCCGAGAGCGCCGCCTCCGCCCCCGACGTGCTCGGGCGACTTTCGACGTTACCATTCATGCGCATCTTCCCTCGCGTTCGTTTCCGGGCCGCAACGCTCATTCGCGGGCGAGCGTCTTCATGCGAATGAACATATACGACCGACATGTCGTTAAACATGTTCTGATATCCAATATCAAACGCTTCCCGCGAATTCCCGCTCTACCCTGCGAGCGGATGCACGGGGTGCTGCATAAAATTTTTCCGCAGGGGCCTCACCCGTCCCCGAACGCCGGCGAGAGGCCGAGTCGGGCCGGGAAGGGGTGGCGGCGGAGCGTCCGGAAGAGGACGTTCTTCGCCTTCCCGACCACCCGCCAGGAGGAGACGCACGATGCAGGCGCTCAAGACGCTTCCCAAAATCTCACGCACCTTCCTCACTCACACCTTCGGCCGGGGGCGGGCGCAGGACGAAGCGCACGACGGCATCCCGGAAAGCCGTCTGGGAGATGCGACCCGCACGTGACGAGATCATCGTCTGCACAGGCCTGCGCACCAGAGACAGCGGGATTCAATTCTCGGGAGCCTATGTTATCTGGGGACATATGTTGCGGCGCAGAGGTGGAAGTCTCTCCTGGGGAACGTTCTGCCGTCTGGATTCAGCTAACCGAGGGGAAGGGTTATGCCGTACAAGGACCCAGAGAAGGGACGTTATGTCGAGCTCGACATAACGTCTCCATCTCGGCCATTTGTACGCCAGCCGCGCTCTGGCCCTGATCGTGACCACGGCGCGCTACGCGCACCTGGCGCGGGGTTCGGCGCAGGAGGCCGCGGAGCGAGTCGCCGCAAGTATCGCGGAGGACATCCTGAACTGAAGCCCCAAATCGGCGGACGCTCATTCTCCTCCAGTCCGGGTTTGATGCCGCCCCTTGCGCTTGATAGAATTACTCTCTCGAAAATAACGAGCTACTGCAAATCTGGTGTATGGCCGTCGTGAATCAGGCGGCCTTTCTTCCCGTTTCTCTTTCATCCACCCCATCGACAGTAACTCGCGCGTTGACCCTTAACATACTAAGGAATTGCAAACATGACCCAAACATTACCTCAAGAATTGGAGAGCCGACGCGAAATCCCAAATCCCCAAATCAGGGACGTGGCGGATCAGTACGAGCAGGCACGACAGATCCTAAGCATGCAGCCACCAGGTACCGGCATCCTTCTGCCATTGATGAACGCCGCTTCAATGGCTATAGAACTCTATCTCAAATGCCTTGCCGGAGAGGTAGTCCATATATCGGAAGGTGGGGGCATGGCGGCCGACATTTCACCATCCGGTGAATTCGAATCAAAAAGGGTGCATGCTCAAGCGAGCGCCGGCGGCCACGATTACAAAATGATTTTAGGTGCAATTGACGAAGATATTCGTTCTCTCCTGGAAACTTCTTACGCCAAGATAAGGGGCAACGAGTTCAAATCTGACCTCATGGCTATCGACGATGCGCTTTTAGTGACGCGGTACCCTTTTGAACCCAACAATGACTTGGAGCGTATCAGCCTGAAAACTCTGACATCGCTTTCGGAATTTCTCCGGGAATTCGTTGCCGGTTTGGAACCGAGAGAAACCATACGGTGGAAAGACGGGAGCGTCTCAAAGGTTGAAGACGTATGAAGAGCCGTCTCCTCAACCTGAGCGTCGGCAACGCCTGCAGCCCGCGCTCATCTGTTATGGCTGCAAGTTAACGGGAGGGTAGTGCGCTGCGGCGTTGGTGAGGATCATCTCTTCAGTTTCTGGTTTCGTATTGCCAATCCAGTAATCTCCACCAAACCGACATTACGCGAAAACGACGCGGCGCTGAAATTTCCAGACGAACGCGCCGCTGAATCACACTTAAACACATGTCAGAAAGTAAAAGACAGTTCACAACTGTCGGATGCCCGGTCTTGCTGTGCCTTTTGACTATTTTCTTCAACACACCATTTGTGCTACCAAAGACAAGTCGTAAATTCTTGAGAAAATCTTCATCCTCCATTATATTCCCCTGCCCGAACTCTTCCCAGCTCTGGCACTGCATCATCAGAATGAAATAAGCACTGACAAGACGCACTATCCTTCTATCAATCCACAATCTGGCTCTGTTCTCTTCTTCGTGCAGGTCTTCCCGCCATTTTTCCAACTTCGAAAGATAATCTACCTCGCTATCATCCAATAGGCCGTCTCGTCTATTGGTGCCACCCTCGACTCTAATGGCCAAGGTCATACTTCTTCCGTCTGATAGTTCTTTTCTTTCAATTTCCAATACACGCTCGTGTAATTTAGTAATCGCTTCAATTTTCTTAGACCGAATTGCCGAAAGGCGATCCCGTGAAATACCAAGTACGTAGCCTAAAATGATACCAACGATCCCACTAAGGCCCGCGATTCCACCAATCAGCAAGACGGTCTCCTTCATCCAGCCCATGATTACTCACTTCATTTGCCGATACATATTTGCTGATTCGCAAATCATTTTCTCTCACTCCAGACCTGCGTTCCTGAATCTATATGACGCAATCTACAATAGATTGCCCTCACTCGGATACAGTCACGGTCGGGATTCCAGATTCAATTTCAGTGTCTCAGATAGTGCTTCTCCTGTCGGAATGTCAGCATCCCACCCGTACAGTGCTGCTAAGGCCAGATCGAGAGCGCTATGGGCATCAACCAGCCATTGCGGACGGACATTGACCGGCAAGTCTCTACGGTCCAGGGCTGCGTCGGCCTCTTCGCCGAGCCTGACCTAACTCCAACCCCCAGGTGGCGTCACCTAATTGACGCGAAAGCGAAGCGCGGGCGGTATTCGAGTCGAACCTCGATCCGCGCTTCGGGAGAGGCGGCGTAGCCGAGCCCGAGGGCGGGCACAGTCCCGAAATCCCCGGCAGAGCGGTAGGGCGCGCCGTCGCCCCTCGTCCCGCAGGCATAGAGCGCCGCTGGCAATGCGCCTTCGCCATGAGTCGCGGAGAGGCAGAGCCGGGCCGTGAGTCGTGGGTGCGGGAGCCGGGGCCGGAGAGGCCGTACGGCGCCCGCAATCCCTCTACCCGCAGCACCGGAGGCACGAACCATGACGAACCAATATCCATCCCGAGGCGCCAGGGCCTTCGTCCTGGCGGGACCCGCCACAGCGCTCCTCTTCACCGTCTTCTCCCTCGCCACCGGGACCGGCGCTGGCTTCATCGGCGGTGCCTGGTTCTGCGCGGCGCTGTCGAGCAGTTTCTCTGCGCTCTCGTGCGTCCTGTGGCGGGGGTTCCGCCACTCGGACTGGTCCGCCTTCAATCGCTACGAACTCCCCGACGATCGCGGCGAGCGCTTCGACTGGATAACCCGGACCGGACGCTACGCACACCTCCGCGACCTAGATGAGCAGGAGCTTCACCACCACGACCCCTAGAAGGCCGCCAGCGCGCCCTGCGTCCCCAAGAGGCCGAGTCCGGCCGGAAATGGGCGGCGGAAGGCGTCCTGGAGGGCGTTCTCCGCCTCTGTCTACTCACATTCCCCATCATCAGGAGATCCCCACCATGCGGACACCGAAAAAAGAGGCGAACACCTTCCTCACCCACCTCCTCGGTCGGGGGCTGGCGGACGAGCGATACGAGATAAAACGCTACAGGTCCACGATTGACGGCGAGATCCGCCCCCTGCCCGCCGCGGAGGCGGGGAGGAGCGGGCGCAAGGCGAAAAGCGCAACTGCCTCCCGGAAAGCAGTCCGCGAGATGCGGCCCGCGCGGGATGAGCTCATCGTCTGCACGGGACTGCGGATCCCGGACAGCGGCCTGCAGCTCTGGGGCGAGCACCTCGTGTGGGGCCGCATGCTGTGCCGATGAGGAAGTCCCCCTTGGGAGGACTTCTGCCCGCCAGACGTCTCGCCGTTCCGGCGCCGGCCGTCAGATAAACGACACATGGAGGAAGTCATGCCTCATAAAGACCCGGAAAGGAGACGCTCATATGAGCGCGAGCGCCACAGGCGGCGAACTGCGGAACGCCAGGCGCTTGGACTTTGTCCAAAATGCGGCCACGGAAATCCCGCGCCCGGGCGCAGCCTCTGCGCGTCCTGTCTCAAAAGGGCCCGGGCCGCCGAACGCGCCCGCTACGCCAGGAGCAAGACTGCCGGAGAACCCTACGGTGGCCGAAAGCCTGAGAGCCGCCGTCGCATGGCGCGGGAGAGGAGGAGGAAGGAAAAGATCGAGCGTAAGGAAGCCGGGTTATGCACCCGCTGCGGCGAGCTTGCTCCGGCGGAGGGCAGCGTCGTCTGCGAAGCCTGCCGGGAGGCGAGGCGCGCTGATGAGCGAAAGCTCTACGCTGCCAGGAGAGCGAAAGGGCGGTGCGGGCGGTGCGGAGGACAGGTCTCAGCGGAGGCTTCCCGGTGCGCTTCGTGCGCCACATCAGAAGTCAAGCGCCGTCCACGCAAGAACGCCGCGAGCCGGGCGCGTTACGCCAACAGGCGGGCCCGGTCGCTTTGTGTGGACTGCTCGGAACCGGCGAACGGAGCTGCGAGATGTGAACGTTGCGCCCGCCGATCGTATTTCTCCTCGGGCGAGCACAAGGGCATGCCCATCCATCCGACGCGCTACACCGTGGTTGAACTCGCCACGGGCGAGGAGCACGGCCCTCTCGACTCCTGGGAGGAGGTCGCCATGTGCCTCGCCTTCGAGAAGCTCTCTCGCGAGGAAATCGAGGTCGTCACCGACGCCTCGCCGTTGACGACGCTCACCGCCTGGGGGTGAACGCCGGCGGGGCGCCGGGCACGTACCGCCGTCCGCTCGCCGGCGGGGGGCGGACCCGGCCAGGGAGAGGGGGGCCGCCGCCCTGCTCCGCTGCCGGCCCACCGTCGAGGGTACGTACTGCCGGCTTTTCGGCCGCCGGGGGGCGTCGGCCGGACTCGTCTCCCCCGCGTGAAGCATCCGGGGCTCCGGGCTGGGGGGCCGCGCATGCCCGTACGGTCGTCTAGCCGAGCTCGCCACCAGCGACGAAGGCGTGAGCGCAATCCCGGCCGCCAGACGGCGCGGAGCCAACCCGGCCTCCATCGTCTTCGGCATCCCGGCGCCGGCAGCGCGAGAGCGCCGACGACCAACCCCACCGGCTGTGACAAGAACGTCGCTGCCCCGAAATCCCACCACTCGATACGTCTCCCTGTCCTCACGCCTCGACCATCCGAATTCTAGACCAAGGCGCAACCGTTGCGGCGTCCGGTCCCGTTTGTCTCCAGTGCGACCCGGTCGGGACGGAGGCCGTTCACGCGCCGTGGGGGGTCCGCCACCGGATGAGGTCCTCCCGGGAGAGGTGGAGAGAAGCGGGGAGCCGGGCAAATGCCCGGCAGGGAGAGGGAGACGGTCTCCAGCTCCCGCCGCCGGGGACAACCCGAGAGGAGGCACGACCATGTACGAGAACGACTGCGACATCGAGATGTTCACCAGTGACGAACTGCTCGCAGAACTCGGACTCGACGCATACACGATCCGCGTGATCCGCGACGAGGCGAAAGGAGAGGCGGAGGAGTTCAGGAGGGAATAGGGCGAACCGGGGGGTCGGGTAGAGAGGATTCCCGGCTCCTCGATTTTATCATCCACACTACACTTCAAGGAGTATCAAAATGGCATTCGGACTCAACAGAGCGGAACTGATCGGGCGTCTCGGCGCCGACGTCACCATCAACCATCTCGCGAGC